>NZ_CP049858.1:1257715-1886572 GCF_011299335.1 Dysgonomonas sp. HDW5B
TCGTGGTCTTATGCCGAATCCAAAGAGCGGTACTGTTACAGTAGATGTAGCAAAAGCTGTTACTGAGGTTAAAGCAGGTAAGATTGACTTTAAAGTAGACAAAACAGGTATTATCCATGCATCTATAGGTAAGGTATCATTTACTGCTGATCAAATCAAAGATAATGCGAAAGAATTTATCAATACGCTTATCAAATTGAAACCAAGTTCGGCTAAAGGTACTTATGTGAAGAGTGTATTTCTTTCTAGCACTATGAGTCCGGGTATTAAAATAGACCCTAAATCAGTAGACGAAAACTAATTAAAACTACGGAATTATGAGAAAGGAAGATAAAAGCACCATTATAGATACCATTGCAGCTACAATAAAAGGATATGATTACTTTTATTTGACTGATATCTCTACACTTAATGCAGCAAAAACCAGCGCTTTAAGAGCTGAATGCTTTAAGAGTGATATCAAGCTAATGGTAGTTAAAAATACCTTGTTGCAAAAAGCACTAGAATCATTAGATACTGATTATTCTGAATTGACTCCGGTCTTGACAGGTAACACTGCTATCATGCTTTCTAACGTTGCTAATGCTCCTGCTAAGTTAATCGACAAATATAGCAAAGAAGGTATACCAGCGCTTAAGGCTGCATACGTGCAAGAAAGCTTCTATGTAGGAGCCGAAAACCTAAAAGCGTTAGTAAATATCAAGAGCAAAGAAGAACTTCTTGGAGAGGTTATCGGATTGTTACAATCGCCTATCAAGAATGTTGTATCTGCTCTTCAATCAGGTGGTAACACCATCCACGGAGTACTTGAGACTCTATCGAAAAGATAAATTAAACAAAAGAAGTAATAACAATTTTAATACATACAAAAATGGCAGACGTAAAAGCTATTGCTGAACAACTAGTAAATTTGACAGTTAAAGAAGTTAGCGAATTGGCTGAAACTCTTAAAACAGAATACGGTATCGAACCAGCTGCTGCAGCTGTTGCCGTTGCTGCTCCTGCTGCTGCAGCAGAAGCTGTAGAAGAAAAAACAGCATTTGATGTTGTTTTGAAATCTGCTGGTGCAAACAAACTAGCTATAGTAAAAGCTGTTAAAGAACTTACAGGTTTAGGTTTGAAAGAAGCGAAAGATCTAGTAGATGCTGCTCCTTCTGAATTGAAAAAAGGTGTTAGCAAAGACGAAGCTGATGCATTGAAAAAACAATTGGAAGAAGCTGGAGCTGAAGTTGAACTTAAATAAAACAAAAAGATCCTGTTAATCAGGATGTTGGTTGAGAACCTTCTGAGTAAGGAGGTTCTTGACCTTTTTGCGTCAAAAGTAATTAGTTCAAAAAAAAGAGTATTCCATGTCTTCAACTACAACAAATCAAAGAATCAACTTTGCTTCAATAAAAAATCCTCTTCACTACCCAGATTTTCTTGAAGTACAACTAAAGTCTTTCAGAGACTTTTTACAGCTTGATACACCTCCTGAAAAAAGAAAGAAAGAAGGCTTATATAAAGTTTTTGCTGAGAATTTTCCTATCGCAGATACTCGTAACAACTTTGTATTAGAATTTTTGGACTACTATATCGATCCTCCCCGCTACACTATCGATGAGTGTGTTGAGAGAGGCTTAACATATAGTGTTCCTCTTAAAGCGAAGCTAAAACTTTACTGTACAGACCCTGATCATGAGGATTTCGATACAGTAATTCAAGACGTATACCTTGGACTAATTCCATACATGACAGAAAAAGGTACTTTTGTCATCAATGGAGCTGAGCGTGTAGTTGTATCGCAACTTCACCGTTCGCCAGGTGTATTCTTCGGACAAAGTGTACATGCCAATGGTAGTAAATTATACTCTGCTCGTATCATTCCATTCAAGGGTTCTTGGATTGAATTTGCAACAGACATCAACAGTGTCATGTATGCGTATATCGACAGAAAAAAGAAATTACCGGTAACTACTCTACTTAGAGCTATCGGTTTCGAAAGTGATAAAGATATTCTCGAAATATTTGACCTTGCCGAGGAAGTTAAAGTTAATAAGCAAAATCTAAAAAAGATTGAAGGACGCAGGCTTGCTGCCCGTATCCTTAAGACATGGATGGAAGATTTTGTAGATGAAGACACTGGTGAGGTTACTTCTATAGAACGAAATGAAGTTATAATCGAACGTGAAACTATTGTTGAGAAAGACCATATGGATGCTATTCTTGACTCGGGTGTAGCTTCGATATTGTTGCATAAGAGCAATCAGAATGCTTCAGATTATACTATAATCTATAACACTTTACAAAAAGACCCTAGTAACTCGGAAATAGACGCCGTGCGTCATATCTACCGCCAATTGCGTAGTGCCGAGCCTGCTGATGATACTAGTGCACGCGAGGTTATCAACAGTTTATTCTTCTCTGAAAAACGTTACGATTTAGGAGAAGTTGGTCGATACAGAATCAATAAGAAACTTGGTTTGAATACGAGCGTAGATGTTCGTGTTTTGACCAAAGAAGATATAATTGAAATCATAAAATACTTAATTGAGCTTATCAACTCCAAAGCAATTGTAGATGATATTGACCACTTAAGCAACAGACGTGTACGTACTGTAGGAGAACAACTTTACAACCAGTTTGGAGTTGGTCTTAACCGTATGGCCCGTATCATTCGTGAGAGAATGAATGTGCGCGACAATGAGGTATTTACTCCTATTGACTTGATCAATGCGAAAACTATTTCATCTGTTGTGAATACATTCTTCGGAACGAATGCACTTTCTCAGTTTATGGATCAAACCAACCCTCTGGCTGAGATTACTCACAAACGCCGTATGTCGGCCTTAGGACCAGGTGGTCTTTCTCGCGAAAGAGCAGGTTTCGAGGTTCGTGACGTTCACTTCACTCACTATGGTCGTTTGTGTCCAATTGAAACTCCTGAGGGACCAAATATCGGTCTTATTTCTTCTCTTTGTGTATATGCTAAAATCAACGAACTGGGATTCATCGAGACTCCTTATCGTAAGGTTACCAATAACAAAGTAGACCTTTCTGAAGATGGTATTATTTACCTTGCAGCAGAAGAGGAAGAAGAAAAAATTATCGCTCAAGGAAATGCTCCTTTAGATGATAACGGAAGTTTCATTAATACTCGTGTAAAAGCTCGTCAGGATGCCGACTATCCGGTAGTAGGTCCTGAGGAAATCGAATTGATGGACGTATCTCCTACTCAGATTGCATCTATTGCAGCATCTTTGATTCCTTTCTTGGAGCATGATGATGCCAACCGTGCACTGATGGGATCTAATATGATGCGCCAGGCAGTTCCTTTACTTCGTACCGAAGCTCCTATCGTGGGAACTGGTATCGAAGGCTTGCTTATTAAAGATTCGCGTACACAAGTTGTGGCAGAAGGTCCCGGCGAGATTGTGTATGTGGATGCGAGTACTATTAAGATTAAATATGACCGTACAGACGACGAAGAATTTATAAGCTTCGACAGTGCTGTTAAGACACATATAGTACCTAAATTCAGAAAGACTAACCAGAATACTACTATTGACCTTCGCCCAACATGCAAAAAAGGTCAACGTGTAGAAACAGGTGATATCCTGACTGAAGGGTATTCTACTGAAGATGGTGAATTGGCAATCGGAAAGAACCTTAAGGTTGCTTTCATGCCTTGGAAAGGTTATAACTTTGAGGATGCTATCGTATTGAACGAACGTATTGTTCGCGAAGACGTATTTACATCTGTTCACGTAGAAGAGTTTTCTCTTGATGTACGTGATACTAAACGTGGTGTGGAGGAATTAACTTCTGATATTCCTAACGTTAGTGAAGAAGCAACCAAAGACTTGGATGAAAGAGGAATCGTTCGCATAGGAGCTCGTGTGGGTCCCGGCGACATTCTTATCGGTAAGATTACTCCTAAGGGAGAATCGGATCCTTCTCCTGAGGAAAAACTTCTTCGTGCCATATTCGGAGACAAAGCCGGAGATGTGAAAGATGCTTCATTGAAAGCTTCTCCATCATTGAAGGGTGTTGTTATCGGAACTAACTTGTTCTCTAAAGCCGCTAAAAAAGGAAAAACAAAACTTTCGAGCAAAGCATTGCTTCCTAAATTAGACGAAGAGTATGAAGAAAAAATGGCTAAACAAAAATCTATCTTGGTAGATAAGCTATTGGTTCTGACCGAAGGAAAAGCATCTCAAGGAGTAAAAGATTATTTGAATACAGATGTTATTGCGAAGGGTGCTAAATTTACAAAATCGGCACTTGACAGCATCGACTTCGAATCGATACAAGTAAGTAAATGGACTGCGGACGATAACAAAAATGAGCTTATTAAGAGCGTTATTGTAAATTATCTACGTAAGTACAAAGAACTTGACGCTGAATTGAAACGTAAGCGTTTCGATCTTACAATCGGTGATGAACTTCCATCGGGTATTGTACAAATCGCAAAAGTATACGTAGCTAAGAAACGTAAAGTGCAGGTAGGTGATAAGATGGCAGGACGTCACGGTAACAAAGGTATCGTGTCTCGTATCGTTCGTCAAGAAGATATGCCATTCTTACCCGACGGAACACCGGTTGATATTGTGTTGAACCCACTTGGTGTGCCTTCTCGTATGAACCTTGGACAGATTTTCGAAACTGTGCTTGGTTGGGCAGGTAAAGAACTGGGTGTGAAGTTTGCAACTCCAATTTTTGACGGTGCAAGTCTTGATGACCTGAATGAATGGACTGACAAAGCAGGTGTGCCTCGTTATGGTAAAGCTTATCTATACGATGGTGGAACCGGAGATCGTTTTGACCAAACTGCAACTGTAGGAATTATCTACATGTTGAAACTGGGTCACATGGTTGAAGACAAAATGCACGCTCGTTCTATCGGACCATACTCACTTATTACGCAACAACCTCTTGGAGGTAAGGCTCAATTCGGGGGTCAACGTTTCGGAGAGATGGAGGTTTGGGCACTTGAAGCATTTGGTGCTGCTCACATCTTACAAGAAATACTTACAATCAAGTCGGATGACGTGATGGGACGCTCTAAAGCTTACGAAGCTATTGTTAAGGGCGAACCAATGCCACAACCGGGTATACCTGAATCATTGAATGTATTGTTACATGAAATGAGAGGTCTTGGTTTAAGCGTAACTCTTGATTAATAAAACATAGGATTTGTGGAGTATTTCCCCGTGAAATACTCCATATACTTATAAATATACTTTAACTCTTTATATAATTTGATATATGGCTTTTAGAAAAGATAGTAAAGTAAAGAGTAGCTTTTCAAAAATCACAGTAAGTCTTGCTTCTCCGGAAGAAATTCTGGAAAATTCAAGCGGTGAAGTCTTGAAACCCGAAACTATAAACTATCGTACCTACAAACCCGAACGTGATGGTTTGTTCTGCGAACGTATTTTTGGTCCGGTAAAAGACTACGAATGTCATTGCGGTAAATACAAACGTATCCGATATAAAGGTATCGTCTGCGACCGTTGTGGTGTAGAGGTTACTGAGAAAAAAGTAAGACGCGAGCGTACCGGTCACATCCACTTGGTAGTGCCTGTTGCTCACATCTGGTATTTCCGTTCTTTACCTAACAAAATGGGTTATCTTCTTGGTATACCAACCAAGAAACTTGATATGATCATTTATTACGAACGTTATGTTGTAATACAAGCTGGTATCAAAGAAGAAGAAGGTGTTGCTTATAAAGATTTATTGACTGAAGAAGAATATCTAAACCACTTAGATACACTTCCTAAAGACAATCAACTGTTGGACGACATGGATCCAAACAAGTTTATTGCCAAAATGGGAGCTGAAGCGGTTTATGATCTATTGGCTCGTTTGAATCTCGATTCATTGGCTAATACACTCCGTCACAGAGCTAATACAGATACTTCTCAACAACGTAAAAACGAGGCTTTGAAACAACTTCAGGTTGTGGAAGCTTTCCGTGGATCGAAAGCAAAAAATCGCCCGGAATGGATGGTTGTTAAGATTGTACCTGTAATACCACCCGAACTTCGTCCACTGGTTCCTTTGGATGGAGGTCGTTTTGCTACATCTGACTTGAATGACTTGTATCGTCGTGTTATCATACGTAACAACCGTTTGAAACGATTGATCGACATTAAAGCTCCGGATGTAATCCTTCGTAATGAGAAACGTATGCTTCAAGAGGCTGTGGATTCATTGTTTGATAACTCTCGTAAATCGAGTGCAATCAAAACAGAATCGAACCGCCCTCTTAAATCACTTTCCGATAGTTTGAAGGGTAAACAAGGACGTTTCCGTCAAAACCTTTTGGGTAAACGTGTTGACTACTCGGCTCGTTCGGTAATTGTCGTTGGACCTGAATTGAAGATGCACGAGTGTGGTCTTCCAAAAGATATGGCTGCTGAGCTATTCAAACCATTTGTGATCCGTAAATTGATTGAGCGTGGTATCGTGAAAACGGTAAAATCTGCTAAAAAGATTGTTGATCGCAAAGAACCTGTAGTATGGGATATTCTTGAGCATGTGATGAAAGGTCACCCCGTATTGCTCAACCGTGCCCCTACTCTTCACCGTTTGGGTATTCAAGCATTCCAACCTAAAATGATCGAGGGTAAAGCAATCCAATTGCACCCACTTTCATGTACTGCCTTCAATGCCGACTTTGACGGTGACCAGATGGCTGTTCACTTACCTTTGGGTAACGACGCTGTATTGGAAGCTCAAATGTTGATGCTTGCTTCTCACAATATCTTGAACCCTGCTAACGGTGCGCCTATTACTGTACCTTCTCAGGACATGGTATTGGGATTGTATTATATCACAAAAATACGTCCGGGAGCACAAGGTGAAGGTCTTACTTTTTACGGACCTGAAGAAGCTATCATTGCTTATAATGAGAAGAAAGTTGATATACATGCCCTTATTAAAGTGTATGTAAGAGACCTTGACGAGAACGGACAAGTGGCTACAATTATGCGTGAAACCACGGTTGGACGTGTACTTGTAAACCAAAATACTCCGATCGAAGTAGGATTTATCAACGAAATCTTATCTAAAAAATCACTAAGAGATATTATCGGTAATATCATCAAATTGGCAGGAGTTGCTAAAACAGCTCAGTTCCTTGACGATATTAAAGATCTTGGATATACAATGGCATTCCGTGGAGGATTGTCGTTTAACCTTGAGGATGTAATTATCCCCGCAGAAAAAGAAACGCTGGTTAAACAAGGATATGATGAAGTTGAACAGATTCTAGGAAACTACAATATGGGATTCATCACCTATAACGAGCGTTACAACCAGATTATTGATACCTGGACACACATCAACTCTAAGTTGTCGAACATTTTGATGAAACAACTTTCGGAAGATGACCAAGGTTTTAATGCTGTATACATGATGCTTGATTCGGGAGCCCGTGGTTCTAAAGAGCAGATTCGTCAGTTGTCAGGTATGCGTGGATTGATGGCAAAACCTCAGAAAAGTGGAGCTGAAGGTGCTCAAATTATTGAGAATCCTATCCTTTCTAACTTTAAAGAAGGTCTGTCGGTGTTAGAGTACTTTATCTCTACCCACGGTGCTCGTAAAGGTCTTGCCGATACAGCATTGAAAACAGCCGATGCAGGATACTTAACACGTCGTCTGGTTGACGTATCACAAGATGTGATCATCAATGAAGAAGACTGTGGTACACTTCGCGGACTTGTTTGTACAGAACTTAAAAACAACGAAGAAGTTGTAGCTTCACTATACGAACGTATATTGGGTCGTGTTTCGGTTCATGATATTCAACATCCTTTGACAGGAGAAGTCCTTGTTGAGTCTGGAGAACAAATCAGAGAAGAAGCCGCTATAATTATTCAAAATTCACCAATTGAGCGTGTTGAAATCCGTTCGGTATTGACTTGCGAATCTAAAAAAGGCGTATGTGCTAAGTGTTACGGACGTAACCTTGCCACAGGTCGTATGGTTCAAAAAGGAGAAGCCGTTGGAGTTATCGCTGCTCAGTCTATCGGTGAGCCGGGTACACAGCTTACACTTCGTACGTTCCACGTAGGGGGTATCGCTTCGAATATTGCTACTGAAAACAGCATCATGACAAAATACGATGGTATTTTGGAAATTGATGACTTGCGTGTTGTTGAAACTATCGACGAAGCAGGTAAGAAAGTACAAATCGTTGTGAGCCGTCTGGTTGAAATACGTGTGGTTGATCCTAATACTAAAATCGTATTACTTACTCACAATATTCCTTATGGTGCTAAACTTTATTTCAAAGAAGGTGCCAACGTTAAGAAAGGTGATGTAATTTGCGAATGGGATCCATTTAATGCTGTTATCGTATCGGAAGCAACAGGTAAGATCAAGTTCGAAAACGTAATAGAAAATGTTACTTACAAAGTAGAGTCGGATGAACAAACCGGTTTGAAAGAAAAGATCATTATCGAATCGCGTGATAAGACTAAAGCTCCTGAGGCACACATTCTGGATGAGAAAGGCAATATAATCAAAACATACAGTTTACCTCTTGGTGCTCACGTTGTCAAAGAAGATGGCGACACTATGAAAGCCGGAGATGTACTGGTTAAGATACCTCGTGCTGTAGGTAAAGCGGGTGATATTACCGGGGGTCTTCCTCGTGTTACCGAGCTATTCGAAGCACGTAATCCTTCTAACCCTGCTGTTGTATCTGAAATTGATGGAGAGGCTTCGTTTGGTAAGATCAAACGTGGTAACAGAGAGGTAATTATTACATCTAAAACAGGTGAAATAAAGAAATATCTGGTTCCACTTTCTAAACAAATTCTGGTACAAGAGAATGACTTTATCCGTGCAGGTATGCCTTTATCGGATGGTGCTACTACTCCTTCGGATATTCTTGCTATCATGGGACCAACTGCGGTACAAGAGTATATTGTAAACGAAGTACAGGATGTATACCGTCTGCAAGGTGTGAAAATCAATGACAAACACTTCGAGGTTATCGTACGTCAGATGATGCGTAAGGTAGAAGTGGTTGATCCGGGAGACACTCGTTTCCTTGAACAACAAGTGATTGATAAGCATGAGGTAATGGAAGAAAACGATCGTATCTGGGGTAAAAAAGTGGTTGTAGATGCAGGTGACTCTTCTACATTCGAACCTGGACAGATTGTTACAGCTCGTAAACTGAGAGACGAAAACTCGATGTTGAAACGACGTGACCTTCGTATAGTAGAAGTTCGTGATGCAATTCCTGCAACAGCGAACCAAATACTTCAAGGTATCACCCGTGCGGCTCTTCAAACACAAAGCTTCATGTCGGCTGCTTCGTTCCAGGAAACTACTAAGGTTCTTAACGATGCTGCTATCCATGGTAAGGTTGACAGATTGGAAGGTCTGAAAGAAAACGTTATTTGCGGTCACTTGATTCCTGCAGGTACAGGTCAACGAGATTTTGATAAGCTTGTTGTTGGTACTAAAGAAGATTTTGACAGAGTAATGGCTAACAGAAAGACTGTTGTTGATTTTGACAGTGTAGAGTAAGGTCACAGACCTTTTTATTGTCCATTGAAGTATAGCTACTGGTAGCTACAACTTCTGAATATGACATTAAATAGTGTTTCTTCCGTCGAATACTCGCACATTATAATACCGAAAGGGGACGAATAATATTCGTCCCCTTTTTTATTTCAAGGTTTCAGACCTTTTTATTCCTTTGAACAACCAAAGCCTTTGTCCATCATACACACTTTCTTTTACTAATAATCCGTTAAATAATACTTAGGAAAGAACATTACTGATTATTAAGGCGTTTATAAAGGATAAACATTAACATTATGAAGATACTTAAGAAAACAGTTAAAGCTAGAGACTTCAAGTCATATGAAAGTGCTAGAATAGTTAAGAACTCAGGAGAGGTTCCAGACAAAGTAACTAACAGTGAAGTAAAGGCTGCCACAAACAAGATTAATCCTGACGAGGCTAGTATGGAAAGCAGAGGGTGATCAACAAAGCTTCATATAACTTTACATAAGCACAAATATTTTTCACAATGCTAAATATTAGAAACCTAAATATTTAAATGCGATGAGTAATAGACGTGAAGAACTTGAGAAAGAAATAGAGATAGTCCAAGACAGAATTGACAGTCCGCCTGCGGGTACACCTAAAGATGTTATGGAATCTTGGATAAAAGAGCTGGATAGTTTATCTTTTGAGTTGAATAATCTTTATGATGACGATGATAATGATTAGTGCTGATTGATTGGGCGTATTTCGACAGAATATACCCACACATAATACGGAAAAGGACGGATGAATATATCCGTCCTTTCTTGTTTGAATAAATGAATCACTACAGAATCTCTTCAGAAGCAGTGTCCAATATATAAATAGGATAAATCAAACTCTTTAGTAATTTCAGTTATTAAAACTACATAATGCTATTTCTTTAGTATTTTACCAATATCCTCATGCAAGGCTAATGTAATTATTCTATTTTTACATTCATCAATAACAAATTGTTGAAATTCTAAACAGCACGATGGTTCTACACCAAATCCTTCATCCGAGAAGGTAGCTACTGCATTCTCATTGTGAATTGGACATTTTAATACCGAAACTTCTTTTCGGAATATTTCTTTCGCTTTATCAGAATATTTTGCCATTTTCATTTGTGTTTTTAATTTCCATCCAAGATATACATTTTTTTCTATCTTTGTTGAATATTATAGCGTTAGCTATTGTTTTGGGTAAAGAAAACGACCAATTTTTAAGACACCACGAACAATAAGTTATCGCTCATGCCATTTGGCGTGGGCTTTACTTGTTTGGTGTCAAGGTGCTTGGTCGTACCTCTTTACTGATGAGTATTTGTCCACGCCTTTAGTGTGTAAAGTCGTAGTTAATGTATGATTAAAACATGATTACTAATTTTAAAAAGCATGAAATGAGATTTTTATTATTACTATTGACAATTGGAATTTTTGGCGGATGCGTAAAACAGAAGGAAGCTGAGAAGAGTTTAAAGATGACTCGGTGGGAATCCGTAGATGGAGATGTAAAGGTTTCTTTGATATTCTTTGATAATAGGGGGCAAATGGTATTTGAGCATGCTCTTTCTCCTCAGATAAAAGATTCAGTGGAATTCTATTATAATTACCCCCATGATGGTAGTTATAAGGTCGTTCATTTACGAACTAAAGATTCCGAATATAGCGGAATGATTATATCTGATGAATGGATGGAACTTCATTCATTTCCGCAATTAAAGTATATCAACCGTTTTGATAAAATGCCATGATTAAAAACTAGAAATAGTTTATCTAAATAAAAAAGCCACATACAATAAATGTACGCGGCTTTTTTATTTAGAATATAAGTTTTACTGTTTTACCTCAACCCACATGCCCGAAGTGCGGCTTTGAGTTTGCGGTTTATACATAGCCTCGCAAGACACTGCCGGAAGATAGAATCGACCGCAATAGGCAGCTTGTAAGCGAACTTTGATTGCTGTTGAATACCCATTACCCAGATTGAAGAATGTCATCACCCTATCGTCTCGTATGTCCTGATAGTTAAACGATGGATTGGTAGCATTAGCGGCTGCATTAAATAAGCGGCTATTGAATATTTCCCAACCCGAAGGGAATATCTGGGTAAGTGCTAAGTCGGTGATAGATTCGCCCGAAACATTCTGAACAATCACATTAGCAAAGAACTCTGTCCCCTGTTGAAGTGAAGTTACATCAATCTCGTTGTTATTATCATCCACATATTTCACATACAGATTTATCCCGTCATTTTTAGGCTGAGATTTGTCTACCAGAGGTTGTGTACGTCCAATCAAACGAACGTATAATTGCCCTTGACCTTTATTTGTGAAATTGATATTCACAACTTCCTGTGGTTTAATCGTATATTCATTAAATACCAGAGATGAACTTTCGACCTTTTGAGCTACGCCATTCAAACTCCAGTCATAAGCTATCACTCCTTTACCCATCTTTTCGGCTAATTGAGACATAGCTATCAAACCAAATGCAGCCGTTTGAGTAGAAATGTAATCGGAGCTTAATGCAGTCGATATCTGAGATGCTAACGAAAGGGCTTTCTCGGTTCTGCCTAACAATAAGTTTGTTTCCATTATCATCGCCATATCACGAGCGGGGCTACCGTAGGTATTGTTGAATGCCGAATAATTATCGACAGTTAAAGGAACATTCGTCACAATTTGCTGAGCTGCATCTTTTTTACCTGCAATGGCATACGCGGCAGCTAATCTCCAACGAGCTTGTATCGAAAGATCTTTCATTTCTTTCAATCGATTCATAGCTCCCAATTCCGGTTCACCGGCTAAAGCCAATGTATACAAACGGTATGCTTGTTGCAGATCGTTCATCGAATACGAGTAATAAGAACTGTAAAGATCGCCCCTGTTCCAACGCTGAGCTGTTTTTTTCTGGAATTGTTTCCACTTACTGATAACTGATTCGGGCACATTATAGCCTTTATTCTTAGCTTCGATAAGGAAATGACCTGCATAGGTACTCACCCACTCTGTTGGATACGAACTACCCGGCCAATAAACTATACCCCCATCTCCTAATTGACGTGATGACAATATTTTGATGGCTTCGTTGATATTGTATTTCATCTTCTCGGTTTCTTTTTCCGAGAATTTACGGAATGCTCCGACATATAACAGAGGGAACACGCGTGATGTTACTTGCTCCGAACATCCATAAGGATAATCATACAGATAGGCCATATTCTTACTCAGATCAACAGCCGGCATACGAGAAACTTCGAGTCTAACCCAATCATCTGCTGTGGGCGAATCCATATCAATATTTAATTCGTGCGATTGTCCTGCCGGAACCAAAGCATCGGAGGTCAATATAATAGGTGGATTAGGATTCCGTACCATTATATCGATAGTTTCGTTTGAGCTTTCGCCTCCGCCACTCGCTTTTATGGTTACTTTTTCAGCTCCTGTTTTCTTGGCTACTTTTACTTTAAAGTAAATCACCTTATCTCCTGTTTCGGTAAATGTTACTGACTTGCTTGTTCCGTCAACAAACTGGAATAACCCATTGGCTGCCTGAACAGTTACATTTACTGTCTTCACTTTTTTATCCATTGCAAATACATTCACAGGAAGTAGTATCTCCTCGTCAGGTCCTGCAACTCTTGGAAGTGTTGATAAAACCATCAACGGATTCTTCACTGCAACCGTCTTTTCGCTACTTCCGTAAGCTCCTTCTTGTGAACCTGCTACTACCATCACACGTACCGAACCGATATACGGATCGAGTTTTATCTTATGCTGCTGCGTTTCGCCTTTCTTCATGGTGAATGGTCCTAAGAATTTCACCACAGGCTTAAATCGATTCAAAGGATTGCTCGATGGTTTAAGAGTCTCGTCACCACCGATACTCAACAATGGGCCTAGTTTTCCGGCTTGTGCACCTACTACCATATCGAACATATCCCATGTACGAACTCCTAATGCCTGATAAGCATAGAAATCGGTCCACGCATTGGGTGTTTTAAATGAAGTCAGATCAAGCAGACCTTCATCCACAACAGCCAGAGTATATGTCATTGCCTTCTTATTCTTCTCCGATACCGATACGGTAAATTCTTTTTCGGGTCGAAGTTCATCAGGCATCGTTATAACGGGAGTCAATATGGTGTTCTTATTCTCCACTTTGATATTCAGCACACCATACAAACGAATCGGCAAATCATTATCGGTTTGAGCATGAGGTTGTAACAGTGTTGCAAAGATGAAGAAGTTAGGGTTCATTTCGTCCGTCACTTCAAATGTGTATTTGGTATCTTCTTTTGCACTGGTTTTAGCCCAATCGCGTTGTATGACTTTGGTGCCGTCTTCGATACTGATAAGCACTCGTCCATCCGAACTTTTAGGAATGGTCACCGTTACTTTTTCGCCCACCTGATAAGGTGTCTTTTTATCTGTTGAGAAAGACAGCATGGTTAATCCCGAAGCATCTTCTTTATCCGAACGTCCTTTCCATGCAGGCCAGTCAACATAGATCACTTTTCCTGAGATATGACCGCTTTGACGATCGGTTGCCATCACCAGATAGCGTCCCCACTCTGCATCTTCGACTTTAAAACTAACTTTGGCTTTTCCTCCAACTGTCGATACATCCTTATCCAATACTACATTTGCCGATGTATTGTTGACATAGGAAGACAAGTCGTCGTTATTACGATTCCACCACCACGACCATTTGATCTTATATATTTTGACATTGACATCCGATCTGCCAACAGGTTTTCCATCGGGAGTCAATGTTATTATATCCATCACATTGTCTTTGCCTGTTTCCAACATCTCATAGTCAGATTCATTAGGTGATTTTATACCTACATAAGCCGAATATGGAGAATAGGCTGCTGTTTGCGAATAGATGCTTGCATCGCCTCCTGTTTCGAATACCCTTGACACTAAAGTTGCTTTAAGCATTCCCGGAGCATTAGAAGCCGGAGGTAGTTTAGATGATATGGAAGCATTTCCGCTCGCATCCAATCGACCTTCGTATATTGTATAGGTATCTGTAGTAAAGTTGCTTGCCGGATTGTTAAACGAGTATGCTTCATATCCTTTAAACGGATTACCGGCCAGTGATAAAGTCATTTCGACACTTGCCTTCAGATTGGAAGCTGCTGCACCGTGCAACCATTGCGAAGATAAGGTACTGTTCAAAACACCTTTGCTTGCATCAATCAGTTCACCAACATTTAAACGGACTTTCAGCCTGTTGGGTTTTACGGTTTCGATTCGTATTGTTTTTGAGAAGGTAGCTCCTCCTACTTTTATATCTGCCCGCCAGTTACCGGTTATAGCTCCCGGATCGGTTGCCAGTTTGAAAGTATAGAAACCATCTTTTCCGGATGTATTTACAAATTTCTGATAGAGTTGCCCTGTGGGTGTAAACATGTCTAATGATACGGGATGCCCTTTAGGCAGGGGATTTACTTTATCATCCAAAATAAATGTCAAGTAAATAGAATCGCCCGGACGCCAGACTCCTCTTTCTCCGTAAATATATCCTTTCAATCCTTTTTGTATCTCTTTTCCGCTCACATCAAAATTGCTGAGTGATAGGGATAAATTAGAAGTTAGCTTCAGATATCCTTTGTCTTTATCTTTTGATGCCACTACCACAAAAGGAACGCCTCCTTTGTAGTCAATAGTGGCGAAACCATCTCCGTCGGTTTTAGCCGATCCTATGCGTTGCATCTGAAAATTATATACATCAACAACGGCTCCTGATATGGGTTTTGTTGTAAGTATGTCGGTAAGTGCAACTGTTACTTTTTTGTCTGAGCCTATTTTAGCGATCAAACCTATATTAGAAGCATATACTATACAATCGGATGAGCGGTTGCTGTAATAGCTGCTTTTACAAGGATCTTCTCTTTCCTCCCAATTATAATCCTCCCAATCTATAGGATCATAATAATAGGTTTGAGGAATGTCCCAAACAGCTTCGTCTTCTTCCGTCATACGGTTGTCAAATCGCTCCAAACCTGCTTCTTGAGGGACTTGGGGAACTATTCCGCTACATGGGTATAATGAATATTCTTTCTTCATGGTAAACTTAATCCGATAGATTGCACCCGGATCTTGTTTAATAAGTGTTGATAAGTCTATCGAGAAATTATTCCATTGATCCAATCGCATGGTATGGTCTTCATCGAGCCTTATTTGCTTTTTAAGCACCAAACGGCCGAAGCGTCTCAACTCATTATCACCTCCAAAATCATTTGATTGAAGGTATCCTAATACATTGTTTTCAAATATCTTGACAATGGTAATATCTACTGCCCACAGATTGACTGCCTGAAAGGGTATATTCAGATTATCGGAACTTGGAAGGATGTTACCCGAGTTGAGTAATTTAATTTCGGGTTTATTTTTTTCAAGAGAGAGCTGATAATTATAATTCTTATCTAATGTTTTATTCTCGGAGCTTTTCAGCTCTTTAAAGATATTCAGATCGACACTGGTATTATTGCTGTTGGCATCTAAATAGAGTTTCAATACATTTTTTTGTATATCGTATGAGAAGTTCTCGATACCATTCGGATTAACCAACCCTTGTATATTCTGATTGTTCGATAAAGGATCGCTGAATGTAATACGTATACATTCCGATGGTTCGTAAGCCGTGCGTACATCAATCACCGAAAAGGTGGAAGCATTGATAGCCGGTAATACAATGGGCAATTGCTCTGCATCTCTTTTTGCTCCGATAGGCGAACCGTCTACCTTCAACGTATAGGTCAAATCCTGAGTTGTTCTTTTTAAACTGTCAATAGTAAAGGCATATCGTCCTTTTACGTCTGTAGCTTCTATTTTCACAACGGCTGTGTTGGAATTTCCTTCTACCGAAAGCATTTTCTCGATATCGGGCATAGCTGCCTCATCTGCCAGAGAAAGTGTACCTCTTACCGTGTTCCATGTCAGGTCATTGTCCTTTGTTGGGGAATAGGGTAAGATATCTACGGCAAAATTTTGCTCCGGTACTTTAAAGTAGAAATAAAACTCTTTGAAGTCTTTTTCCACCTGAAGTACTTTATCGAGTTTGAACCAAGCATCGTAAGTCTCGCCTTGCTTCAACTCGCCGGGTTCGGGTACAAATTTGATTGTACGTGTATTTACCCAATATGCTTTTCCTTTAATTTTCGGGGAAAACTCGAATAAGTCCTGATCGACTTCGGTATTCAACTCCACGGCAGGCATATCCTGATTCAGTTCGATCTGGATAGAAGATACGGACGAAACCGATCCGTAAGTAAATGCTGCAATATAACGTGCAAATTCGGGATCAATAGTGCGTGATCCTTTACGACTACAGGAATTTGTAAATAACAAAAAACCTAGCGAGAGCATAAGTACCAATATGGGATTTATCTTTTTTCTCATGAAGTGCTATTTTAGTGAAAGTGTAAATAAAAACAAATATAAGTAAACTTTATAAAGCATATATTGTTTCTTTAGAGAAAGAAAAAGTTAAATGTTCAATTTTTCTAACGCACCCTTTGGGATTGTTTTTCATTTTGCCTTGATGCAAAACGAAACAAAAGATCAAGACTGTACCTTTTGCCCGACCCGCTAAGGACTCGAAAGCTAAAACAAAAGAAAAACTTTTATTGTTGATATCCTTTTGTTTCTTAACGCTTTCATTCGCCCTGCGGGTACCCCGTGCAACCGGCAAGGTCGAGAAGCCTGACGGGCGAAAGCCATTTGCAGGCGTTAGCCCAAGTGCATCAGGGGTGTAGCCGTTGGCTGACAAGCGAAGCAGGCGTAAAACTAAACGTGCCGATAGGCAGTAGGTTTAGTTTAGCCTGTAAGCTTAAGTCAGACAGGCGAGCGACGCAGCACAAAGCCTTTTTGATTCCTTTTGCGGATTTGGGCAAAAGGAATACAAGCAATCTTCGATTGCGCGTAGAAGAATTTAAACGACTAATTCGCATAACTATAACAACCATAAGCTGTGAGGGTTCAGTAATAAACCCTATAATACCTTCTGCTACTTATCAGCCATTTTATCTATTAAAGAAAGTATTATGGGAAAATATACGCAAAAACTAGTTGAGAAAATATCAGGTTTGATAGAGGAGGATAATTATACTATTACAGAAATATGCCGTATAGCGGGAATAAGCCGTAATGTGTTTTATGAATGGAAAGCTACCAAGCCCGAATTTTCGGAGGCGTTGAATCAGGCATTCGAAGCTCGTGAAGAAAGATTGAGGCAGCAAGCTCGAAGGTCGATGAGACAGAAACTGGAGGGGCAAAAACAAATAGAAACCAAAATAACTTATACGGCTTCAAAAGACAGTGACGACCCGTATACGCTCGTAGTAAAAGAGTACGTTGTAAAAGAAAAGTATTGCCTGCCGGAAACTTCGGCTATCATCCATTCGTTATCGGGAGGATATAACGAGTCGAAAAGCGGAAAACAGGCGATGCCTGCAAGCCCATTGATCATACAGGTGGATAGCGAAAAGACCAAGCGTGATATGGAAAGGTTGCAACAGCGGTTAAGTTCGTAAGAGGTGTCATTTTTGTCATCTTTGTCATCTTTTTTAACGGAACACGATGAAATACAGCTATTTGAAAACAGGACTAAATTACACGTGCCTTACAGGCTTGTAAGGCACATTTGTAAGTTTATTCACAATTATATTCTTTGAAAATTTAAACAAGCTCTAAATATATTAAGTTCTCAGAACTATTTACTGCCTTGGTAAGTAAAGCAGTGATAGGGTTTTACAGTCTTTAAAAATTTTCTTTTTCTTATATGACCTTTTGTACTAACTTTGCTGGAACGGGGTTTATAAATGAGACATATTAACGGACTTGCGACATAGATGTAACTATAATGTATTGTAATGGTTATAAGGAAATATGAAAAACTTTTGGCAGAGATTAAGAAAAGATTATAACAAGAAAGATACTAAGCTAAAATCGGGGGCTTTTGAACTGTTAAAGTACATTGGACCTGGATTGTTGGTGACTGTCGGGTTTATTGATCCGGGAAACTGGGCATCAAATTTTGCAGCCGGATCGGAGTTTGGATATGCTCTCTTGTGGGTGGTAACCTTATCTACCGTTATGCTGATTATACTTCAACACAATGTAGCCCACTTGGGTATTGTTACGGGATTGTGTCTGTCCGAAGCTGCCAATAAGTATCTTCCCCGGCGAGCTTCGAGAATTACACTCTGGTCGGCTATTGCTGCTTCTATTTCGACATCTCTAGCCGAAATATTAGGTGGAGCGATTGCCTTACAAATGCTTTTTGATGTCCCTATAAAAATAGGAGCTATACTTGTTACCATATTTGTGGCGTGTATGATGTTCTCCAATTCATACAAGAAGATCGAACGTTATATCATTGCCTTTGTATCTCTGATCGGATTGTCGTTTATATACGAACTTTTTCTGGTAGATATCGAATGGAAAGAGGCTGCCGTTTCGTGGGTCACTCCATCTATGCCCGACGGAAGTATACTTATTATAATGAGCGTTTTGGGTGCGGTTGTTATGCCTCACAATCTCTTTCTTCATTCCGAAGTTATTCAAAGTCGCGAATGGAATCTGAAAGATGATAAGGTTATTGAGAAACAACTCAAATATGAGTTTTTCGATACCCTTTTTTCGATGGTTATCGGATGGGCTATCAACAGTGCGATGATCCTGCTGGCTGCTTCCACTTTTTTCAGAGAAGGGTTAATTGTAGATGATTTACAACAGGCAAAAAGCCTTTTAGAACCTCTATTGGGTGCAAATGCTGCTGTTGTATTCGCCATTGCTCTTTTATTTGCAGGGGTTTCATCTTCGATGACTTCGGGTATTGCGGCAGGGTCTATCTTTGCCGGCATGTATGACGAACCGTATAATATAAAAGATATACACTCTCGCACCGGGGTGGCCATTTCGTTGGGAGTAGCTCTTTTAATCATATTTCTAATAAGCAATCCTTTCAAAGGACTCATTATTTCGCAAGCGGTGCTAAGTATGCAATTACCGATAACTGTCTTTTTACAGGTAAGACTTACTTCTTCTAAAGAGGTAATGGGTAAATATGCAAACAAACCTCTCACCAAATACATGCTTTATACAATTGCAAGTATTGTTACTTTACTGAATATTTGGTTACTATATAGTTTAGCTACGGGATGGGTAATAACCGGCTAAGTATAATTATACCTCTTTATAATGTTGAAGATTATATTGAAAGGTGTATTTTGAGCATTGTTCATCAATCTATTGATACTGATAAGTATGAATTGATTGTGGTGAATGACGGCTCAACAGACAGAAGCGAATCTATCGTTAGAAAACTACAAAGCAATTATCCTATTATAAAGCTGATTAAGAAAGAAAACGGCGGTCTTAGTTCTGCTCGAAACAAGGGGTTAGATATTGCTTCCGGTGATTATATATTCTTTGTTGATGCTGACGACTGGGTATCGCCCGACTCATTATCTCAATTATTGAAAATTATAAATACTAACCCTGACGATATTATTTTATTCAAAGTGGCAGAAGTGTATCCTGATGGAAAGACAAAAGCGATCCATTTCCATCTACCCAAAAGCAACCAAACGCTACCGGTGGATGATTACATTTGCAACTACACAATACTGAGTGCTGCATGGCAAGGATTATTTAAACGGAGTCTCTTTACGGATCATAACATACGAATGCCCGAAGGTTTTCTGGCTGAGGACGATGATCTGGTTGTCAAATTATACTCTGTAGCCGAAACTATTTATTATCTGCCTATCGAAGTTTATAATTATTACCAACGTCCGCAATCGATCAGCAATAATTCTGACACGCATCACAATGAAAAACTGATAAGGGATCGAATTTCTATTTTCAGGGAATTGGTAAATTATGTCCAAAAGTTCACAGGTAAAAGAAAAATGGGATTGGAACGCAAATTAAATTTTCTGGCACTGGATATAATAAGATTACTTATCCGAAAATCGCAAACGAGACCGACAATCGATGCAATATTACAGCAACTGTCTGATTTAGGCTGTTTTCCATTAAGCAGAAAGGCATATTCGGTGAAATATACAATACTCCGGACATTACTAAATAAGCCTTCCAGAATCCGTTTTTTTACTTCTTTGAAAAAAAGTGAAAAGTTTTTTTAATAATCTCTTGTTTTTTGCAACTTATAATATATCTTTGTACCCGCTAACGCAATAGTAGCCGCGGATGTGGCGTAATTGGTAGCCGCGCCAGACTTAGGATCTGGTGCCGAGAGGCGTGGGGGTTCGAGTCCCTTCATCCGCACTAAGCCGAAAGGCAAAACAAAGCAAATCCTTGAAAATCAATTGGTTTTCAAGGATTTTTTTATTCCCTGAATTTTACGAAAACAGCAAAATAATGCATTTTTGAGCATTATTCCATAGCCAATTCGTAGCCAAGAATTATTTTTCAGTTTTGGCTACGAATTGGCTACGAGAATGACTTCAATTCATTGTTATACAATATTTTGCATAGGGTTGGTTTAATGTTAAAAAAGTAATTTTACAACAACAAAAAATCAATTTTATGGAAACAAAAATGACAAAACAGCGAAACACTTTTAATGTAGTCTGCTTAATCAGAAAAAACAGGGTGATGAAAAACGGACAAGTCCCTCTATTTATTCGTATTACTGTCAACAGTAATGTAGCCGACATTCCAATTGGCGGTAGTGTAAATCCCTCTCAGTGGAGTCAGGCACAAGGGAAAACAAGAGGTAGTAGTCGGGAAGCACAAGAATTAAATTATAATATTCAATCCGTAAAATCCCGGATTCATCAAATCTTTTGTGACCTTGGGTTAGCCGCTAAGCCTGTCACGGCACAGATTATAAAAGATATCTACTTAGGAAACCACAAAGACGAAGAAGATGGTAAAACTCTAGTTGAAGTACATTCCGACCACAATGAACGGTGCAGACAATTATTAAATATCGAATATGCGCAATCAACGATTTATAAGTTTGACGCCTCGCTGAAATATCTGAAAGAATTTATGGATAAGGAATTAGACATGGAAGATATTCCTCTAAAGAATATTAATGAAGACTTTATCCGCAAATATGAACTGTACCTAAAGACAGAAAAGGGGTGTGCCAACAATTCTGCTATTAAACATTTGAAAGTCTTTAAGAAGATCATCAGAATAGCAATACTTAATGATTGGCTGCATAAAGACCCGTTTGCCTCGATTAAGTTTCGTCAGGATGAAGTTCATGTAGAATTCTTAACTATGTGTGAACTGGAAACACTCATTAATAAAGAGATTTCTACAAAGCGACTATCGCAAATCAGGGATGTATTTGTGTTTTGCTCTTTTACGGGATTAGCATTCGTTGATGTAAAGAATCTGAAAGAGGAGCATATTATTAGAAACGGCAACGATGAAGTATGGATTCGCAAGCCTCGTGAAAAAACGAATAATATGTGTAATATTCCTCTATTAAATATTCCGAAGATGTTATTAGAGAAATACAAGGATGATAAAGGGTGCCAATTGAAAGGTCAGCTTCTTCCGGTTCCTACAAATCAAAAATATAATACATATTTGAAAGAGGTGGCTGATTTATGTGGTATAAACAAGAGACTGACAGCGCATTGCTCCAGGCACACATTTGCCACCAGTGTCACTTTAGCCAACAAAGTAACGATGGAGAATGTCGCTAAGATGCTAGGACATTCTTCTACCCGCATGACTCAGCACTATGCAAAGATTCTGGACCAAAGTATTTTGGAGGATATGATGAATGTGGATAGTAAAATTTCGAACCTTAAATTACAGTAATCATGGAGTTACAAATAATTCAGAATAAAATACATGAAATTAGAGGAGTTAAAGTATTGTTGGACTTTGACCTTGCAGAAATGTATAACGTAAAAACTAAAGCCCTAAAGCAGGCTGTAAGACGGAATATAAAACGATTTCCATTTCCCGATTTCATGTTTGAGTTATCAGAATCTGAATGGATTGAACTGGTCACAAATTGTGACCGGTTGCCTGAAACACTCAAACATAGTTCAGTATTCCCCTTTGCTTTTACAGAGCAAGGAGTTGCCATGTTATCCAGTATTTTACGCAGTGATGTAGCCATTGAAATAAATATCGCTATTATGCGAGCTTTTGTTACACTCCGTCAATATGCTTTAGGATATACAGAACTTAATCAAAAACTAGAAACTTTTATGATTGAGACCAATATGCAGTTTAATGACATTTATCAGGCGTTGACTGAATTGGCAAATAAAAAGGAATTAGAAAATAAACCAAGAAAGAGAGTCGGATTTGTAAGGGATGAATAATCTTGAAGCTGCAAATTTCATTCTCAAAATATGAAAAATAACTGGTCGTCACGATCAGTTATTTTTTTTGGGGGACAAGACAGAATAACCAGCTACGACAAATTACGACAGAACGCGACAAACCACGACAATGCGCTGAAATTCAATAATCTGTAATGTTTTTGATCTTATATTCGCTTTTGATTTGCAAATCATCAAATGTTATGTATTGTTTAACTAAAAGATTCATTATGGAAACAACGAACATAGATAAGGTTGTATTTGAAGCCATGATATTAAAAGTCAGAAATTTTAAGAATAGAATAGAATCATTATGCAGTAAGTATAAAAATAAAGGACTGGATCAGTGGCTCGACAATCAGGATGTATGCTTAATCCTTAATATCTCTCCCCGTACTTTACAGACCTATAGAGATACAGGAAAAGTGAGTTTCAGCCGGATTAATAATAAAATTTATTATAAGGTTTCAGATATTGAAGAACTTCTGAAGTCATGTAAATGAAAGAGTAAAAACATATAATAAAAATATTATGGAAGAATTAATTACAAAACGCAACAAGGATGTTGTTACATTTTTTGAAAGCTTGGAAGAGCTAATTGTTTGTTTAGAAGATACTTTCGAAGAAACCAGACCGTTACTTAATGCAGAGCGTTATCTTACAGATAAGGAGGTCTCGGACAGATTGAAGGTCAGCCGCAGGACGTTGCAGGATTATCCTGCGCCCGTACTGGGTATATAATAAATATCTCTTTGGCAAGAGATTAGGTTTGTGTTCTTTGAAGTGACCTATCATCAACCGACTTATCTGAATGGGAAACCGGACAGGGAGCATAGCATGTCGGCAAAGCCATAAGTCAGCTAATTGTCAAGCTGCGACTGAAAGGTCAGATGAAACGATAGATATGAGGATAAAGTCTATACTGATTGAACGATAGTCCGAGTGGTTCCACTGTAGGCTCAGGCGGAAGACAATTACAAACGCCTGATTGTGATACTCTAAATTGTACGGTAATCATTTAGTAGCAAGAACTTATCACAACGCAATTACAATAAGTAATAAAGGACGAAAGTCGTATCCGACAATCTATCATGCCAATAGTTATTATATATCTAAACGGGGATTTCCTAAATCGGAATGCCGCAAGGCTATGGGGTTCAGCCTCTGAATATCCGACATGGAAACGGAGCTTCCGTAGTAGTTAGAGCAAGGGAAAGCCTTGTACATGGCGAAGGGAAGCAGTCAATAATTTTAATACAATTAACGGAAGATGTGTGAGACATTAAAAAGAAGTCCAGAAAGAGTATTAAACAGTCTAATGAAACAAAGTAAAGTTTCAGGTTACAAGTTTGAACGACTTTACCGTATTCTGTTTAATGAAGAGATGTTCTATGTTGCTTACCAACGAATTTACGCTAAGGCTGGCAATATGACCAAAGGGTCCGACGGTAAAACGGCAGACCAAATGAACATACTCAGAATTGAACACTTGATAGAGAAACTCAGAGATGAGAGCTATCAACCCCATCCGTCAAGGAGAACTTACATTCCAAAGAAAAACGGAAAGAAACGTCCGTTAGGAATACTCTCCTTTGATGATAAATTAGTGCAGCAGGTAATTAAAATGATACTTGAAGCCATTTATGAGGAGAGTTTCGAACCCACCTCACACGGTTTCAGACCTCGTAAAAGTTGCCAGACTGCCCTGATAAGCATTCAACGGACATTTACCGGTACCAAATGGTTCATCGAGGGAGACATCAAGGGTTTCTTCGATAATATAAACCACGAAGTTCTGATAAATACGCTGAAAGAAAGGATTGCCGACGAACGGTTTATCCGTTTGATTAGGAAATTTTTGAATGCGGGGTATGTCGAAGATTGGATGTATAACAAAACGTACAGCGGAACCCTCAAGGTGGGATAATAAGCCCATTATTGGCAAATATCTATCTTGATAAGTTCGATAAGTACATGAGTGAATATATCCAAAACTTCAATATAGGAGGAAGAAGGCGCAAACACCCTCAGACGAGCAGGCTTAACGACAAGAAATACACGTTAGCCTTAAAACTGAAAACTTTGAATGATGAGACAGCGAAAGCCAAAATTGTAGATGAAATCAGAAATATCGGCAAACAGCAACTTATGTATCCTCATTGCGATCCTATGGATGAGAGTGTTAAGAGATTGAGATACGTCAGGTATGCGGATGACTTTCTTATTGGTGTGATAGGGAGTAAAGCAGATTGTGTCCAGATAAAAGCAGATATTGCAAATTATATGAGCAAGACTCTCAAACTGGAACTTTCAGCAGAAAAGACCTTAATAACCAATGCGCAAAGACCAGCCAAATTTTTGGGATATGATATCTACATACACAACTCCAATGCAACCAAAAGGAACAAGTTGGGCTATCTGGTACGCGCGTTCAACAACAAAATCATTCTTCGCGTTACTACGGAAACAATGAAAAACAAATTAATGGAGTATGGTGCGGTCAAATTTGATTATCGCACAGGAAAAGAAATTTGGAAGTCAAAAGCCCGTGAATACCTGATGAACGACTCGTTACTGGATATAATCACTAGATATAATGCTGAAGTACGCGGTCTGTACAATTATTACGCTATCGCAAACAATAGCTCATCGCTTAACACTTTCTCCAGTATTATGGAATACAGCATGTATAAAACATATGCAGGAAAACTCCAAAGCTCTGTCGGTAAGGTAATAGACAAGTTCTACAAAAATAAGGAATTTGCAATACCCTACACCACAAGCAAAGGAGAACCAAAGTTGCAGATATTCTATAATGGAGGCTTTAAACGCCAAGAGAAAGTCGATGTGTTGTATCAAGACAATCTACCGCAAATCTACACAAGGACGGAGCCAACACTTATTCAAAGGCTCAAAGCGTGCAAATGTGAATTATGTGGAGCAACTACCAATGAGACAGTCATGTTTCAAGTCAGAACTCTCAAAGAACTGAAAGGGACAAGTGACTGGGAAAACAAAATGCTCAAAAAGCATCGCAAAACATTGGTATTGTGCAAGGATTGCAATGATAAAGTACATCAGAGTTAGACTGATATTATTGATGGAAAGCCGTATACACTGAGAGGTGTACGTACGGTTTGGGGGCGAGTATCCGCAAACCTACCGCTGAAAGGCGGTAAGGCGGTGGATGCTTAGCCTACGTAATCAAGGAGTGCTTTCTTACATATTGTTGGGTGGAAAAGTCTTGTATAAAGAATCAGATCTGCAAAAGACATTAAACAGTAATTATATCAAAGCCTTTCAGAACTAAATTAATACTGTTAATAATATTCATCTCACAATTTTAATAAGAAACTATGGAAAAAGAATTTATCATGATTGAAAAGGACGTTTTTAATAAAATGTTGGAACGTCTGGCAAAGTTTGAACGGTTTGTTAATGTTTTATACAACAAGTATAATCCAAACAAAGATACTAAATGGCTCGATACAAAAGAAGTCTGTTCTATCCTGTGTGTCACCCCAAAGACATTGCAAATTTATCGGGAAAACGGGAAATTAGGATTTTCTCAGATAGAAGGTAAGATCCTTTATCTGAAAAGTGATATTCAAACTTTTTTAGATAACAACGAAGTAACTAACTAATAAATTTACATATATGAAGAAAATAACAGAATCAGATGCTAGGGTTTCCTATTTTTTTAATACTCTAGAGCGTATGACTCAACAGCTTGAAGATTTATTAGATATGCAAAAGCCTCTGTTTAACGGAGAGCATTATATCACGGATGAAGAATTATCAAAAACGTTGAAGGTACATCGACGTACACTAAATGACTATCGCAAAAAAGGAATACTACCTTATATCTATTTTGGAGGAAAGGTACTTTATAAAGAATCAGCAATACTATATATCTTAAAGGAACTCTACTTTCCTAAGTGGAAATAATCTTAAATTGGGGCAAGAGGTATGCAAATTATTTCTTGCCTAACTTGTCTTTAGGTGTTTTGTTAGATTTCATATAGTCTTCAGTAAGATCATTCAGCTTACCTTTTACCAAATCTATTTCATCTAATATTTTCTGATCAAGTATCTTGGCATATATCTGGGTCGTTTTCAAATCCGAATGACCCAGCATCTTGGCAATACTTTCGATGGGCATCCCTTTGGTTATCATAAGCGTGGCAAAAGTTCTTCTACCTGTGTGCATCGTCAATGTTTTCCGAATACTGCAAGCTGCTCCGATAGGTTTTAAACGGTCGTTCATCTGTTTGTTCGTTAGAACAGGGAAAATATATTCTTTCTTACTCTTGTATTTCTCAATCAGAACCAGAGGAATTGGCAGTAAAGGTATAAAGCATGGATTTTTTGTCTTACTACGATTCATCATAATGATGTTATCTGTTATATCTGAATATTTTAAGTGCTTTAAATCAATATAAGATAACCCGGTCATGCAACAAAATAAGAACATATCCCGAACTCTGTTCAAGGATGCATTATCAAATTCCTGTATTATAATTCGTTGTAATTCTTTTTCAGTCAAGACTTGTTTTTCTGGCTTCTTTACGCTTAACACAGTATCGGCAAAAGGATCCCTGTCTATATAACGATTCCGGTAAGCATCCGTAGTTATCCGCTTCAGACGGCGCATATGCCTTATCATCGTATTGTGTGAGCAGTTCCCATCACTTAAAAGGTATACTTCAAAACCAGCTACGAACTCATGATTGATCTTCTTTAGGTTAATATCTTTTGTGTGATAGGTTGATTTCAGAAAATCAATTATTTTTCTTCTGGTACAGGTATAGCTATCTGCTGAAGCTTCTTCAATTACCTTGCTTTTCGCTAATGACTGCTTCTGACCAATCAATTTATCGAATGAATACATGAGAAAATGGTCTTCAGCCAGGCTGTCTTTACCTAAAAAAATATTCCTTATCCTTGTTATCGTAACAATATCTTCTTTGGCTGCCAATTTGTAATACAAATTCTCTAAATCAATATGAATAGACATTAATGAACGATTAATGTTCCGGGCTAGTTTTGTATACCCGATGGCTTTCTGTGCCTGTGAGTCCCAAAGAACCGGATCTATATTTATTCCGGATGCGAATGAAAGAGATTGACGGTCCAGCTTTAACTGCACGTTGATAGGAGTTGAACCTTGGGAGTTCAACTTCGTTCTTTTGATGAAAAACTTTACACTGAACCTAAAGTCAATCATACATATATTTTTTCTTTACATTTAAGGTCATCTATCAGGTATTTATAATTTATTTTGATAATATCGGAAGGTTTAGCCAAACTACTACTGTATTTGTTGTACTTGTGTATCCATATCATGGTGACTCAGTTCTTATTTTTATAAAACCCTAATAATCAATGGTATTTTCATATTGTGGTTCATTGTAGTTCCAGGCAGATTTGAACTATTACTCTTTAGTTTTATTAGTATCATCTATTGAGAATGTAATTCCATAAGCGGATTTTATATTTTCAGAATATAGCCTTCACTGTATTTCAATATTTCCCATATCAAAGTGCATTTTCGATTATTTAAGGAGTATTTAACACATTGATTTATAGTAATAAATGATCTTTCGGTATTGCTGTAATTGTCTGATTATCATTGTTTTAATAGCTAAAAATGGGACTAAGGGCTCTGGTGCTGCCTGGAACTAGAACCTTCTGAAATTACTCAAAAATAACACTCTTATTATGAGTAAGTTACAATCAATGGTATTACGGCAATCTCAATTTAACTAAAATATTAACTTAATACTATGAAAATCAATGCGGAAAATGTTAGCCAAAAGTTAGACATGATCCTGAGATACAGATCTAAATATTCAATTTTATATTTTAAATTCCGATAGTATTATATTCATCGTATTTCAGTAAAACTTCTTTAGAATAAGCGTTAAATCATTCCTAATATAAGGTACTTTCTCAGGTACGATTTTACATAAACTATATAAAGCCAATAATTAAACATGCGAGAAACGTTTCGGGTATTGTTCTTCATAAGAAAAAAGCAACTGAAGGACAATAGGCTGGCAACTATTATGATTCGGATCACAATCAATGGAAAACAGATCCAGTTCAGCAGTAAATTAGAAATTGATCCGCAAGCTTGGTCTCAAAAGGAAAACAAAGCGATTGAAGATCCTTTTCTGTATATCAATGAACTTTTAGAGGAAATAAGAAGTAAGATAAAAGCTCTTTATTTCAATTTGTCATCCAAACATCAGATTATATCTCCTTCCATGCTCAAGCAGGCATATTTAGGAAACGGCGATGAAATGCTGCTTAGCTATCAGTTTAATGAACAGGTGAAGATTTTCCGTTCTAAAAACGGCAGGAATATATCGGATGTCACAGCAAACTGTTACAGGCTTACCCATAACCGTATCAACGAGTTTCTGTTTAAGAAATATAAAAAAAAAGATATAATGATTCAGGATATTGATCTGATATTTCTGGAGCATTTCTACAATTACCTGAGAGAACAATATCACTGTAGTAATAATACATCTATGAAATACATGAAACGATTTGCAGCTATTCTAAATTTTGCAGAGAAGATCGGATTATTAAAGCTCAATCCATTTAAACTTTTCCGATTCCATATTGAAAAGAAATATCCGGTTTATCTGACGGAAGATGAGGTAAACTTGATTACAGGCAGAACCTTTATTACAGAGCGATTAAACAGGGTTAGAGATATTTTTGTATTCTGTTGCTGGACAGGGATATCCTACAGAGATGTTTGCAACCTAAAAGTATCTGATATCCAATGCCGGAATAAACAGTATTGGCTGGTTATTATCAGGCAGAAGACAGATAATATATCACAAATACCATTACTGGATAGCCCTTTGCAGATACTGGAAAAGTATCATCCCGACTTCCATAAATATCCTGGCGACAAGCCCCTGTTTTCTATGTCCAGCAACCAGAAGACCAATGAATACCTGAAAGAAATCGCTAATATCTGCGGTATTCAGAAGAACATCAGCTTCCATGTTAGTAGACACACATTTGCTACGCTGGCGCTTAATAAAGGTGTTTCCTTGGAGTCTGTAAGTAAGATTCTCGGGCATACCAACATCAGAACGACAATGCTTTATGCAAATGTTACAAATCAGAAGATAGAATCGGAAATGAAGAAAATGAGAAACAAATAAATATAGTATAATTTATAGCATATCAAATATTAGGCAAGATTCTTAAATATATAATATAGTATTATTTATAGTATAATAGATCGTTCGTATTTACATTCTAATTGTAAAAATAGTATTAATTATAGTATATATAATTAAAAGATCAATTCTATTATCATGAAAATAGTATATATTTGATAGTATAATCAATAATAGCTATTTAACACATATTCCGAATTATATAAACGGAACGAATATTTCGAGGTGGTGCTTATCTGAAAATCGGAACGGATTATAGAAAAGACCAATCTTTCACCTTAATTTTAGTTAATATATTGCTGTGAGAATTCTTACATTGTATGCTTCACAAAAATATACTAGATAGAATTTATGTATCTGCAATAATATTATACTATTATTTATAGTATAATCTATATGCATAAATAGATAAGAAATAGTAATTATTTATACTATACATTGACTGTTATTCATTGATATTCTAAAATTATTCATATATTTAGATAGTATTATTTATAGTATAAAATCTAATACATGGCTTTAGAATACACCATTACCAATAAAATAATTTCGTCCGTTGTTTCTATATCTGAAAAAATAGGACGGATAAAGGAAATCAGACATACTCATAAACATATTGACTTTGATATGCAGTGTACTATCAGGAATATTCAAAACACACTTCATTATCTAGAGATATCTTATCCTGATAAATATATTACCCAGCTAATATCAAATGATATATTACACACAAATACCCTAAACAAGAAAGACTATAAAATCATTCAAAAAGTAGTTAATCTTTATATTGAAGCGACTAAGCATAAATATTCAAATATTGACAGTTTAGTGAAGGAATATAATAAAAGTGGATTATTTAGGAAAGTTGATATTATAAATATCAAAAATATCACTGAACGGTATAACCTCTCAACCTCGAATAATTTCTTTTTGTATAATATAACCGAATTTTGTTGTGACAGTTTCTACAAAATGAATGATGCGATTGAAGAATTCTTACTCATAACACTATTTTATAGGGAATATGGAATGATTCTATATTTACCATATAATAAGTATTTCGAGCAAGAGAAGTATATTGACTCTAATAAAATTAACCATTTTCATAATGCAGAATCATTATCACAAGAAAGTAATTCTAAATATCCTTTATATGAATTTTACTTATCCATAATAGATTCAATAGTAGAAGAATCAGTAGAGGGACATTACAGGTTAGCTCATCCTGTTTCAGGCAGAGTTGCAGTATTACAAGGTACGATCAAAGAACCATTCTCTCGCAAAGATTATATGGCTTATTATAAATTATCAGGGTCTACTGCCAGCAAAGACCTCAAAGAAGCGGTTGATAAAGGGATTCTTATCATAAAAGGAGATAAGATAAATGCGAGGTATTGGTATAAAGTGGTACGTTAAAGATTTCTTAATTTTCTTCCACCCTCTATGAAAAATTAAATATCTTTACTATTTAATAGTAAAGATAGATTAAATATACTTTATGTTAATATGACAAAATACAATTCATCTATTATTGAAAATAAGTTACATCCTAAAATACGACTGAATTCAATTTGCCCGTATTTTACAATGTTTCCTTTGTCATTTCCCTATAAAGTTTTGCGTTATGCTAAAAGAACAGACTTGGTATATGATCCTTTTTGTGGAAGAGGAACTACAAATTTTGCAGCGAGATTACTCGGTATGTCTTCATATGGAGTTGATAGTAATCCAATAGCGCAAGCAATAGCACAAGCTAAATTAATCCACGCAAATCCTATTGATATTCAAGACCGATGTCAAACTATATTACAAGGCGATTATTATTTTGATATTCCAACTAGTGATTTTTGGGAGATCGCATATCATGCTGAAACACTAAACAGTATTTGTAAACTTAGAACATACTTTCTTAATCAAGAGAGTTTGGATGAAATCGACATCGCATTGAGAGCGATTGTTTTAGGAGTTCTTCATGGGCCAAAGATGAAAACAACTCAGTCTTATTTATCTAATCAGATGCCGCGTACTTATGCGACAAAGCCAGATTATTCGGTTAGATTCTGGGAAAAAAGACAACTAGTTCCCGAAAATATTCAGATAGCAAATCTCATAAAACGGAAATCTGAATATATTTTCAACGACGAAATACCCAACCAAACAGGCGGTAATATTATATTAGGAGATAGTCGGTTCATAAATGAAATTTCTTCTAGCAAATTCAACTGGGTTATTACCTCTCCTCCTTATTTTGGAATGTCTACATACAAACAAGATCAATGGCTTAGGAATTGGTTTCTAGGGGGAAGCAGTGATGTTGACTATTCGAATAAAACACAATTAAAACATGGGTCTGAAATAACTTTTATTGATGATTTATCAAAAGTTTGGATTAATACCTCTTTGAAATGTAATCCAAATGCGAGGATGATTATTCGTTTTGGAGCTCTTCCTAGCAAATCAGAAAAAACTCCATCTGAATTAATAAAAGAATCGCTAAAAAAGGCAAATTGTGGATGGAAATTGACTAAAATTTGTTCAGCTGGAGAACCTTCTGATTCGCAGAGACAAGCCAATCAGTTTAAGAAAGAAATGAAAAAATATATAGAAGAAATTGATGTATATGCAACATTAAAGATTTAAATATGTTTGATCCAGAAGAAATACCTCAGATAAAGGGCTCAATACAGGAATGTGCAAAAATTGATAAGAAGTTGTTAGATAGTTTGCGTGATGAAGTTTTAACAATGAAACCAAATGTCCGTGTGATAAAACCAAGAAATATTACAACGTTTTCATTAGTCGCAAGTGAGAGTACAAACAACAAACTAGTTTATAATCCTTTTTATTTTCAATTAATTAGGGTCGTAGATTCTAATGGGCAGAATCTTTGTTTAGATGTTATTACTCCAACAACGAATACAGATATGCTTAGCCAACGGCAATTTGATGATAAGGGAAATCCTAAAACATCTTTAGGTATATTAATGAAAGATTTGAATTGTTCTACATTAAGCGATTTAAGTCCAATGATTCCTTCTGGAGAAAGGATGATAAAAGATCCTAGTAAAGTATCAAGATCATGGGTGTTGACCTATCGTGATCTTTGTGAATGGGCTGTATTATACGAAATAATTTGTTATCAGAAGTTTACGAACCATACAGTTATAGTTAAAGATGGTTTGTTGAGAAGTAAAATATTTAAGTATGATTCTAAAAATAAAAGAGCTTTATTTATAGAAATGATGCAGCTGATTAATAATGCGATTGATAAGACTTATAAAGAACGTAAAATAAAAGTATATTTAGTTGGTCTAGCAAAACACAGCCAAGTTCTTTCCAGATATTCTTTGGCAATGCAATTGGAAAATATTTTTCCGGCAGGAGAGCCTTTATATGCAAAAGTTCCTAGTTCTATGGAAGAACAATCTTATGTATGGAAAGAATATATGGCAAAAACAGAAAGTGATGATGACGATACATCTAGTGAAATAAATAAATTTTCTGTAGGAAGCTTATATCTTGTCCGTTTTGGGAAAAAGAATGGAGATCCTGTATGGGCTATAGATCTTCTGAATACACAAACTTCTTCTGACTCTGAGATATTTGGATATCTATATATGGACACTTTAGACGGATTTCCTACACCACATTATCCGTCATGTCTTCAGAAAGCATTGGAGCATGCACAAATTGTTGACTTTGATTTGGATATACTTCAAGATGAAGTCGTAAAAGCAGTGAGACAACTTTTATCTGAAGACAAAAGAGAAATAGTCGATTATCAGAATTTAACAAATGTATCAGTTATAAATAGACAATAATGAAGTTATTTACAGAGGATAAAATAGTTGGAATTTTTAAAGGATTTAGTGAAGGTGGATTAGAGTTCCATGCTGATATTGTGTTGAAATATGACAATATTTTTCAAAATATTCCTATGCATGGACAGTTTCTACTTGTTGCATTAGAAGGAGAAAATGAAGCTATCTTAGGAAGAATCACATCTGTTTCAGCTTTAGGTAGGCTGGCTGGTGCGGCAGGAGAAGACTATGCAATCAGAGCTATATCTGAAGGTAGACAGGTTTCAGAAGACTTACGTGAAGGGTATTTAAAATATAAAGTTGACATAAGAGTGTTAGGTGTTATCCGGATAGATAGCAATAAGCTTGTTTTTGCACCTTCACATAGAAGACTTCCTCATGTGGGAAGTAAAGTTGCTTTTTTATCTGATGAAATACTAAAAGAGGTATCAGGACATAATCTGATGAATCAAGATGGAAAAACACCAGCATCATCTTTTGGATATTTAGCATATGGTGAATTTATATATAATGGAGGAGAAACAAAAAAAGGAGTAAAAATTGAGCCATGGATGCGTCCTAAAACTCCAGAGGTTATTACAAAATTCAGAATAGACCAATTAGTTTCTAGAAGATCTTTTGTTTTCGCCCGCGCAGGATTTGGAAAATCAAATTTGATAAAGTTATTATTTAGTAATTTGTATAAAAATCCTCCATGTATTACGAAAGGAAAGGTTGACAAACCCGTTGGCACGATAATATTTGATCCTGATGGAGAATATTTTTGGCCAGATGATAGCAGTAGGCCAGGATTGTGTGATGTGCCAGAATTAGAAGATAAAATTGTCGTTTTTACTAATAGAGCATCCACAAGTCCTTTTTATCAGTCTTTTGTCGCAGGAACAATTCGTATCGATATACGTATGCTCCGCCCAGCTGAAGTTATATCTATCGCCCTTCCCTCAGAGAAACAACAACAACAAAATATTCAAAAACTAAAAGGACTAAACCCTGCTAATTGGATTAAATTAGTTGATCTCATCTATAAATCAGGAAATACCACTCCTCTTGAAGATATAAGAGAAATTATACTCGGAAGTCGTGAGGGGGAAAGACAAGATGCAGAGATAATTGCTATACGTTCTAACATTACAACGATCATTCGTCTCATTCATGACCCAAGTAGTCAGATGCTGGACAAACTATTTGAATCACTTCGTGAAGGGAAGCTATGTATAATTGATATATCTCAGATGAGAGGAAGTAATGCATTAATCTTATCGGGAATTATCTTACAAAGGATATTTGAGCATAATCAAGAGGAATTTACAAAAGCAGAACCTGATAGTATACCAACAATAGCTGTTGTAGAAGAAGCTCAATCAGTATTAGGTAATACTGGAGGGGCAGAGGGTCCTTATATATCATGGGTTAAAGAAGGTCGGAAATTTGGATTAGGCGCTGTACTCATAACCCAGCAACCCGGAAGTATTTCAAATGAAATATTGAGTCAAGGGGATAACTGGTTTATTTTTCATCTTTTATCAGCAGGTGATCTTAATGCATTAAAACATGCAAACTCTCATTTCAGTAATGATTTGCTTAGTTCACTATTAAATGAGCCAATACCTGGTAATGGGATTTTTTGGAGTAGTTCAGGAGGAAAGCCATACCCTATTTCTATGAGAGTTTTGAGCTTTGAGCAATTAGTAGAAGTAAAAGATCCAGACTATAATCACTCGCAAGGAAAAACCTTTGCTTTGAGGCTCTTAGAGAAATATAATCGAGAATTAGAACGTGTACAAAAAGAAGTTGGTTCTATTGAGATTGATATCGAAGATGAGGAAAGTTATAATCCAGAAAGATCTACACAAGATATATTAGAGATGAATATTAAAAGTGCTTTTAAGATAGTTGCTAGCGACAAAACCTTAATCGATAAAATTGAAAAAAACAATGCTCATTGGATGCTTTTAAAGACGGCTATAGAAGATGCTTTACCCACTAGTATACAAAACCGAAAAGATGTGGCCTATAATTGTGTTTCCCGATTCATGAATGAATATTTCGGAGAAAAACAATGGAATACAGAGAGGAGAGATAGTAAGAGTAAACCAGGGCAAACTACAACTTATTTTGTAATCAATAAATAGAAATAAGATATGCTTAATGTTAATATAGTACATAATGAAGTGTATAGTTTATTAATGAAGCACCGAACAAATAATCCAAATTTTTTCTTCACACTTCGAAGAAGTAATCGTGATGGCAAATTGGATAAAGGATATTGGTTTTATGGAAATGAGTGGTATTTGGCGGTATCATTTTGGTCGGGAACGGATTGGAAAAATAAAACACCAAATATATCTTTTGTTGTATCTCTTGATAGCGGGCAAACTTCATTAGAAATAAACACGTCAGACTCAGATACAAAAAGAGCATTTATAACAGCTTATTTGGTTGATCGTTTAGAGTTAAAGGCTGATGGAAGGCGGTATAAAAAATTATATAAAGGAGGTTATTTAGAATCTCTAGAGTCTTTTTTAAAAACAGATAAAATAATAATAGATAATATTATAGATGGGTATTCTCTGTCTTTTTTTGAAAAATCTGATAAAGGTATTTATTTTATTAAGCCTACAGATTTCATGGAGCAGCTAGAGAAGATTGGTAAGTATAAAAATGAATATATAAGAGGAAATAATAAACCTATAAAACTGAATAGTGTAAAAATCGAGAATTATGGACCTATTCGAAAAATAGAAATAAAAGATATACCCTTTTCGTCTCAGTGGATTTTTCTTACTGGAGAGAATGGAACTGGAAAAACATCTATCTTAAGAGCGATAACAGCTTCTATATGCAATAGAAAGATCAATATAGATGAGTCCTGTTATGGTGATTTCAGAATAAATTTAGATTTATTTACATCCTTTAATAATAAAAATGCATATAATAGAATTCAAAATAGAATCTCTGAACAAATTAATATCCCTTTAACAAATGGCTTCGCTGGTTATGGACAATCTCGGTTGAAAACGAATAATTCAGGATTAAGTGGAGACACATTAAATTCCATATCTGTAGATGATTTAACCTCTTCAATTTTTGATGAAAATTCATATTTAATGGATTTACAATATCAATTCACAATATGGAAAAATGATAAAATAAACATTGATAAATATGAAAAGAGAATAATATACATTACAGAGATACTTATAGATATCCTCCCGAATTTATATGATATTAATTTTAATGATATGATAGGGGGTATTCCAGCTACGACATATGTTGAAAAAGATCACGATGGAGGAGAATTTAGGAAAGTTACTTTCAATAAATTAGCATCAGGATTAAAAAGTATGATTGCTATGATAGGAGATATTCTTATTCGTTTTTATAATCAACAGCCTGATATTGATGATCCTTCGGAGTTTACAGGAATTGTATTAATTGATGAAATTGATATTCACTTACATCCTAAGTTACAAAAACAGATTGTACAACAATTAACTAGCACCTTTCCTAAAATTCAATTTATTGCTACCACACATAGTCCTATACCTTTCTTGGGTGCTCCTAAAAACAGCCAAATATTTCGAGTTGAGAGAATATCTGAAGAAGGGGTAAGAATCAAGCGTTTGGATGAAAAAATAGAACTTGGGGACTTATTGCCAAATACAATATTGACCTCCCCTATATTTGGTTTAGATGATATTGTACCAGAAAGTCATGATCAAAAAAGTTTTGTAAGAACAGAAAATGTATATGAGCAGATTGAATTTAATGATAAATTGAAAATTATTATTGATAATTTCATCACTGATGTCAAAGAGCAAGAATTAATAAATCTATTTAAATTACGAAGAAAATGAGATTTGTTATAAAAAAAGATGAAGACAAAACAGCTAAACTGGCATCTAATGAGACATTACAAGTTCTAGAAAAGATCGTCAAAACGAAAAACAGAGGTTTGATAACAGAAGCAATATATCGTGATAGTTATGATACTGAGGATGGCAGATGTTCATATGTCGAAGATAAATTAGCAATAGCATATAAAAATAAGTGCGCATATTGTGAAAGAATTTGTAAAGCAGATATAGAACATTATCGGCCTAAGAAGGGGGTCACAGAAGATGATACTCATCTAGGATATTATTGGTTATGTTACGAATGGACAAACTTAATTCCTTCATGTATTACATGCAATAGAGAAGGAGCAAAGCACAATAAATTTCCAATTCTAGGTAAAAGAGTAATAAACCCTCCATTATTGCCTGATGGATCACTTAATCTGACATTATGCAAAGCTGGTACTAGTCCTCTCCGAGATGAGACTCCTTGTTTATTGCATCCTGAAGTGGATGATCCTGTTGATTATTTCGTATTCGAATTAGATGCTGAAGGAAAAGGTATTCGAATTAAAGGCATCGATATGCAAGGTCGTGGGGCTGAAACAATCAGTATCTGCCGGTTAAACCGTAATGAGTTAAAGTTGGATAGAGTGAAATCTGTAATTGATGATTTTAAAGAGTCAATACATAGTCTTTTCGTACTACTTGAAAGAGATGAGATTGATACACTAAAACTGAAGAAGGATGTTATTCAACAATTGAGATTATTAAAAAATCATAGTCTAAATGATGAGAAAACATATACATTGTTGCGAAAGTATATTGTAGCATCATCTACTAATTTTGAGAGAATAGTTATCCCATTCTTAGATAGCAAAATAAGAAGAATTGTTTTAGAGGCTTTTAAGTCCATAGAGCCTCTTCAACCAATAATTTAGTACAAGAGAAGAAGTTCTATTTTTTGATAATAAGATTGCATATGGCAAAAATTTATCACCTTAAAACTCCTAGAGAAACCCTAGAATTAGCTCTCAAATTTAAGAAAGATAAAAAGTTTAATTTATTCAGGGGGCAAAATGAAGGTTGGCCATTAGTTACATCAATAAGCAGGCTTTCTTCGTCAAAAAGAGATGAAGCTGTTGATAAACTTTTTGCTTTCAAATTGTTTTTATCAGAATACACGTTTATCAAAGAATATGTTGAAAGCCTCGATCATATCATGGCTATTGCACAACATTATGGAATTTCTACTGATTTTATAGATTTTACATATTCTCCTGAAATAGCTATTTTCTTTGCAACCCATTCAAATAAAGATCTTTCAGGTAAGGAAGGTGTAATTTTCTGTGTTAATAAAGAACACTTTAAATCTACAATTGATTTGTTTTGATCAGGAAAGGCTTCGAGTAGGTGAAGTTATATCTGTTTACAATAATAAACGGCCTTATTTGAGTTGTAATACGAAAACACCAGTGTGGATGCATAGATTATCTAGTATGATCGGAACGATAACCTAAAAAATCAATTAAAAATTTCAGGTATAAACTATAACTGGATGAAGATTTTGAATATTTATTGACTACAAGAAAATATCTTTTATTTTTTACTAATACTTTAATCTTTATTACCTTTATAGCTATTTTAACATTTAATGTAAGCCTATTATGACATTCAAGGATATACTACAAAAATTTCGCAAAGAATCATTTTCTGAAAAAGAAAAAGGAACAAAATTTGAACGCTTAATCAAATCATGGTTACTGACTGATCCTCGGTATGCTGATAAACTTCAAAAAGTATGGTTATGGGAAGAATTTCCTGGTAGAAAAGACTTTGGTGGAAAAGATGTCGGTATAGATTTGATTGCTAAAACTGATATGGGTGATTATTGGGCTATTCAGTGCAAGTGTTATGACCAGAATGCAGTGATAGACAAACCCGCTGTTGATTCTTTTTTAGCTACATCCAGTCGTACTTTTACCGACGGAGAAACATTTACCACCGCACGATTTTCAAACCGTGTATGGATATCTACTACCGCACATTGGAATTCAAACGCCGAGCAAGCCATAAAAAATCAGGAGCCTCCTGTTACACGCATTGGTTTGCATGAAATAGAATCTTCGCCTGTAGAATGGGACAAGCTTTTGGATGGAATTGAGGGAAAAAATGCGTTGCAAGAGGGAAAAAGACCTATGGCCCATCAATTGGAAGCAATGGCTAAGGCATATGCACATTATATTGATAATGAGCGTGGTAAATTAATCATGGCGTGCGGTACTGGTAAAACATATACCTCCCTTAAAATAGTTGAACAACAAACAAAAGGCAAAGGAGTGATTCTTTTCATGGTTCCTTCAATCGCATTATTGGGGCAATCATTAAATGCATGGATGGCTGATAAAGAATACCCTATAAAAGCTATATGTATTTGTTCAGACGGCAAAGCTTCTCGCAAAACAAACACATTCGACAATGATGAAACATCAGTAGTTGACCTCGCAGTTCCTGCTACCACGAATATCAATTCTATTAAAAAGCAATTCCGTGCTTATAAAGATTTTGATGGCTTATTAGTAGTCTTTTCCACTTACCAATCTATTGACGTTGTGGCAGATGCTCAACGGGAAATTATGGAGGAAAACAATGGTTTTGGTGAATTTGATTATATCATTTGCGATGAAGCACATCGTACTACCGGTTTCAGAGAAAAAGAACGAGATGAATCCAGTTTCACTAAAATCCATAACAACAACATTATAAAAGGTAAGAAAAGGTTGTATATGACTGCCACTCCCCGGCTTTATAATGATTCAACTAAAGCCAGTGCAAAGCTTAAAGATATAACTGTCTGGTCTATGGACAACGAAGACTTCTATGGAGAAGAATTTTTTCGTGTTGGATTCGGACGAGCTGTACGAGATGGTTTACTTACCGATTATAAAGTTCTTGTTCTTACAGTTAGTGAAGACGATATCCCTGAAAACATTTTAAGTGACGTAAAAGACACCGATAAAAAAGAACTCAATTTCGATGATACAACCAAGCTCATAGGTTGTATAAACGGGCTATCGAAACGTATTAAAGGAGATAATGGAACAACAAAAGAAGCCGATCCATTAAAAATGCGGCGAGCCGTAGCATTTTGCCAACGTATTGATATGTCAAAAGTACAGGCTGCACAGTTTCAAATTCTATCTCAAAAATATAAGGAGTCATTACCTGAAAAAGAAAAAGATGATGTGGTTGATATTACCGCACAACACATTGATGGTTCGATGGACTCCGCAACTCGTAACGAGAAAATATCCTGGCTAAAAGAAGAAATAAACAACCCTAACGAATGCCGTATATTAACCAATGTACGTTGTTTATCAGAAGGTGTTGATGTACCTGCTCTTGATGCTGTACTTTTTGTTTCTGCACGTAATTCTGAAGTAGATGTTGTACAATCCGTAGGACGTGTAATGCGCACATTTCGCAAGGGCACCCCAGAAGAGAAAAAATATGGATATATAATTGTTCCGGTAGTTGTCCCAGCTGATGTAAGTCCGGAAGTTGCTATGCAGGATAATGAACGTTTCAGCGTAGTTTGGAGAATCCTGAATGCCCTCCGTGCCCATGATGAAAACTTCAATGCTACAGTTAATAAAATACAACTTAATAAAACGAAACCTCCTAAAATTATCATTGGTGGTGTAGGTGGTGTAGATATAAATGGCGATCCACAGGATGGAACAAACGGTGGAAGTAATATAACTGATGCAGATATTGCTCGACAGTTAGAAATACGTTTTGGCGAATTACAAAACGGTATCTATGCCAAAATGGTAGAAAAGGTGGGCGACCGTCTTTATTGGGAAAGCTGGGCTAAAGATGTGGGTATCATTGCACAGAAATTTATTGAACGTATCAGTAAATTAGTAAATATACCAGGTGAACATCAATCAGAATTCCGCAAATTTGTAGAGGGATTACATAAAAACATCAATCCATCTGTTGATGATGCACAGGCCATCGAAATGCTAGCTCAACATATGATAACCCGTCCTGTATTTGATGCATTATTCAAAGACTACCAATTCGTAACAAACAATCCGATAAGCCGCAGCATGCAAACCATGCTCGAATTATTAGAGAAACAAGCTGTTGACCAAGAAACGGAAACATTGAATAAATTCTATGAATCCGTTCGTATGAATGTGGGTGATATCGACAATTTAGAAGGAAAACAAACTATTATTAAAAACCTATACGAAAAATTCTTCAAAGGTGCATTTCCTAAAACAGTCGATAAGCTCGGGATTGTATATACTCCAATTGAATGTGTAGATTTCATTATACATTCTGTAAATGATATCCTTAAGAAAGAATTCGACCGTACCATATCAGATGAAAATGTACATATTTTAGATCCATTCACAGGTACAGGTACATTTGTTACACGGTTACTACAATCAGGATTAATTAAATCAGAGGATTTAGTTCGTAAATATCAAGAAGAAATTCATTGTAATGAAATTGTCCTTTTAGCTTATTATATTGCAGATGTTAATATTGAAAGTGTGTTCCACAATATCTCAAAAAGGGAAGAATATCTCAAATATAATGGAATTTGTTTGACTGATACTTTCCAACTTAATGAAAGAGGAGATAATGATATTTTTTCTACCATGTTTCCTGAAAATTCAGAAAGAGTGGAAAAGCAACGTAAATCACCAATAAGAGTAGTAATTGGAAATCCGCCTTATTCTGCAGGTCAAAAATCAGCTAATGATAATGCACAAAATCAAAGCTATGAAAAACTAGACAAACGTATTTCTGAGACTTATGCTCAATACACAAATGCAACAAATAAAAATTCTCTTTATGATGCATATATGAAAGCTTTTCGCTGGTCTTCTGACCGTATAAGTAAAAATAAGGAGGGGGGTATTGTAGCATTTATCAGTAATGGAGCATGGTTAGATGGAAATGCTTCTGATGGTTTCCGAAAATGTTTAGAAAATGAATTTTCATCAATATACGTTTTAAATTTAAGAGGAAATCAAAGAACAAGTGGAGAATTATCAAGAAAAGAAGGAGGGAAAATATTTGGTTCCGGCTCACGTACTCCTATATCAATTACAATACTAGTTAAAAATCCACTCCATATTGGGAAAGCTAATATTTATTATCACGATATTGGTGATTATTTAACACGCGAGAATAAGCTTAAACTTGTTAAACAATTTAAAAGTATTTCTTCTAATAAAATCGAATGGATAAATCTCACACCAAATGAACATGGAGATTGGATAAATTTACGAAATGATGTTTTCAGTACATTTATTCCTTTGGGGGATAAAGATGACAAAAAAAATAAAGAAACATTCTTTCAACCCAATTATTGCAGAGGGCTAGAAACAAGTAGAGACTCTTGGTGTTATAATTCTAATAAAGAATATTTATCATCCAATATTCATAAAACAATCGACTTCTATAATGAACAAAAAGATGCATATCAATCTTTATTATTAAAAAATGGGCATTCAGATACAAAAGACCACATATCTTATGATGATAAGTCAATAAGTTGGTCAAGAGCCTTTATAAATGATTTAAAAAACAATAAGCTTAAATCATTTAACGACCAATCTATCGTTTTGTCAATTTATCGTCCTTTTTTCAAACAATATTTATATTTTAACAGAGAGATTAATAATGTTGTTTCATCTATGGATACTTTTTTCCCTACTCCAAAACATGAAAATTATGTGATTTGTGTAAGTGGAATAGGTGGAAAAAAGAATAATACTGCAATTATTTCATATATAATTCCTGATTTGAATTGCTTAGATGCAGGAACCCAATGCTTCCCCCTCTATTGGTACGAAGAAAATAAAAACCCACAAGGAACCTTATTTGACAATGCTGATGATAATAAATACTTTCGTCGAGACGGAGTTACAGATTGGATTTGGAAAAATATACGAGCTCGCTTCGGAAATACAAAAGCAATAACCAAAGAAGTAATATTCTATTATGTATATGGCATACTACATAATAAAGAATACAGAGAAACATTTGCCAGTGATTTAAAAAAGTCACTTCCGCGTATTCCTATTGTAGATACTATTGAAGAGTTCATGGATTTTTATAAAGCAGGAAAAGATTTGGCAGAATTACATCTAAATTATGAAAGTGTACCTGCATATCCTAAAGTAAAAGTAACAGGCACAGAGTCAGGCAACTTTAGAGTTGAAAAATTGCGTTTCCCTAAAAAGGACAAAAAAGATACTATTATATATAATAGTAGCATATGCATTGAAAATATTCCTGAAAAAGCGTACGAATACATAGTAAATGGAAAATCTGCTATTGAATGGATCATGGAACGCTATCAGGTAACAACTGATAAAAATAGTCTTATAAAGAATGATCCTAACGATTGGGCAGAAGAAGTTGGAAATCCGAGATATATACTCGATTTATTATTATCAATCATAAATGTATCCATTCAAACAGTAGATATAGTCGATGCGCTTCCAAAACTGGAATTTGACCAAATGGATAGTGACACCGACTTATAAAATAGGAATATAAAAAATACAACTATATGGCTGAATTACATGTAAGTAAAAAAACAATTGGAAAATTGTTTAGTGATATGCAAAATAAGAAATTCATTATTCCAGACTTTCAACGTCCCTATAAATGGAATGTTGAAAAATGCGAAACACTTTGGGAAGATATAGTGAATTTTTCAGAAACTGAAGCAAAATTAGGCAATGACTACTTTTTAGGCACCATTGTTTCTTATTTGAACGAAGAAAAAGACCCTGAAATCATTGATGGACAACAACGTATCACCTCTTTCTTTTTAATGTTACGGTCTTTCTATAAAAAGTTAGAAGACATGACGGAAGATGAGGATGTAATAGGTCTCAAAAACCAACTAGCACCATGTATTTGGGATATAAATCCAATTTCTCAAAAAGTATCTGATAAATCAAAAATACATATAAAATCTTTAGTTGCGACTGAAGAAGATAATGACACATTTCATGGGATATTAGAGAAAGGAACATGTAATGCCAATGCTAAAGATAATTATTCTACAAATTATAGTTTTTTCAAAAGGCAATGCGATAGTTATGCAGAAACAAATCCTATGCAATGGAAACAGCTTTGTGTAACAATCCTGCAAAAATGTATTATTTTACCTATTGAATGCGATACACCAGAAACGGCTCTTACAATTTTTTCTACACTAAACGACAGAGGTTTACCATTAGCAGATTCTGACATATTCAAAGCACAAATATATCGTGGTTTGAATACTGAAGATGAAAGGAAAGAATTTACTACCACATGGAAAGAATTAACCCAAATATGTAAGAACGCAAATAATTCCATTGATGATATCTTTAGATATTATACCCATATTTTAAGAGCAAGAAGCAACGATAAAACAAAAGAGATTGGATTGAGAAAATTCTATTCGGAGAATCATTATGAGCGCTTAGCGGATACTAATTTAATTAATGAAATTTTATCATTAGCCAATTTCTGGTTATATATAAATACAGACAGAGAGCCAAGTGAAGAAGATGCCTATACTATTTCTGATAATACCAGAAAATGGATTCAGTGTTTAAATTGTTATCCAAATGAATTCTGGAAATATCCAACAAGTGTATTTTTTATAAAGAATAAAGATAGTGAGACTTTTGACGATGATTTAGCTGAGATGTTATGTAAACTAGTTGCTTTTCTATTTGCTAAATTTATTGAAGCTCCATCGGTAAATGCTATTAAAGATGACATATATATAAGCTGTATATTCATTCAAACCGATAACGAATTACGTATAAGATATAATTTTAATGAGGAGCTATTTAATCAGTTGATTCAAAATTATTCCTCATCCCGATTATCAAGAGCGTTATTATTACTTGATGCATATCTAAATCCTAATCAAGAGACTCTAATCCCCAAGACATTTGACATTGAGCATATTTTTCCAAAAAAATGGCAAAACACTAATTATAACGGATGGTGTATTGAAGATGCACAAGAGTATCTCGATAGATTCGGAAATAAAATTGTATTCGAGAAAAAATTAAACATTCAAGCTGGGAATGGCTATTTTGGCATAAAAAAACAAAAATACAGCTTATCGAGCATAAAATGTGTAAAAGAACTTGGTATTTATCCTAAAAATGACTGGGTTAAGGAAGATATTGAAGAAAGAGAAGAAGCCTTTAAAACTAATTTGATAGAATTTTTCAAAGAGCATTTAGTATAAGTTTAACATATATAGTGAAGGGTTAAATTCAATAATTTATAAAACAGAAATTATGAGTGAAAATTATGATACTTTTCCTGTAAACATTGCGGAAACTGCTAGGAAAATCGAAAGAAAAGCATTTATATTCGATTATTATAGATATGAAGTATGGCAAGGTGGTGCTTGTATCTATTCCAATTACTCTAAATCTAAGATTATAACACAAATAATAAACAATAACTTAAAGGTTATAATTAACGATGAATCAATATCTGAATTTATAAATAACGAGTTTTATTTCAAAGAAATTTCAACAAACAACGATCGAGTGATGTGGAGTAAAGATATCTTCAACTTATATGATGATATTGAGTATAACACACCAGATATTTCTTCCTTGTTTTATAAGAATGGGATCTTATCAAAAGTTACTTTTACTATTCATAATCCAAATACATTAGTTGAGTTCTATGCTGACGAAAATAATATGACTTTTTCTGAGTCGGGAATTACATCTGAAACTGAAAATGCATTTGATAAACAAGAAGCAAAAAGAATATTATACAATTCAATAACAAACTTACATTCACGTAGAGGTAAATTAACCCAAGAGGATATTGAAGCAGAAGTCATTAATAACGCTTGTCTAGCATATTTAAAAAAAGAAAAAGAGCTGACCAATAAAGCGGATAACGTAGAAAATTTAGTGAGGGGACTACTAAATTCTAAATTGAATATCATGCCTATTGCTAAAGCCTTTACTGATGCTGCGATCGAATTACTACCTCGCTATTATACTGTAAAAGAAGCTACTATTGCATTATTAGGTATTCAGCAAAATATTCTTTGGGAGGGAATGTGGGATTTTTTAAATGATTATTTTGGAGCAAATCACGGAATTAAGATAGATGAAGCAGAAACTAGTGCGTATATGTATTATTCCAATTATCATCAAAGATTTCAAAATGATATTATGGTTTCTGAAAGCCGAACACAAAGAACCATAAATATTAATTTCATCGAGCAGAACGATATTGTTGTTGGTATTGCACCTACACTTTCGCCAAAGAAGGCATATTTAGTATTTAAGGAAGGAAAAATAAGGAAATATAAAGGGTACGACCCTGATTATTTATTCATAATAACTTTCGATGAATTTGATGAGATATTCAAATTTATACTTGAAATGCCAAACAGAAATTTAAGAATTGAATATTTTGAGTAAGCTATGTTTCTGAATTCATATAATGAAAATTTATATATAAAATGTTTAGATAGACTTACTCAAGGTTTATCTAAAATAGAATCAATACTAAAAGCTATCGATACAGATAATAACTTCAGAGAGATTGATTCTGTTATTGACATTTATATTAATATATTTAATCAGGAAGAATTAAAGGAACATTTAAAATGTGATATAGAAAGAATATACAAACCTCTATATATAGGTAATCCCCCATTACACACCAAAGGTAATTCTTATTGGCATATAAATATTGAAATTGTTTCCGGTGAACTTAAATGGCTCGATATTATATATGAATTTCAGATTTCAAGGTTACTCAAATTATATAAACGAACATTTTCAAGGATTGACAACTTCTTTATTTCATTAAGCTCTGAACAAATTAGGAAATATCAATTAATTATTTCAAAAATAAAAATAGAGACCGATGTTTATTTGAAATTTGTTGATCATAGGGAAATAATAAACAAAAGAAAAAAGCTAGAAGATAATAAGCTTGCTAAAATTCCCTTTGGTGGACTTTTTTATATAACTCATATTAAAAATATAGAAAGTATTCTTGAACTGGCTATCTTATCGCATAACCTTGCTCATTCGAAAGGCTTAGTGTCAGAGGATATTTCCAATAAAGAGGTAAATGAGCGAAGAAATAGAATCGTCGCCTCATTGGATGGCAATATCCATGATTTTGCACCACTTTATTTTAATCCAAGAAATCCAATGTTATATTATTTATGCAAAAACAGGGATAAAAAGGATTTAATATTACTAAAGATTAATCCTCATATCTTACTTGTAGATAATGTGGCTTTTTCAGATGGGAACGCCGCAATAAAAACGACTCATTTCTACAACAATATAGATGATTTTAATAATTTAAATTGGGAAGTAATTAATGATGAATACTGGGCGCAACATTACGATGGAAAAAGAATAAGATGTTCTGAAGTTTTAGTGAGGGATGAAATACCTCTATACTATATTACAGATATATATGTTTATAATCAAGATCCATTAAATAGGATTCTTACATTGTTCCCGAATCATCTTGGAATAAATACTGATATTCAACCTAAACTATATTTCTAATAATAATTAGTATTTATACCTTATTATGTAATTCTAGTACTATTATGCTTAATAAATATCTGTGCATTCTGTATCGGTAAGTGGGATAATGAAAAAATAGAATTTCAAGATCCTTTTGTTCTAGTGAATTCTCTGGAAGAATTGAATCTAAACAAGTAAAAACATCATACTCGGGCAGCATAATACTTAATATATATTCTCATGGCATGACATCTGATTATATATGAAATGAATTGCAGTCTTGTTAATACATGTGAAAGAGGGTTATAAGACATCTTGCACTAATTTTATTCACATGTCCAACATTGTCTTTGTCAAAAAAGTATTTTTTTTAGATACTCCAATAAACAGGGTTCACTTTCATAATAATTATACTACCTTTATCTCATTAAAACATCTCTTCTGCAAAACGTTGTAGAACACTACGTTGAGGTCATAGCCAATTCGTAGCCAAGCGATTTTAAAGGAAAACTAAATTGTTATAATATAGGCGGTTATAAAGCAGGTTCTGCTGCCTTCATCCGCACTGAAAGCGACAAATTGAAGATTTCTTCTTTTTGTCGCTTTTATCGTTTTCACAACTTGCTATTCCTAAACCTATTACAGATAGTAACATATTCTGCCTTGGAGTTCGATAACCTTTGATTTTTTGGTCATAGATAACATCCCACTCTTTAAGAGGCTGGAATCCAAAAATCATCAAGACTTAGCTATTACACTTGACTTGCTCTATATTGATAGGCATCATTCTTACCTTTCATCTCTGAAATCAGGTGTTCTGTCTCATTTCTCAAAAACACTTCCAAATGCTTGATACTTTCGTTGTAGAAACGAACTAAAATATCAAGCATAATGAAAGCAAAGAATCCTATTCAACAATTCAATCGCCCTGTACTGTTTTATACTTTATCCACACTTATTCCCTGGAGCTTTTGGTTTGCAGCAGGCTACATAAGTCAGATCACTCCTTATCAGGATAAATTTCTTCAGATAGCAAGCCTGCTATCCTTTATCGGACTACTTACTCCCTTGGCTGTCGTATTTGCATTAACAGCCAAGCACACGAATATAAGAAGAGATATAACAACACGTCTTTTCAACTTTAGTGATATTAAGCCTGTCTACTTTCTGCTAACTTGTCTGATTATGCCTGTCAGTATAATGATAGGACAAGCCATTTCCCTGTTATTTGGATATAGCTCAGACCAATTTATTATCACAGGAAACTTCACTTTCTCCTCCGGCATCTTCCCGGTATGGTTCCTGCTAATAGTAGCCCCTGTTATAGAAGAATTAGCATGGCATTCCTATGGCACTGATTCTTTACGTAATAGGTTCAACCTGTTTAATGTCTGTCTTATTTTCGCCTTGTTCTGGGGAATCTGGCATATCCCCTTATCCACTATTCGTGATTACTATCAAAGCAATATTGTGAATGACGGCCTTATCTATGGCTTGAATTTTCTGGTTAGCATTTTTCCGTTTGTTATACTTATGAACTGGCTCTATTACAAGACAAACAGAAATATCCTTATCGCTATCATCTTCCATATCACAGCGGGGCTTTTCAACGAGTTGTTCGCTCCACACCCCGATAGTAAAATCATCCAAACTGCCCTATTGATCGTACTGGCTACCATAGTGGTCATTAGGGATAAAGAAATGTTCTTCAAAAGATAATCAGACCAGAATATCATATAACACTGAAAATGGTAACCTGAACTTTTATTCAATTACGACTAAGGGAAAAATAAAGTTTAATCTACAACAAAGCTGCTTCTGTCGCAGAAAAAAGGCATTCTGTCTCATATTTCAAAAGCAAGCCTTTACAAGCAATACTTTTGCATCGTCAACCAAATGGATAACTAAAAGAGGTCGAAAGTGGATAAGAAAGAAACATCTGAAAAAGCATTATAGACTCAGGAAAAAGGGCAGCTTCATTCTTCAACATACTATACCCCTTAGATTTTTAATGTAAATTTGACAGCACATCACCAATAACTAGCATATGATAAAATCGAGACTGTATAATTTTTTTGTTGATCCTAAATACAGGATATGGAGACATATCCTGTTTATTCTTGCATTTGCAATAATATCCTATCGGCAGATTACTTATATCTTTCGGGATAATATTGCCACTATAACAGATTACAGACCTTTTCTTGTCTCAATCACCCTTATGGTATATCTATCGACATTGTATGTAAATATTTATTATTTAGTTCCCCGCTTTTTGTTGGGACAACGATATAGAATTTATTTAGCAGGGTTCTTTTTTATCATATTTATTCAGATAGCATATCTTATTGGGATGGAACATATTGTACGCACTTTGTTTGAGATGCCCTATAAAATAACATCCTATACTCCGCTTGTATTTATTCAACTCATTCCTACTTCTACGATAAATATGATGTGTATACTGGGGATATCCGCCACTGTATTATTTAAGCATCAAATATTGGAAAACGAACGAATGAAGAAAATCGAAGAGGAATATATACAATCGCAATTAAACCGCTTAAAAGAACAGATTTCCCCGACTTTTCTATCCAATATTCTGAACAGGACTTCGGAGTTAACTAAGACTGATTCGAAGAAGGCATCCGATATGTTAATCAGGCTTGGACAATTACTAAGGTACCAATTGTATGATTGTAACAGAGACAGAGTATTATTAAGTGCCGAAATAAATTTTATAAAGAACTACCTTGACTTGGAGCAAATATATTGCAATCAATTTGAATATGAGTTTACCTTCGAGAATAATATCAAAGAACTATTACTTCCCCCTTTATTACTCATTCCTTTTATACAAAATGCTGCGAATAGAACAGAATCTATTGAAAAGCACGTGTGTTTACGTTTAAGTCTTAAAAGAATAGAAAACAGTTTGTTTTTTAGCTGTCAATCTACAAACAAAGCTCTATTGTCAGAGGTTCAACTTTTCGCTGTAAAACAAAGGTTAAATTTAATGTATCCGGGCAACTATATTTTATCAATGGTCGAAGGCAAGACAGAGCTCCAACTTAATTGTATTACCGAATAATAATGGATCAAATAAAGAAAAAAACAATATTATATTATCTAAATGATAAAAAGTATCATGTTCACAGACATTTATTATTGCAATTATTTGCATTGATATATGCCTTTGATGTTTTTTGTCCTGTACCGGGGCAGTTACCTCTGTCGGTAGGCCGATTCGTTACATTTTTAGGCTTCTATCTTATCCTCAATTTGATAATCTATCCGAATGCTTACATTTTTGTACCACGCTATCTGGTAAAAAAGAAGCTATTGAAATATATATTGTCAATAGTTGCAATCATACTTGTTTGCTTATTTATTATTGCCTTGATTGTTGTTTTATTTGAAAAGCCGAATACGGGGATTTTAAAACAGGTTCCATCCCGTAATTTCTTTTTAATAATGTTAATAATATTACCTTCCGGTGTGACTTTTGGTTTACAGTGCGCCGGAGTGGCGGCATTTACGGTTTTCAGAAAGTGGACAGAAGAGAATCAACGGACTAATGATCTGAAAGCAGCTACTCTGCAGACAGAACTTACATTTCTGAAAAGCCAGATAAATCCGCACTTCCTATTCAATATTATCAACAATGCGAATATATTGGTGGATGATGAGCCTGAGATGGCTTCCTGTATGCTGACTAAGTTGGATGACCTGCTAAAATTCCAGCTTGAAGATAGCATGAAAGAAAAAGTACGATTAACGGATGATATCCGTTTTTTAACTGATTATCTGGATTTGGAGAAAGTAAGACGTGACCATTTTGAATTTGAAATTCAGACAAGAGGAAATATAGATAATATATCTATTGCTCCTTTATTGTTTATTCCATTTGTAGAAAATGCTGTTAAGCACAATTCGGATAGCAGCAGGACTTCATATGTAAACCTGTTGTTCACCATAGAGAATAACATGTTGACCTTTATCTGTGAGAATTCTAAGCCAGCAAAGCCGATTCAACAGAAAACAGGCGGAATCGGATTAAGTAATATATCCCGTAGATTGAACCTACTTTATGACAACAGCTACTCATTGGAGAGAAAGGAAACAGAACAAGTGTACATGGCAAAATTAACACTTGAACTATAATACTATTATTGCGTTGAAAAGTAACTGAATAAAACAAACTTTACTCCCATTATAATAACAGTAAAGGTTGCCTCATATTTCAAAGGCAACCTTTATTATGTGAAAGTCTTTATATCAAAGAAAATTAATTTAGACCAGCAGAACTTGTAGGAGCCGGAGCCTGTTCGATCAACTCCATAAACTGATCGAGTTTTGGAGTAATAATTATCTCTGTCCGGCGGTTGCGGGCTTTTCCTTCGGCAGTACTATTGCTTACAATCGGATTATACTCTCCACGTCCGGCAGCAGTCAGACGTTTTGGATCAACTCCATAGGTATTTTGCAGAGCCTGAACAACTGACGATCCACGTAACGCACTCAAGTCCCAGTTGTTACGGATATTAGGACGAGAAATGGCATCCGGGTCTGTATTTCCTTCTACCAATACATCATAATCTTTATAATCTAAGATAATTTTAGCGATTTTACTGAGTGTTTGACCTGCTTTATCGCTTATTTCGAAACTTCCCGAACGATACAGCATATTATCAGCCAAAGAAATATACACAACGCCTTTCAGCACTTGAATATCGAGATCCTGCATTTCTTCGCGAGTAAGTGAACGGGTAAGATTATTCACCATGACAAGATTCAAAGAATCTGATCTGTTTTTAGCTTGCACTAAATGTTGAATAAAGCGGTTGGAAGCATTGATTTCATCTACCAATTTTCCAATATTGGCATTACCTTGAGAGTTATGCTGAAGGCTCTTATTCAGAGAACCCTGCATTTCGGCTAAAGCGGCACGCAGCTCGTCATTATTTTTTCGGGCATCGGCCAAAGTTTCTTCAAGGCTCGCCACTCGAGTACGATTCTCCGTCAGCTGCAATTGGCTTCCCTGATAGTCTGCCTGCAATTGCTTATAATCGGTCTCTAAATTTCTAAATTTCCCCTTGCTTACACATCCTGTAAACATTATACTTGCTGTTAATATCAGCAGCGACCAAAATGAATATTTCATAGCCTGAATCTTATTATATTAATTTAATATGCAATTAATATTTATAACAATGATATTCGCTAATAGTTTGGGACTGTATCGTTTATATTGATTAAAAATAGATTTGAAAGGAATACGTAATACCTTATAGTCTATAAGTGATCTTCGTAGAAGAGTTTTCGGAATCGATAAAGTTCGCTGATTTATCTTCATCTAAACAATAATAAAGCTTTTCAAAAGGGGGAATGAACTATCACTACCCCTTTCTCTCCTTATTTTACAAACAACTAGATTAAGGTTAATAAACACAGATTGGTTGTAATGGCTAACTATAATTGATCTATATCATCGGTTTGAAAAAAGGCATCTATACAGACATCATCCCGAATGAGACACGAGAGTGTAGCTTCCGAAAAACGTATTTCGACTATCAAATCGGAATTCTTCTTTACAGGTTTTAGGATGTGGTAAGTCTTGTGAATTTTCAAGATCTCACCAAAGGATAACCCTATACATTGGGAGGCTGCAACAGGTATAGATGCAACTGAACAACTACAGATTACAGATGAAGCATTGGATTTTACGGTGTTTGTTGACATAGTGTATCGTTTATTATGCTTGGATTCCTCCAAAACAAGCCTTATGCTAATAAAGAAGCGGGAGGACATTAGCCTATCTGTAGAACAGGGAGTCGAAGCCCTAAGCACCAATAGGAAACGCCTCCCGCCCTATATCAAATAAGACGGGATGGGCGTTCTACTGTTTCGATGTGCTTTTACTAATTTCGACTTTTGTTCTACACTGAATCAGCTAAACGCTTAATACCTTATATTATACTATGTCTTGTCATTTCTGACAAGGCAAAGATATAGATATTCTTTTATTTTTTGTTTTTCATTCATATTAATCAGTTTGAAATGTGCTATTACAAAAATAAGTTCTTCTCGTGCAATAAAATATTTTACTGCACGATATTATATTTGTTGATTACCAAGCGATTTCTTACTTTTGAAAAAGAAAAATCAAGAATGCGATAAATTATTATCTGAGTTGGGGTAAAATATCTTAATTTAGCACTAAACTTGACGAATACACATTTGTTTAATCAACTGATAACGATATATAAATATGGAAGCTGTTGCCGAAAAAAAGAAAAAAGTTCATCACGGGCGAAATATACGAATTGTAAGAACCAGTCAGAATGTTACTCAGGAAGACTTGGCTTTCAGACTAAATCTATCACAAAGCAAAGTATCTGCTTTGGAATTGGATGAGGTAATCGAAGATGCCGTTCTTGATAAATTTGCAACTGCTCTTAATGTTCCGGTTAATTTCCTGAAGAATTTTGAGCCGGAAGAAGTTATAAATTCTTATAATGTATATGAGAATGAAATAACAATGACCCAAACCGAAAATTCACAAGGGGATATTAATGTTCAAAAAATTATTGAAAAAGAAGAGAATATATACAATCCGATTGATAAAGTTTCCGAATTATACGAAAGGCTTTTAAAAGAAAAGGATAAGCAAATAGATGAACTGAAAAAAGAGGTTGAGAAATTAAGCAAGAAGTAATATGAACAGAATAAATATTACAACACTAGGCGTTAAAGACGTTGCTAAAGCAGCCGAATTTTACAAAAAGCTAGGATTCATCACCCCAAGTACCGAAGAAAATCCATCGATTGTATTTTTCAATAACGGAGGTACAAAGCTTGCCCTTTATCCGCTCGAAGAACTTGCAAAAGATATCAACGAATCTGATCCTCCTAAAATATCAACAGGCTTTAACGGGTTTACATTAGCCTATAATGCCAAAACAAAAGAAGAGGTCGATTTAGTTTTTACCCAAATAGAAGAATGGGGAGGAAAAATAATAAAAAGCCCCAAGCCGACTTTCTGGGGAGGCTATGGCGGTTATTTCCAAGACTTAGACGGATATTATTGGGAAGTGGCTTATGCCGACAGTTGGATATTTGATGACAATGACATGCTGGTCATTGCAGAATAAATAACAAAAAAACTTCCGGAAGACTTCGGGAGTTTTTTGTTTTAGACGATTTTCGTTCTTTTCATTCCATTACAGACGCATATCCGAAAACAAGCTGTATGTTTGCCTCTATAACGATATAAAACGAATAACACAATGCATCACGAAAACCATTATACAAACCGCACCAATTGGCTAAGAGCAGCTGTTTTGGGAGCAAATGACGGTATCTTATCTACAACCAGCCTTGTTATAGGAGTGGCGGCAGCCGATGCTTCGAGGCATTCGATCACTTTGGCGGCTTTAGCCGGACTGGTGGCTGGGGCTTGCTCGATGGCGGCAGGAGAATATGTTTCGGTAAGTTCACAAACCGATGTCGAAACAGCAGATCTTAAGAGAGAAAAAAAAGAACTTGAAGACAATCCCCAACAGGAACTCGACGAATTGGCAGGTATTTATCAAAAAAGAGGACTCGACGAAGATCTGGCCATGAAGGTTGCCCAACAACTGATGGATCATAATGCACTGGAGGCTCATGCACATGATGAACTGGGCATCAACGACATGACCAAGCCCAACCCCTTACAGGCTGCAATGGCATCGGCGGCTTCTTTTGTTTCGGGAGGAATACTTCCTTTACTGGTTGCTGTTTTGGCTCCCCTAAAAGGAATGGTTTTCTATCAGTATGCATTTGCCATTTTATTTTTGGCAATATCGGGAACAATGGCAGCAAAAATGGGAGGTTCGAATATTTCTAAGGCCGTTGCCAGAATATGCTTCTGGGGAACTGTTGCCATGTTTATCACCGCTGCGGTAGGATATATATTCGGAGTGAAAACATCGTAATAAATACTTATAACGAAACTAGCAAATATAAAACCGATCAGGATATATTTAGCTAAATATATCCATGATTGTAAAAACACATTCTTTAGACTGGTGTTTATTAATAGCAGGAACAAGGCGTCTAAAATGCTCTGTTTGACAATGTCTGTCCAAAGCATCGTGATCGGGCCATTCTTCGATAAAAACAAAATGCGTTTTGTCTTCCTGATCTATATACAAATTATACTCAATGCAATCTTTCTCTTCTTTTGTCTTAGCAACTAACTCTGCATAAAGCGGTTTGACTATTTCGAGATATTCTTCTTTTATAAAATCTTCGGCAATTACTTTAATCATAACTATTTATTGGTTTCTGTATATATGATTAGTAAAGTTAAGAATACTATTTGTATAAAATCTGCTGAGAGACAAATAAATAGTTAATAGAGTAAGAGTCTGAAGTAGGGATATTTATCTATAAAGATATAAATGACAGGAATCTGTAGTTGATTTGTTCTGTTTAATGTTCTATTTTACTAACGCACCCTTTGGGTTTGTTTTTCATTTTGCCTTGATGCAAAACGAAACAAAAGATCAAGACTGTACCTTTTGCCCGACCCGCTAAGGACTCGAAAGCTAAAACAAAAGAAAAACTTTTATCGTTGATTTCCTTTTGTTTCTTAACGCTTTCTTCGCCCTGCGAGTACCCCGTGCAAACGCCTAGGTCGGAAGCCTGACGGACAAAAGCCATTTGCAAGCGTCAGCCCCAGTGCATCAGTGGCACAGCCGTTGGCTGACAAGCGAAGCAGGCGTAAAACTAAACGTGCCGAAAGGCAATAAGTTTAGTTTAGCCTGTAAGCTTAAGTCAGACAGGCGAGCCACGCAGCACAAAGCCTTTTTGATTCCTTTTGCGGCTTTGGGCAAAAGGAATACAAGCAATCTTTGATTGCGCGTAGAAAAATGAATTTAATAGAACATATAATATCAACTACTGAATAACTTAAATAATAAGATATGACTATTGACATTAAAATAAGAGAAAATAAGAATTACAAAAAATGTGTCACTTTTGTAATGTTTGTAATCTTTTCACTCATTAAAGACTGTATTCTAGACATTTACAAAAATCGCAAAAATGACACTTCACTTGTCACCTTTTTACCCTTTTTGTGTACTTTCTGTAACCAATGATAGTTTATTGTCAGTTTATTTTTTACAGAAAAAGATGAAATAAAGTGACAAGTAAGATTCGTATGTTATACGAAATTGTATATTTGCAAAGATTAAATATTTAACAATAAATTTTAAGAATATAATTGCTTATCGTTATTTTGCCGATCAAAGCAATAAATAGTTCTGCGAACTTAAGATATATGCACATAACAATACACTCATACAATTATTAAACTAAACTCCGATGAAAATAAAACTGATAATACTCCTTTCACTTCCTTTATTTATACTTAGTTCGTGCAGCTCTGATGACGATGGTATCACGAAACCTGACCCTAAAAGTCCGACCTATGTAAATGATTGGATATATGAACAAATGGGGATGTATTACTTATGGAATGAAACACTACCCTCGAATCCTGATAAAAGTTTAAGCCCTGATAAATTTTTCGATACCTTACTGAACAAGAGCGATCGTTTTTCGTGGATACAAGATAATTATCTGGATTTGATGTCGTCACTCAGCGGTGTTAGCAGCGGCGATATAGGTTTTGAATATGTAGGATATCTTATTTCCGAAGGTTCGGATCTGGTTGTTGGCCAAATTGCATATGTGAAACCCAATACACCCGCACAATCGGCAGGATTGAAGAGAGGCGACCTTTTTACTAAAGTAGATGGGGTTGCTCTGACTACAACGAACTGGAGAGCTCTCCTATCGGGACAAAACAGCACAGCTCAAATTACATTTGTAGACTCTGAGTTTGTTAATCAAACGAATAAAACAATTGGAAAAATAAGTAAATATGCTGAGAATCCGGTTTATATGGATAGCACGTACACTGTTAGCAATAAAAAAATAGGTTATCTTGTGTATAACTTTTTTGCCAATGATAACGGAAGTGGAGACAGGCAGTATGATCTTCAATTGAATAAAGTATTTGCCGGCTTCAAATCAAAAGGTATCACCGACCTTGTGCTCGATTTACGTTACAATAGCGGAGGCTCCATGCTATCGGGTGTTATTCTTTCGAGCCTTATTGTACCCGATTTAAGTACTGACAAGGTATTTAGTTCCGTACAATTCAACTCACTGTATCAAGCTGCTTATGTAAAGAAATACGGGGCCGGATCTTTGACCGATAAATTCATGGATAAAATTGAAGTGAATAAAACAAAGCAAGAAAAGCTCAATAATCCGGGTACTATAAGATCTCTTTATGTACTTACCAGTAATTTGACTGCCTCAGCCAGCGAAATGCTTATCAACGGGCTTAAACCATACATGAACGTATATCTTATCGGAACTACTACCGTGGGTAAAAATGTAGGTTCTTACACAATATATGATCAAGAGAACAGCAGCACAAACAAATGGGGGATGCAACCTATTGTTTTGAAGTATTTCAATTCGAACGGAACTTCCGACTTCGAAAAAGGATTCACCCCCGATGAAGAGTTAATCGATAATAACGTACACAAATTTGCTCTCGGCGATTTGCAGGAGGTAATGTTACAAACAGCTATCCAAAAAATCACAGGAGTATCTGGTGTACGCAACACTCAGGCAGATGCAAAACTACTTCAATCTCAGGGTTCGTCTGTTGAGAGAAAACCTTGGAGCAACAAAGGTATTGTTGATAACAGGGTGTTAGTTCCCATGAATAACTTACAAGAATAACATGAAATCATTGAGCATCAAGACTTTCATTATAGTTACATTATTGTCTGCTACATGTACAGGGGTGGCATATTCGCAAACCCCTCAACTAAATAGCAGAAGACGACCTGTACTAGTAGATGATGTACGAGCTCACCCTCTTTATGAAACCGAAGTCCTGAAGGACTGGAATAGCATACCTCATCTAAATGATAATCAACGCAAAAAGATCGAAGATATCAACAGTAAAGCTAAAAAAAAACTCATCGGAGTAAGTCAAACTCTTACAAATAGAATCTTTCAGCTGGAGACTTTATATGCCAACGATCCGACTAATGCCAAAGAGATCGGTAATAAAGAGAGGGAAATTGCAAAACTCGAAGATAAATTAGATAACATAGTACTCGACTCCAGAAAGAAAATCAGAAAATTACTAGACCCGGAACAGATCGCTTATTTAGACTCTACAGACTGGTGATGAGTATAAACATTTAAATATCAGGCATACTTTCAAAAAAAATAAATACCTTTGCACCAGAAATCATAAAAATCTGTGCTTTGAGAATAATTCTCTTATATATTACTGCTTAATATTAGCCTTTACACTACAGGCTGATATATCTTTTTATTGGGGCTCACAGCTCTGATAAATTTTTCATTCCTAAAACTTATTATTGGTTTACAATACTCTCATTAACAGAAGTATCGTATTCCTGTTACCCAATCGATTCTCTTGACCATTCAATATGATCAAGCAGATAGATTTATATATGCATACCATGCAGATGAAAAATATAGAGAAGGATATTAAGCAGTATATCTCGACAGAATCAGTAAGCAAAAACAATAATACGATCCGACATTTTATTTGGGAAGTTATACCTACCGATACGCCTTTATTTAAAAGAAAATGCAGTAAATGCAAAAACAGCAATCTATATTATTGCAGTGATAAATTCAGACTCAACTCGCAGAAAAAGAGTATTGATGTCTGGCTGATCTATAAATGTATCAAATGCGATAACACATGTAATATCACTATCCTGTCTCGTACCCGACCCGAATTGATTGATAAAGAACTATATCAAAAATTTATGATGAACGATGAGGAGACAGCATGGAAATACGCTTTCGATACAGAAACTGCAAAGCGAAACAACCTGGAGTCGGATCATAGTAATATTGAATATAACATAGTCCATGAGAATACAACATTCGAAGATATCGTGAAGATGGAAGAAGATATAGTTGTGTTCGAGATAAGATCAAACTTCAATCTCGATTTGAAATTAACATCATTAATCAGGCAGTGTTTCGGCACCTCATCAAATCAATTGGGCAAGATGCTCGAAGGTGGCATACTTACAATTCGCCCTTTAGGTTCTGCCAAAAAAGCCAAAGTCAAAGATGGGATTAGAGTTACTGTCAATCGTAATAAGCTATATACATATCTCAAAAAAGAGTAACCATACTCAAAGAAAAAGCAGCAGGATATCCTGCTGCTTTTTCTTTGTACTCACCTCTAATATACAAAAGCAAGCATTTGGTATACAAACAGAGGCGTTCTGTCTCTTATCTAAAATCTGCTTATTGATAGGATATATCTTCGCAGTATAAATAATCAAAAAACAAATTAAAATAAAAGACAACCGTTATGAAAAAGCTAGTAGTAGTATTAATAATCATTCTTTGTTTCATCGCAACAGCTAGTGCACAAGTCCGCTTCGGAGTTAAAGCAGGAGGAAATCTGTCGTTCCTGTACACAAGTGGAAGTAATCAAGGTATAAATGCCGATCAATATAATGGAAGATTCGGATATCATTTTGGAGGTATGCTGGAATACTCATTGTCGGAAATGTTCTCTATTCAACCGGAGTTAATGTATCTGAATCACGGAGCAAACCTGAAGAAAGAAAACTCTTTCGGAATGAAAGACGGACAGATAACATTAAACACCTTACAATTACCGATCAACCTGAAAGCCAAATTCAATCTGGGTCAATCCGATTCTAAACTATTTGTATATGGAGGTCCTTACGTCGGTTACAATATGTATGGAAAGGTAGCAGGCAAAATAGATGGTGTAAAGGTAGATAATAAACTTTATGCAAAAGATTCGAACATGAAGCGTTTTGATTATGGTTTTGGAATCGGCGTAGGTATTGAGATGAAAAAATTCGTATTGACCTTAGGTAATCAATACGGAGCGAATGACATCAGCGGATCTGAAAAAGGAAAGATGAGAGCGGGTCACGTAAGCCTATCGGCAGGATATTTTTTCTGATAAAAGCTTAACCATAGCAATCATAAAAAAGCGAGCTTTGAACTCGCTTTTTCTTTTCATTATAGTCTTATCAATCGTGTATTTGGGGTATACGTTCTTTATCACCACTAACTTCAAAGAAGTTCCACCGTCCTCTTTCCAGCAAACGATAGTCTCGATTATTTCCTCCGGATGTCCACCAAGCAGGTCTATCTTCAAATGGTGTTTGATGATTCTTATTCGGAAGTTGTAATACACATCCTGCCTCATCGTTATGACAGGCTAGATGTATAGTATCGTCCCAAAGATAAGGCCTTATTAAAGTATACCAGTTTTCGATACGGTGAATACTTCTGCTAACATAAAATGGGCCATCGTTTGCGTTAGTAAGTTCATAGAAAGCCGATATATACAAATGCAAAAAATCAGAGACACTCAATAGCTTTTGAATTAAAGGATGACCGGGGTTACCCCAGTCAAATATATCCTGAGTTCCGGCATCAATTCCCCAACCTGTTCCTAACGTAGTATCAAAATCATTCGGTATAAAAAAGAATTTACCATGTGTGTTAAAATAAAAGTTGAAGTTATTGGCGTTAGCCCAATAATCGTCCATATTTCCACAGATTACATTTATCAAATAAGACTTGAGTAGTAATTTAACATCCATTGCCTCATGAGCCCAGTTCTTCAGAGCATCACCTTTCAGCGTAACAAGGTTACGGACAAAGCTTGTTAGCTGTGCATTAGCTACTTTACGGCTGGATGTATTTGTCCGCAGATCGTAAATACCACGATCTTCAATAACAGAAGGATCATAGTTATTTAAGGCTGCACCATTATCACCCTTCCATAGAAAAGGAATATGGCTGCCCGGATTATCGTCTCCAAAATAGGTCTTTCGAGCATCAAGATAATCATCCTCAATAAATTCCTTCAGTTTATAAATACCGAAGTAAGCAGGCTTAGCCCCTCCATCAATGATGTGGATGAAAAATCTGCACATACTCATCAGAGGTCCCGAATATACTCCGGCTTCCTGATACAGATCGAAACTGTATACTTCGCGAATACGGGTTGGATCTTCCCTGATAAATTTAAGATCAAGTCTGGATAAACTTTCAAACCTTTGTCCCGGGACATTTCTACCGAATTGCAATGCAAAACTTGCCTGACGCCAAACCGGATTTTTAGGATTATGATGTTCTCCTTCATTTCCCTCAGGGCGATTACGGCTACTATTTCCCCTGACCCTTAAACCTACATTGGGAACTTTTTGTGCAGCAATATGATCATTACCACTGAAAACAAAATCTCCCGGAATCCAAAAATTAACATCGGGGGCTGCGTCAAAGGCTTCAAGCAACCTATTCCAGTCTGCCACTTTAATTTCCAGAGTAACTTCGGGTAGAGCCTCCAAGTCGAAAATTTCTTTCAGCTTGGGATTGTCAAAAATACTTTTCTTTTTCATCTTGTAAAATTTTTAATTAATAAACTACACAATGTGCATAGCATTATACCGTGTTAAGAAATTAATGAGTGTGTTTACTCCTGTTATTTATTTTCGAGCAGAGACATATAATAAGCCTCTACATCTTTCCAATGGTAATAAGGTAGTATATCGCTCTTTATGGGCGGAATCGTTATTTCGTTTTCGTGCAAGAGGAACTTCACCAATATATCGTCGGAGCCTTTCTTCCTGAAAAATACAATCTGTACATTTCCTGCCATAGGCACAATCTTGAAATCGCTCCAGGTCTTATAAAACTCGGCAGGGTCTGCTACACTGTTGTAACAACCTTGCAAATGAAGAAGAGCAGCAAGAGGCATAAGATTACCATCGTGTCCGAAACGGAATGTTCCCCCTTTGCCGTTAGAGTGAATTACCTCATTGGCACTGTCGAGAATATTACGAAGGAGCGGTTTGGCGTTCCCCATCATTATACCTCCGTTTTGTGCCGAAGTTGCATCACACACATAATGACGGTAGTTTACACACTGCCACAGATCGAAAAGTTCTTGCTTTTCGAACAGATCATAAAAAGACACGTTGGTCTCCATATTCTGCATATCACCTGCAATCCAGTATAGTGCCCACATTAGAGAAAATGGATTTACTTTTTTTACGATATAAGTACTATCCGAAAATAACGAGTTTACCAACCTCTCGGGTTTGGTATGACTTTGCTCAAACTTGCGGTATTCTTCACGCCATATTCCGCCGTTCTTTGCTCTGAAGTCTAATGCCTCATTGGTATGATAGTTCAGATACTTCATATACTTATTGCTCGATTCGCGAGTAATATCCAATGTAGGATTGAACTCTTTCAACCGTTCGCTGAAAGCATCCATGCTTAACACACAGCGTATAATAACCGTTGAGCGTGCCGACAGTTTAACACTATCGGTAAATATCTGAGGAAACGACTTGTACATCCGTTCGGCAATACCTCGTTGCTGACGTACGCCTAAAGGCGAAAGATCACCTCCATGCCCTTCGGCTTCTATCCAGACTTTGCTCAATCGATTATAAGCATCTATGCCCAAAGGGGTAAGTGCATTAACTTTGTTTGCATCTTCCAGAAGATCAAGTACCCACTTATAATCATCGTCACTGATCAGATAACGTGATCCATGGCGACCATAATGGCTGATATAAAAGGGTTCATATCCTTTGGGAACCGATGTTTGGGCTACAATTTCATCAGAAGGATAAGCATAGTAAACACTGCCTGTTTTCTCAGGTGTCGCAAACATTTCTTCTTTTGTGGTCTGCCCCCATAGGGAACTGATATTCAAGAGTAAGATTACAGATAACAAACAGGTACTTTTCAGATTTAGTCTTTTCATCATTTACATTTTAAGAGGTAAGGCATAAAACCTTAAGTTAAAAAAATTATAAAAACCGACTGTATTCCAGTTGAGTTACTAAAAGCTGCCTATTATTTCAAAGCAGCTTTTGTCACATGAATGAGACGCATCACGCGCTTTCAGAAAAAGAATGTCGTGTTTTTATTGTATATTACAATAAAAGAAAATATTTAATGATACATTTTAAAAGCAAACAACCTGCCGCTGTTTTGCTTACCAAAGCAATAAATAGTTCTGCTAACTTATTTATTTATGTAATCGGGATTTTGAGTAAGATAAGGATTAACCGTAAACTCATCCTGAGGGATAGGAAACAGGTTGTACTTATCGTTAACGTCTTTACCGATATAGTTGCCTACTGTTCCATCGCTTCCTTTCCAGTCCCAATTATAGCCCTTGGTAAACTTGCCAAAGCGAATAAGGTCGGTACGTCTTACTAGTTCAGTGTGCAATTCGCGTGCACGTTCATCCAAGATAAAGTCGAGCGTCAATTGACTGTCGTCTATTCTTCCTGAAGCTCCATTACCATAAGCACCTGACAGGTAAGCCCTGTCTCTAATTTCGTTCACATATCCCAATGCCTGCGTGCGACTACCACTTGCTCCTCTAAGTATAGCTTCGGCGGCCATCAAGTAAGCATCTGCTGTACGGAACACAGGGTAATCAATCGAACTGTAAGTTGTACCTCCATCTGCCAGCGTTTTTCTATCTTTGGTCATATTACGCCATTTTAGACAAGCATAGCCGTTTTCGAATTTAGTTGCTTGAAAATTACTTCCAACAATCCATGTCTCCTTCGTATGTTTAGGAGTATAGAACTGAGCCCGTTTATCTTTTTTATTGTCTCCCCAAGGATCATTGATATTAAAGGTTTGATCAGCCGGACTAAACTTGTCGACCAATTGTGTTTTCACACGAGCGTTTCCCCACGAATTCGAAAGTCCTATGTAGACATTCATATCTCCATTGCTCAGGGCTTTAAGGATAAAATTTGTACCTGCACTATTTATTGTATTAACACCGTCTTGTGGCAGATTCCATATAATTTCTTTACATGTATTGTTGTCCGCAAGGAAAATATGACGATAGTCGGAAGCCAAGGGATAAGTATTGCTATCAATTATCTTTTTTGAATATTGATATGCTTTTTCGTACTCGTTCTTTCCTAACCATGCTTCGGCATTCAGGTATACACGGGATAATAGGAACCATGCTGCAACCTGATCTACACGTCCGTACTGATTCGTACCAGCCGGTTTCATCTCTGTAGCTAGAGCTTCTGTTTCTGCAACAACATAGTTATAGATATTTTCACGGGTAACCTGATTGGGAATAGTACCTATTGCCATCGTTTCATCTACAAAGGGGGCAGATCCATACAGATCACAAATCATGCTGTAGCAATATGCACGAATAAAACGTGCTTCGGTTCGATAGTAAGGCATCTCATCCTTTAGTTCATCGTATAATCCTCTATATTTAAGATTATTGTCAGTCGATTCACGTAGAAATTCATTGCAATAATTAATAGTCATATACAAACGATAGTATGAATAACTGATAATCTTTGTTGATTGATTCCAATTCATAAACAAAAGATCCCAGCTTCCTTGTGAACTTCCCGAATGAAGTACAATTTCGTCTGTTGAACACTCTTGTAAATAGAATAATGATCGTGTATATCCGCTATATCCGGTATCCATACCTCCAACATCACCATCTTTATCAGGTCCATCCTGACCGTTTAGCATTAACGAGCCGTAGCATTTGGCTAGTACTCCGCGATAACCGTCTGCTGTTGTATACACATTGGTATTTATAAGCTTCTTATCGTTAAGTGGTTCTGTATCGAGATCACCAAGACAGGACGTGAATAGCATTCCTAAAAGAACTGCTGCCCATATATATTTTATTGATTGTATTTTCATAAATGATTCCTCCGATTATTAAATAAAATAATTAATGACTTGTTTTGCAGGGATGGACCTATATGTCTTTCTATATCGGCGAACATATAGGCTCCCCCTACATCAAAATATAAAGTAGGTTTAAGGTTTTAAAAGTTTAGATTCAGTGACAGGGTATAAGTTCTGGGACGTTGGTATGTATTATTATCAATACCATTGTATATCTCAGGGTCTGCTCCCGAATAGTTGGTTATTATAGCTATATTCTGTGCACTGAATGCCATACGCAAAGAGCTTGATGTATTCCATAATTTAGGAAAGGTATACCCCAGTGTTATATTATCGAACTTAAAGAATGCACCGCTTTCGAGGAAATAATCAGAGAAGTATTGTTCTTTAGCGAAACCTCTTTCCAATGCTACCCGTGATATATTACCGGACATTCCTTCGCTATAAACGCTCGCTAAAGATTGCTTGGCTTGTTGATAGTTGAAGACGTAATTACCAAAGCTACCGTGCCCGTTTATCCCGAAATCCCATTTCTTATATGTCAAGTGAGTAGATAATCCATAGTAATAAGGTGTTCTTGAACTCCTGCCTGTTACATACTTGTTATCATCACTTTGAATAGTAGTAATCGAACCGTCTTTTGCTATATATTTCCCTTCCAACGGTTTTCCATTCTCATCGTATGCTTGTTTAAGCAAAAAGAATGTATTTGGAGTTTCACCTACTTTATGAATCTGAAGATCGTTTCTGCTTACACTTCCGGTTTTCACATAACTGGTTTCTGTATCAATCGTATTCAACTTGGTAATCTTTGATTTTCCATAAGTGAAGTTTCCACTGATAGTCCACTCCCAGTCTTTCGTTTTTACAGGTATAGCACTTACTGCAAATTCGAATCCCTGCCCTTCCATGTCGCCGATATTTGTTTCGAGTTTGTTTGTAAAATTACTTCCTGCAGGAACATAAATATCGTTCAACAGATTTTTGGTATATCGTTTATAAACATCTATACTACCATAAATTCGGTTATTAAGAAATCCGTAATCAAGCCCGGCATTATAAGTACTGGTTGTTTCCCATTTTATATTCGGATCATATCCGTTTGGTCGGTACATATACAACCACTCATCTCCAAATGGATATCTGGCTGCATCAGATGATATCGTATAGAGTGGTAAATAAGGATGGTATCCACCGATATCCTGCTGCCCCGTTTGCCCGTAACTTAATCGAACTTTCAGATCGGATAAAGGTTTGATATCGCGAATGAATTTTTCCTCAGTCAAACGATAACCCAGTGCCACAGATGGAAAATATCCCCAACGATTATCAGGTGAAAAGCGAGAAGATGCGTCGGCACGCAATGTGGCTGTCACCAATAGCTTTTGATCGAACGAATAGTTGAAACGACCAAAGAACGATAAGAGATATAAAAGGTCTTCATCAGGTATCGAAGTGTCAACTACATCTTTTACGAGGTTTCTGGGGTTGGTACTGTACCAAAAACGTTGCCATTCGTAACCCGCCATTGCGTTAATATTGTGCTTAGATCCTAAATCTTTGATATAGTTGGCATAGGTAGAAATTATATAGTTAGTGTTTTTATTGTCCTCCGAATGGAATTGTCCCCTACCGTCACTTCTATTCGAAACATACATTAAAGGAGCTAAATCGGGAGTTGTTTCTTCTTGCTTGTTACGACGTATATCATAACCAAGATTCATATTCAAATGAAGGTCTTCAAAGCCATGAATTTTATAATCAACCGCTAGGTTACCTAATGTACGATTTATAGTATGCAGCTTTTTAGTAAGTTCTAGTTCGGCCACAGGATTAGTGGCAGCCAGGCTTCTGGGCTTTCCGGAATCATCCATCCAAACATAATACCCAAGTCCTACATCTCCGGGATAGCTTTGATGGACAGGGCGGGTAGGATCGAAAGAAATAGCACTCCCAATAGCCCCTGTCGATACCGGGTGGCTTCGCTCGATACTTCCCTTTACGTTTATATCAACAGAAAGATGTTTATCAAAGAATTTAGGTGATAAACCAAATCCTCCGTTAAAACGCTTGTAATTATTTGACTTTAGTACACCGTCTTGACTTAAATATCCGACTGATACCCTGTACGGTATTTGTTTTGCAGTACCTGTTACCGAAAGGTTATGCTCATTACCAAAGGCTGTTCTGTAGATTTCTTTTTGCCAATCGGTCGAAGCTGCTCCGAGCTTAAAACTGGTCTCGGGTACATTAATAGTTCCGTTCGTATATATTTCACGGTATTCATCAGCCGATAAAACATCATAATAATCCGGTATTTTGCTTACCGTAAAATTGGCACTGTAATTTACCTGCGGTTTAGAGCTTCCCCCCAGACTTCCTTTTTTAGTCGTAATAATGATTACTCCATTGGAGGCACGCGACCCATAGATGGCAGTAGCAGAGGCATCCTTAAGTACAGTAAATGTTTCTATATCATTCGGGTTAATAAAACTGATCGACGTATTATTTACAGGTACACCATCGATCACAATTAAAGGATCGTTATCTGCCGACAAGGATGCTCCCATACGAATGCGTATGGTTCCACCACTACCTGGAGCGCCATCACCGGGTACTATATTTACACCAGCCACACGTCCTATCAAGGCATCTTGAGCTGTAATTTGAAGTCCTTTGTTCAGTTCATCGGGCTTTACTGATGTTAATGCTCCGGTAGCATCACCTTTTCTCACTTGCCCGTAACCGATAACTACTACTTCGCTCAACAATTCGGAGTCTTCATCTAAATTTATAGACAAGTTAGTTTTATTGGCAACAGGTACTTCTTTTGTTTTATATCCTAGGAATGAAACAACTAAGATAGCATTAGCTGATGCAGACAATTGGAATTTTCCATCGTAATCGGTCACCGTTCCTGTAGAACCAGACTTAACTTTTACGCTTGCTCCAATAACTGTTTCTCCGGATTTGCTATCTGTTACAACTCCTGAAACTTGTATTGTTCCTGAATTTTGGGCTGACAGACTCGTGAACGAAAATAGACCTACTAATAATAGTAAGAGTATCTCCCTGGCTCCTTTTCTGTTTTTTAAAATTAACTTTTCTTTCATCATGGTTAGATTGATAGATTTCTGGTTATTTGTTTTCCTTAATAATCTCCCTCCTATTATTGAACTGAAAATTTCTTCTTTTCAGAAAGAATCTTGTTTTTAAGGTTGGTGGGTTAACAAATACAAATCTATTACTGATCTAGTTGCATTGTATCGCATAGTAGATCGTATAAGTAGATGAAAAACAAATACACACTACCTCAATCGCCTATAAAATAAGCGATTGAGGCAGTGTTAAAATTCAAACAGAGTAGATTAAGTTTGAGGTATAAGTATACAATTATTTGTCATTATTTACCTATTTGCTGAATAGCAACAGCAAATTCGTCTTTAGAAACGATTAATTTATTATGCACTTTGAGTCGATAATTATATACGGTCTGAGGTGAATAATGCAAGAAACTCGCAATCTTACTGCTATCGGTTATACCGAGACGTACTAATGCAAAGACGCGAAGTTCGGGCGTGAGAATATCGCCGGTCTTAGGAACAATTTTTTCATTTTCAATCAGAAGGGCATTGAATTCTTCTACAAAATTGGGGTATATGTTTAAGAATATTGCATCGAAATTACGAAAGAATTCTTTTAGCTCGTCAGAAACCAGAGAGGTTGAACTGGTTATTTTAGCTGCCTCTGCTATTTGTCCCGATTTTAACTTTCGGTTTATATCTATTCTATAGGCCTCCATTTTGTCGATATAAGTTGAACAGAGATTAAAAACAGAGCCAATATATTCTTCTTTTACCAAATTAGATTCGGAGAGCTTTTTATTTAAATCGTTCAGATCTCCGTTCATCCGCTTTACATCCTCATACATTGTATTGATTGCTTTTCGAGCCAGAGAAAGCTTTTTCAGTTGTTTATATATGCATATTACACTGATTACTAAAACAACAGCAAGAATTGATATCAAGAATAAATACTTCTCCAGTTTTTCTTTCTCCTGCTTCACTTTCTGGTCGTAAGCTGCAACAATAATGGGTAAGGTTTGCGAAATCTCAAGTGTTCGGAAACGGGCTCTACAGAAAATAGCATCTTCCATCGAGCATTTAATATACGTATATGCTCTATCAAGATCACCTTCTTTGTACAATAATATGGCTAGTTTGCGTAAAGCGATATAACCTTTCACCGCTTTTTGCTGATCTGCAATTGCTGATATTATCAGGTACTTTTTCTCTTGTTCATGATCTCCCATTTTCCGGTATACCTCCGATAATCCGTATGCTATAGTTCCAACCAGCGACTGATCATTGCCATATTTGGCATAACATTCAAGCATAAGAGCAAGTGCCTCTTCGTATTTTCCTTTTTCGACAAGCTTTCCGTTCATTACAAGTTGATATCCCAGCGAGGCCGGGTCATTAACCGACAATAAGGAATCTTTATATTGGCTTAGCCTACTTTCGTATTGCTTCTGCTCTTTCTGAGCAAAAGAGTTTTCAGACATTAGCGTATATATGGAATGATAGAGATGAAAATAATATGCTTTTTGCTTTTCATCCAACTTATGACCATCTACCTGATCTATAATATCCAAAGATTCTTTGTACATACCCATTACACCGAGAATCTCCGCTATATTCATATTGGCCGTATTGATATAGTCTTCGCGGTGGAGCTTCTCCGCAATATCAAGCCTTTCATTAGCTATCCATAGTGCTGAGTCCATATTATAATTGCGATACTCGCGAAGTAGTTTGTGATAAAAATTAAAACGTTGATCAAGGTCTGCTATTTTATTCAACTCCAGCTTTAAACTATCTATCCGAAACTCTCTTTTTTGTTCATAAAAAGGACGTTGCTTTATCGTAACATCCAATACTTTCAACAAAGAGTCTATTTCGTTTGCAGCAAATACCGATATATTCAAAAAGAGAAAAAATAAAAGCAGGATCTTCTTTTTCATCTATAGTAGTTTAAAGTGTTTGACCTATTTATAGCCTTTTCAATTATAATAACTTTTCATATAACTTAAACCACTTCAGATGGTCATAATTCAGTCCCAGATCAACAGTTCCGATATATTTATATCCCAGTTTCTCATACAAAGCTATAGCGGGTATATTATGTACGGAAACATCGAGTCGTATTGACTTTATTTTCTGTTCAACAGCATATTCCTGAGCAAACTGCATTAATTCACAGGCAACTTGTCTCTGCATAAACTTCGGATTAACAACCAGTGTATGTATTACAATAATATCTTTATAATCGTCCTTTATCCCCCAAACAACTTCATCATATGCCCTTTCGGGCTCATGATTTAAGATAACGCTTCCGGCAATAACCCCATCCACTCTCAGCACAAATAGATTCTCAGCCTTAATTCCCGCAACAGCAGTTTCTCTGACCGGATAGATACCCTTAATCCAACCCGGATAATTGATGCCTGCTTCCAAATAATCATTCAGATCATCATAGAGAACTTCCAGCTCATCAATATCATATATAGTTCCTTTTTCAATAAACATTGGGCAAATTTCAATAAAGAAAAACAAATATACTCTATGTATACAAGAAACTTCGTTCTGTCTACAAAAAATAGCCCTCTGTATATTCTAAAAATATTGCTCTTAATCAAATACTACTTTCGTATCATAATCATAAAAAATAAAAATAAAATGAATAAGACAGAAGTAACTCTAAGGGTTTCAGAGAAATCAGGAATTAAACAAGATGATGCCAGAAAAGTACTGGATGCTTTCGAAGAAGTCTTAAGCGACAGATTATTCTACTGTATAAGCAAAGCATTCTATAAAACATATAGTATGACAAATTGCACCAAAAACAAAAATAGCAAATAAAAACCTTAAAATTATAAATAGTATGTATTGCAAAACAACACTAATCGTTATATGGTTACTATTAACCTCAACGGGTATATCAGCACAAAAAGCGACAAATCAATTGACGCAAACCATCCGGGGAATAGTTATCGACAGAAACTCATCTGCTCCTTTATCTTATGTTTCTATCGGGCTTCTCGATATGCCTGAGATTGGAGCAACTACGGATGACAACGGGATATTTGTGCTAAAAAATGTGCCTCTAGGCAGACATAATCTTCAGGCAACATCAGTGGGATACGAAGCGAATATTTTTAAAGAAATACTGGTAACTTCAGCTAAAGAAGTGTATTTAGAAATACCATTGATTGAAAATACAAATGAACTCGGAGAGGTGGTAGTTATCGCACAAACAAATAAGAATGCACCGCTTAACAATATGGCTACAACCGGTGCCCGTATGCTTAGTGTAGAGGAAGCCAGCCGATTTGCAGGGGGTATGGATGATCCGGCTCGTTTAGTGAGTTCTTTTGCCGGAGTGGTTTCAAGTGTTTCTAACAATGGTATATCGATACATGGTAATGCTCCACATTTATTGCAATGGAAGCTCGAAGATGTAGAAATTCCCAATCCAAATCACTTTGCTGATATCTCGACATTGGGCGGGGGAATATTATCTTCATTAAGCAGTAATGTATTGGGAAACTCTGATTTCTTCACAGGGGCTTTTCCCGCCGAATATGGTAATGCGGTATCGGGTGTATTCGACATGAAATTGCGAAACGGTAATAACCAAAAAAGAGAAAATACATTTCAGGTTGGAATATTAGGTATAGATGCAGCTTCGGAAGGTCCTATAAGCAAAAAACATAATTCGTCTTATATATTCAACTACCGTTATTCGACAACCAGCTTATTAAATTTGGGTGGTAATTTAGATTATCAGGACTTGAATTTCAAAGTGAATTTTCCAACAAAAAAAGCAGGTACATTTGCTGTTTGGGGAACTGGTCTGATAGATAAATTCTCAACTGATTTCGAGAAAAACCCCGATAAATGGGAGTTTATTGATGACAATAAAGATTCGAGAGCTAAACAATATATGATGGCTGCCGGTGTAACCCACCGTTATCTATTCAGCAATAATGCTTTGCTAAAGACTACATTGGCAACAACCTATTCTAGTAACGATGCTGATGAAGATGTGTATGATACTAAAGGGAATTCGACTCCGTTTTTAAATTTGAAGAATCAATATACCAACCTTATATTTTCAACTTCTTTCAATCGTAAATTCAGTTCTAAACATACTAGTAAAACAGGTTTTACATTCACCAGAATGCATTATAATATGGATCTTGCTATGGCTCCCTATGTAGGAAAACCGCTCGAAACAATTTCTCAGGGTGATGGTAATACCAATCTGATATCGGGATATACAAGTTCTTCAATAAGCGTTAGTGATAAGGTTACTTTAAATCTGGGTGTAAACGGTCAACTGCTTACTTTGAATAATCACTTTACGATAGAACCTCGCGTAGGAGTAAAATGGCAAAGCAGCAGTAAAACCTCACTTGCATTAGCATATGGTCTTCATAGCCGGATGGAAAAGATGGACGTATTTTATGTAAAAACTGCCGGATCGAATAATAAACCGGTAAATAAGGATCTTGATTTTACAAAAGCTCATCACATTATGCTTACCTACAATTATGCCATATCAGACAATGTGAACCTGAGGATTGAACCCTATTTTCAATATCTATACGATGTTCCTGTAATAGCAGACAGCTCTTTCTCGGTACTTAACCGTAACACGTTTTATGTAGAGGATGCTCTTGTAAATAAAGGAAAAGGACGCAATTATGGTGTTGACATCACTTTGGAGAGGTATCTGGATAAAGGACTGTATTATATGGTAACGGGATCGATATTCGACTCTAAATATCAGGGAGGAGATGGCGTTTGGCACAACACTAAATTTAACCGTAACTTTGCGTTTAATGTACTTATAGGTAAGGAGTGGACTATGGGACGTAATCGGCAAAACACGCTGGGAGCCAATCTAAAATTCACCATACAAGGAGGCGAACGATATTCACCGGTTGATGTTGAAGCAACATTAAATCATCCTGATAAAGAAACTCAATACAATGAGAACAAGGCTTATTCTCAACAATTTTCGCCTATGTTCGTAACCAACGCGACTGTTAGCTTTAGAATGAATAAGAAAAAGGTATCGCATGAGTTCGCTGTCAAATCTCTCAATACAACAGGATTTAAGGAGTATTACGGACATCAATATAATATAAGATCGGGAGAGATTGAGCCTTACCGACAAGCAACGTCAATACCTAACATCAGTTATAAGTTGGAATTCTAAGTGCGAATAAAAATAAAAGATTAATTTCGAAGATAAAAATCAACTCTATATGCAAGAATCAATAAAAACAACGTTTCTATACCGATTTCTCACCAGTTCTAAATATAGGATAATGAGGCATATATTGTTGATATTCTTCGTTTTGCTTATTATATCTTTTAATCAGACATATATTACTTATCAGCCAAATCTAGAAATATTAGGCTCTAAAATATATGTATTAGCTCTAATTACTACTGTTGTATATATCATCATCATCTACTTAAATCTTTATGTACTTGTACCCCGATTGCTTTTACAAAAAAGATATCTTGCATACGGCAGTATATTATCGGGATTGGTCTTACTACTTGTTATAGCACTCAATGTTCAGGAGTATACAGCATATACAATATTAGGTATACCTCATGTACGTAGTACGTATTTCAATTATGTAACATTACTTGATGGTATATCCAACTTCACCATCAACATGTTATGTATTGCAGGAGGTTCGATGATTATTTTATTGAAGTATTGGATGGAGAATGAACTGAAAGTAAATCAACTCCAAAATGAACAGATACAATCGGAAGTCGAACAGTTAAAAGACCAGATAAACCCTCAATTCCTGTTCAACATATTAAACAGAGCGAGTGAATTAGCCAAAACAGATCAGCAGTTAGCATCAAATATGCTTTTACAACTAAGCCACTTATTAAGGTATCAACTGTACGATTGTAGCAGGGATAAAGTTTTACTGAATTCCGAAATCAATTTCCTGACCAATTTCCTAGCTTTAGAGAGGTTGTATTTCGACAGACTAGATTATTCTATATCTACCGAAGGTGATGTACATCGAATATTTGTTTCACCTCTGCTGTTTACTCCTTTTGTCCAGAATGCAATAAATGAGTTACAAATACAGGATAAAGAGCCTTTTATAAACCTACACTTTAAAGCGGATGGCGATACTGTTATTTTCACATGTAACCTCAACAATAGGGAAATCGGGATAGAAGATTCTGAACTTTCGGGTATTAAACAACGGCTCAACCTACTCTACAAAAGCAATTATAAGCTTTCAATTTCGAATGGAACTATAATATTAGAATTAAATACTCAGAAATAATGATAAAAAAGATAGAGGATAATCTCAATAATTTTCTATTAAAGCCACAGTTCAGAATATACAGGCATCTGTTGTTATTACTAGTATCGATATCTATTGCCATGAATGTACTGTGGGATGTACCTGATAAAATCATTTTAACCGACAACCGTATCTTTATAGCTGTTGCATATCTTGCAACTACTCTGGTAATGATATACTTCAACATCTATATACTGGTACCCAAGCTTTTAATTAAAAATAAATTCACCCAATACGTTCTGTCGGCGATAGGATTAGTCACATTCTCACTAATAGCGATTGTATTGATGCAGGAATTTCTGTATGATGTGCCCGGTATTTCGAGGGAACATATTATCGAAAACCAAGTTAAGCCTAATGCACATCTGGCCGAAAATGATAAGTCGGGATCGATCGTTGCCGTTTTAATTGGCATCACCTCCTCCATATTCGGAACTGCACTTCTTATTGCGGGAGTATCTACGTTTATGCTCTTTAGGTATTGGACTATTAACAATAAGCGGATCAGCGATCTGCAATCGGCAACATTGCAATCGGAACTGAACTTTCTAAAGAGCCAGATAAATCCTCATTTTCTTTTCAATATGCTGAATAACGCCAATATTATGGTGGATGAAGACCCCGAAACAGCTTCTCAAATTCTGACAAAACTCGATGGAATGCTGCGTTATCAAATAAATGACAGCATGAGAGACAGAGTCGATCTGGAAGAAGACATATTATTTCTGACCAGTTTTCTGGATCTGGAAAAAACCCGTCGCGATCATTTCGAATATACTGTCCAGAACGATGGAGACTTGAGTAATATACAAGTACCACCATTATTGTTTATTCCTTTTCTTGAAAATGCAATTAAGCACAATCCTGATAATAACAATTTGTCTTATGTACATCTCTATTTTGAATCACGAAATAATCAATTGACATTTAGATGTGAAAACTCAAAGCCTGCAAATCCGACTGAGCGAAAAGTAGGAGGACTAGGTTTGGCAAATATAAAGAGGCGCTTAGATCTTTTATACGGGAATAATTATTCCTTAGAATTAAACGAAACAGAAACAACCTATACGGTCAATTTACAATTTAAGGTCTAAGACCTTTTTATTACTTTGACAAGGATAAAATAACAGAGACAGTAGCGACAGATACCGCATAACTATTTAACATTACTTATTATGAGATGTATTATTGTTGATGATGAGCCGATAGCTCGAAAGGGTATAAAGAAGATAGTAGATCAGATTTCGGAACTGGAATTACTCGGTAGTTTTAACAGTGCTGAAGCCGCCTCTATGTTTATGATGGGAAATTCGGTCGATTTGGTTTTTCTCGATATCCAGATGCCGGGTATAAACGGAATAGAATTTGCCCGAAACATACCCAAAAATACGCTGATTATTTTCACCACTGCTTATTCTGAATATGCTTTGGATAGTTATGAAGTTGAGGCTATTGATTATCTGGTAAAACCGATAGAAGCCGATCGACTGAAAAAAGCGGTAGACAAGGCTATCTCGTATCATTCGCTTTTACTATCGGAAGAAAACAAAAATGTCGGAAACGTTGAAGATGAATATATATTCGTAAAATCAGATCGCCGATATTTTAAAGTAAACCTAAAAGACATTCTTTTTATTGAAGGTTTGAAGGATTATGTTATCATCCAGTTGGCGGAACAGCGCATCATTACCCGAATGAATCTGAAAACAATGCATGAATTGCTTCCTAAAAACACATTTCTTCGGATAAACAGATCCTATATAGTAAATACCTCGCATATCGATTCGTTTGATAATAATGATATTTTCATTCAAAAGTATGAGATTGCAATAGGTAGTTTCTACAGAGATTTATTCTTTGAGGAGTTTGTATCTAAAAAAGGATAACATATTCAAGATACAAAACCCTCAACACTAATTGGGGGATTTTGTATCTTGTTATATTTGGAACCTATTCCCCATTTCTGATATTATTCAATTTTCTTGCTGTATATTGTATATCGGTGAACACTCCATTGAACGACTCTCCTTTAGGAGACTGAGACAGGAAACCTATTTTCAGATCATTATTAGGATTAAGGTAGAAATAACGAACCATATTCCAGTATCTTCCATCCAAAGAATAATGAAACGCATAAGCCCCATTACCAAGTCCGGCAATTCTTAAATATACTTCTTCTCTAGAAATTGTCTCGTGATTGCTATCGTCCGAAAACTGATTGGTTACTACCGAAACAACCATCGGCTTATATTGAGGAGAATATTCGAGACACAACTTTGCCCACTGATTGTTATTGCCATAAACCATAAGCACTGCGGCATCAAAAACCGACCTGAAGTTTCCCGAAACTTTACAACTAAAGAGAAATGTTTCATCGGGTTTGAATAAAGCCATCGGGGCACTATTAGCTTGTGATAATCTCTGAGGATCTATAAATAATCGAGAGCCTCTTCCAGCATTTATCGAAAGCGTGTTGCCCGATACATTCCAATTTAGAGGTGTATTAACCCAACTAATGTTTTTCGGAATAGAACTTAACTCTACTTTTTGGTGATTCGACTGTGAGAAACCGTACTGAATACAGAAACCAACAAACACACATAATATCAGTATCTTTTTCATTGTATATAATTTATTAAAGGTTATATATAAAACACACTAGGCTGCTAAACTGAAAGATATATAAGCAATTAAAGATATACTAAATTCAACTAAATATAACTTTATCCATACGAAAATATAATATTATTAGTTCTGAATCCTATCAAAACAGGTATAACCCTAAAGATCTATCAAACAAAAAACAATATAGATTGTTTCTTAATCATTATCGGTTTTGTTAGAGTACTTTGAGATAAAAGCTATATTTTTATAGTGTCTAATAACTCTACTTGAATCAAAAAAAATTGAAATGTATATAAGTTCTGTTTCTTTTCTCATTATCCTGATTCTTGGACTTGTTTCTGTAATAATATACTTATATATTCGGTTGAAAGATTCTGAAAAAAAGAAAAAAGAATTTGAAGGTCGCATTCAGGTTATGCGTAACGGTGCAGACAGCATACATCTGGATACAATAGAGACTGTACTTAATCCACATCTTTTCAAAAACATATTGAACTCGGTACAATCGCATGCTTATCAAACTTATTTTGCATTGGATAAGTTAGCGAATATACTTGATTACATTTTATATGAAAGTAAGAATAAATTTGTCACACCTAAAGAAGAGATTGAGTTTGCAAAAGACTTAATTGAAGTCAATAAAATAAAGCTAAGCCCTTTGTTTGAGCTGACAGTAAAGACTAAAATAGACGAAACCTCCTCTCTATATTCTCAAAAGATTTTAGCACCTTTAATATCCATTGACCTTATAGAGAATGCCTTTAAACATGCCGATCTTCAAAGTCCCGATGCCTATATATCTATTGTATTCGAGTTTAAAGACAATGTTTTCAGTCTTATTGTTTCGAATAAAATATCACCTAAAATGAGCCTTAAAAAAGAAAAAGGAGGAATCGGTGCAATCAGTTTCGAGCAACGTTTAAACATACTTTATAAAGGTTGTTTCGAATTGGAAAGGCTTATTGATGATGATGCATTTATTGCCCGTTTAAAAATTGATTTGAATGAATACAAAACTAAGATGTTTAATTCTTGACGACGAATTACCGGGTCTCACCTATCTGAAAATGTTATGTGAACAAATACCTGAGGTAGAAGTAATCAAGGCCTTTAATAATCCAAAACTATTTCTGGATGAAATTCATTCACTGGAATTTGACGCCTGCATACTCGATATCGAGATGGGAGAAATAAACGGACTCCAAATTGCCAATATACTCAACGATAAGGCGATTATTTTTGTAACAGCTTACAAAGAATATGCAGCAGAAGCTTTCGATCTGAATGCTGTTGACTATGTAAGGAAACCGATTCAGAGAGATAGGCTTAAACAGGCAATTGACAAAGCTATTCAAAGGGTAGAAAAAGATCATCAGAAGAAAAATTTCGTACAGTTTAATAGCGAGAAAGGAAAAGTATTGTTATTCTTCGATCAAATAAATTACATCACTATTGCAGATTCCGATAGCAGAGATAAAATAGTCTACTTAAATGACGGAAAGAATCTTATCCTTAAGAATATCTCATTCGAGAAGTTATTAAGTCTGCTGCCTAACGATATGTATTGCAGGATTAATAAAAAGGAAATAATCGCACTGAAGATTATTCAATATTTCTCTCACGATGAAATAATTTCGACCATTCTGCAAGCCGGAACTCCGGTTCGCTTCTTTCTAACAGACACCTACCGCACAGAGTTCATGAAGAAAATCAACCCATAAAATCTCACTATTTTGTGTTTCATTTCAATATTTTACCCACTCATTACATTTCTGCCTGATTTCGTTTCGTTGGATACTTTTCGATCTATTAATATTAATAATTTTACATCATAACGTCATCATACAGAAATTATCCGGAGCATGAAAAAATTTAAAAACTCACTCTTTTACATTCTCATCATAGGAGGCTTCTCTGCCCTTATGTATTGGATTTTATGTGTTGGAAAACACCTCGAAGACGGAAGAGGGATTATAGTTAACTCTTCTGAAAAAAATGCTTTACAAGAATTTGGCGACAGTCTTTTAGGTAACCTCAATCATTCTATCGGATTATTATTACTACAGATCATAACAATAATCATTGTAGCCCGTGCCTTTGGATGGGTATTCAAAAAAATGGGTCAACCGATGGTTATCGGTGAAATACTTGCAGGGATTGTACTCGGACCATCTTTATTAGGTTTATCCTTCCCCGATGTTTCAGCCTTTTTATTTCCTCCGCAGTCATTAGGTAATCTTCAAATATTAAGCCAAATAGGGTTAATCCTCTTTATGTTTGTCATTGGCATGGAGCTAAATTTGAAGGTACTCCGTAACAAGGCACACGAAGCAGTAGTTATAAGTCATGCAAGTATAATAGTTCCCTTTGCGGCCGGATTGGGCTTGGCTTATTTCATATATGCCAGCCATGCACCCGACCATGTGGAGTTCGCCTCTTTCGCCTTATTTATAGGTATTTCGATGAGCATAACCGCATTTCCTGTTTTGGCTCGTATTATTCAGGAAAGAGGAATCCATAAGACCAAATTGGGAGCAATAGTAATTACCTGTGCCGCTGCCGACGATATTACAGCCTGGTGTATATTAGCTGTTGTAATCGCTATCGTTAAAGCCGGATCTTTTGTCAGCTCATTGTATACAATCGCCTTAGCAATCGGATATGTAATCTTTATGATAAAGCTGGTACGTCCTTTCCTAAAAAGAATAGGCGAACTATCTCAAACAGAAAAACATTTAAGCAAAACTCTTGTAGCCTTGTTCTTTCTGGTATTGCTTATATCCTCTTTTATTACCGAAACCATAGGTATACATGCACTTTTCGGAGCATTTATGGCAGGAACCATTATGCCTGACAATATGCGTTTCAGAAATCTGTTTGTTGAAAAGATTGAAGATATTGCTTTAGTTTTATTCCTGCCGCTATTCTTCGTTATAAGTGGTCTGAGAACAGAAATCGGTTTATTGAACGATCCTTCACTTTGGAGAATTACGGGACTAATTATTTTAGTTGCTGTATCGGGTAAATTTATAGGAAGCGCATTAGCTGCCAAATTTGTAGGACAAAACTGGAAAGACAGCCTCACCATCGGTACTTTGATGAATACCCGTGGATTGATGGAACTCGTGGTCTTGAATATAGGTTATGATCTGGGAGTACTAAATGCCGAAATATTTGCCATGATGGTTATTATGGCACTGGTAACCACCTTTATGACAGGTCCTATATTGAATCTTATAAATAGACTATTCAAAAAAGACGAAGAAGCTGTCAACGAAAAGATGTATGATTTAGCACGTTACAAACTTCTGCTCTTTTTCCGTAATCCCAAAAAAGGAACAGCACTGGTTCGGTTGGCTAATGCTTTATCTAAAAAGGTAGATGATAATACTTCGATCACAGCAATACACCTGACCGTTCCGACAGGATTACATCATATTGATGCCGATATTTATGAAAAAGAGAACTTTGCTCCTGTCATTGCTGAGGCTCACTCATTAAATCGGAAAATAATATCTCTATTCAAAATTTCAAACGATATAGGAGCGGATGTGACGGATGTTGCCAACAGAGGAGAATACGACCTCTTACTTATGAACCTCGAAGAATCGATATTCGATGGAAGCGTTTTAGGAAGAGTTCTTGGTTTCACTACTCAAATTATTAATCCTGAAAAATTGATTAATACAATGACCGGGAAAGAGAAGTTGATCGAGAATTCACTCATCGATAACAATACTCGAGTGATATTAGCCAAAGCAAAAATTCCCGTAGGTATTCTAATTGATAAAGACCTTCAAAAATTTGAGAATATCTTTATACCTCTATTCTCCGAGAACGATGAATTTTTAATTTTCTATGCTCAGAAACTAATACATAATATTGGTTCGCAAGTATCGGTATTGGATCAGGCTGATAAAGCGAAGAACCAGATCATCAAAGAAAAAATCAGACTGATAGAGCATAATGCTCCCAATCATATCAGATCGATAAGCAAGGAATATATAAATGAAGAATTCCTTCATCAACAGGATTTAATTATTATCAGTCTCGAAAACTTCGATAAGTTATTTCAATTGCAAAAAGACTGGCTAGAAAAAGTGCCTTCTGTACTTATCTGCACACCGGATAAGATCTCATAAATCAGCTCCAATATATTTGTACCCATTCCGAAAATAATCTTCGGAGTGGGTATTTTCTTTAGATAAACGGACTTTTATATGCCTATATTCAATAATACATCTTATTTTTGCATATAGAAATTCACAAAGCTCATCATGCAAAAACCCAAGGCATATTGGTATCATATAATCACCATCTTAACGGTCGTTATATGGGGTACTACCTTTGTTTCGACCAAAGTACTCATTGGCTACGGGCTGTCTCCTATCGAAATTTTATTTTATCGTTTCCTGTTGGCTTATGTATGTATTTGGTTTGTATGCCCACGTAAACTTCTGGCTAAAAACGTCAAGGACGAACTTTTATTTGTAGGGACAGGATTATGCGCCGGCTCTTTGTATTTCGTACTCGAAAACACAGCACTAAAGATTACCCTTGCATCGAATGTATCTCTGATCATTTGTACAGCACCTATATTCACTGCATTTTTATCGCATTTTATTTATCGAAAGGAGCATATAAAATCGCATCTCATCTTTGGCTCCATAATAGCACTATTAGGTGTTGCTTTGGTTGTTTTCAACGGAAGCTTTATTTTACAGATTAACCCGCTAGGTGATATCCTAACCATATTGGCTGCCTTATCGTGGGCATTTTATGGTATAATACTTAAAAAACTCAACGGACATTATTCAACACTGTTTATCACCCGCAAGGTATTTTTCTATGGGATAATTACGTTGGTGCCATTTATGTTATTGAGTTCCGATGTTTTTCATACCGATTTATTAACCGATCCTGTAACAATAGTCAATTTATTATTTCTGGGGGTAGTCGCATCTCTGCTATGCTACATCATGTGGAATAGTGCGGTTAAAGAATTAGGCGTTATACAGACATCAAACTATATCTATTTTGTGCCTCTGGTCACATTATTAACTTCTGCAATCGTTATTAACGAACAGATAACCACTATTGCACTTATTGGCTCTGCATTTATACTCTTTGGAGTATATATTGCCGAAAAAGGATTCAACTTTAGAAGAAAGACTGCATAAACCATTTTCTTTTTTATATTCTTTTTAATCTGACTGTTCCTCAGACAGAACACCCCATATAATCCCCTAACAAACAATAAAATAACCTAATTCATCCTAATCATTAAAGTATATATATACCGTTAATTATGCCCTAAAACATAAAATAAATACTTTCTATGATTCATTTATTAAATTTATTTTTACGTAATTTGCAATGTCGGGATATCAAAATACACATTTTATGATAATCGAACATTGTAAAATTACACAAACTAGATTTAAACAAAGAGACCTAAACTGTACTATTATATGGAAAAAGAAAGTTATATATCTGAAATACGATCAAAAGTTGGCGTAAATGTCAACCGATGCTATCAATGCGGCAAATGCTCTGCAGGTTGTGCTTTGGCTGATGACATGGATTATCCACCCAGTTTAGTAATGAGAATGCTGCAAACAAACGATGTCGCCAATTATAACAGTTTGCTTAAATCCGAAACTATATGGCTTTGTGTATCTTGTCAAAATTGTCTGACTCGCTGCCCTATGGAAATAGATATTCCTCAGCTGATGGATTATATGAGAGAAAAATCTATTGAAAATAAATCCATAAATAAAAAATCAAGCCAAATAGTTTCTTTCCATAAAGCATTTCTTGACTCGGTAAAATTTACCGGACGATTATATGAAATAGGTCTTGTTGCCGGCTATAAGGCTCGCACCATGAATCTATTACAGGATGTAAACATCGCTCCTAAAATGTTTTCGAAAGGAAAACTTCCTATCCTACCCGAAATGGTAGAAGACAAAAAACAGATGGCGTCTATTTTTTCTAAAACGAAGAAATAACAGGCCTCAGACCGTCAAAAGGTCAGTGATTAACTAAAAACGCCTGCTTTCAGTGATTCGTAAGCCAGGCTTGATCAACTAAAAACTATGGAAATAGGATTCTACCCGGGATGCTCTCTGAAAGGGACTTCTTCAGAGTACGCCCAATCGACATTAGCTCTGGCTAAGGCTTTCGATATCAACCTAAAGGAGATTACCGACTGGAATTGTTGTGGAGCAACCGCTGCCCACAATCTAAATCACGAATTAGCAATGGCACTTCCGGCACGGGTACTTGCTCTGGCTGAAAAAGACGGTATGACCGAAATAGTTGTGCCTTGTGCGGCTTGCTATAACCGACTGACAGTTACTCAACATGAACTGAATCAAGACGAAGAATTAAAAGATAAAGTTTCCGGGATTTTGCAAATGCCTCTTTCGGGAAATCTTCAAATCCTCAATGTAATGCAATTTATTGACAAATATATTGCCAATAAAATAGAAGAAAAGGTAGTTAAGCCATTCGATCATAAAGTGGTATGCTATTATGGTTGCCTGCTTGTCCGCCCTCAAAATATATTGAAATTCGACCGTTTGGAAGATCCACAATCAATGGATACACTGATGAGAAAGATTGGTGCAGATTCTATAGATTGGGGATATAAGACTGAATGTTGTGGTGCAGGATTTTCCGTTTCACGCACAGACATTGTAGCCAAACTCTCAGGTAAAATTGTAAAAGATGCTTCGGACAGAGGAGCAGAAGCGATAATTGTAGCATGCCCCATGTGCCAGTCTAATCTGGATATGCGTCGCCCTCAAATCAATAGTTATCTGCAAATGAATATCCAAACTCCGGTTATGTATATCACTCAGGCTATCGGATTAGCAGTAGGATTAACTAAAGAGGAAGTCGGACTTCAGAAACTATTTGTAGCACCAACGTTTGCATAAACGACCTAAACAGAAGAAATTATGTCAAAGATAGGAGTATTTGTTTGCCACTGCGGAGAAAATATAAGTGCCACTGTTGATTGTGAAAAAGTAGCCGAAGAAGCTTCTAAAATAACAGGGGTAGAAGTTAGTGTCGACTATAAATATATGTGTTCGGATCCCGGACAAACAATGATAAAAGAGGCCATTAAAGAAAAAGGTCTCACAGGAGTTGTAGTTGCAGCATGCTCTCCCCGTATGCACGAACCTACTTTTCGGAAAGCTTGTGCTGAAGCTGGTTTGAATCCTTATATGTGTGAAATGACCAACCTGCGTGAGCATTGTTCATGGGTACACGAAAAAGGTGATCAGACTACCGAAAAAGCGATTGATCTGGTAAGAATGCTTGTTGAAAAAACAAAACTGAACAAACCTCTCAACTCGATAAAAGTACCTATCCATAAAAAAGCACTTGTTATAGGTGGAGGTATAGCAGGTATTCAATCGAGTCTTGATATTGCCAATGCAGGACACCAAGTTATATTAATTGAGAAAGACCCTTCCATTGGAGGGCATATGTCTCAACTATCGGAAACATTTCCTACTCTCGACTGTTCGCAGTGTATTCTTACACCCCGAATGGTAGAAGTAGCACAACATCCTAATATAACACTATATACTTATGCTGAATTGGAAAAGCTGGAAGGTTTTATCGGTAACTTCAAAGCAACTATTCGTTTAAAAGCTAAAAGTGTCGATCCAAAACTTTGTACAGGTTGTGGTGTTTGCTACTCAAAATGCCCGACAAAGAAAATACCTAGTGAATTTAACGAAGGACTCGGATTACGGACAGCTATTTATACGCCATTTCCACAAGCTGTACCTAATAAACCTGTTATTGATAAAACAAACTGTACTTATTATACAAAAGGAAAATGTAAGGTTTGTCAGAAAGTATGCCCTACAGGAGCAATTGATTTTGACAGACCCGATGAATTTATAACCGAAGATATCGGTGCTGTGGTTACAGCCACAGGCTTCAACGTTTTAAAGCCTGATTTCTTCCCCGAATATGGTTACGGTAAATTCAAAGACGTTATTACAGGATTACAATTTGAGCGTTTGGCATCTGCATCAGGTCCTACTTTGGGAGCAATCCGCAGACCTTCGGATGGAACCGAACCTAAAAAGATCGTATTCATTGCCTGTGCAGGCTCACGTGATCCGGCTAAAGGATTGCCTTATTGTTCCAAGATATGTTGCATGTACACTGCCAAACACGCCATGCTGTATCAACACAAAGTACACGATGGCGAATCGTATGTATTCTATATGGACATTCGAGCAGCAGGTAAAAATTACGAAGAATTTGTCCGCAGGGCAATCGAAGACGACGGAGTAAACTATATTCGTGGTCGTGTCGCTCGTGTATATGAAAAAGACGGAAAACTGATTGTAAAAGGTGTAGATACTCTTTTAGGCGGAAAACCGGTTGAAATAGAAGCCGATATGGTAGTACTTGCCAGTGCAGGTGTAGCCAATCACGGAGCAGAAGAATTGGCTCAAAAAATGCACATTTCTTATGATCCATATAAGTTCTTTGCAGAAGCTCACCCGAAGTTAAAGCCTGTAGAAACCAACACAGCAGGAATCTTCTTGTGTGGTGCTTGCCAAGCTCCAAAAGATATTCCCGAAACAGTCGGAATGGCATCGGGAGCAGCAGCTAAAGTAATCGGATTATTCTCCAACAATGAACTGACCCGCGAACCTATTGTAGCAGTAGTAAACCGCATTGCTTCGCACGAAGCATCTACTTGTGTAGGATGTTTCTTATGCGAAACTGCTTGCCCTTATCAGGCAATATACCGGGAAGAAATAAAAAACCGTGCAGGTGAGATTATAAAAACCGTTGCTCAGGTAAACCCCGGATTGTGTCAGGGTTGTGGTACTTGTGTTTCTTTCTGCCGATCTAAATCTATCGATATACAAGGATTCTCTAACGAGCAAATGTATGCTGAAGTAATGGCGGTATTGGAGGCATAAGCAGATTAAATTAACCGCAAAGAATAAAAAGAACGCAATGTAAAAATGACAGAAAACGAACTATCTAAAATCGTATTTGAAGCAGGTTTAAAAATACATAGAATATTAGGCGCTGGTTTATTTGAAAGTGCGTATGAAGAATGTTTATATTATGAACTATGTAAACAAGGCATTAAAGTCGAAAAACAGAAGGTACTTCCTCTAATATATGAAGATGTGATATTAGAAGCCGGGTATAGAATTGACCTGATAGTAGAAGATAAATTAATCATTGAAATTAAAGCAGTAAAAGAATTAACGGATATACACAAAGCTCAGATAATAACTTATCTAAAGCTTAGTAAATGTAAGCTAGGATTACTTATCAACTTTAATACATTGCTGTTTAAAGATGGAGTAAAAAGAATAGCTAATGGACTATAAGAGATAATAACATTCAAAGAAACCTTGCGAACTTTATTTCTTTGCGGTAAAAAAATACAATTATGAATAACGAATTTGAACCTAAGATATTAGCCTTTGTCTGCAACTGGTGTACCTATGCCGGAGCAGACTTAACGGGTACAAGCCGTATAAAATATGCTTCGAATGTAAAAATCGTTCGATTTCCGTGTACAGGGCGTATTGACTTTATGCTCCTACTCAAAGCGTTTGCCAATGGCTCGGATGGGGTGATAATATCGGGATGCCATCCGAATGATTGCCATTATACATCGGGAAACTTTCATGCCCGCCGTCGATGGATGCTTTTCAGAAGCCTGCTTGACTTTATGGGTGTAGATATCCGCAGGATTCAGTTTTCGTGGGTATCGGCTGCCGAAGGTGCTAAATGGGCAGACATTGTAAATACTACAGTTGCCTCTATCCGTGAACTAGGTCCTTATACTGAATATCAGAGAGCAGCTGATTTCTTAGCCAATAACGAAGAAGAATTAGCGAAAGAAATGGAGGTGAACAATGGATGAATTGAGAAATAAAGCCAAAGAACTGTTCGACAAAGGAGAGATTGATATATTTATCGGATACGAGGAAGGTACCCGAAACCCGAGACCTCTTTTTGTGACGAATGCAGAAGATACTCAAAAGCTGGTATTCAACGATAAATGTACCGGAAATCTGGCTGTCTATCTAACTCGAAAAGATTTGGTTAAAGGAAAGAGAGTCGGAATATCAGCATCTTATTACGCCTTAAAAAGTATCGTTCAACTCTTTGCCGAAAACCAGTTAAAAGAAGAGAATCTGAAAATATTTGGATCATCCAATGATGGAAAGATTCAAGCTCTTAATTCATTAGATGAAATAAAGCAGTACCTGAAAGATACTCCACCACCTCCCAAACCGGAAGATGACGAATTGATAAAACAACTAGACGAAATGTCATCCGCCGAACGTTGGGCATTCTGGTCGGACGAATTATCCAAATGTTTCAAATGCTATGCCTGTCGTGCAGCTTGCCCGATGTGCTATTGCACCAAATGTATAGTGGAAGTGAATCGCCCTCAATGGATTCAACCGTGGACGAGTACTCTGGGGAATATGGAATGGCAGATCAATCGTGTGATGCATATGGCAGGACGTTGTTCCGATTGCGGTTCGTGCGGTACGGCTTGCCCTATTGTTATACCGATTCATTTGCTAACACACAAAATGTCGGAAACGGTAAAAGCCAATTTTGGAGATCCGAGTGACAAAGGCAATGTATTGTCTACATTCAAACCTGAGGATACAGAATCTTTCATACTCTAAATTATGGAAAAAAAATATATAAGCCACAATTCACTCATGAATTGGCTCACCAAATTGAATGACGAAGGAAGTCAGATTTATGCTCCTGTTGCAAAGGGGTATAAAACCGACTACAAGCAGATAACGTCTGTAGAAGAAATTTCTATGGATCATATACAAACGACCCAATCAGCCAAAGCCGTTGCATTTCCCCGTACTGAGAAGTTATTTTCGTACAAAAAAGAGAATGGAGATGTGACGCTTCAAAATTATGATACAACTGCTATTCCCGAAACCGTTGTTTTTGGAATTCACCCATGTGATGCAGCCGGATTCAAACCCTTATCGGGTATTTTCAATTGGGGTACTCCCGATTTACCGTTCAACGAAAGGATGAAACGTACTACTCTAATTGCGGTTAGTTGTACTCAGTGCGATGAATTTTGTTTTTGTACATCGGTTAACGGCAGTCCGGGAAATACCGCAGGAAGCGATATTCTGTTAACCCCTGTCAAAGATGGTTATGTGGCAGAAATAATAACAGAAAAGGGCGAAAATCTTGCTGATAAACACAGTAACTTTTTCGAGGCTGACCAAAATGTAAATAAAGAAGAGTATCTCGCAAAAGTTCCTGTTCAATTCAGTTTAGAGGAGTTGAATAAGAAAATTTCCAATATGTTCGAAAGTCCTGTCTGGAAACAACAATCCGAACGTTGTTTGGGATGCGGAGCATGTGCCTACGTCTGCCCTACTTGTGCGTGCTTCGATATTCAAGAAGATGCTCATGGAAGTTCGGGTAACAGATTACGCTGTTGGGATGCATGCGGTTTTTCACTATTCACAATGCATACTTCGGGACACAATCCGAGAGAGATACAAAGTCAACGATGGAGACAACGCCTGTTACATAAATTTTCGTATATGCCCGAACGTATTTCTGTTAGAGGATGCACGGGTTGCGGCAGATGCTCACGTGCTTGTCCTGTGGATATGAATATTGCAGAACATTTGACCGAAATTGCATCACTATAAATACTCTAAAATCATAGAATAGTATGGATAATTCAAATATATACCTTCCCCATTTAATGATCGTTGAGAAAATTACTCAGGAGGCTCCCGGAGTAAAGACTTTCCGTTTGAAATTCAAAGATGAAGAAGCAGGAAATAATTTCGAGTTTAAAGCAGGACAATTCGGTGAATACTCTGCTTTTGGTGAAGGAGAAAGCACTTTTTGTATTGCCTCCTCTCCCACTCGCAAAGGATATATAGAATGTACTTTCCGTGAAACCGGAAAAGTGACATCTGCTTTAGCCAAATTGGAAGAAGGTCAAACCATGGGGTTCAGGGGTCCTTTTGGTAATACATTCCCGATGGATGAATGGAAAGGAAAGAATCTTCTGTTTATTGCCGGCGGTATTGCTTTGCCTCCGATGCGTTGCGTGATTTGGAATGCTTTAGATACACGTGAGAATTTCGGAGATATCAGTATTCTTTACGGTGCCAAATCGGTAGCCGATCTGGTTTACAAACACGAACTCAAAGAATGGGACGAAAGACCCGATGTGCGTTTAGTAACCACAGTCGATCCGGGAGGCGAAACCTCGGATTGGAAAGGTGAAGTGGGTTTTGTTCCTTCTGTATTAGAGAAAATGAATCCTTCACCTGAAAATACAGTAGCGATTGTTTGTGGTCCTCCGATTATGATTAAGTTTACCTTTCCTGTATTAGAAAAGTTAGGTTTTACGGACGAAAACATCTACACTACTTTAGAAAATCGTATGAAATGCGGAGTCGGTAAATGCGGACGCTGTAACGTTGGCAGCCAATATGTATGTAAAGATGGTCCTGTATTTTCTAAGGTCGAATTAGAGGCTTTGCCTGCGGAATACTAAAATACAAGCATCTAAAACAGATCAACATAAGGAATTATCTCGGAAGAGATAGTTCCTTTATTCTTTTTGCTCATTATATAATTTAGTCTTATCTTTAAGGTCTAAGACCTATCTATTGCTTTGGCAAGTAAAATAACTAAAGCCTCTGCTCCTTATATAAAGTAGTATAACTTTTGCATTACTTATAAATAAAGCAACAACGGAATGGAAAACATAGTATCAGAGATTCGTCAGGCTTTAAAAGACAGTGTTGACGAGAAAACCCAAAGTAATAGTCAGAACTTCTTTAAAGAAGAAATAAAATTCTATGGGGTACGAGTGCCTCTGGTCAATAAGATCAGTAAGGAATCATTTGCAATCATTCAGAATAAACCCAAAGAATTTATTTTCGGATTGTGCAGCAAATTATGGAAATCAGGGTATCTCGAAGAATCATTTATTGCCTGTAATTGGTCGTACTACATTCATTCGGATTACCAACCCAGTGATTTTGTTTTTTTCGAAGAATGGGTGAATACTTATGTAAACAATTGGGCTTCGTGCGATACTTTATGCAACCATACAATAGGGACATTTATTGAAATGTATCCTCAATACATCCCAAAGTTAAAAGGATGGGCAAAGTCAGATAATCGCTGGGTAAAACGTGCAGCCGCCGTAACGTTGATAATTCCGGCTCGAAAAGGATTATTTCTAAAAGACATTTTTGAGATTGCAGACATACTTCTTTTAGATAAAGACGATTTAGTACAGAAAGGGTACGGATGGATGCTAAAAGCTGCCAGTGAAGCTAATCAAAAGGAAATATTTGATTACGTAATATCAAAGAAAGCCATTATGCCCCGAACAGCATTACGCTATGCTATCGAAAAAATGCCTCAAGATTTGAGAGCAGAGGCAATGAAAAAATAACATTAAAAAATCAATCTGATATGAGAATAGGACACATAGCTATATGGACTGAGAATCTGGAAGAAATGAAAGAGTTTTACACCTCTTATTTCGGAGGTATTTCGAATGCTAAGTACGTAAACCCAACAAAAGGGTTTGAATCGTATTTCATTACATTCGAAGGAGATACCACTCTCGAAATTATGAGACGCAAGGATATAACCAATAAAGTAGAGGTTGAATCTCTCGGTCTATGTCATTTCGCTTTTACGGTAGGTACTAAAGATCAGGTACTGCAATTGACCGAACGTTTAAGAGCCGATGGTTATCAGATAGTAGGCGAGCCGAGAACAAGCGGAGACGGTTACTTCGAGAGTGTTGTACTTGACGTAGATAACAATAAAGTTGAACTTATCGCCGAATAGATAGAATAAAAAGCTTTACTTGTTCTTTTTAAGAATCTGCAAAACCGATTCTTTTAGTTTGTCTTCCTGCATTATTACATTGAAGTGTCCCCAGAAATCGGAGTCATATTCAAAGGAGGTGTCAGAGAATATATTATTGGTCGCTAATCTTTCGTTACGAGCAAAACGAGAATCGTCTGATGTATCGGTTTCGCAATTTACCATCTCAAACCACATGTGCAAGGGTGAACTGAAGAGTCTGTTCTTTTTCCTCACCTTAAAATGTAAGTCTCCTCGAATATGACTGATATAATAAATTCCGTTAATCGGCTTATAAGAGACTACATAAGTTACTTTATCTGCAGTAATATTAATTTGAGGGCTTTTTCTAACAATAAGTATGTCTGTTGCTTTTTTTATATGATCGGGGTGAACTTCAAAGTTGGCTTGAACCAACGCATTATTCTCTGCATCGATATATAAATCACCTCGATATAAGGGTTCGTCATCACCTTGGTTTTGTTCGAAAGCAATCACATTAACTGTTCTGCCATCAAGCACTGTTATGTCGGAATGCCTGTAGACATAGGATGAATTTTTTAAAGGATCGAGAAATCCGGGCGTATCACCTTTTACCAAATCCAGAAGTAAAGCCGAACTGATGCCTGACTTCATTTTAGTTAGAAGAGTATCAGCTCTTTGTATGTCAACTATCCGACGCATCTTAAGTAATTTCACCTGATCGCTTTTATCACCACTCTGATAGCCTGTTTTATATATTTCCAAAACAGCCTCGGTTAAGCTCAGATTCTTATTTTTATGATCTATCCCCTCTCTGTAAAAAGCAGTTATATGAACAGGGGTATTCGAATAATTCTCGCTTCGTTTAAGCCACATATTGCGTAGTACCTCCGCCGGATTTACAATACGCACCACAACCTCCTGCAAGGGTATAACTTTTGGAGAAAGGGTAAAAACAATATGCTGCTGTGTGAGAAATGACAATTCGACTTCTTGTGATTGATAGCCTATATGCGACAGTTTCAGTTTAGAGTTTATTAAAGAATCGGGCACAACAAGTCTGAAATCACCACCCTGATTGCTTATAGTTCCGATGGAAGAATTCAAAATTCCGACAGCTCCATAAGCTATAGGTTCGCCACTAATTCCATCAATTAAGGTTCCGCCCAATGTAAGATATCTGATGCTGTCTTTCTGTTCCGCTCTTGCTTTTATAACAGGAGTTACAACAATATCAGGCTCTTGCTGCTGATTGAGTAAGATATGATTACCTACAATCTTTATATTCAGATGGTCGTTATTCGTAATAGCATAGATTGCATCACGTAAAGTATATTCTTTCTTCTGGATTTTAACGGTCTTATCGTTATCGACAACCTGACTGTCATAAATAAAGAGGTAGCCCGACTTATCGGAGACCTCTTTTAAAAGTTGATAAACTGTACCTTTATTTTTAGACAACTGAATTTTTCGGTTCAAAACATCCCCATCATTACCCCAAACAGTCGTCGCCATAGAAAACAGCAACAACAAGGTTGTAACAGGATAAAAAAGGTATCGAACCGTCCTTTTCATATTTATAATTCAAATTAGGTAACAGGCGTTATTTTGATTCCGAAATACGAATCTTACCCTCTTGCCGGATACACTCCAGATTGAGTGCCATGCAGATAAGCTGAGCCATAGATGATGCCGAATCATTGGAAAAGCTAACGGTCAACAAGCGATTCTCAAGACCGGGAGCAACCTCCAGTTGAACACCTTCGCTATTCCGGTTTATTACCCGAACCACATCTGCCAGACGCTCGTCTTTAAATTGTATTTGCCTTGTATAGCTGTAAAATTGATCTGCATCTTTGGTAGGCATGGTATGCAACTCGTCAGAACGAAGTAACCCCGTCTCACCTGCTTTCACATATATACTTTGTCCTGTTTTCTTCAAAGTTACTTTTACTTCTCCTCGGTCTACTGACAATGAAAAATTATCGTTATCCTTTCCTTTTACATTGAAGGCTGTACCAAGCACCTCTACCTGTATAAGATCTGTTTCTATTACAAACGGACGTTTACGGTTTCCTTTGACATCAAAAAACGCATTTCCCTGAAGAAATACTTCCCGTCTTTCTCTCTCGAAATGTTTCGGGTATTTCAGCGATGTTTGATCGGCTAAGTATACTATAGACCCATCTTCGAGAGTGGTCACCAAGGTTGCTTCATTCTTTTCGTTGTATAACGAGAGTAAGTGTTTATCCTTCAAATTTTGATTGACAACAATCGATACTGCCACAATACTAACCAGAAGTACAGCAATACTTGCCACCCATTTAAACGTTGCAGAACGTAAAAAGGTTCTTCTATGAGATTCCGTTTCAGGCAGTAATCCATCTTCAGCCAAACGGCTATAAAGTTGATTCCATGCCTTGTCGGTACTCGTGTTATTTTTTTCTATCTGAGTCATAATATTTGAGTATAGTTCTCAATTTCTTTTCGTAACGATTGAAGAGCTTTGGTCATCTCGGCCTCCACCGTTTTTATTGATATTGAGAGTATTTTTGCTATTTCAGCATATTTTTTTCCTTCGAAACGCTGCATCCTAAATATCCTGAGTCGCCGTTCGGGCATCTTGCCTAGAGTTTTATTGATCAGTTCTTCCAGCTCTTTATATTCCAGTTGTTCTTCGGGAGTAGAGTCTGAAATTTCGACCTTTTCGGAAATTGTTTTATCCTTATGTCGATCCCTCACCTGCCGATGTTCACAATATTGAAGCGATCGGTTACGGACTGCTCCGTATAAATACCCGTTTAAAGATGTAAATATGTGCAAGCCTTCACGATCACGCCACAATACATAAAACAAGTCCTGTATAATCTCCTCTGCAATATCTGTTCGTCCTGTTATTCCGGCAGCATAGAGACAAAGGGGAGAATAATAGCGTCTGAAGACTCCTTCAAAGACTTTTATATCTCCCTCTTTGATCTTTCTAACTATAAAGAAATCGTTTAGCATAAAGGTCTCGGATAACAGCTTGTTTCAGAACCGGTTTTTACTTCTTTCTATTATCCTTATCTACGTTTATTGGCATAATTGCCAGGTAGAATCGGACGAAGTGAATATAATAATAAATCTCTCAACACATTCATTATTAGTGTTGTTTTTTGAGTTTATTTACTGCAGATTCCAACGATTCTGAAGGTTCTATAATATTATAGTCTTCCCAGAAATTAGCATCTCTAAAACTACTTACATTATCAGAAAGCGATTGACTTTGCTTGAATGAAAGCTTAGCCGGAATATTATCTACATTGCCAACCTTACCACTGGTAACTACCATTTCTGAAATAATACTGTAATTGGTCGAAAATAACCTCCGTTTCCAATCGCACTTGAATCGGAACTCGCTCCTGATATAATTCAAATAACTGATTCCATCTCGCAACTTGTAATTGACCAGGAATGTTACTTCTTCCGGTTTGAATCGTAAATTATACGGTTTCTTTTTCAGAATAGCCTGAGTAGCTTTATTCTTGTCATCCATACTTAGGCTGAATTCGGCACGTGTAAAAGCTATACTTTGTTTGTCAATATACAATTTACCATAATAAAGTGCATAAGGCAGATTTACCTGAGGAGCAAAACTTACTACAAAGTGTGGACGCTCGTCTATCATTACCGATTCTTCCATCTTAAATTTGTAACATGATAATGTTTCTTTATCAAGTAACAATTCCGGGTTCTTGGCTATATCAAGATACACCGACAGGTTAGGGCCTCCAATCAATTTTACGGCAAGTGTGTCCCCCGATTTTTGACTCAACAGTTTACGCCCTTTTTCGATCTGTACTCTATCTTGTTTAACTCCTTCTTCGGTATACGCTGTTTTATAGATATCTATTACTGCCTCCGATATGTTGATGTAATTACGTCCTTTTTTAATGGTTTCACGATAAAAACCTGTCATAAGATTTGCTTCGGGACAATAGTTATTTCCAATCCGCTGAATAGCTTTCCTTACCAGATCGAGTGGCTCCATCGATTCTACAACAACTTCATTCAGTAGATTCACATTGGCGTTTAAAAGTATCTCTACACCTGTAGTTGTACGTTTGTCGATAGGTAATCTGTAATTAGAATAACCCATATGTGATATCTCAATCGATTTGGCATCAATAGAGTCATTTATCTTGATCAGAAATTCGCCATCTTCATTCGTTACGGTTCCTATGCCTGTTCCGGGAACAGATACATTGACATATTCAAGTTTCTTTTTCGATTTCTTATCTTTTATAACCCCACTAACCGAAATATAATGAGATTCGTTTTGTGCCGATACAGGAGTAATCCCAAGAGCTAAAAAGAGGATAAGAAGAAATCCTGCTATTTGTTTGCCTGTCGTTTTCATAATGGTATTATTTAATTGTTGATTTAATATCTTTACCAAAGCTGTATAGCTGCAATCGATAATTATATTTAATAAGGCTGCATTCAATACCTGCTTGTACTAATATGATCGCTCAGGAAATAAAAACCCTATGTTAAATGTGATTTATTTTTTTATTTCATCTTTTATACTTTGAGTAATTGATTTTATCATCCTGACATCAATCAATTCTATCTATATATTTCACTTTCTCATTAAATAAATTCAGAATATTTGACTATCTTGCTTCCCTATTTATAAAATCTGTTTATAAGTATGCCTTTATCTTCATGTATACTTATCTCTATTGAGTTTTCGTGAACAATAACTTAAAACAAAATGTTTGATAAATTTAAAGTAAAGTGGAATATTACTTCCAATTGGCAATTAGCTATAATTCTGATTGTATTTTCAGTAACCGGAAGTGCAGCCTTGGTGGTACGAAGATTTGTATTTGAATGGATCGGAATTACCTCCGAAACATCTATGTGGCTGAAAGTTCCGCTATACATCTTAATCTTAGTTCCTGCTTATCAAATACTATTAATAATTATAGGAGCTATTTTCGGGCAATACCGGTTCTTCTATGAATTCCAGAAAAAAAGCATAGGTCGATTTTACAGAAGAAAAGAGAAAAAATAAGGTTTCAGACCTATTTATTATTCATCTAGGTATAACATCTGTTGGCAGTTATAGCTTTAAAATAGAATATTAAGTAAAAGAAAATATTTGATGACACATTTTAAAAGCATAACAACCTATCGCTGTTTTACTTGCCAAAGCAACAAATAGTTCTGCGAACTTAAATACTTTCTGCGACTTAAAAATATCCCTAAAACAAAAAATATAGTGAGTAATTCAAATAATAATCAGACTGCCGTACTTCTTGTAAATCTTGGAACTCCCGACGAACCTACAGTGGGATCGGTACGCCGCTATCTATCTCAGTTTCTAAACGACAAAAGAGTTATTGATTTGCCTTGGCTCTTCCGAAAGGTATTGGTAAACTTTATCATCGTACCTTTTCGTGCACCTAAGTCTGCCAAACTCTATCAGCAGTTATGGACTAAGGAAGGCTCTCCTTTATTAACCAACACTCTTCTGCTGCAAGAAAAGGTACAGAAAGAACTAGGTGATCAGGCTAAAGTATTTATGGCGATGCGTTATCAGAATCCATCTATCAGAAATACGCTTAATGCCATTCGTGAAGAAGGATACAGTAAAATCGTTCTTTTACCTCTTTTTCCACATTATGCCTCTTCAACCTCATCTTCGGTTATTGAAGCCGTATGGGATGAAATAAGAAACTGGAACGTAATTCCGGGTGTGCAGATGATTACCCAGTTTTACGATCATCCCGGATTTTTAGATGCTTTCACAAAACGTATTTCATCTTATAATTTGGATGAATATGACTTTGTTCTTTTTTCCTATCATGGTCTTCCAACACGTCACACAGACAGGGTTCACCCAAAGATTTCAACCTCTCAGTGTACTTGCGATAAGGCGATGCCCGAACATGGCAAATTCTGTTACAGGGCTACATGCTATGAAACTACCCGCCTTTTGGCTGAGCGTTTAGGTTTATCAAAAGATCGTTATACAACTTCCTTTCAATCACGCTTATCCAATTACTGGTTAAAACCGTTCACTGATGCTACATTGACTGAGCTTCCTCAAAAAGGATTTAAACGTGTGCTTGTTGTCGCTCCTTCATTTGTTGCAGACTGCCTCGAAACTATTGTTGAAATTGATTATGAATACAAAGAATTATTTATAGCTAATGGCGGACAAAAGCTCACCATGGTCGAAAGCCTCAATGCTGACGATAGCTGGGTAAGTGCAGTAAAAGATATGGTAAAAAGTTATATTTGATCTTTTATTTCTATATGAAGTGTCAGAAAGAGTTTATATAAAACAGAAAGAGATACCCCCTCAGTTGAGTATCTCTTTCTTTCCAAAAACCATAAAAAACAAAACCTTAAGGCTTCATACCTAAAGCTAAGATATATCCTTTATTGATAGTACAATTGGCAAACTTCATATTTTCCAGAAGATCGGTCATAGCTTTCCTTATCACTGCCTGATCGGGTCTAACAGCACGTATTTTAGCAAAATTACTTCTATCCTGAGAGGTATAATCTACTATCAGATTCCAATTTTCAGGAGCTTTTATAGAAACCATCCCTCTTTCGGAATCCATCTTTTTGTAAGGCCAGTAATGCCATCCGATATTGTTACGTTCCATCAAACGAGTCCAAGCCGCAATCCATTCATCTGTATTTTCTCCTGTTTCGCCCATATAGATGGGGAGATTGACACTGTCACGGAAGTTTACAAAATCCTGAATATTACTTTGTAGTGTATCACACCAATAACGATGGCAGGTATACATCATCTTATCATCGAATTTAGAATCCTTGAACACATTGAAATTTCCGTTCCATTGAGCGCCTCCCAGCAGTACAATGTGATTGGGGTCTACTGTACGGATAGAATCTACACATCTTTTGTACAAAGGCTCTAGTGAATCGTTCAGGTTTGCATGTTGTTCCAGAAAATAGTGTGCAATCGGCTCATTCAAAAGGTCATAACCCAGAATAAGCGTATCATTTGCATAATGCTGAGCCACTTTTTTCCATATTTCGCAAAACTGAACTTTACTTGCTTCGCTTTCCATTAACCAAGGGTATCCGTAACTATCGTCAATATTATCGCCTGTTTGACCTCCGGGAGCATCATGCATATCGAGTATAACATACAAGTTTTCCTGACGACACCACTCTACTACCTGATCGATCATCTCGAATCCGTTCTGATTGGCTGTCAACCCCATGTAATCTTCATCCGTAAACATTTTGTAATGAAAAGGAATACGAAGTGAATTCATTCCGGTTTGTTTGATATACTTTATATCTTCCTGAGTGATGTAGTTTTTCTTAAACTCCTGCCAAAACCAAGCTGTGAAATCGGGTCCTACCAACTCGCAGAAAGCTTCGTTTATCAACCGGTACGAACTTACATCCTGAAAATGGAACATATATCCTTCGGGATTGAGCCAGTTACCAAGATTAGTTCCCTGTATCAGAAGTTTCTCTCCATTCGATTTTATTAAATCGGGGCCTTCTACTCTAATAAATTTCGAACCATCTGTCTTCTTGACTTCCTTTGGTGAGCAACTAAGTAATACCAGAGGTAGGATTAGATACAATAACTTTTTCATGAATATTTCTATTTAAGGTCACAGACCTGTTATTTATCAATAAAAACGGTCTAAGCTTTTCAATTTACATATAAAGCTTAGACCGTTCTCCTGTTTATTCTTACGTATTTATTGTTCCTGTGAATCTTTAGATGAAAACCTGCTGAATTGCTCCGGCAATAATTAACAGTAACGATTCGGAATCCATGATTAAAGAAATCTCAGCTATGAAATCTGCACACAAGAAATAGAGCATCGCGATAACTCATTTAAGATTCACGTTCAATAAAATTATATGGCGTTATAAGTCATTTCCTCCGAAATGATGTAAGAATAAACTAAGGTCTGAGACCCTTTATTTTTTCATTAGATCACTTTACTATTGTATAGCGAATTTAGCTTCCAAGCCGTCTTTACTGCTTGAGCCTATCCATAAATTGAAATCTCCGGCTTCTGCTTTTTTCACCAGATCTTTACCATAGAAAGCCAGATCGTCTGTTGTCAATTTAAATTCTACAGTTTTCGATTCGCCGGCTTTCAAATCTACACGTTGGAAACCTTTCAACTCTTTTACCGGGCGAACGATTGATCCAACCAAATCTCTGATATAAAGCTGTACTACTTCAGTACCATCTACTTTGCTTGTATTTTTCACAGTCACTTTAGCAGTAAGTTCTCCACCCATAGGGATAGATGTAGCCGATAATACAAGATTCGAATATTCGAATGTACTGTATGACAACCCGAATCCGAATGGATATAAAGGATCTTTTCCCGAATCGAGATAGAAAGAGGTATTACCTAACGATGTTTGCCCTGCTTCGGTAGGTATATCATCCAAAGCCATCACCTGAGCGGGAGCCGGACGACCTGTGTTGTTATGATTATAATACATAGGTATTTGTCCTACTTCTCTGACGAATGTAGCCGGAAGTTTTCCGCTTGGGTTGGCTTTTCCAAACAATAGATCCAATATTGCAGGACCTCCCATCGTTCCGGGATGGAAGTTGTAAAGTACTGCATCTGCATAAGGTAGATCACGCTCTATAGTCAATGGGCGACCTGCCATAATAACTAATACGACCGGCTTACCTGTACTTTTTACAGCTTTCAGAAGTTCGGATTGTACGCCTATCAAGTTGATATTTGACAATGAATGTGCTTCTCCCGAAAGTATAGCTTCTTCACCTAAAAATACGATTGCAACATCAGCTGAAGCTGCCGCTTGTTTTGCTTTCTCAAAATTGGCTGTACTTTTATCGCGGCTGAAAGACAAAGCCGGCTCATATACATAGTTTATATTTTTGTATGTAGTTTGCAATGCTTTTAGAGGTGTAACGGTATGGTTTTTATCACCATCAAATACCCAAGTACCCATCTGATCATGAGGTGCATTAGCCAATGGTCCGATAACTGCAATCTTCACATTTTCTTTCAGTGGTAATATATTGTCATTCTTTAATAATATAGCCGATTTTACAGCAGCCTCTTTTGCTGCTTGTAAATGCTCTGCCGAGTATAAAGTTGATGGCTTGTTTATATCTACATAAGGGTTTTCGAATAGCCCCATACGGAATTTCACTCTTAAAATATTACGAACGGCATTATCAACATCTGCGAGAGTAACCTCTCCCGATGCGACCAACGATTTCAAATTATGTGAATAAGCTCCGCTCACCATTTCCATATCTACACCTGCATTTGCCGATATTTGGGCTACATCTCTGGCGTCTTTAGCAAATCCATGAGCAAGCATCTCGGTCATCGAAGCCCAATCTGAAACTACAAAGCCATCGAATTTCCAGTCTTTGCGAAGTACATCTTTCAACAGGTGTTTGTTTCCTGAGGCAGGTATTCCATCATTGTCGTTAAATGAGGTCATTAATGTGGCTGCTCCTGCATCAATTGCCTTTTTGAATGGTACTAAATATACATTGTATAATAAATGAGGAGGGATGTTGGTACTGTTATAGTCACGACCACCTTCTGCCGCTCCATAACCGATAAAGTGTTTCACACAAGCTGCAATGGATGTAGGGTCTGAAAGATTCTTTCCTTGAAATCCTTTTACCATAGCTGCACCTAATTCGCCGGCCAGATATGGGTCTTCTCCCAAGCTTTCGGCAATACGTCCCCAACGGGCATCCCGCGAAATGTCTAACATGGGAGCAAATGTCCAGTTAACACCTAATTCACGAGCTTCGGCAGCTGCCACGTGTGCACCCGATTCTACCATCTGAGGATCAAATGACGCTGCTTGTCCTAAGGGTATAGGAAAGATTGTTTTAAAGCCATGGATAACATCGCGTCCGATAATCATAGGAATACCTATTCGGCTATTTTCCAAGGCTACTTTTTGTAATTCGTTTACCTGCTTTGGATCAATAATATTAAGTAACGATCCTACTTCTCCTTTCTTGATCTGTTGAACAAGTTCTTCACTCATACCATTGAAGTTCAACTGGTTCATCTGACCGATTTTTTCTTCAAGAGTCATTTTGGATAATAACTGCTCAATCTCTTTATCGTAATTCTTTTGTTGTGAATATCCCATAAACAGGTTCAATAAGCATAATACACCTAATAATTTGATCTTCATCTGCTATATATTATTTATGTAAATAAAGTCTCGGACTTTAATTAATGAATTTATAATTTTCCTGGGTTGAATTGCCTTTTAAGGTGAGTATATATACTCCATTTCGGGGTAAATCCGAGCAATCAATACTTGCGTTATCATCTTCAACAGACTTTGTTTTATAAAGCCTGCCTTGGATGTCTCTTATATTAAGAGTGGTAATGTTTCCATCTTTAAGATGGAGCGAAAGCGATTTATTTTCTTTATTAAAAGTAAATGGCACCTCATCACGTAGCTCTTTTTCGATGGAAGCTACCTCCTTCTTTTGATATACTCTTACGTAATCAATCTCATATTTCGAAGGGAATATATCTTCGGCAACTCCTTGTAAACCTCCCCAGTCACCTCCGATAGCCAAATTTAATTTCAGATAGAAAGGTACATTAAAGGGCCATGTACGTTTATCTCCTAAATGATCGTTTTTAAAAGTAAAATAGGCAACTCCATCCACATATCCTGTAATTTGATCTTCAGTCCATTCTAATCCGTATACATGAAATTCGGTTTCTGCGTTTTTAATATCTTTAGTTGCTGTTTTTTCCGTACCGATTTTATGATTGTACAAGTCTGTATGGATTGAAGCTTGGGTTACATCAGGACGATAACCTACATACTCCATTATGTCAATCTCTCCATCCAGTGGCCATGCTGTAAAATTCTTAGGCATCATCCAGAATGCCGACCATGTACCTCTGCCTGCTGCTACTTTTATTCGAGCTTCGAAATACCCATACTTCCACGATTCGACAGTATTCATGCGAGCCGACACATAATCCATCCCGTAGTAGGGCTTCGGACGTTTAAATGCTGTAATAATTAAGTTACCATCTTTTATTTTTACTACTGTATCGGTACCTGCTGTACGATCGGTATAGTATTGCAGTTCATTATTTCCCCAGCCGCTGCCTCCGGTTTCGAACCACCATTTATCTCCCGGAAGAGGTAGTGAACCATTCGTGTTAGGAGCTTCATTAAATTCTTCCTGCCAAACAAGATCATATCCTGCCGGAGCTTGCGATTTACAGAGTAATGTGCTGCAAAAGAAGAGTGCTATGGCTGTAAATAGATGTTTATTTATCATGGACTTTTGCTTTTACGGTCTCAGACCTATTTATAATTCTCTCTATTAAGTATACATATAACCGATTGTTATTAGTAAATACTTTCTAGTACTTATAAAGCAAAGCAGATTACCTAAGTAAATCGGGAAGGTAATCTGCTCTCTTCACACTTTGACAATTACTGTTTAACCTTAAATCTCATATACCAATTGATGCCCGATCCCTTCCATTGCAATTGCAATGCAGTTTCTGTCAGCTCCAGAATTTCGTATCGTACATTTCCCAATACATCGGGACTTGCTACATAACTTGGAAAACCTTTGCCTGAAAAAGTAAGATAAAGTTTTCCGTCAGCGTCTCTATCCATAAACCATGTTTGACCCGCAGGTTGAGTATATGGTACGGTAACAGCTACAGTTGACCCATTGGGATATAAATCGGGAGCCATTGTTTTGGCTGCAGATTCATTTACATAAATATCATTATTTGCTTTTAATGAGTAACTACGTGTTGCATTGAGATTAAAAGTGAGTTCGTCATCGTAAATGCCTCTTCCTTTTAATTCATTAGGGCCTGCACTCCACCAATTAGGAGTAGTTGTGCTCGGTTCGCCACATCCTAAGTGACCTTGAACCGAAGAATCCCATATCCATACTTTGGGGGTATCTTTTCCTGTCAACAAATAAATTATAGGATCATTGTTAGCAACACTCACTTTAAATGATTTTGGTTCACTTAAACCGCCACGACCGTATGCCTGAATAGAACCGTCATATTCTCCTGCCCACATATATTTGAGGGAGAATGATCGTTTATTGGTAGACATAACCGATCCGTCGAGTTTGGTTATAGCCCAATAAGGTGAAATCAGATCACTTGTAAAATCGAACTGAATTGTATTGGGATCTTCGGCACTGGGCGTCATTGTAAATTTAATATCATCAACCGATGGTGCATCGCCAATACTCGGCTTACTTCCTACTTCGGGATCGCATCCTGTAAACAACAGAGCCATACCCAGAAGACCTAATATATATTTTTTCGCTTTCATGATTTTCTAAAATTAAGGTTCCTGTTAATAAGGGTTTTGAGTTAATGTACCTTGAGCTTTATCGATTTCGGATTGAGGTATAGGCAAGTGTTTTTTATTGGGGTTGAAACCTCTTGCTCCCAATACTTGTTCTGCTTTACCGAAACGAACCAAGTCCCAGAAACGGTGTCCTTCCAAAGCAAACTCCAATCGGTTCTCCATCAAAAGATTATCCAGAGTTGCTGTTTTTTTGTAGTTCCCTGTATTTTTGTAAGCTCTCGCTCTTACCTTATTTAAATACTCATCGGCTTGAGTTTGACTTCCTCCTGTACGAACTAGTAGTTCTGAGGCGATCAAAAGCGTTTCTGAATAACGGTATACACGATAGTTATTTCTATAATTCAAATCTTTATCTCCTGTACTCTTGCTGTTTCCTCCTTGACGTGGCAGGTATTTACGATTGAAATATCCGGTGTCATCATAACGTGGACTATAACTTGCGTCAGGATATTCTTCTTTATATTTTGCAAAGTTAAGGATACCTCCATCTTTACGTTGATCGGCTGATTCGTACGAATCGTACAATTCTTTTTCAACCGGTTCGAATCCCCATCCTCCGGCAAACTCAGGACTATTGCTAATACCATTGATACCTATAAGAGTTGGATATACACTACCTCCGGTTGCCAAAGGATTACCCCAGCTACGTCCGCTTAAATCATCCGAATAGTTAACTTCGAAAATAGATTCTTTACTCCATTCGCCTTTATCTTCCCATATGTCTGCAAAAGAATCGTTAAGTTCATATACACCAGAGCCAATTATAGCTTGCATATCTTTCAATACTTCTGCATATTTAGTCTCATCCTTTTGATACATTACAACATTAGCTCTCAACATCTGAGCTGTAGCTTTAGTTATACGACCAATCTCCTTATTTGCGGTAACTGTTAATGGAAGTTTATCTCCATTCAAGGCAAAATCCAGATCTTCTACAATCTTTGCATAAACCTGATCTGCAGGCATCTGAGGAATAAGGAAAGGGGGTGTTGACGGGTTTACACTGTAATAAGGAACATTTCCCCATAATTTCCATAACCAGAAGTAATAATATGCTCTCAAAGTATGAGCTTCTGCCAAAATTCGATCCTTAGTTGCAGGATTCAAATTAGGCACATTGTCGATACGGTTGATTACAATATTCGAACGGTTGATTCCTGAATAGAATACTGTCCAAAGTGCTTCACATACATATACGGGTGTTGCATTAAAGAATCGCATACGTTGCAAATGCTCGTTATCCTTTGCATTACCTCCACCTATACGTGCATCATCCGACATAGCATCCGATACAAACTGAAGCGGATTGTATTGTCCGAATGCCCAATCGGGCCACTGAAGAGGACCATATGCAGCTACTAAACCTTGAGTGATTCGTTCTTCCGAATTATAAAATTCTTCTTCGGGTATTTGTGTTGTTGGTGAAGACTCCAGAAAAGACTCTGAACAAGAGCTTAACACTAGTAGAGCAGTCAGACCAAATAATACTATTTTTTTCATTGTGATTTCGTTTTAATAATTAAAATGTAACAGTTGCACCTACAGATACTGTTCTTGCCTGAGGATATACACCTCTGTCTACTCCCAATGAAGTACCTCCTGATGAAATTTCAGGTTCAAAACCATCATATGAAGTGAAAGTCAACAAGTTTTCTGCCGAAATATAAACTCTGACAGCTCCCAGATATGCTTTCTTAACAATGTATGCAGGTAAACTATATCCGAACTGAATGTTTTTAAGCCTTAAGAATGAACCGTCTTTTACGTATAAATCCGAAGATTGCCAGTTTCCATTATCATCATTTAGTGATAGGCGAGGTATTCTGTTCGAAGAACCCGGTCCTGTCCATCGGTCTAGCATATATCCGGGTAAGTTGACACTTGCAAGGTCGATTCTTCGTGTTCCGTCAAAAATATCATTACCGGATGTTCCTTGTAATATCATATTAAAATCAAAACCGTTCCATTCTGCACCCACATTAAATCCAAACATCCAATCCGGCATACCTTTTCCTATTTTGGTACGATCATCATCACTAATAACTCCGTCTCCGTTTAGGTCAACAAATCGTACATCTCCGGGTTGTGCCTTAGGTTGTATCAGTTTACCGTCTTTATCTACATATTCGTTTATCTCTTGTTGAGTCTGGAAGATACCATTGGTTTTAAGTCCATAGAAGAATGGGAATGGCTCACCGTTTTCAGCTCTTGTGATTGTTCCGATACTTTGGATACCATCATAATTAGCCCATCCGTTGCTATTACCTAATTCGATCAACTTATTTTTAATATAGGAAGCATTTCCTCCTACATGTATCGATACATCTGCTACTTTAAATTGATAGGAAGCATCAAACTCCACACCTGTATTTTTCATATCTCCCACATTACCCATAGGAGGGGTGTCGCCGATATATGCAGGTAAAGGCATTTGCATCAACATACCGTTGGTTCTCTTATCAAACCAATCTACAGTGAACGATAATGCACCATTGAAGAAACGAGAGTCAAGTCCAATATTGGTTTGTTCCGATTCTTCCCAACCAATAGCAGCATTCGGATATCCGTTAGGTTTAGATCCGGGAGCTACAATAATAGCACCTTCTCTTCCGAAAATATAATTATTTCCACCATCAATCATGGTAGTATATCTGAAATCTCCGATTTGGTCATTACCATTTTGTCCCCAGCTACCACGCAATTTCAATGAGGTAAGGAAATCGGGACGATCTGCCATGAATTTCTCATTGGTAATATTCCAACCTAATGATACAGAATAGAAATTAGCCCATCTGTTATCGGGTCCGAATTTAGTAGAACCATCACGACGCATTGTAAGTTCACCCATGTATCGTTCCTGATAGTTATAGCTTAAACGACCGAAGTAAGAAGCCAAACGATAGTAAGGCCCCATTTTACCTGATGCTTCACGTGCTTTTTGAGGCTGATCGGTAAAATCGATATTAGCTCTGTCAGGGTTATCATCTCTCAGCAAGTAGCTTTGTCCCCAAAGTGAACGTGATCTGCTTGACAATGCCGATTGACCTAATAAGATTGTAAAATGGTGATCTTGTATATCTTTTGTATAAGATAATGTATTTTCAATCTGCCATGTAAAGCCTCTGTTCATGGATGACCAGACTTTCGACTCATCTACATGGTTACTTTTTCCCAGATAATAAGGTTGCAGATATCCGTCAGCACCCCAGAATGCAAGATCAACCCCATAAGACGATTTGAATTTAAGGTTCTTATAAAGTTCAAGCTCTCCCCAAAAGTTAGCTAAAATCTTATCCGAGTTATTTTTCTCGGGAGGTAACGACAAAGCTGCTATCGGGTTAGTTATTTCATTGTATTGATCGCCTACGATTGTAAATACATTTCCATTTCGGTCTCTTACTGCTGTTGGATGAGCAGCTAATGTAGCTTCGGGATCAGGTGCTAACACGGTTAACATAGGCGATATAGCCAAAGCACTACCCAGTGGCGAACCAAACTCACTATTTGTACTGATTCCTGTAGAGTTTATACGACCGTAAGTCAAATTAGTACCTATCTTCAAAGTAGATAGTACACTGCGTGTCTTAGAATCGTCAAATACTGTATAGTTATTATTTAAACGGATAGAATATCTTTCGTAGTTTGATCTCCCGAAATTACCTCCAACGATACCTTCTTGATTGAAATAGCCTAATGACAAATAATAATTTCCTTTATCATTTCCACCTGCTACACTCACCTGATGTTCGTACATAGGAGCATCCGAGTTAAATGTTTCTTTTTGCCAGTCGGTACCTTTTCCATACGATTGAGGATCTGCATAAATAGGAGCTTTTCCCGAATTCATGTTCTGCTCATTCATCAAGATAGCATATTCGGTAGCATCAAGCACAGCTCTTTTCTTGGCTGCATTCTGCCATCCGTAAGTAAAGTTATATGTAACTACAGCCTTTCCTGATTTTCCTTGGCGGGTAGTTATCAAGATTACACCATTAGCTCCACGCGTTCCGTAGATTGCAGCGGATGCAGCATCTTTAAGGACTTCTACCGACAGCACATCTGCGGGATTGATGTTATCGATTCCACCCGAAATAGGCATTCCGTCTACGATATATAGAGGATCACTGTTATTGATAGTACCTATACCACGGATACGCACTCTCGATCCGTCTCCGGGTTGTCCGGATGCCTGAGTAATATTTACCCCTGACACCATACCTTTCAGTACGTTATCGATACGAGTAGGAGCTTTCAGAGCTAAGTCGTCGCCTCTTACGCTACTGATAGCAGCTGTAACGACGCTCTTCTTTTGAACACCATAACCTACGACAACAACTTCATCCAAAAGCTCTCCGGCTTCTTCGAGCTTTACGTTTAATGATGTTGAGGAAGCTTTAACTTCAAGATTTTTATAACCTAGATAAGTAATTACTAAATCTGAATTAAGTGGAGCATTGATTTGAAAGGCTCCGTCCAGATCGGTTATAACTCCGTTTGTAGTGTTTTTCTGAACTACAGATACTCCTACAAGTGCTTCACCTGTTTTTGCATCTGTGACAATTCCTGTAATTTGATTGCCTTGGGCAAAAGCAATCATCGGGAAAAATATCAGGAACATAACAAGTCCTAATAATTGCCGATTGATAGCAAACATTTTTTTCTTCATGGTTTGATTTATTTAAAGGTTGTTGCAGAATCAAATCTGCGGAAAACTTCTTTTCGGTTGATGAAGGTATTGGCAGAAGTCTTTTTGTGAAAAATTTTAACTACGTCAAAAACTCAAAAAATAAAATCTTGTATACGACAACACTACTACAACTGACATATAACATATTATAAATCATTTTTTTAATAATAAAAAACATACTTCAAAAAACTTTTGTTTACATTTAAAAATCTTTTATAACTTAGTGTACTTTTAACTATGATAAACTATGAAATATATTCTACATATAATTTGCTATTTACTGCTGTTTCAATTACCGGCTTTTGCTTCGTGGCAACGAAACATAATCAACTATGAAAGGAACACTTATAAAGGTGGTTTTCAGAATTGGATGGTTAAGCAATCAAGCAACGAGTGGATGTATTTTGCCAATACAAACGGCTTATTAGAATTCGATGGTGTAAACTGGAATTTATATCCTATAAAGAATAAAATTGTAAGGTCTATAGAGTTCAGCGAAAAAAAAATTTATGTGGGAGGAAGCTCCGAGTTTGGCTACTTTGAACCTAACAGTATAGGACAACTTGCTTATCATTCGCTTTCCGAAAAACTGGCTAACTGGTGGGGAGAAGTTTGGAGCATATACACTGTAAAGGATAAAACCTATTTTCTCGACGATGGAAGTATATTAGTTTATGACCCAGCAGCAGATACTATCTCTGTCATCACCACTAACTACAAAATAGATTGCTCCACTATAATTAACAACAAAATATATATAGGAACAGCAGAAGGTATATTTTTTCTGAATCACAGAAATAAAATAGAACTGCTTGCTCCATCGGAATCGCTTAAAGGATCGAAAATTGTTGAAATGATTCCATATGACAATAAGATATTAGCTGTTACAGCCCGTGATGGAATATTTTTGATGGATCATATGTGGAATAACAAAATACGCTCTATTGCCGATGGCTTCATTGCCAAAAACCAACTATTCTGTGCTTCGTTAACGGGTTCTAAAATTGCATTGGGTTCTGTTCAGAACGGAGTTTTTCTTTTCGATCTCAAAGACCCGCAATATCACGAAGAGTTTAACATAACAAACGGCTTAAGTAACAATACCGTATTAAGCTCTACATTCGATAAAAACAATAACCTGTGGTTAGGACTCGATAAAGGAGTTGGATACATCGACTTACAATCTCCAGTTCGTCCTCTTTTTGCCATAAATTCACTTATCGGAACCGGTTACTGCTCTGCCCTGTTTAACAACGAGCTTTATCTGGGAACCAATCAGGGTTTATACAAACTTGATAAAAACGGTACCTGCCAACTCATTAAAGATTCGGAAGGTCAAATCTGGTCGTTAAATGTCTATGATAATTCACTGTTCAGTGCCGGCGACAATGGTATAATCGTCATATCTCCACAATCTACCTATAAGATAAATCTGACAGGTATCTGGGAAATACATCCTCTGGCTTCAAATAGTAATCGTATGATTGCAGGAGCCTATTCGGGATTCAGAATATTAGAAAAAAAGAATGGAGTCTGGCAATTCTCTCATAATGTTGGCAATTTCTTTAACTCATCACGCGGTTTTATCGAAGATGACATAAACAATACTTTCTGGGTTGTAAATATGGGAGGATATATTCAGAGAATAACTCTTGACAACGAGCAGAAGGCAATGATAAGCCGAAAAGAATATGCTCTGAAAAATATAGTAATAGACGAGAATACTACTTTCAGCAAAATTGACAATAATCTGGTAATATGTGCTCAGGATGGAATTTATCAGTACAGCCGTATCTCGGATAATTTTGATCGCTATCTCCAACTGGAAAAACTTTTGGACGGAAGTAGATATTATGAATATCTGAAAATGGACAACCTGAAAAACATATGGTATGTTTCAGACCGCAGTCTTAAGTTTTTACCTTATAAGAAAGATGGATATACCCAGCAAACCTATAACATCGGGTTAGCGAATGATCTGATAGGCGGGTACGAAAATGTCTCTCTTCTCGATTCGACATCTGCAATTGTAGCTGTAGACAAGGCTTTCGTCAAGGTCGATTTATCTCGTGAACGCCAGATAAATCACAATTTGAATATTGCTATCCGAAAGCTGGTGGCAACCAGCAATGACAGTACTCTTTATTATGGAAATTCATCTCAGAAAATTGTCATACCTTATTCATTAAACTCTATTAATATCCATTTTGCTGCTACCGAATATTCGAAAAATGAAGATATTCTTTATTCATATCGATTGAAAGAGATAGATGAAAAATGGAGTACACCTTCACCTAAGACCATCAAAGAATACACAAAGTTGATGGAAGGGGAATATACGTTTGAAGTAAAAGCTTATATAAAAGGTGAGAATACACCGGGACAAACAACAGCTATCAAATTTGAAATTCTATCACCTTGGTATCGCTCTATATGGGCTTATATTGTCTATGGCTTATTCCTTATGTTGCTTTCGTTTATCGTATATCGAAGAACAATTGGTAAACAAAAGAAAATAATCAACGAGAAAGGTGCTTTACTGATTGCTCAAAGCCAACGTTACGAAGAGGAAAGGATGCTAAAGGATAAAAAAATATATGAACTGCAAAACGAAAACCTGAAGACCAAACTTCATTATAAAACACAGGAATTATCGGGCTATATACTTAATATCGTCCGAAAGAACGAAATGCTGGAGGATGTCCGTAAGAATGTAATGAGTATATCGAAATCTTTGGATGAAAACAAGCAGCCGAATATCATAAAACAGAAAGTGGTTCGATTGATTACTCAGATCAATAATAATATTGATCACGATAAAGACTTTCAGATTTTCCAATCAAATTTCAATCTCATACATAAAGATTTCTTCAATTTATTAGATGACAGGTATCCGAATCTCACCCGAAATGATAAAATATTATGTGCTTATCTGAAAATGAATCTTACATCGAAAGAAATAGCTCCTTTATTAAACATCTCAATTCGTGGAGTAGAAGTTAGCAGGTATCGACTACGAAAGAAAATGAATTTGGATAAAGATATTAATCTATCTGATTTTCTACATAGCCTTAAGTAAAATCGCCTATATTTTTTACTTTATCGAAAGGATAATATTTATCAATTACGCCAATCTTTCTAACGCACCCTTTGGGTTTGTTTTTCATTTTGCCTTGATGCAAAACGAAACAAAAGATCAAGACTGTGCCTTTTGCCCGACCCGCTACGGGCTCGAAAGCTAAAACAAAAGAAAAACATTTATCGTTGATATCCTTTTGTTTCTTAACGCTTTCATTCGCCCTGCGGGTACCCCGTGCAACCGCCAAGGTCAGTAGCCTGACGGGCAAAAGCGATTTACGTGCGTCAGCTCCAGTGCATCAGTGGCACAGCCGTTGGCTGACAAGCGAAGCAGGCGTAAAACTAAACGTGCCATAAGGCAATAGGTTTAGTTTAGCCTGCAGGCTTAAGTCAGTCAGGCGAGCCACGCAGCACAAAGCCTTTTTGATTCCTTTTGCGGCTTTGGGCAAAAGGAATACAAGCAATCTTTGATTGTGTGTAGTTAAAAACAACTTAATTAAAGGACTTAGTTTCCACCTTTTTTATAAAAAAAAGCCTGCGAGGACAACCCTCACATAACAGGCTGACATACAGAAAACAAACTACACTTTAACAAAACTCAAACAGGCTTTATTTTTTAACTTAATTCCGTTTCACCAAATTAAAGTCCTGATTTTTAATTGTTTTTTCATATCTTTGTGTTGATGAAAGAATTATTCTCTCATTATTCAGATTAGGTCTGCAGCATATTTTTTGTCAATAATCATTAGACAAAGGCCCTTCGAAAATCTGAATTCTATGTATTTTTTAGCGTAACATCTTTGGACTCCAACAATCATTTGATCTGATTTGTCCTGACATGTGTTGTTATGCACCTATTGTAAAATAATTGTTTTATTTAACACCCAAACTGTTTAAGGGCTCAGACCTTTTTATTGCTTTGGCAAGTATAACGACTTTAGGTTGTAATGGTTTAGAAATAGATCATTAAACCTTCTCAAATACTTAAAGTTATCAAAGCAGTCAAAGGTTTTAGGCCTAAAACTAAAAATGTATGTTTAAAATACGTATCTATATAACTTACTTTCTTGTTTTCTGTGCATCTGTTTTATATGCTAAAAATGACAGTATAAAAAAAGACTTCTTCAAGCTCGGTGGAGCTGTACGCTTCAATGCAGTTATGGAGAATTACGAATCGAGCAACAACGATTTAGACACCTACGTGAGGATGGATACCTGGTTTTTATCTGTCGAAGCCCACCAAAAAGGGTTTGATCTCAGCTTCCAGTATCGTTTCTATCCCGAATTCAAAACACATTTTCTACATCATGCCTCTATCGGTTATCAAATCGATAACAACTGGTATGCCAAACTGGGTGTATTCCAGAAGCCCTTTGGGATTGGAGACTTTGCTTCACATTCGTGGTTGTTTCAGGTTCCTTATTATCTGGGATGGGAAGATACCTACAATACAGGAATCGGATTCTTTTACATCCGCCATAAACTGAGAGTAGAGGCTGCTTATTTCAGGCAAGCCGCGCCCCGAGGTTCCGTACCATCTAATGCCGATGACAACTCGGTTGGTAACGGTCGGTACTCTTATGCCATAGTTCCTACATACGGATATATCAATGGTGAAAAAGTAGATGCTTATATCAGAGAGTTGGATCAGTTTAACGGACGTATACGCTATCAAATATTACCGGAAGTAGAACTCGGACTTTCGGCTGAAATGGGTAGTATATACAATGAAACACTCAACAAGCGGAATTGGGGTTTTAGCTGGGCAGCCCATACGTTGATAAATTATAACCGATGGAACTTTAAAGGTGAAGTTATAGGTTATAACTACAACGCACAATCGGATAACAATCAACGTCTCGATATCGTACAGATGGGTGCCTACGGATCGGCTTATGACGTAGCCGCTAAAGGGATGATATATGTTGCAGGTATTTCGTATAGCATACCTGTCAATAGACGTCTTATATCCAGTATTCAACCTTATATTGACTATTCGGTTGTACATAAAAGAAAAGCGGGATTTCACGATACACAGCAGTTTGTTCCGGGTATGCTGATAGCCTCGGGGCCTATATATACGTATGTAGATTATGCCTTAGGCAAGAATCACCCCTGGCTAACATCCGATTTTGGAGAGGGATTGGGAAAAGGCGCTGCTGATGCCAGATGGAACAGCCGTCTGAATATAAATATAGGCTATTACTTCTAAGGTATAGTTAATTAGATAAAGATAAAATAGAAACACAAACAGAAAGTATCATAAGGTCTCAGACCTTTAATAACATTCTTAATATATGAGTAAGATAGAAATAAAAGATTTGTACCTGATATTTGGTTCTGCCAAAAGACAGGCATACAAAATGTTGAAAAGCGGTAAAAGTAAAAAAGAAATTCATTCTAAGACACGGTGTACCATTGCAGTAAAGAATGCAAACCTCTCGATTAATGAAGGTGAAATATTTGTTATTATGGGATTGTCGGGGAGTGGAAAATCTTCTTTATTAAGATGTTTCAATATGCTGAATATACCCACATCTGGATCTTTGGTGATTGATGGGGAGGATATTACCAAAATGGATAAACATGCATTGCTAAATCTACGCAGAAAAAAAGTGGGAATGGTTTTCCAGCATTTTGGATTACTTCCCCACCGTACCATTTTAGATAATGTTGCGTTCGGATTAGAGATACAAGGCATACCTCAGGAAGAAAGACATGCAAAGGCTAAAGAGATACTCAGCATGGTTGACCTTTCGGGGTACGAAAACTCATTTCCCCACCAACTCAGTGGAGGTATGCAGCAACGTGTAGGTATTGCCCGTGCCATTGCTACTGATTCTCAAATACTATTGATGGATGAGGCGTTTAGTGCCTTAGATCCACTTATCAGGGCACAGATGCAAGATGAATTGGTAGAAATACAGCAATCTCTGAAAAAGACAATCATATTTATTACTCACGATTTAGATGAAGCAATCAAAGTGGGTAATACGATTGCCATAATGAAGGACGGAGAAATAGTTCAGCAAGGTACTCCTGAAGATATACTGCTCAATCCGGCTGACGATTACGTGAAAGCTTTTATCGGAAATGTAGATATGGCTAAAATTATAACTGCTTCGGCTATAAACGAACCTTTCAAGGCTCGAATATGGCTGGGAAAAGATGGCCCGGCCTCTACCCTCCGTTTAATGGAACGCCACTTACTGAAATTTCTCCCCGTTGTTGACCATCTGGGACGTCTTATTGGTTATGTCGGTGAGAAAGACATTCGCAAAAAGATAGCCAACAAAGAAAATAATATTGATTCTATCGTAAACGATATACCTAAAGTTTCGATGGACACTTCTATTACAGATCTACTGCCATTATTTATCAACCAAAAATACCCATTGGCTGTGGTTGACCACAAAGACCGTCCTGTTGGCTATATCCGGCATTCGGATGTGGTATCTATGGTAACCGGTTATGATGACGATAAAGTACAGTCTATTATAGAGAGTGCCAATTAAGGTATCAGAACCACTCTTTATAGACTGAAGAGAAATAAGCAGAATCAATATTTACAATCTAAAAAAGAATAAGAATCCATATGGAAAAATTAAATATAGGAAAATACGTAGAACATTTTGTCGATTGGCTTTCGGATGCAGGAGAGCCTGTCTTTAGACAAATAACGATCATCATCGAAAATTGTGTCGATGTTATGCAGGGAGCATTATTATCGATTCCCTTTTATATACTTATCGCATTGTTTGCACTGTTGACATTTGTAATTAAAAATAAAAGCTGTCGTAAATTAAATGTAACAAAGCAAAGTGCAAAAGATATATTTGACTTACCGATCTTTTGTGTATTAGGATTCCTACTTATATACTGGATGGGATTTTGGGAAGAGACAATCAATACACTAGTGCTTGTAATAGTTGCCACATTTATCATTCTGCTCATTGGTATTCCTCTGGGAATCTGGTGTGCACGAAACAAAAAGGTAAATGCTATGGTAAGACCCCTACTCGACCTGATGCAAACCATGCCGGCTTTCGTATACCTGATTCCTGCCATCTTGTTTTTCTCAGTAGGTAATGTTCCGGGAGTTGTGGCAACCGTTATCTTCTCTCTTCCCCCTGCGGTACGTATGACTGCTCTAGGAATACGTGATGTTCCCAAAGAAATTGTGGAAGCTTCGGTTGCATTCGGATGTACAGGCAGACAGACCTTGTTTAAAGTGCAGATACCGCTGGCAATGGCTACCATATTGGCCGGAGTAAATCAGGTAATAATGCTGGCTCTGTCGATGGTGGTAATTTCGTCGATGGTTGGTGCAGGCGGACTGGGAGAAAGCGTATATGCCGGTATCCAACAAGCCGATGTAGCTCTTGGCTTCGAGGCAGGATTGTGTATTGTGATTCTTGCCATTATATTAGACAGAACAACCCAATCGATAGGACAAAAAAAGGAGGTAGCTAAATAATGAAAAAGAATATATTACTTATATTATTGGCTTGCCTCATCATTATGCCGGCTTGCCAACGCATAAAAAAACAAGATGTATTATTACTCTATCCTAATTGGGCGGAAGGTATAGCCATTACTAATCTGGCACAAATTATTCTCGAAGAAAAAGGATATACTGTTACCATTAAGCGATTAGAACTGGGTCCTATCTATGCATCGTTATCGCGTGGCGATGCCGATGTATGTATGGACACTTGGTTACCCAATACCCATAAGGATTATTGGACTCGCTACGGAGATAGAATTGATCTATTAGGCACTACGTTTGACGACGGTATTACAGGGCTGGTTGTACCGACCTATGTAGATATAAATTCGATAGAAGAATTAAATGCGAATAGAGATAAGTTCAACGGAAAAATCTATGGTATAGCATCGGGGGCAGGTATTTACAGAACCACCGAAGATGCCATCAAAGCCTATGATTTGGAACTAACTCAAATTGCATCTTCGGAAACATCCATGATTACAGCCTTAAAAAAGGCAATTGCCCATAAAGAATGGGTGGTTATCACCGGATGGAAGCCTCATTTCATGTGGGCTGAATACGATCTGAAACCACTGGATGATCCGAAAAACATTTATCCGAAAGATGAAATAAAGATCATTGCCCGAAAAGGCTTCTCTACTGACAAGCCTGAATTGGCAAAATTCTTTTCCAATTTCTCAATGGATGAGAAAATGCTTAATGAGCTAATGAGCGATGTGCTAAAGGATAATGATCCCATGATAGGAGCAAGACTCTTTTATAATAAACACAAAGACCTGCTGCAATCATGGGTGGTAGAAAAAGAAATGAAATAACAGAAAAATCCCATTATAACTTATCGTTGTAATGGGATTTTCTTTCTATCATGGTTCGTAAATGTTTACTGAATCAAGGTTGTTTTCCGATATAAGCTAAGATACCACCATCTACATAAAGAACGTGTCCGTTTACGAAGTTGGAAGCATCCGAAGCAAGGAATACTGCAGGACCTGCTAAATCTTCGGGAGTTCCCCAACGTGCTGCCGGTGTTTTTGCAATAATGAAAGAATTGAAAGGATGTCCTTCTTCTCTCAATGGTGCTGTTTGAGGTGTAGCAATGTAACCCGGTCCTAAGCCATTACACTGAATATTGAATTCTCCGTATTCGGAAGCAATATTACGTGTCAACATTTTCAAGCCACCTTTTGCTGCTGCATAAGCCGATACAGTTTCGCGTCCCAACTCACTCATCATCGAACAGATATTGATTATTTTACCTGCTCCTTTTTTAATCATACCGGGGATTACTGCTTTTGCAACAATAAATGGTCCGTTCAGATCAATATCGATTACCTGACGGAATTCTGCTGCCGACATTTCGATCATGGGTATACGCTTAATGATTCCTGCATTGTTTACAAGTATATCAATTACGCCTACTTCTTTTTCGATTTGTGCAACCATTGCATTTATTTGATCTTCGTTGGTTACATCAGATACATAGCCCTTGGCATCAATACCTGCTTCTTTGTATGCAGCCAAGCCTTTGTCTACAAATTCTTGCTTAAGATCATTGAAAACAATCTTAGCTCCTGCTCCTGCAAGGGCGGATGCAATTGCAAAGCCTATACCGTAAGAAGCCCCTGTTACGAGAGCAACTTTTCCTTCTAAACAAAACTGATTTTTCATATTATAAGAATTTTAAAGTTTATCTATACTTCAAATTAAAATTTCACCACCAATGGCTGTTTCAAGCCTTTAGAGAAATTACTTGTATACGTTTGGAATGCTGCCTCATCTGCAAAACCAAATTTGCTCCAGCCATATCCTGTATAATATACTATCGGCTGATTAGCTTTGTAAGTAGCAACTGCTAAGACGTGAGAATAAGTATCGTCTTTTTTAGTTTTGGCATTCATTACGTTGTAAGTATCCACTACCATAGAATCTATGCCGGCAGGGAAAACAAGTCCCAGATAAACAGGGCCTGCTTTTACGCTTGGTTCTCTGTAGATAATATAGTCATTATCGGGAGAAACAATGATGGTGTCATTAGCGGCACGCTTAGCTATTCCGGCTGCAACAGTCATATCTTCTGCCACTCCATATTCTTGTACAACTTTAGAGAATTGAGAGCCTGCATCAATAGAAAATGTACGGCTTTCGCTATATGTTTTGCCATCTACTTCGATATCTTTATATGTTAATTTCAAAGTAGTACGAAGAGGTCCGTTTTCCAATAATTCCTGAGAAGCAAAATTTTCATTTAACCACAATTTACCATTTACAAACGGAGCCATAGCTCCTGCACCCAACGAACGGCCTACTTTATAATCGTCCAATCCTTCACCGTGATCTTCGTGATAAGATGCAACTCCTGCAATATCATCTTTATACCATTGGTCAATCTTCATATCATTGGTACGTTTATACCAAAGATCTAAACCGTTACTGGGTCCGTCTGTCGCAATAAGAGACGGTCCATAAATACGAAAAGCTACACGATCGTTTTCCCATGCAAAGTCATCTTTACGCTCCGTAATAAAACGACCGTAAGTTTGTGCTTTAAATTCGGGATTCTCTCCTGCCGAAACAGTAAAGGTTACCGTTCCTTTTGCTTTTACTCCTGATTGAAAGACTAGTTTACCATCGTAAGTTACTTGCGATGGAACGATTTCTCCTTTTGCATTTTTCACAACATACGCCTGACCTTCAGCTAAAGTTACTTTTGTTTTTATACCTTCCAATGGCAATTCGACCAGGTCAGTAGTCCGATCAAAATCACTCGGATTTTCGACTGTCACAGCCAGATCTTTTGGTTTACTGCTGCAAGACGCAAGTAAAACCACTGCGAACAATAAATAAATTACTCTTTTCATCTTTTATTATTTTATATTTAAATACTTCTTTTTTGCTTCAAACACATCGATGTGTGCCCAAACACTCATCGATTGACTGATAAGAGTTTCAGGTGCCAACAAAAATTTATATGATTATTTTATGTGCCAATACAGATTTCCGGGCGTTTTTCATCTTCATAAAAAAATAGATTCGGTTTATTTACTCGCTAAAGTTAACAATAACAAATAAATTTCACAGCATTTTCTATCAAAAAAGCCTATATAGATATCTTAAACAGACAAATACCTTTTAGCAGAAAGGGCGTATAGAAAAATTTCAACAGCTTTAATATAAGTAGAGGCGTCGGAAAAACTAAGCAATACAAGATAAACGAAATCTCGTTTATCTATATAATAATAGAAAAAAGCGTTCTTTGAAACTGATTACAAATGAAAATAAAATAGATAATACAAACTCGTAAGTTTTGTTACATAGAGATTGTTTATTAAAGAAAAGATATCGCAGAGAACAATGCCCGTTAAAATTTCAGGTTTCACTACATGCTACATGCTATTGTGAAATGAGGTTTACCATATGTCAATTTGCAGCCATCCCCACAAACAGCTTAACAGCATTCCTTATAATTAGGGGATAAGCTATTCTCCCTGATCTTTATTTTCAATACCTTTGTTTTTGAAAGATAAAGTACGGTAGTTGCTATTCATGGAACACAGAATTGAATATTAAACGACATCCAAACCGCCTGATAAAGATTCAAAAAAGCTAGAAAAATGAAAAAAGCATTAGTAATAATAGATATTCAAAATGATATAACAAAGAATTACAAGGATATCATTGAAAATATAAATCAATCTATTGATTGGGCGGTTAATAATGATATTCACGTTGTTTATATCAGGCATGAAAATTTATCTGCCGGCACAAGGACTTTTAAGTCCAATACGCGCGGTGCGGAATTAGCCCCAGACTTAAAAATAGCATCAAACAATATTTTTACAAAATACAAAGGAAATGCCTTAAGTAGTGAAGAGTTTGCAGACTTTATTAATAAAAATGAAATATGTGATTTCTATATAGCAGGAGCAGATGCTGTTGCTTGTGTTAAATCGACCTGCTACAACTTATGCAAAGCAAACTACAGCGTTAATGTCTTATCTGATTGCATTACGAGTTATGATAAAAAGAAAATTGACGAAATGCTTCATTATTATGAGAGTAAAGGTTGTAAAATAATTAGCTTGAGCGACTTGTTATGACAATAGAAAATAAGATAAAGTATTTTGAGAATCGAGAAGATTGGCGAAAGTGGCTGACAGACAACTTTGAGATTGCTAATGAAATTTGGTTTGTATTTCCTATTAAATCTTCGGGTAAAAAAAGCATTTTATACAATGATGCCGTTGAAGAAGCTCTTTGTTTCGAGTGGATTGACAGTACGATAAAGTCGCTTGACAAAGATCATAAAATTCAGCGTTTCACCCCCAGAAACCCTAAAAGCACTTATTCGCAAGCCAACAAAGAAAGACTCAAATGGTTATTGGAAAATAAAAAAATACACCCGAATTTTGAGGATAAAATACGAATTGTTTTGTCTGACCCTTTTATTTTTCCGGATGATATAATTGATGCACTGAGAGAAGATAAAATAGCATGGAACAACTATCAACATTTATCCGAGACATATAAACGTATCCGAATTGCATACATTAACGCTGCAAGGAAACGACCCGAAGAATTTGAAAAACGATTAAATAACTTTATCAACAAAACGAAAGAGAATAAAGTAATAACAGGATTTGGAGGAATTGAAAAATACTATTAATTCAAATAAAATTGATGACTAATTTGAATTTTTCTTAGAATTCTTTCGTCACTTTATTAAACACCAAACTTCTATAAAACAAACGAATTACAAAACTCAAATAAGTAAACTATATTTCCCGTGTCACTTTTGTCACTTTTGTAATGTTTTAGGCCTTTACTCTCTGAAATAAAGCCTCTTAAAAAAGTGACAACTACTACCCAAAAGTGTCACCTTTTTGTGTAGTAGTTGTTATAAATGTGAAGTAAATGTATACAAGTTGTCACCTTGTAACCTCATCAATCAAATAGAATATCGACTTAAAGTTTACATCACTGTATTCTGTCATTCCGATTTCGCAAGTACGGCTCGTAGAGAAACCGTCTTTGCAACCGGCCGGAATTTGTTCTGCAAGATGTCTTTGACCATGTTTATTCAGTTCGGGATAAGTGAATCCTCTGTCTCCGGCAAAGCCGCAACAGTTGCTTTCGACCATTGCCACTTTGTTTGAACACATTTTTGCCAGCTTGTATAGATTTTGCTCCATTCCGATTTTCTTAACCGAACAAACGGGGAATACGCTGACTACTTCTCGTGGATTTTTAACGGGTAGCTTAGGCATGACAAAATCAAGCATAAATTCTATCGGATCGTATATCTTTAGATCTTTATTTGAGTATGCTTCGTGGAATGTATAGAAACAAGGGCTCATATCAAACAGAATAGGATATTTACCTCCTTCAGAGGCCTGATAAAGTGCATCTTCCAATTCTTTAGATTTGCGTGTACCTTCGTCTTTTAATCCTTTACTGCTGAATGCCATACCACAACAAAGGGCATTAAGACCTTCCGGATAAATGATCGTAAATCCGGCACGTTGAAGAAGTTCTTCCGTCTTACGGGTCAGTTCAACATCTTCTTTCTTGTAGTCCTTTGACTTACCCATAGTACGGTTAATACAAGATGGGAAATAAACCACCTTATCGGCTTGCCCTGGATTGGCTATTGAGTGCTTAATCTTTCTTGCACCTCTCGGCATATACTTATTCCACTTCGGAATAGAATTACCTGTCAAGAAACGCATACTGCCTGCAATACCACCCATCAAGCTATCACCCAATACTGTTTGAAAGAAGCCTACAATATTAAGTCCGGCTCTACCCATATTGGTAATACCCGGCATGTGATCTCCAATATATTCTGCCAAGTCAATAGCTGTTTCGGTAGCTTCTTGATGGCGTAAATCTTTGATAAACTTACCTGTATCTATCTTCACGGGACAAGCCAATGCACAAAGACCATCGGTTGCACAAGTTTCATTCGAGAAATACTGCGCATCACGCAACATCTTCTTCAAACGATCAGGGTCTTCTCCGGCAGCTCTCAAGCGTGATATTTCACGGGCAATGACAATTCTTTGGCGTGGCGAAAGAGTCAATCCTTCCGAAACACAATTCGGCTCGCAGAATCCGCACTCCATACATTTATCTATCAGCTCATGCGCTTCAGGAAGTGGTTTCAGGTTCTCCAAGTGAATCTTTGGATTCTGATTGATGATTACTCCCGGATTGATCAGCCTGCGAGGATCGAATATATTCTTAATCCGCAACATGATCTTATAAGCGGCCTCGCCCCATTCCTTTTCTACGAATGGAGCCATATTACGCCCTGTGCCATGTTCGGCTTTCAATGATCCGTCAAACTGATTGACCACAATATCAGATAAGTCATCCATCAATTTAGCATATCTCTCAACTTCAACAGGGGTTGAGAAATCCTGAGAGAATACCAAGTGTAGATTACCTTCTAAGGCATGACCGAACAAAACTGCATCTGTATATCCAAGCTTTTTGAAAAGGTCTTTTATAGCAATACAAGCTTCAGCCAAACGAGGTACGGGGAATGCTACATCTTCGATGAGACAGGTAGTACCCGTTTTTCTCAATCCTCCAACTGATGACAGCAAGCCTTTGCGAGCTTTCCAGTTAAAGTTATATTCTTTAGGGTCAGATGTAAACACATAAGGTTGAAAAGTAGGAATAGGTGCAACTGCCTTGCGAATTGCTGCTTCCTTCTGATCCATCTCCTCTTTTGTATTCGCCTGAATCTCGACCAACAACACACAGGTTGTTTCGGGTAGCTCTTTGAAATAAGCAGGTGCATCGGGGTCATTTTCTACTGAACGGATAGAATCCCTATCCAGCAATTCAACTGCTGAAACAGGACTTTCCTTTAGCAACGGAGTAGCCTCACAAGCTTTTTCTATGGTGTCGAAAATCATCAAAGTACAAGCTTTGTACTTCTCATCAACAACTGTATGATAAGTCAGATCCGAAATAAAAGCAAGAGTACCTTCGGCTCCAATCATCAGATGTTTGATAATATCAAACGGGTCTTGATAATCGACAAGGGCATTGATACTGTATCCGGTTGTATTCTTTATCTTAAACTTACGCTGAATTCTCTCGAACAATACGCTGTCTGCTTTTACATCATCACGCAATTGTTCTATTTCTTTGATAATCTCGGGGTGCTTTTCTTTGAAAGCCTTTTTACTGTTATCGTCGGCAGTATCAAGTATAGTTCCATCATATAGAACGATACGGATATCTGATATGGTTTTATATGAATTTTGCGATGTACCACAGCACATACCGCTAGCATTATTAGAAGCAATTCCTCCAATCATAGCCGCATTGATGGAAGCCGGATCGGGTCCTATCTTACGACCATAAGGAACCAGAAAGACATTGGCTCTTGCACCTGTAATTCCGGGTTGTAACCTGATCTTAAGACCATCTTCCAATATTGAGTATTTTCTCCAATGGTGAGTCGCAACCATTAATACCGAATCCGTTATTGCCTGCCCTGAGAGACTTGTCCCCGCAGCTCGATATGTTACTGGTATATTAAGCTTTCCGGTTTGACGGATTACTTCTACGGCTTCTTCTTCCGAATGAACCTGCACCACAAGCTTTGGTATAAGCCTGTAAAAACTTGCATCGGTACCATATGCCAAAAGTTGAAGAGGATTTGTTATCAGGCGTTTGGGGTCGATCTTTTTCGACAACTCGCCTATCAGCTGCTCATAGTTTGCGGGTAACATAGTATATCGTGTTTTTAGTTGATCTTAGTTCGGTCTTCTCGAAAATGCTTACCGTTAAGTAATACCATGCAATTTATAAAACTTATCTGTATTTATGTGTAAAAAAGAGTTATTATTCTTTACCAACTCCTAAAAAAGAACCTATACATATAAAATACTACTGTTGTAACATTTGATACAAATTTCGAGACCACAAGAGGATTAGCTTTGTATATATTCAAATATCAAATACTATTCAGCCATGAGCGAATTTATAAATAATTCTGAAAAAAAAGGAATACAAATGCTGGAGCAAGTCAAATAATAATTTAATAGAAACTTATATCATAAAAGAATAAAATCATGACAATAAAACAAATACTCAAAGACCTGGAATCGGCAAAACGCCCTGTAGCCAAAGTATTACAAAGCGGAACAAACTTCAAAGTAATAGCCATAGGTTTCACTAAAAGTATGGTTTTGGAAGATCACAAAACCGACATCCCTGCAAAGCTGATTGTATTGGGAGGTAAAGTCGTATACAAAGAGGGTGAAAAGATGGTAATGCTGTCTCAATATGAAGAAACTCCTATTCCGGCCGACATTATACACTCGGTTACAGCTTTGGAGGATAGTTTATGCCTAGTTATCAAAGGGTAATATCCGAATTTATTATTTTATCTATAAGATGAGGTATTTAGAATAAGCCCTAAATACCTCATTTTCTATAAAACAGAATTAATTTGAAAAAAAATACTCAAATTTGTAACCAATCTCAAATTCGTCTAGTCATATTCATGTAAACAAATTAATAACAACTAAAACAACCAATATTATGGAATTTGTAGAAGAAGGTTTAATACCAATTATAGCAATTCTATCGGCAGTTGCTCTTCCTATCGGGTTTGGGATGTATCTCGGGCTTGTAAGTATGCGCACAAAGAACAAAGAGAATATGGAACTGATCAAACAAGGAATAGTACCTCCTCCGCAATCGAAGCCTACACCCAACAGATACAGGTCTTTAAGAAACGGTTTCTTATGCATTGGCATCGCCCTGGGCTTACTTATAGGTAATATTGCAGAAACGTATCTTGCCTTACAGGAAGGTTATACAATGGCAGCCTGTGTACTCCTGTTCCTTGGGTTAGCTTACGTCTTATTCTACTTCGTTACTAAAGATAAAGACTTAGAAGAGTAACACCAATGGATGAAAAGCTAAAAATAAAACAGGTTTTAAAGGGGGATACGTCCGCCTTTACCTATTTTGTGGATACTTATCAGGATATGGCAATAACCATCGCCTTTCGTATCTGCGGAAATAAGCAGGATGCCGAGGATATCGTGCAGAATGCTTATGTAAAAGCTTTTCATAACTTGCATACATTCAGAACCGACAGCAAATTTTCGACCTGGTTTTACCGAATAGTATACAATACTGCCCTGACTCATATAAGCAGTTCGGGATTCAGTACCGAATTTGTAGACTATCAACAGATGGATACCGAAAGTTCTTTTTCCGAATGGGATACACTCGAAAGGATTAATGAACAGGAAAAAAAGGCTGTTATAAATGAGACTTTAGAGAAAATGCCTAAAGACGAAAGCCTGCTGCTTACATTGTATTATCTGGAAGAGAACTCGGTAAAAGACATAGTCCTGATAACGGGCTTGGGAGAGTCGAATATTAAAGTGAAATTACATCGGGCTCGAAAACGATTTGCCGATATTATAGGAACTATGATGCATTATGAAAAAGTTTAAAGTCACAGACCTCTCTGCTTATATAAATAAATTATTACATTTATAATATGGAAAAGGATATTAAAAACAATATAGAAGATAGCCAATTCCGAGACTTATTATCCGGAACAAGACTTGAGGCAAGCAACAATCTGAAGTTTAGAATCATGCAACAGATTGAGACCGAAAAAGCTTTATCGAAACAAAAAGCAACAAAAACCCGTTCCGGATTCGGAAATATACTATCGATACTGGGAGTTATGTACTCCTTGATAGCCGTTTTGGGTATCGGCGTATATTTTACTTCTGGATCTGAGGCTTTACGATCGCCTGCCTTATTTATGCCTATGATACTTATAACATCGGCATGCAGCGTATTTCTGCTAATCTCTACATTTGATGACAGACGACATTACAAGCATAAGAAATAAGAGCTTTCATTCCGAAAGCTCTATTACCTCCAGGTCTTTTATCGCACCCTCATCTAAAACAAACCGCAACAAGGTTCTTACTTTATGAAAGCCGTATTTTCCGGCTGCACCGGGATTTATATCCAAACAGTTGTATTTCTTATCATACATTACTTTCAGTATATGCGAATGTCCGCAAATAAATAACTTGGGCGGATCTACTTGCAAAATATTCCTCACTTTAGGATCGTAACGACCCGGATAGCCTCCGATATGAGTCATCAAAACATCTACACCCTCTAATGTGAACCGTAGAAATTCGGGATATGCTGCTCTTATATCGACTCCATCAATATTGCCATATACTGCACGGAAAGGTTTGAATGCCTCAAATTTAAGAGTCAAATCAAACGAACCTATATCTCCTGCATGCCAAACCTCGTCACAATCGGCAAAATGGTGCTTGTATTTCTCATCCCAATAACTATGGGTATCTGAAAGCAATCCTATTTTCTTCATTCTTTATTTTATAAAGTCTGCAACTTTTTAATTGCTACAGGGAGTTAAGTATAACTAATCCGAGATAGTGACAAAAGTGACATTTCATACAACTTCGACCAAAACATTAAACAACTCATAGCAAATAAATTACACGTAAAAAGGTGACAAAAATGACAAAAGTGACACCGAAAATACATTTTATTGTACCCAATACTCTTACACCACTATATACTAAATACTTAAAAAGAAAAAAAGTGACAAAGGTTACAAAAGTGACAACTATTTATTGTCTGTTTGTAACCATTGGTAACCTTACTAAAAAGAACGCTTTCTCTGTCTATCTATAGATAAAAGAACATAGCAGAATACTATCTTATTTGTAATGATGCGACTCTTTATAAGGTACGCCAAATACCTTACCCGTAATCTTATCAACAGGTACTTTCCATATTTTCACATTCCGAACAGCAGGTTCCGAATACTTAAAAGGTCGGTTCGAATATTGCTCCATCAATATATTAAGTATCTCCACCTTTTCGTCGAAGTCTTCTATAAAGATCACTTTTCCACGACAAACGACACTGCTTCCCTTGACTCTGTAACTACAGGCAACTTCTTCATGCTGATGCGTAATTTCGGAAGGAGTACAAAATGTTATGCATATATTCGGATTATTTTCTATTGCCCGAACGGCTGAACCTTCGGGTCCGGAGTGCAGATATACCACATCATCCTTATATCCAAAATTCATAGGAATAACATAAGGTAAACCATCGGTATCTATCAACCCGATGAAACACTCTTTACATTCTTTTATCGTTTTCTCAATGAATTCTCTTTCTTCAACTGTAATAGTAACCATATTTTTCTTGTATCTGGATTAGATCAAGTGTAAAAGTACAAAAAGCACGGCTTAATAAAAAGCCGTGCTTCTAAAATGAATCGTTTAAAACAACTTTCTTATTTTATTGTCAGATAATCGATCGTTAAAAGAAATTTACTGCTTCCACTAACCTCTACACTTGTAGGATATCCCGCATCATTGTATTTAAGCGTAAATATATCTGCAACGGAGTCCTTTACCTCCTGCAAAGTATTATTTATAAAACACAAAGGAAATGCCTGCTCTCTTATAAAAAACCAAGATGGTGTTTTGATATTCTTAAATAGACCATTCTTGTCATCGTAAGTTAAAGTGGTAGTATGAATTACGTTTCCATTTATATCTTTTACGGTATACTTATCCATGTTTCCTTTCGCATCATACCCATAAGTATACACTACCTCTGCATTGTATAGTTTCAGCAGCTCGCCCTTACTGCCTAACTCCAATGTATCTCTGTAAAAACCATCTTCAGAAGGGCTTATGCAAAACACTTTATTACCATCGTAAGTGAACTTAGCAGTATCGGCTGACACAACATACGACAAACGCCCTTGCGAATCATAATTAAAACTGATAGTATCGCCCGCTTCGGCAGTAGCTTCACCCATAGCTTGAATTATATAAGTAAGCCTGTTTTGTGCATCATACCGAAAGTAGAGAGTTGCAATACCATCATAGCCCTCTTCCAACGATTTATTCACAATGACATCGGGCAGATAAACACCACCTGTTTCATCATTTCCATTATTATCGTCATCACAAGAAACAAGAGAAAAAGACACTAAAGCAATTAGCGTTAAGAAATAAAATTTCATAGGATTAATTTTTTGTTTTGTACATGTTTGTTAAGAATACATACAAAGATATTATTTCGTACGTATTTTTATAAATAAATAGATCGTCTATTTCTTAATTTAGAACATTCGAACTTATTATTCGAGCCAATATTTTATCTTTGTTTTTGTTATGGAAAAAGATATTGACGAATTATTTTACGATGCAGTAGATCTGTTGAAAAACATGATCAGCATTCCTTCATACAGCAGGCAGGAAAATGAAGTAGCCGATATGATAGAATCATATATCCGAAAAGCAGGCTTCACCACTCAACGAAAAGGCAATAATATCTGGATTAAATCGCCCGGTTTTTCGGATGCAAAACCCACCATATTATTAAATTCACATATCGATACGGTAAAACCGGTTTCGGGATGGACTAAAGACCCTTTTGAGCCGATTGAAGAAGATGGTTGCTTGTACGGATTAGGCAGTAACGATGCAGGAGCAAGTTTAGTCAGTCTGATGCATACTTTTTTTCTTGTGACTCAGAAGCCACAAGATTATAACCTTATATTTCTGGCTTCTTGTGAAGAAGAGGTTTCAGGAAAAGACGGAATCGAATCTGCTTTAAAGGATATACCCACGCCAAACTTTGCGATAGTAGGCGAACCCACAGAAATGCATCCTGCCATAGCCGAGAAAGGCTTAATGGTGTTAGATTGTGTTGCGACAGGAGAATCGGGGCATGCTGCCCGTAACGAAGGGGTAAACGCCATCTATAAAGCGATGAAAGACATAGAATGGTTCCGCACTTTCGAATTTCCAAATGTGAGCGATCTTCTGGGTCCGGTAAAAATGACCGTTACAATGGTAAATGCAGGAACTCAGCACAATGTAGTACCCGATAAGTGTTCGTTTGTTGTAGATGTACGCAGCAACGAGTGTTATAGCAATGAGCAGTTATTTGAGATTATAAATAAACATACCGAATGTGAAGTTATACCTCGTTCATACCGGCTTAATTCATCAAAAATTGCGATTGAAAATCCTTTCGTACAACGTGCAATAGTTCTAGGCCGAGAACCTTATGGATCACCCACATTATCGGATCAGGCACTCATGCCGTTTCCTTCGGTAAAGATGGGTCCCGGAGATTCAGCTCGTTCACATACTGCGGATGAGTATATAAAACCCGATGAAATAAGGGAAGCAATAGAATACTACTACAAGTTATTGAATGGTTTGAGCATCTAATGTCTCAAACCTTTTTTTATTACTTTCGGAAATATTAAAGTCACAGACCTTATTTATTGCTTTGGCAAGTATAACAATTATAGATTGTTACAAGTATAAAATATACCAATAAATTTTATTCTTTACTTAATAGTTAAGACGTTTCGCCTTGATCTGCCAAATCAGACTGCGTTATCAACCTTTCAAGAATATCATCCTGGTGATGTACATTCACTAAAGGCACAGTTTCCACCACTGCAAAAGAAGGATCAAGATCGAGCATTTGCGTATCGGATGTACTGAATCGCTTAATCAGGTTATACCAAGCCAAAATAATACGTTGACGGGGTTCCAGTTCAATATTACGGAATATACGATCAACAACAATAAAAGAGAAATCTCCTTTTGCATTGTGCATCGAGGGAAAGCGTGAAGACAGATCGACTTCTTTCTTCTTCTCCATATTATAACATATCAAACGTACGTACTTATCGGTATGTATACCTACTTTAAAGCCAACCCGAAGGTCGATTCTAAAGATTTTTCCGGGAACAAAAGTCTTCACATCATAGCTAAACTCATAAGGAGCATCTGTTCTTTTGATACGCACAAACCAATATGTATCAGCCCTTTTGGGGAATTTTTTAAATAGTGAATAAGTTATTTTACTTTCCAAGGCATGCTTATTATTCGCCTTGGTTATATAAACCAGATTAGTTGCTGTTTTGGGTATTGAAGTATCTTCACTTATTTCCTGTATATGTGCTAAATAAGGTTCGTTTACCTGATCATAGGTTGTATAACGTCTCTTGATACGACGACCGTTGAACCATGAATACATCATGAAGAAGATGATTGCTGCTATAAGAATAGAAGCAAAACCTCCGTGTGCAAATTTCTGCATATTGGCTACAAAGAAGCTAAACTCTATAATGAAAAAGAATAGCGAAACGGGAATACTAAACCAAGCCGGTTTTTTCGTTTCTTTGAAATAAAGGTAGAGTAACATGGTGGTCATCAACATACTCAATGTAATCGCCAATCCGTATGCAGCCTCAAGATTTGAAGAAGACTGAAACATCATGATGATTATAGCGCAGAATATCATCATCGTAAAGTTGACCGATGGAATATACATCTGCCCTTTGATATGTGTCGGGTATTTTATCTTCACATTAGGCCAAAGATTCAGCGATATAGCCTCACTAATAACGGTGAACGACCCACTTATAAGTGCCTGACTGGCAATAATAGAAGCAGCAGTAGCCATGGCAACCCCAATAAAGCTAAACCACGAAGGCATCATACTAAAGAAAGGGTTAATTCCATGATGAACGAGAGATGGGTTATCTATAATCCAAGCTGCTTGCCCTAAATAATTAAGAATCAATGTAATTTTAACGAAAACCCACGAAATACGAATATTTTTGAGTCCGCAATGCCCAAGGTCCGAATATAAGGCTTCGGCTCCCGTCGTACAAAGGAAAACCGCACCTAAAATAAACATGGTATGAGGGGCTTCTATAAGAAAGCGAATAGCGTAGAGTGGATTGAATGCTTTTATAACACTGAGATCGAGCACAAACTGACTTAGTCCGACAACACCTATCATAACAAACCAAGCAAGCATGGCTGTTCCGAAATATTTCCCCAATGAGCTTGTACCCAGAGGTTGTATCAAGAATATCCCCATAACAATGAGGAGTGTAGCGGGAACAATTGGTACTTCGGGAACAATATTATTTAATCCCTCCATAGAGGTAATAACCGTCATTGCAGGAGTAATTACACCATCAGCCAATAAAGTAGCAGCACCTAAAGCCGCAACCACATAAGCCCAACGGTATTTCTGCCGGATGAGTGCATACAAAGCCAAGATTCCTCCTTCACCTTTGTTATCGGCTCTCAGTGTAAGAATTACGTATTTAAGGGTAGTTTGGATAGTTAAAGTCCAGATTACACAAGATACTGCACCAATAATATATTCAGGACGAGAAAGTTGATTATCCGGAAGTGCCTCCAATACCGATTTCATCACATAGAGCGGTGATGTTCCTATATCGCCAAATACTACTCCGATTGCCATAATTATACCTATCGGTCCGAAAGGTACTTTATGCCTTTTATTGCTACTCATACTTTATTCATTAAAAAATAGCCAAATGTATATCTTTTTTTGAACAGAACACCTTACTTCACCATAAAATAAAAAAGACTACTCATTCCTTAAACATTATTAGCTGAGAATCCCGATAAAAGTCTAGAATTTATTGAGACAACTAATTATGGCTGTAACCTCGGAAAGTGTCAATGCCGTATTTAATGGTAAGCTCAGTACTTCTTTATGGATTTTTTCCGTTATACTAAACGACAGATTGCTCCACTCCTTGTAAGCCTCTTGTTTGTGTGGCGGTAAAGGGTAATGCACCTGAGTTTGAATATTCTGATCCGACAGATATTTTTGGAGTTCGTCTCTTCGTTCGCAACGTACCACAAACATATGAAAAGAATGCTCTGTAATAGTGTCTGCAAAGGGTAATATAATATTCTCGTTTACAATCTCCGTAAAATACTTAGTTGCCAATGTTTGTCGGTATTTGATATCATCTTGTAAATATTTCAATTTTACAGATAATACAGCCGCTTGTACCTCATCGAGGCGAGAATTAAATCCTTTGTATTTATTGATATATTTAGCTTCTGTCCCGTAATTCGCTAAAGCTCTGATAACCTCCGCTAATTTAGTGTCATTTGTAGTTACTGCACCTGCATCACCCAATGCTCCCAGATTTTTAGTCGGATAAAAGCTAAAAGCTGTAGCATCACACAATCCACCTACAGGCTTCCCCTGATAAATAGCTCCATGGGCTTGAGCAGCATCATCAATTACTTTTAGATTGTATTTCTGGGCAATCTTATTTATTTCATTCATCGGGCAAGATAACCCATAAAGATGAACAGGCAGAATAGCCTTAGTTTTTGATGTTATTTTTTCTTCGATCTTTTCAGGATCAATATTATAGGTTCGAATATCAGGTTCTACCAATACAGGAGTTAATCGGCTTTCGGTTATTGCCAAGATTGTAGCAATGTATGTATTGGCGGGCACTATCACCTCGTCGCCATCACTCATTATCCCCAATTCTTTATAAGCACATAGAATGAGTTTAATAGCTTCCAAGCCATTACCAACACCTATACAGTTATTGACCTGACAATAATCGGCAAACGAAGTTTCGAATTGCTTTACCTCTTCTCCCAATATATACCAGCCCGAACGAACAACTCGCAAAACAGCCTGTTCAATCTCCGATTGATATTTCTCATTTACTTTTTTGAGGTCAAGAAAAGGAATCATATACTTACACTTTATGGATGGCTAATTTACTCTTTTTATATCCATATAAAAAATAGATAGACAAGCCAATTGCCAGCCACATTAAAAACATAAGCCAATTGGACAATCCTAATTCGGTCATAAGATACAAATTTGTCAATATGCCCAGTGTTGGAAGTAACGAAAACTTTAATTTATAAGCTGCAACAGAAAGCCCCGCCCAAGCTATCCAAAAGACAATCAAGAGTGGTTTCTCTTGAAGAATCGCTTTGTAATCGAGTTTCAACAAAAAAATACCAAATGCAATAAGAAGCAAAATAAAAACAATATATTGTCCGTTTACATAAGGTACTTTGAATTTTGCTTTTTTACTATATCCCTTATAATCGAGATATAGAACTCCGGAACAGACTAGTATAAAGGCGAAAAATGTACCCACACTCGTTAGGTCTACCACAAATTGCATATCGAGAAAGAAAGAAGGTACAGCAACCAATATCCCTGCAATAATAGTCGCAAAAGCAGGAGTTTTAAATTTCTTATGAATTTTACCAAACTTAGGCCAGAGAAGACCATCGCGGCTCATTGTCATCCAGATACGGGGTTGCCCAATCTGGAATACTAATATGGCACTCGTAATGGCTATTACTGCACTTACGGATATAACACCTGCAATAAAATCCATATCGACCAGTTGAAAAACATACGCTAAAGGATCGTCAACACCCAATTCCTTGTAGCTAACCATACCAGTCAGCACCAGTGTTATTGCAATATATAATATAGTACATACTGCTAAACAATAAAGCATGGCACGGGGCATATCACGTTGTGGATTTTTACATTCTTCGGCTGTAGTAGAAACTGAGTCGAACCCGACAAATGAGAAAAAGACAGCAGCAACTCCGCCTAATACTCCGCCTACCCCATTGGGTGCAAATGGAGACCAATTAGCAGGCTTCACAAAGAAAAATCCGGCTAGAATTACAAACAAGATAATCCCGACTTTAAGGTAAACCAAAAGATTATTTACTGTTTTTGATTCCTTGATGCCAACAAAAACCAATGATGTAAGAAGTATAATAATACCTCCCGCAGGTAAATTAATCAGTATTTTGTATCCGAAAATTTCAGGAGCACTACGGTATATTTCAGCAGATTGTATAACATTGGTAGGAAGATCGGGTATATTTGCTATGACTTTCTGATAAGACTCGTAGGCACTTAAATAGCCTATAGAGAGGTAATGCGGAAAGTGTATACCAAATCCTTCGAGCATCGTAGTAAAGTATCCCGACCAGGAGATGGCAATAACCATATTTGATACCGAGTATTCGAGAATAAGAGCCCAACCTATTGCCCAAGCAAAGATTTCACCTAATGTTGCATAAGTATAGGTATAAGCACTACCGCTTGTAGATATCATCGATGCAAACTGTGCATAGCATAAAGCTGTAAAAACACAGGCAATGGCAACGAATACAAAAAGCAATGAAACCGCAGGGCCTCCTTGAAAAGCTGCCCGACCGATTGTACTGAAAATACCGGCTCCAATTATTGCCGCAATACCAAACAGGGTAAGATCTTTAACGCCTAATACTCTTTTAAGTCCATGATCCTGAATTTCTCCTACATGACCTCCTTTAGTTATATCTTTTCTCCTAAACAGGGAGTTTAAATCCATTATTGTAGTGTTATATTTATTTGATAGGTGTCGTATACAATACCTCTCGCTCCAAAACCTTCTTTCTGGGAAATCAAGCCTTCGTTGAGAAAATGACCGCTATCTTCGTTAGATGTTCCAAAATCGAAATACTTCTTCTTGACGAAAACCTTATTTATCAAGTGGTCGAATAACAGGTCTAATGCACCAGCCTCTTTTCCTTCTTCTGAAGCCGATATATATTGAGTATGAGCTACTGTAACTGTTTCGTAAATTAAGCAACCCGCCAAAATCCTATTCTCTTTTAAAGTGCAGAATAATCGGATATTATCGGGAAATTGATTCCTCAAATACGCTATTTCGTCTAATGAATGAGTGGCAACTGCCTGATGATTTTCTTTCAGATTCTCTTCGAGAACAGCCCAGAATTCGGGTAAAGAATCCGATTCGCAAACAATGAGATTTTGTTTTTCGGCTTTCTTAAGTTGTCTTTTTCGTAGTTCCGAATAGCCCAGCTTGGCGGAAAGATCAACTGTTGAAGATATCGTCCTCGACAATAGTGTTCCTTTATTTCTAAAGAGGGCATATAAATCATCCTCAGAAGGGTAGCGATGGTATATATGCGGAATCGGTTTATATATAATCTTGCTTATTTTGTTTTCTTGCAGATACTTTACAACTGTATCTATTATCTCAATTGTCTGAGGTGTTTTAGTATCCTCCGAAAGAACTAAGCCTCCATAGGTTAAGCCTTGATGGGAGTAGAATACTTGTTCCGATATATTTGCCGGAAGTAGAGCAATCAGCTTGTTCTTATCGAAGAACATCAAAGAATAATCGTGAAACCGACCGGAATGATACTCCATATAATCCCTGTAAAATAAAAAAGTACCGTTTCGGGAAGAAGACACAAAGTCATCCCAAACGGACTTATATTCGGTATTATATTTTTCAATTCTGATTGACATATCAATGAATCTTTTCTTCTACTTAAAAAATCAAGTCTCTAAGACCTTATCTTTTTGAAATCGCTGTATCTGCGAATATAGTCTTCTTCCGTATATATTTCAGAAGCCAAAACTAAACAAATAGCTCCCGATGAATAATTATATTCTTTAGACCATATTCTGGGCAAAACATGTATGCCTTGTATCGGTCTGTTTACAGTTATTGTTTTTCTATGTTTACCATCATCCAACTCTACATCAAAACTGCCACTGGCTGCTACCAGAAATTGATGGCACTGTTTATGTGCATGCATTCCTCTCGTTTTTCCATAAGGAATGTCATATACAAAGAACACGCGTTTAACATCAAAAGGTATATCTACCGAACAGTGTACAGGAGTTAAGTTACCTGCCCTGCTTCTTATGGTTGGCAATTCAACAGGCAAACAACCAAAAACTGTATTTTTCTGTGGTAAAATTTTTATTATTGGAGTTGGTAAAGCCACAGATTCAATAGTCTCCGATTGAATTTCACCGACTTTTATAAATTGCTTGAAAAGTCTATAGTTTCGAATATATTCGCTTTCATCGTAAGCCCCTGAGGATATAACAAGGCAGACTGAGTTTGTAGCAAAATTTTCTAAAGTACGCCACATCTTAGCGGGTACATACAATGCCTTATATGCTCTGTTCAATTGATAACGGCGGGTTTCTTTTCCATCATTCAGAACAACATCAAAACTACCGGAAAGTGCTATGATAATTTCTTCCTGATTTTTGAAGGCATGACTACCTCTTTTCTGTCCGGCAGGAACGTCATATATCCAATAAACACGAGCTATTTTGAACGGAATTTGTCCGCTTTCTTCAATAAAAGAAAGATTTCCTCTTGCATCCTCCACTTTGGGAAGATCCAAGATTCGCTCTTTTATTTTTATTTTTGAAGCCACGGCTCAGGATTCAATTTGGTTGTTCCCTGCCACAACTGGAAGTGCAGTTGAGAGTTTCCTGTATCCGAATCGGTATAAACTGTACCCAAGGCTTGTCCTGCCGAAATTTTTTGTCCCTGCTTTACAAATATCTGTTGAATATTTCCGTAAAACGAATAATACCCTCCATGCCGTATAATAATACAGTTATTAAATCCTGGGAATGCAACAACACGAGAGACTTCTCCTCCGAAAACGGCACGAGCCTGTGCTCCCGCTCTTGCCTGTATATCAATACCATTACTATTGGTTGTCACTCGCCATCGACTGTTTTGCTGTGTACCAAAACGCCCGACGATACTATAACTACCTGTTACAGGCATAGGCAGACGCCCTTTGTTTGCAGCAAAATTAGATGATAATTTAAAATTTTCGGCTGTCACAGTCGGAGTAGCCATAGCCACCTCTTCGGTCTCTCTCGATGGAGCTTCCGTTTCAACCTTTGGTGAAACCTCTTTTTCTTTTGGTGACTCTGTTTTCGGCGGTACTTTGGCTGCTCTTGCAGCTTCACGTTTTGCCTTTTCGGCTCTTTCGGCACGCTCTCTTTTTAAACGTTCTCTACGAGCCTGCTCTTCTGCAAGGCGTTGTGCTTCACGCTCCTGACGAGCCACTTCTTGTGCTATAAGTTTTTCTATTTGAGCATTAAGGTTATCGGCTTGCTTTTGTTTGGTTTGCAAAATACCTTGTAATTCCTTTTGCTTTTTACTTGCATCCGAAACCTCCTGTTTATGAACCTGTTCTTCTTTTTGCAAATTGGTTTGCTCCTTTTCCCGATTCCCTAACAAAGCCTTTTTCTCAGCCTTTGATTTTTCGAGAGCCGCTTTTTTTTCCTGCAAAAGTTTTTGTTTTTCCTTAATCTCTGTGATTTGATTATCACGCCATTGTGAGTAATCTTTCAAATACTTCATACGGCGAAGAGATTCAGCTAAAGAACTTCCTGAGAGTACAAATAATAATTTATTACCACTTTGTTTTCTCAGAACAATTCCCTCAACCGCTCGTGCATACGATTTCTGCTGCCCCTTTAGATTAGCCGTAAGTATAACTATCTCTTTTTCCGTAGCAGCTTCCTGCTCGGCAATTGCACTCATCTCGTCATTTAACAACGAAATCAACCGCTGACGTGAACTTATTTGCTCCGTCAAGAGATTGATTCTGCTTAATAATGTGGATGTATTTTTCTTTGTTTCGTTCAACAATAACGTTGTACTTTCTATCTCGCGTAAAGCCAATTTTCTCTTATTCTCCAGATCTTTTATTTTATTCGACTGGGGAAAAACAAATAGGGTTGAAAGAAATAATATAAATAAAACAAGTACTGATCTCATCTTAGTCATTGAAGGTCATCGACCTGTTTGTTTAAGGTCACAGACCTTTTTATTATTTTATTGAATAACTATTCACATAGAATTGCTTACACGAAATAAAGATAGCAAACTTACTTAAATTCACTGAACTATTTATTGCTTTGGCAAATTTAAAAACAATAGATAGTTATGATTTTAAATATATTCTTAAATATTTACTTTTACTTAATATAGTTTTTCAGAATATCTGATACCGAAACTCTGGTATATTTAGCAGGTAAACTATTATCTACAGTCAGTTCTTTATCAAAGTCCAATCCCGAATTAGACATTATCAGTTTGACTTTTTTCTTATTGAAATCGACATTAGCCTCCATTGTAGTCGGATACAAAGATGCACTTTCTTTTACAAAATCACGATATATCCACCTCAATGAATATTTTCCATCACGGGCTGTTATATGTGTTTCGGAAACCCGATCGTTCGGATCAATTACAAAACGATACAACAAGCCTGCTTTATCTTTTGTTTCCAGATGGTACTTTCCACCATTCATCGTGATATCATATAGATTGTAGTCAGCACCACCGACCTTACTCTTTCCCGGAATAAACAACGCATCTGTGAATAACGCTTGCAGATTGTTGTAGTTAAACTGTATTCCTCGTTCTTGCTCAAGATCTTTTATGTTCTCAACAGCATATTTCTTAGACAAACGGTCTATAACATATACCGAATCGGGAGTGATACTTAGTCTGAAAACTTCTGAATTAATAAACGGTGCCCGTATCGATAATTGTATTATCTCGTCTCTCACAATCTTCAATTGGCTATTCACTTTCATTCCGGATTCTTTTGATCCGGATATCATCTCCAAAGCAATCTTACCACTGATTGTTTTATAGTCTGTTTCGGCAGATAGCACATCCTTTACAACCTGATCGTGTGTTTTAGCAACCACCGACCCATCGTTGCTTACGATTGACTTAGACGATTTACAAGACGAAACCAAAGCAATCAGACTGAAAAAGAAAACGAGTTTATAGATATTTTTCATGCTATTTGCATTCATCATTTTATAGGATTAGGAGCAATAAACGTTTTTGTTTCTATCTTTTTATCCAGAGTTTTAGATTCACTGCCTTTCTCTTTGGCTTTCTGCCAATATATCACAGCATTTTCCTTGTCATCAGTCATATATAAGACATCACCATAGTGTTCCAACACTTCGGCACTAATCTCTTTTTCTTTTTCCTCGCTGTATTTCACAGCATTTTCAAGATATATTTTAGCTGTGGTATAAGCACCTTGCATAAATAATATCCAGCCATATGTATCCAAGTACGTTGGATTGGTGGGTTCTGCTTTTATTGTAATGCTACTCATATTTTCCGCACGATCCAGATCTTTATGAGTAAGCGACAGATAATAACTATAGTTATTTAACACCCCCAGATTTTGAGGATTGTATTTCAACGATTTATCAAATTCGATAAAAGCACTGTCCTGCTGTTTCAATTCATAATAGATACTACCCTTCTGACCATAAAACTCAGATAGTAAACGTGGATTATTTTCTGCGAAACCGATTCCTCTGTTTAAAGTTTGGAGAGCCTGTTTAAATTCCTTTTTCTGATATTCACCCACCGATAAGTAGAAGTAAAACAAAGGTTCTTCGGGCAAATATACTATAGCTGATTTACATACATCGATAAGAGCATCTATGCTATCTACATCTGTCGATTGAAGCAATTGTTCCCATCCCACAGGATTAGTAGGATCAGATTCTGCATAAACACGATATTGAAAGTTAGCCTCTTTTTTCTTATCCTGAACCATCAGCAGATTACCATAAAGCAAGTTAAACTTTGCCTCTTGGGGAAACTCTATCATTAAAGAATCAAGAAGGGCATTAGCCGGAGCCAAATCCTGTTTGTTCTGTTGTAAGATTCCGATGTATTGACTTAATATCCCTATTTTAGTATCAATATCTGTTTTGGCACTAAATAGAGCTGCACGAAGTTCGGCTTCAGCTTTCGGCTGATCATCAATAGTCTGGTAGTAATTAGCCATCGATGTAATCAGATAGGGATCTTCGGGGTCTATCGACTTAGCTTTGGTCAAAGCAACATAAGCTTCTTTGGTCTTCCCATCCTGCAAGTATAAATTACCCAGCAATATATAATATCTTATTTCCTGAGGGTATTTATCTATGTATTTTTGCACCTCTGCATATGCCTTTTTTTTGTCATTAAGAGCTGAGTAGAGTTTGAACTTCTGGATAGTAATTTTTTCGTTCATACCCATAGTACGCTCCAAATCATTTAACGCTTGAATAGAGTTGTTTAAATCACCATCAAGACGATATACCTCCGACAGGTACATATACAATTCTATTTTTGAAGTATTGAGATTAATCAATTTTTGATAAATCGCTGCCGCATCCTTATACTCCTGTCTCTCGGCATAAGATGCTGCAAGAGCCATATTATAATAAAAATTGTCAGGATCGTAATTTGCTGCCTTTTTATAATAGGTATACGCCTCGTCTTTATTCTGAATAGAGTTGAAGAAATTACCCAATTCGAATAATACACTGGCATTTGTCGAATCTATCTTCATACAATATTGGAGATAATCATAAGTTGCTCCATATTGCTCAATAGATTTACTATTCATGGCATTATAAAAATAATAGTCAAATTTGCGTTGATCGTCCAAGCTAAGAGATTCGGTTACAACCGCAGAAGCTGTCTGAGCAAATATATTATTGATGCCTAAAACAAATACTATAAGGAATAGAATCGGATATTTACATTTTGACATATATGTTTTGTGCTTAGTGTTTTGCTGTTTTTATTTTCCGGTGTGACCAAAACCACCTGCTCCGCGCGTCGTTTCGTCTATTGTATCTACTTCCTCCCACTCCACCGTAGCATGAGCAGCAATAACCATCTGGCAGATACGTTCTCCGTTCTGGATAGTAAAAGGTTCGCCGGATAGGTTGACAAGTATTACACGTATTTCGCCACGATAATCAGCATCAATAGTTCCCGGCGAATTCAAGACAGTAAGTCCATGCTTCAATGCCAATCCGCTTCGAGGACGTATCTGAGCCTCGTATCCTTTAGGTAATTCGATAAACAAACCTGTTGGGATTAATTTTCTCTCCAAAGGTTTCAGCACTATATCCACGTCTATATTTGCTCTCAAATCTAGCCCTGCCGAATACTCTGTAGCGTATTCAGGAAGCGAGTGAGCCGATTTATTTATAATTTTTACTTGCATAAGTAGCACTAATATTTATTGTTACATTTCACAACTATAACTGCCTCTCGCCATTATGCTTACCAAAGCAATAAATAGGCCTGAGACCCTATGTTGTGCATTCTGCTGTTCAATCTGTTGCGAAATTAATTAATTCTTTATCAAAGATACAGCAAATCATCAAAAACTTAACATTTAATTAGGTTTCAACATTTTGATAAACGAAATGTTCATTAATGCTATCGCAAAAAGAATTAATACAATACCTATCCACTGATATACATTGACAGTCTCATGTATAAACAGATAAGCCATAGTTACCGAAACGGGAAGTTCTATGGAAGCGATAATACCGCCTAAACCTACTCCCACCAAAGGCATTCCCTTTGTAAACAACAAAGGAGGAAGAACTGTTCCGAAGAATGCCAAAATAAGTCCCCAAGTCCACAATACACTGGGATCGAATTTTTGCATCAACGAGTACCCCCACACCATAGACACCATAATTAAGGAGCCTATCAGCATAAACATACTACGTACCATCGGACGATAACCCGTAGCTATATTATTGGTAGCCAAGAATGTCAGACTATAAGATATGGCAGCCAGAAATCCCCAGAAAATACCACGCCAATCGAGTTCAACATCAGCATTCAATACATTTGTTGCTAAAACAGTACCTATCAAAACAATCAAAATAGAAACTAGCTTAATCGGTGCAGGTTTTATTTTATTTACCAAAAGATCCACAACAACGCCTATCCAAACAGACTGCATCAGCATCACAATACATACCGAAACGGGAATATATCTTAGCGAGAGATAGTAAAAGGTACTTGTCAGCCCCAACGGAATACCGCCAAGCATTAATTTAAAAATATCTTTTCGAGAGGGACGATTTATTGCTTTTGAAGACGATACCCTATTCGATATCAAGTTTAACAATATTATTACTGAAGCTCCAACGAGCGCTTGTGCAAACGTAAGCTCGGCGGTTGTATAACCATCTGCCAATCCTTTTTTTATAAATGTAGCTACAATTCCATAACTTGAAGCTCCAATAGCAACAAGTAAAATACCTTTTATTGACTTATTATTCATATATATATTTTATCTCTTTCTCAACTCTTCTTTCGAGTTTTTCAAAAAAAGGCTGCAGACCTATTTTATTTCTTTGGTCAGTAAATACTGCAACCTGCACTTTATTACAAATCTCTTGCACAAAAATCAGCTACTACTTAATAACTGTTTCTTCGATATGTTTCATCAACCCGTCACAGGCATCTTCCAGTAGATCTAAAACCAATTCGAAACCATCCGATCCCATGTAGTATGGATCGGGAATATGATCGTATCCGTGTTTCTGTGAAAACTCCACCATACAGTGTACTTTCTTCTGTGATTCCAGATCGGGACTTAGTCTCATTATATTGCTGTAATTACTATCGTCCATAGCCAGAATGATATCAAAGTCGTCAAAATCATTAACCGTAAATTTTCGGGAAAGCGAATTAAACACGTACTCTCTACGTGCTCCATGGCGTCGCATACGCTGATCGGGCAAGTCACCATCGTGATAACCTGATGTTCCGGCAGAATCCACTTCTAGTTTATCACCTAATCCCTTCTTTGAAATAATATGTTTCATTATCCCCTCTCCGGCCGGAGAGCGACATATATTTCCCAAACAAACGAACAATATTTTGTATTTTTCTCTTTCCATCATTCTTCTTTTTAATTACAAAATGATACAAATATACAACTCTTATGCGAATAAATCACCCTGATTAAGGTGTTCGAAGTAGCGATCAACCAATCTCGAGATAGCAAAATTAAATAAATCAGCTTTCTCAATTTTTAGAAATTGCTCTTTCATTAATGTATCTTTTGTTATTTCTATTGTATAAAAATTGGCATAAATTATTCGATGAGACAAGACATGCTTCAAAGTTATACCCATCGGATGAATAGATATATCGCCTGCATTTTCGAACATTTGACGAAATGCATCTGTTTTCTGCAATTCATCCAATGTCAGTTTCTCATCAGTTTCAATGAGAGGCAATTCATATAAATTCTTCCAGATATCATTACCTGTTCGTTTATTCAGGAACATATTGGAACCAAATCGTATATCCAGATAATTAAAGTATCGTTCTTTGACTTTCGTCTTTCCCTGCTTCACCGGATAAGATGATACTTTCCCCTGACTGAATGCCAAACAAATATCTGATAACGGACAAACAGAGCAATCAGGAGAAACGGGGACACATTGCAAAGCCCCAAGTTCCATTATAGCCTGATTGTGTGCTCCGGGATTATTAACATCCAAAAGCTCATTGGCCAGATTAGTAAATAGCTTTTTCCCTTGAGTTGAATCAATTGGGGTATCTATAGCAAATAAACGGGACAAAACCCTAAAGACGTTACCATCGACCACAGCATGAGGCAATTCGAAAGCAAATGAGCCTACAGCTGCTGCCGTATATTCGCCAATTCCCTTCAATGACAAAATATCTTTATAAGCAGTAGGAAACAACCCTTCATATTGAGACATTATTACCTTTGCCGCTGCATGGAGATTACGGGCTCTACTATAATACCCTAATCCCTGCCATAATTTGAGAACTTCATCCTCATCTGCATTTGCTAAAGAAGCCACCGTTGGAAATGTTTTAGTAAAGCGCATATAATAATCGTATCCCTGAACTACACGTGTCTGTTGCAGTATTATTTCCGACAACCAAATAAAGTAAGGATCCTTAGTCTCACGCCACGGCAAATCCCTTTTATTCTGCTTATACCACCTTATTAATATATGACTAATAAAATAATCGTTATTTTTGGTATCTAAATGACTTGTTTCCAATTATAAATATTTAAAATTGATTTTTAGTTAAATCCGACACAAAGATACTTCAATATTCAAGCTCAATGAGAAAATAATTAGTTTTTAATGAAAAATGCCTTTCATTTATTTTTAAAGGAAATAAAAAAGCTATATATTTGCAGTCCAAAAAATTAGTAATTAACAATAAAAGGAAATACAAAAATGACAAAAGCAGATATCGTTAACGAAATTGCTAAAAATACTGGCATCGATAAGGCAACCGTTCTAACAGCCGTGGAATCTTTTATGGAAGTAGTAAAAGACTCTCTAAGTAAAAGCGAGAATGTATATTTGAGAGGTTTTGGCAGCTTTGTTGTGAAGAAGCGTGCTCAAAAAACTGCTCGTAATATCTCAAAGAATACAACAATCATTATCCCAGAGCACAATATTCCATCTTTCAAACCTGCTAAAGTTTTTGTAAATCAAGTCAAAAAATAAGTAGAGTATTAATTTCTAAAATATAAAAGATATGCCAAGCGGTAAAAAAAGAAAAAGACATAAAATGTCTACGCACAAACGCAAAAAAAGACTTAGAAAAAACAGACATAAAAAGAAAAAATAATCTTTTTTACGTCTTATTTTAGAAAAAGTAACAAGAACAAACTTAAATCTATCATAAAATTTTAAGTTTGTTCTTTGTGCATTTCAGAATATCATAGTCTTAGAATATACAGCCTGAAAACTGTATCGGTACAAATTTTAATAGTCACAAGTAATAGAAAATGAATAGCGAACTTGTAGTTGATGTTCAATCGCAAGAGATTTCTATTGCCGTGTTGGAAGACAAGAAACTTGTCGAACTTCAGAAAGAGGCAAGAGATATATCGTTTGCAGTTGGCAACATTTATGCCGGGAAAGTAAAAAAACTTATGCCCGGATTGAATGCTGCTTTTATAGACATTGGGTACAAAAAAGATGCATTTCTTCACTACTTAGACTTAGGTCCACAATTCAAATCTGTAGATAAATTCTACAAACAAGCCTTAGCTGACACAAAAAAATTCCCGCTAATCCCCAAGATGCCGCTCGAAGCGGATATCGATAAGGATGGTAGCATTAGCGACGTACTTAAAGTAGGACAGGAAATATTGGTGCAAATAGCCAAAGAACCTATCTCAACCAAAGGACCGAGACTAACATCGGAATTGTCATTCGCGGGCAGGTTTCTGGTACTGATACCTTTCAATGATAAGGTATCCATCTCACAAAAAATAAAATCCAAAGAAGAAAGAGCCAGACTTCGTCAACTTATTCAAAGTATAAAGCCTAAAAACTTCGGTGTAATAGTTCGTACAGTAGCCGAAGGAAAAAAAGTTATCGAACTCGATAACGAACTTAAAACGTTAGTGAAGCGTTGGGAGGACAATCTTCCTAAAATTCAAAAGGAAAAACTTCCGACATTAATATATGAAGAAACCGGACGTATTGTGGGACTCCTTCGGGATGTATTCAACCCATCGTTTCAGGCTATTCATGTAAATGACAAGGAAGTACATAACCAAATCAGGGATTATATCAGTATTATAGATCCTGAGAAAAGAGATATCGTTAAGCTTTATACAGACGAACTACCTATCTTCGACAATTTTGCTGTCACAAAACAGATAAAAGCACTTCTGGGGAAAACTGTAACGTTCCGCAATGGTGCTTATTTGATCATAGAACATACCGAAGCTTTGCACGTAATAGATGTAAATAGCGGTAACAGATCAAAAAATAAAGAAGCAGGACAGGAAAATAATGCATGGGAAGTAAACTCGGCAGCTGCAGAAGAAATTGCCCGACAACTACGCCTCCGCGATCTGGGAGGAATTATTGTCATCGACTTCATAGATATGTCGGAAGGCGAACACCGCAGCAAACTGATTGCCAGAATGCAGGAGTTAATGGCTAATGATAGAGCAAAACATAATATATTGCCATTGAGCAAGTTTGGGCTGATGCAAATCACGCGCCAGCGCGTACGCCCCGAAATGGTAGTAGATACTACCGAAACATGCCCTACATGCTTTGGAAAAGGTGAGATAAAACCATCTATTTTATTTACAGATTCTTTACGATCTAAGATAAGTTATTTAGTTCAAAAACTAAATGTGAAGAAATTCACCCTGCATGTACACCCTTATGTTGCAGCATTTATTGACAAAGGATTCCCATCCTTGAAATTAAGGTGGAAGTGGAAATACAGCTTTGGAATGAAAATTATTCCTGACCAAAGTCTAGCATTTCTCGAATATCGGTTCTTTGATCAGAACAAAGAAGAAATAGATCTCAAACAAGAGATTGAGCTCAAATAATATAAATGGGTGGATTCAACTAGAATTCACCCGTTTTTTACAATATATTCACTAACTGAATGTCTTTCTTTATGAATTTAACTGAAAAAGAAATAAACAAATTCAATTCCTTTTATGATGACGCTTGCAAAAAAATGGAGGGGCTTATAATATTAGAAGGATATACACCAAAAAGTCCAAATTTCTTCGAGAAAAGAAAAATTAAAAAATCCATTGATCTTTTCAAGAAAGCACTGGAGATTGTTCCTGAACATTTCCCTTCTTTGTTTTTTATTGGCAAACTTTATCAGCGACTTGGCAAATACGAAGACTCTCTATCTTATTTCGAAAAGGCTCTAATTTACGAACACAGCAACCATACCTTACCACAGGAGGCTTCACTAGTAGCGATGCACTTAAATAATACCGAGAAGGCACTCGAATATTCACTCGAAGCAGTCCGCCGCAAACCCGATAACATTGGTGTATTAGGAAATCACAGTATGAATCTTCTGATTTTCGGAAAAGACGAGGAGGCGCTTTTATTCATAGAGAAAGCTCTGTCTATAGAGCCTTCTGACCAAATCAACATCCGAATAAAGAAGAAAATAGAGGATGTTATTTCAGGGAATGCAACAAGACCAACCTTTAAAGACTCGGTCGGATAAAATGATCTTTCCCTAAATCTCATAACACAGCTCAATATTTAAATTTTAAAGGATTCTTGAGCCATATAATTATGCAGAACTTAGTATATTTGCAAGTCTTTTTCCAAACGAAAAGATCAACTAAGATTCCAATTCTTTTTATGGTACTTTTTGAAAAGAAAAAGCATCCATTGTATTTATAATAACTACTACTATTCTATGAATAAAAAGTATAACCGAACATTAGTCACTTCTGCCCTTCCCTATGCAAACGGGCCCGTACATATTGGTCACTTGGCAGGAGTATATATTCCAGCTGATATATATGTCAGATACTTACGTCTCAAAGGTGAAGAAGTTATACATGTTGGAGGTTCAGACGAACATGGTGTTCCTATCACCATACGTGCCAAGAAAGAAGGTGTAACACCTCAGGATATAGTAGATAAATATCATGGTATTATCAAAAAATCATTCGCTGAATTTGGTATTACCTTCGATATATATTCTCGTACCAGCTCCGAGATACATAAAGAAACAGCCTCCGATTTTTTCTTGAAACTATATAATAAAGGAGAATTCGAAGAAAAAACGAGCGAACAATACTATGATCCCGAAGCTAAAATGTTTTTAGCCGACAGATATATTATGGGAGAATGTCCGCATTGTGGAAATCCGAATGCCTACGGAGACCAATGCGAATCATGCGGAACATCCTTAAGCCCGAACGACTTAAAGAATCCGAAATCGACCATCACAGGAAAAACTCCGATACTTAAAGAAACGAAACATTGGTATCTGCCTCTTGACAAACATGAAGCATGGCTAAAGCAATGGATTCTCGAAGACCATAAAGAATGGAAATCGAATGTTTATGGTCAGTGTAAATCGTGGTTAGACATGGGATTACAACCTCGTGCCGTAAGCCGTGACTTAGATTGGGGCGTGCCCATTCCACTCGAAGGAGCAGAAGGCAAAGTACTATATGTATGGTTTGATGCACCCATCGGATATATTTCGAATACAAAAGAACTATTACCTGATAGTTGGGAAAAATGGTGGAAATCAGAAGATACTAAACTCGTACATTTCATAGGAAAAGACAATATCGTTTTCCATTGTATTGTATTTCCGGCCATGTTAAAAGCCGACGGGTCATACATTCTTCCTGAAAATGTTCCTGCTAATGAATTCCTAAATCTCGAAGGAGATAAGATATCTACTTCACGCAATTGGGCAGTATGGTTGCATGAATATTTAGAGGAATTTCCCGGTCAACAAGACATTCTGCGTTATGTTTTAACAGCAAATGCTCCCGAGACTAAAGATAACGACTTCACCTGGAAAGATTTTCAAGCCCGTAATAACAATGAATTAGTTGCTATATTGGGTAACTTTATAAATAGAGCACTAGTTCTTACTCAAAAATATTTTGACGGAAAAGTTCCTGCAATTCATGAACTGACCGACTATGACAAAGAGACTCTTGCCGAATTTGCAGACGTTAAGCAAAACGTTGAAAAATATCTTGACAATTACAGATTCCGTGATGCCTTGAAAGAGGCTATGAATCTGGCACGTATAGGGAATAAATATCTGGCAGATACCGAACCTTGGAAAACGGCAAAAACAGATATGCCACGTACTGAAACTATTCTTAATATAGCTTTGCAAATTACGGCTAATCTGGCTATTGCCTTTGAACCGTTTCTTCCTTTCAGTGCTCAGAAGATAAAAGAATTCCTTAATATTGAGCATTTAGAATGGAATCAATTGGGGCGTACTGATATTCTTTCGGTAGGACATGTATTAAACCAACCCGATTTACTTTTTGCGAAGATCGAAGACGAAACTGTTGAACAACAGATACAAAAACTTCAGGACACTAAGAAAGCGAATGAAGCTTCCGAATACAAAGCAGCTCCAATAAAACCATCTATTCAGTTTCCTGATTTTGAAAAAGTAGATATTCGTGTAGGGACAGTTTTAGAATGTATAAAGGTACCTAAAGCTGATAAGTTATTACAATTCCTTATTGACGACGGTATCTCTAAGCGTACAATTATATCAGGAATTGCACAATGGTATAAACCTGAAGACTTAGTAGGCAAGCAAGTCTGTTTTATTGCGAATCTTGAACCACGAAAACTTCGCGGTATAGAATCTTGCGGTATGCTACTTTCTGCCGAGAATAGCGACGGTAGTTTATCGCTAATTCAACCATCAGCTGCAATTACTCCGGGTAGTAAAATCGGATAATTTACTCTAATTATGTAGGAAGATAAAAATAAGCCGGAGTGCCAAAATTTGACACTCCGGCTTATTTTTATTATAAAAGTCAATGGAGCAATTCATATTTTAAAGTCACACTGAATGAAGCTATAATTGTACGACTATATTTTACCTAAATAAAGCTTTTATAAAAAAACGACAACAAAGCTACAATAAAAACCAAAACACCTATTAACTCTTAAGGTTGCGACCTCGTAAGCAATATTTAACACTCGTTAAAAACCAAACACACATACAAACAATCAGCTTATTTATAGCAAATTATATACTTTTTTAAATTTCACAATTGTTAAATATCTATGGTGTGTATAAAATACGCATTAAGATACAATAAAAGAGACTACCTTTGTATCCGATGTCGCGTAGACAACAACAAATAAAAGACAACTAAAGGATTAAGTACGCTATTTATGAAAATGACTATTAAGGTATTACTTGTTTTTATCTTTTCCTCCATTTATTTTGCATCTGCATATGCACAAGTAGGTATAAATACAGAAGCTCCCGACGAAAAAGCTATTTTAGAAATAGTTAGCTCCGAAAAGGGAATGTTAGTACCCCGAATGACGGAAGCTCAAAGAGACCTCATCAAGCCTACTACTGCTAATCAGCAAAGCTTACTAATTTTTAATACAGACGAGGACTGTTTTAACTATTGGCACAAAATTGAAAAAGAATGGAAAAGCCTTTGTGGTAAAATTGGAAAAGCTGAATTCGAGATTACAGATTGTAATGCTGTGACCGTATCAGGGCAATATCTGTCTGCCACGGCATTAACTCCAGCCAATTACATTACTGTACCCGTAAAAGTTACCAAAGTAGGTACTTATACAATCACAGCTATGCCTGATCCTGCAAATGGATATTACTTTACTACCTCCGGAGAATTTTTAGCAACCGGGAACTACAATATTATTGTACCGGGAGCAGGAACCCCAACAACTCCAACTGCAACAGGAGCAAAAGGTAATGAAGTAAAAATATCATTAAATGACGTCTTATCAGGATGTTCGGTTTTTATTCCCATTGAGGACTCCAGTATAAAGCCTCTATACACTATGAATTGTAGTGCAACAAAAGTAAACGGAGTGTATAAAATTAACACACCGTTGACCGGTTCGAATACTATTACAATGACTTTAACTGTGGACGCGGCAGCCAACGGTGCCAGTTATATCATCACTACCAATAAAGTAGATGGCATAAGTTTCTCCGGATCGGGTATCTTAATTGGAGGAACAAATCAAGTAGTAACATTGTATGGAACGGGAACACCAACATCTATGGATCCCAAAAGATTTACGATTACATCCAATAGTAAGTCTGATGTAACAACATGTTCGGCAACTGTTACAATAGCATATACTAAAAAGAAAGTTTTAAGTATTGGTACTTATGCCAATAGCTATGGATATAACTTTAGTGGAACAGCATATTCTAATCAGATGATGACTGCTCAAGCCAATTTTGGAATACAGGAAAATAGCTTGATCAAAGCAGAAGGTTTTGATTTTATAAGCCCGGGAGACTTTTCTCCAAGTTTGGCTCAATTACAAACGGCTTTGAATCAAAATCCTGACTTTATCATTATGGGAGTTTGGTGGGACCCAACTGTAGCCATGGCTGACCTACTTGTTGATTATCTTGCTAAAGGAGGAATTATTATTGCCTTCATGGAAGAAGCCGGAGGTACAAGAATACTTCAACGCTTGTTCGCCAATACCTCTATATCAGGAACTCTTGTTAATGCTGCCGGAGCAGTATACAGATATCCGATTCTTAATGACGAAATCTTAAACGGGCCATTTGGAGATATCAGAGGATTACAATGGGGAGAAGATGCATCTCAGACCAGAGCTATGTATAATATTCCGACCAGCTCGATAACTGTATACTCTAATGATCAGGATATTTCGGCAGGCAATGCCGGAACAGGTGGTATCACAGCATTTAAGCATAATTCGTTGAATTTCATTTTTGTTGCTGATGGTGGCTTTAATTCTGCTGCAAATAATGCCCCTACATCAAATACGATCTGCCCATTTAATATTGATGCAAATAAGTTCCCTATTGCTAAAACCAATTATGGGAGAAGTACAAGATATACAGTTTATAATTCAATATTCACAGCTAACGCATTAGCATGGGCTATAAAAACAGCTCAGTTTAAAGGACAATAAGAAATTATATTAAAAACAGAAAAAAGGAGCTAACTCATAATTGAGTTAGCTCTTTTTTTCTGTAAAAACATAACCGATCTATTACTCTGAGGTGTTCCATTATACTTTATTAATATTTTATTTCATTTATTTAAAATACGAGAACTATCTATAGAAAACAGATTCAGCGTAACTAGCATAAAATCAACTGTTAATTCGGTCATAAAAATAAAAGAATTCATTTTAAATATTAAAAAACATGTATATTTGTAACAATACCGTTAATATAACACGGAAAACAAAACAATAACTACTGGATTATGGCAGCGATTAAACGCCTATTTTTGCTTCTGATAGCAGCATCATTCTGCATATCGGGATACACTCAGGTTGGAATCAATACAGAAGATCCCGATGTAAAATCTATATTGGAGATCGTAAGCAGCGACAAGGGAATACTTATTCCCCGAATGACCGAGGCACAAAGAGATGCCATCCAGCCAAGCACTCTCAATCAGCAAAGTCTGCTCATATTTAACACTGATGAAGACTGTTTTAATTACTGGCACAAAATAGATCTGGAATGGAAAAGTATTTGCGGGAAAATAGGAAAGGCTAATTTTGAAATTACAAACTGTAACTCAGTAAGCGTATCCGGGCAATATCTTTCCGCAACCGCACTTACGCCTGCCAACTACATTACAGTACCTGTAACAGTTACTAAAGCGGGAACTTATACCATTACAGCTATGCCTGACCCTGCCAATGGCTATTACTTCACAACTTCCGGAGAATTTCTGGCTACAGGAAATTACAACATCATTGTTCCGGCAGCAGGCACCCCGACGACTCCGACTTTAACAGGAAATCCTGGTAATGAAGTGAAAATATCCTTAAATGACGTAATATCGGGATGCTCGGTTTTTATCCCTATCGAGGATTCCAGTATAAAGCCATTATACACTATGACTTGTGGAGCCACTGTTGTTAATGGTGTATACAAAATCAATACTCCCCTTGATGGAACAAATACCATCACGATGACCCTAGCTGTAGACCCAGCCGCTACGGGAGCAAGCTACATCATTACGACCAATACGGTCGATGGAATTAGCTTCTCCGGATCGGGTATCTTAATTGGAGGAACAAATCAGGTTGTAACATTATATGGAACGGGCACACCCAATTCTATGACAAATAAGATCATGACCATTACATCCAATAGTCAATCAAATGTAGCTACATGTTCGGCAACCGTTACAATTGCTTACACTAAGAAAACATTACTAACTATAGGCAATGATCCGAATGGTTTCGGTTACAACTTTAGTGGAACGGCTTACTCTAACAGGCTTATAACTACTGCTACAAATTTTGGAACTTTGGCAAATAGCACAGTTAAATCGGAGGGATTTACTATTATTAATGGAGCGACAAATCCTTCAGACGCTAGTATGCAAACATGGTTACTTGGTGCTGCCCCCGTAGATATTGTAATAATTAGTTATGACAATATCAGTTTAAACACAACACAATCAAACTATTTAGCACAATATTTGGCAAACGGAGGGGTTGTATTGGCTTTTCAGGACAGAACAGATGCATTGGTCAGCCGAAACTTTATACAAGCCGTATTCAGCGACAACTCGATGACTACAAATTATGCCAGTCCCGCCGGAGCTATTTACCGGTTTGTATTTACCAACAACGAAATCTTAAATGGGCCTTTTGGTGACATAAGAGGCTTACAATGGGGCGAAGATGCTTCAACAACGGTACGTGTAAGCGGATTACCGGTAGGAACAGTAACAATTCTCAGTACCGATCAGGATATTTCGGGTAATACAACGGGAACCGGTAGTGCAACAGCATTTATACATAATTCTCTAAATCTGGTATGGGTTGGCGATGGAGGCTTTAATTCCGGCTCAAACATGGCTCCAGCTTCAAATACAATTTGCCCATTCAATCTTAATGCAAGCAACTTCCCTATATCGAAACTTAATTATGGCAGGCTTACCAGATATCCGATCTACAACTCTATTTTCACGGCTAATGCAATAGCGTGGGCCATGAAGAAAGCTCAATTTAAGAATCAATAAATCGAGCAATAACCCCCTAATAAAAAGGAACCAATCTGTACAGATTGGTTCCTTTTTATTTATTTTGACTTTAAGAAAGCTTTATTCTTCACTTAATGAGTTCCATCCTTGAGCCTTTAGCTCAATTTCTGTACTGTCTCTCGTTTCTAAAGCTAACCCTAGAGATTCATTCGTCATATGGCCTATTACATGTAACCCTTTTATCTTAGATACTTTATCGTGCAGATGAAGAGGTACAGTGAATAAAAGTTCATAGTCTTCACCTCCATTAAGTGCAACAGTGGTTACATTTAAGTTAAACTCTTCGGCCATTACAGCGGTCTGGTAATCAAGAGGAAGCCTTTCTTCATAAATTCGGCAACCTGTTTTACTTTGTCTGCATATATGAATAAGTTCCGAAGACAACCCATCGGATATATCCATCATTGAAGTCGGTAAAATATTTTCTTTCGCCAAAGCTTCTATAATATCTTTACGGGCTTCGGGTTTTAATTGTCTTTCAAGCAAATATTCGCGACCCGAAAAGTCAGGTGTAAAATCGCTTTTACCATCAAAAACCGCTTTCTCCCTTTCGAGAAGCTGAAGCCCCATATAGGCAGCACCCAGATCACCCGAAACACAAATAAGATCAGTTTCTTTCGCTCCGTCTCGAGTCACAATCTGACCTTCGACACCTTCACCGATACATGTAATAGATATACATAATCCCGTAAGAGAAGCAGAGGTATCACCTCCCACAATGTCTACCCCATATTGCTCACAGGCAAGTTGAAGTCCTGCATAGAAATCCTCTAAGTCTTCTACAGAAAAACGTTTCGAGACACCTAATGATACGGTTATCTGTTTAGGTTGTCCGTTCATTGCATAGATGTCAGAAAAATTCACCACAGCCGATTTGTAACCGAGGTGTTTCAAGGGTACGTATATCAGATCGAAATGTATTCCCTCGAGCAAAAGATCGGTTGTCACCAATACTTTTTGGTTGGCATTATCCGAATAAGATAGAATTGCCGCATCATCCCCCACTCCCAAAACAGAGCTTGGATGTATCAGTTTTATATTTTCGGTGAGATGCTTGATTAAACCAAACTCTCCCAATGATGCTATTTCTGTACGTTGTGGCATTTAGTAAATAAATGTATTTAATGATCTATTTTTCAGATTATAATTTGCTATGGCTGTTCTACTTACCAAAGCGACAAAAAGGTCTGAAACCTTATTTAAGTCTTTTGATAACTTCCTGTATGATAAATGCCATTTTAGGTTGAGCTATTTTAGCTGCTTCTTGCACTTCTTCATGAGTCACCTCTACAATTTTGCCTATCACTCCCAGATCGGTAATAATAGAGAATGCAAGTACTTTCATTTTTGCATGGTTAGCCACAATTACTTCGGGAACTGTAGACATACCTACAGCATCTCCACCTATTATCCGGAAATAATTGTATTCGGCGGGAGTCTCAAATGTAGGTCCCTGAGTACCTACATACACTCCGTGCTGTAGTTTTATATTGTTCTCCTTTGCAATATCCATTGCTAATCTGCGGAGATCTTTATCATAAGCATTGCTCATATCAGGGAAACGAGTTCCCAATTCGTTGAAATTCTTTCCGTGTAAAGGATGTTCGGGAAATAGGTTGATATGGTCATCAATAAGCATAATATCAGCTATATCGAAGCTTCCGTTCATTCCTCCTGCTGCATTCGAAACAAAAAGATATTTTATATCTAATGCTTGAAATACACGTATAGGGAACGTTACTTCTTTCATCGTATATCCTTCGTAATAATGAAAACGACCTTGCATAGCAATCACCTCATTATCTCCTAATTTTCCGAAAATAAGTTTTCCACTATGGCCTTCTACTGTCGACACAGGAAAATTAGGTATTTCAGTATATGGTATCTCTTTTTTATCGGTAATAGCATTGGCTAGCTCACCTAAACCTGTACCAAGAATAATAGCTGATTGGGGTATATGACCGACTTTGCTCTTGATATAATCGGCGGTTTCACGAATTTTCTCTAACATGATCTACGATTTTATTATTAAATAGTTTTTTATCTTCTTCATTTACAAAGCTCACACGAATAGGCAGATAATATACAATTGACTTGATTTCGTCGTCGACATTATCCATAGACAACAAACGTGCTGCATCTTTTTCTGTAACAATAATTACTTTCTCCTTGTCTCCCATAGAGGCGAGACGAGATTTTATATCTAAAATATCTTTAGAGGTAAACTGATAATGGTCCGGGTATTGTATCGTTTCGGCTTGCTTCACATACCGCTTTACTTTTCTGAAAAAAGGTCGAGGATTTGCTATGCCGGCTACAATAAGGACATCTTTATTCTGCAATTTCTTTAAAGAAAGTTCTTCTTTATTTTCGGCAAAAACAGGAGTCAGCGAACCATATCGAAAAGATGTGTAAAATAAATCCTGATAAGGATATACCTGAATCTCTTTAGCCAACAATCTTAAATCAAGTGGGGTAATACCATCCGGACACTTCGTCACAATAACCACATTGGCTTTCTCTGCGTAATGTACAGGCTCACGTAAACGTCCTGCGGGCAGTAATTTATCTTTAGTCATCAACCGATTATAATCGGTAAGCAGAATAGTAAACGAAGGTTTTACATATCGGTGCTGAAAGGCATCATCCAAGAGAATAACATTCGGCCTTTTATCTTCGGGCAGAGCCAGAAGAGTCTCGATTCCTCGCTGCCTTTCGCTGTCTACGGCAACAATTATTTCCGGAAATTTCCCTTTTATCTGATAAGGCTCATCTCCTATTTGATCTACAGTCGAATCTTTGCCGGCCAATACAAACCCTTTGCTTTTTCGTTTATATCCCCTGCTAAGCACCGCTACACGATAATCCGATTGCAAAAGTTCTATCAAGTATTCAGTATGTGGCGTTTTACCTGTGCCTCCGACAGTTATGTTACCTACACAAATAACGGGTATATCATAACTCTTCTGTTTGAGTATCTTCCAGTCAAACATTTTATTTCGAATAAACACGACAAAGCCATACAGCCACGACAGAGGCAGTAACCACTTTTTTATATGTAGGGTATTTTGAGACATTAATACAATCGCTTTTTATTTCAGCTGCAAATCATAAGGCATCCGCGCCTGTATAAAATCTTGCTCCTTGAGGTCTTTTATATCTTTAATTGTTTTCAGCAAGTAGAAGTCTGTACCGAGATATTCTTTCATGGCACGAGTTGCCAAATCTTCTGTCTGAGTATTGAAGAACGCCTCAAAAGGGCTTGACAGCTTAGGATATTCACGAATAGAATAGTCTGATAAGTTTGCCAAAACAGCGGCTTCTTTAAGAGCATCATCAATATCTCCAAGGGCATCAACTAAGCCTATTTCTAAAGCCTGTTTACCAGTCCACACTCTGCCTTCTGCTATTTTCCCTAAAGCATCTAAAGGAATATTCCGTCCTTCGGAACAACGTTTTAAAAACAACTTGTAACCTCTTTCTATATATTGTTGAAGAATAGCTTTCTCCTGTTCATTCATCGGACGGGTAATATCGCCATAATCCGAAAACTTATTCGTTTTCACATTATCAAAACTTAATCCCACTTTATTTGTCAATCCTTCAACATTCGGAAACATCCCGAAAATACCTATTGAGCCTGTAAGGGTTGTGGGCTGTGCAAATATCTTAGAAGCATTACATGAGATGTAATACCCTCCTGATGCCGCATAATCACCCATCGAAACAACGACCGGCTTCTTGGCTTTAAGCCCCTCGATAGCTTTCCATATTTGCTCCGAAGCATAGGCACTTCCTCCGGGAGAATTTACCCTAAAAACAACTGCCTTTATTTTATCATCGTCTTGTAACTTCTCTATTTCTTTTATAAAATATCGATCATTAATATCCGTCGGTTTACTTCCGCTAACAATAGATCCTTCGGCATACAATATAGCGATCTGATCAGATGATTTCGATTTTTGAGAGTCTGGCACTGTAGCCATATCGGAGACTGTAGCTATGTTTAATTTTTTTGAATTATCAATACCCAATAAACCTTTCAGATACTCTCTGGCCTCGGATTCATACATTAAAGTATCTACTAAATGATTCTTCACATCAAACTCACCCTCCTGAAATGTAGGAAGAGTATCGGTCAATTGATTAAGTCGTTCAACTGTAATACCTCTGGATGCTGAAATATTACCAAGAATGGTTGACCAAATATTATTTATATAAGAACTTACCTGCTCTTTATTGGCAGCGCTCATCTTATCTAAAATAAAAGGCTCTACTGCGGACTTGTATGTCCCGACTTTAAATATTTGCATCTCGATCCCGATCTTATCAAGCAGTCCTTTATAAAAAGTAGGGCTGACCGAAAGTCCCTGCAAATTTAGTGAACCTTGCGGATTCAATATTACCTTATCGGCAACTGTAGACAGAAAATAGCCTCCTTGCGTATAATCATCAGCATAAGCTACAATAAATTTACCACTTTCCTTAAAATCCAATAATTGATTTCTGATCTCAGTCAATGAAGCACTCGAAGCCATAAAATAGCTCGAATTTATATATATACCTTTTATGTCATCATTTGTTTTGGCTTTTTTTATTGCTGACAAAATATCTGTCAAAGCCATTTCCTTCGCCTCTCCCGTATTAAAAATTTCCAATAAAGGATTGGAGACAACTCGGTCTTTCATAACCCCTGTCAGGCGAATCGATAAAACAGAATTATTTTTCAAGACAAACGTCTCCGATGAACTACTTAATAATATTCCTATAAAGCCGAAGAATAACAATGCTACAATCGCACCGATAATAAAGCTACTAATAAGTACTCCCACTATTGAAGCCAGTACATTTTTAAAAAAATCTTTCATGCAAGGAAATAATTAAGTAATTCCGAAAAACAAAGTCTTTTAAACCTATTAAATAATGTGGCAAGAGATAACCCTGTTGTATTGTTCTGGTTCGAGAAGATACCATTTAAACACGATCCATCGGTTCGCACGTCCACAATCTAACAAATATAGATAAAAATATTTTAGATAAATGCTATATTAACCTAAAATAGTATAGTTGAAGATATTCGGATCAATAGAAAAGGATCGAACCATCAACGGCTCGATCCTCCCTAATTGATTGATTAGTTCAAGTAATTATTTGTTTACCGGATGCGGATCCGATGGGGTTCTCACATCCCAAAACATCTTACTGTAGTAATTATTACTTCCATCAGTAAGCTTAGCTACAGCATCTTTAAACCCGGTCGGGTTTAGAGTACTTTCATTCGTTGGATACTTCACTCGGGCAGGTATATCTCCTTTAGTTTCCGATAATGTCGTGAAATCTAAAACTGTACCTCCAACAACATACGAATGTTCGCCCGGTTTCAACAAAGTCGTAGGATACCCTGTACGACGGTATTCAGACCATGCCTCAGTACCATTCATATATAAATGAATATATTTTTGAGTAGCCACTGTTTCTGCATTAACAACCTTACTAACTGTTTGAGTATAGTCGTTTATTATAGAATCATTTATAGCAGTTTTACCCATTACCTTTGTATAAAGCGTATTCCAATATTGTAATGAAGATTTAACCCCTTCTTTATATTCGGGAACTGAAAAACCTTTGTATTCGGAAAGAATAAAGCATATTTCGGAATACGACAGCAAAGAAATAGCAAAATTAGGTTGTACAACCAAAGGCTCATCAGCATAGAAACTAGGTGCTGCATTTCTGATAGCCGATGTCATTTGCGAACTCATTAACCCATAAGGTAATCCTATATACTTTCCTCCACGGGCTGATGTATAGATAGGCAAACGAGGGTCAACAACCCCTTTCCATGGGTGAGTTTTCAAATTCAATGTATCGGCTTGCCCTTTCAACAAATCAACAAATGGCTTGGCAACCGAAAAGTCATTTCTTCCATCTTCGAAAAAGCCTTTGTAAAAGTAACATTGGTTAGGAGCTGATGTCGAATAGTTAAACACTGCATTATCACTATTGCTTGTAAAAACTCCCGCCGATACTGCTTCTGCAATATATGTTTTCCACTTAGGGTCAACTTTTGACAGACGAAGAGCTATTTTACATTTTAATGAATTTCCAAACTTCTTCCAAGCAGTGGCATCCCCATCATAAATCAAATCGCCCTCAGTAAATACTGCTGCATCTTCATTTATCATTGCTGTTGCTTCATCCAATTCTGTAATAAATTGATAATACAAAGTATTCAAATCATCGTACTTAGGATACAGAACGCCTTCCTCTAATTTAAACGCCTCATTATAAGGAATAGAACCCCAGGTATCGGCCATAATCTGCATTAACCAAACTTTCAATATCTTAGCAGCAGCAATCTGATTATTGTTATCTCCATAAGTTGCCATCGCTGTTTTTGTTGCAGGATCGGTATTTAACTTTTCGATATTGTCCAAGTTACCGGCTACACGATATAAATAATTAAAGTAATTATTATTTACACTCTCACGAACCTGATAACGATCTTCCTCGGTGTAGGTGCGTTGTGCCCAATACTGAGAATACAACAAAGCCTGCCTTCCACTAAACCAGTTATCGTAGATATAGTCTAACATACTCTTTTCGGCTCCCGTCATCAACGTAGCCGTTGAAACTGTAGCGGGTTGGTTGGGATCAATATTCAACTCTTCCAGATCTTTACATGAACTAACCGTAAAGACTAAAGCCGCAAATAATAAACCTTTTATAATTGTTTTCATATCTTTCTTCAAATCTTAAATAATTAATACTTGCGGAATTAGAATTGAATTCCGACATTGAAACCAAAGTTTGCCACTGACGGTAAAGCTCCTCCTTCAATACCTTGTATATTCCCGGAACTTGTTGTTGCCATTTCGGGATCAAAGCTCTTGTTGTCCAATCCAAACATGGCAAGGTTACGTCCATAAGCAGAAACCTTCAATGTTTTAATATACTTCGTTGACCGAAGAGGGATATTGTATCCAAGAGTTATTTCTCTCAGTTTAATAAAGTCGCTCTTAAATACACTTTGCGCAGCAGGTCCGCTATTAATTGCTCCCGCCCAGTCTTCGGCCTCCAGACGAGTCGTATTAGGGGTTCCATCAGCGTGTACACCTGCCAACAAAACTCCTCCTCCATCTTCAACAGCATCACGTATTGGATTTCCAAGTTCATTGTTACCCACTGTTCCTTCAAGCATACCTGAATACATACCAAACATATAGGAAGTAGAGAAATATTTTCCTCCAAATTGAGCATCAAACAAAACACTCAGGTCAATACCTTTATAAGAGAAAGTATTTGAAAATCCAACTAGAGCTTTTGGATACACACTACCCAATGGAACATTACCATCAGTAGAAGCATAAGTACCATTTGCATTTATGATCTTATTTCCATTGTCATCATAAACATAATCGGTTCCCATAATAACTCCGTACCTATCTCCCACAAGAGCACCGACTTCGACTTTGAATGGAGCACTAGCCAGTTTGAAATAACCTTCTTTGCTATTTCCTAACAATTCTTTCACCTTATTTCTGTTAGCCGAAAGAGTTCCGATCACAGTCCATTCAAAATCATGTGTTCTTACCGGGACACCTTTTAACATCAATTCAAACCCTTTGTTTACAATAGTACCACCATTGACCACCATCGATGTATAACCGGTTGCTCCAGACAATGATAACGGAATGATCTGGTCTTGTGTTTCAGAGTTATAGTATGTAAAATCAACTCCTAAACGGTTTTTAAACATATTCAGCTCCAATCCAAATTCTACAGAGTATGTAGATTCGGGTTTAAGATCCATGCTATTCTTTTTATACGGTAAAGTATAAGCGTGAGAACCATCAAAAGATGTATAGAATCTATACGCATCATATACATTATAAGGATCTGTATCGCTACCTACTTTAGCCCAACCTAAACGAAGTTTACCCAAATCCAACCACTCTTTTTTCAACAATTCCGAGAATAGAAAGCTACCTGTAACCGAAGGATACAGATATGAGTTGTTACCTTTAGGAAGAGTCGAAGACCAGTCGTTACGTAAAGTAGCATCCACAAAGGCAAAACCTTTATAGCCAAAAGATGCGCTTGCAAACACACTGTTTATCGATTTCTGACTTAAGAAGTTAGTAGAAGTAGCAGGGCTTTTAGAATTATCCAAGTTATAAAACTCAGGCAATACTAGCCCACCAACACTTTTTCCGATCAGCCTGGTATATTTGCGATACATAATATTACCTCCGGCATTAGCATCCAAAGTCATATCTTCATTTAATCTTTTCGAGTACATCAGTAAAAACTCATGATTTATTTCATGTTGTTGTCTGTGAGTCTCTTGATAGGAAGATAGCTCTTGAGAATACACTGCATTTCTCTCGTATTGTTTATCGCTAAAAAAGTCTAGATTAGCTTTATACTGTGCTTTCAAGTTAGGTAGTATATTTATTTTGATACCGACATTACCATATAAACGATCACGCGTATCATTCTGATAGTTCATATAACGTGACCAATAGGGGTTATTAGAGTATTGTAGTGTCGGATCATCCCATCCCCCCCTATTCCATCCGGCTTGAGTTCCATCAGGGAATCGGTAAAGATCTTTCAGTTCTTTCATATCCAACTGACGTTGTCCCCATTGGATAAATTTCTGCATTACATTATTATCTCCATAACCGGTATCAGGACGTCCTTTGGCTGCCTGATTCAAATAAGTTACATTCGTAAATAATTCGTAGTATTTACTGGCATTAATACTTCCGGCCACATTGAAGCTATTTTTATCCAAACTACTGTTAGGCATATATCCGCTCAATGTCATATTGGTATACGAAACCCGAAGGCTTGTTTTATCTGTCGATTGAGATAAGCTAATATTGTTGGTCAAAGACATTCCTGTTTCAAAAAAATCTTTAATATCATGCTTTGGAGTCACCCATGCCGATGTTGTTGGATCTCCGACTTTACCTCCGGCTTCCCATTTAGCCACATCATACCACGAAAGATATTGTATGCTAGGATCGTACTTAGGCCCCCAACTTTCATCAATACTATAATCAGGCACTAAATAAGTCTTTCCATTAATCAGAGTAGGAGTTAGTTCATAACCTCCACCATATTGCTTTTGCATTTTAGGTAGTTTATTTACAACCTCAAATCCAACAGAAGAATTGACTGTTACACCTAAACCTTGGTTTTTTTCGCCTTTTTTTGTGGTAATCATAATCACACCATTAGCAGCACGAGATCCGTACAAAGCCGAAGCATTAGGTCCTTTTAATACCGAAATATTAGCTACATCATCAGGGTTTATATCCTGAATTAAGTTACCATAATCATAACCTCCTGCACCACGCTGAGTGTCGGTACTATTAAAGTCTGTTCCTTCGATCGGAACCCCGTCTATTACAAACAAAGGCTGATTGTTTCCAGAAAGAGACTTGATACCACGAAGTAATACCTTTGTAGAACCTCCCATATTACCTGTAGCTCCGGTTATTTGAAGACCGGCAACTTTTCCGGCCAAACCATTAATAGGGTTAGCTACTCCACCCCGAGACTTAATCAATTCGTCGGCTTTTACATCAGCTACAGCATATCCCAATGCTTTTTTCTCTCGGGAAATACCCATTGCTGTTACGACAACTTCATCCATTACTTTAGAATCATCTTCGAGTGTGATTCGCAAATCGGTTCCAACAGGAACCTCTTTTGCTTTCATCCCGATCAAAGACACTACTAATGTTTTTCTATCAGATGGGATATTCAATGAGAACTTACCATCAACATCGGTAACTGTACCAACCATACTTCCTTTAGCCACCACTGAAGCCCCTATTACAGCTTCGCCAGTGTCATCTATGACTACACCAGACACTCGCGTAGTTTGAGCTAGAGATAACCCCACGCTTGCCACTATACAAGCAAAAATCATCATTAATCTTCTCATAAATACCTCTTTTATTAAACTCAATTTGATAAAAAAACTTAAACTATAACTAAAACAACTTTAAATAATATATCGCAAATGTATTAAGATATTTTATATATCAAAACATATATCCACAAAATATCAACTTTAAATATCAATTGTAAATAATTTTCATCTATAAAAAATCAAATAAAAACAAAATACAACAAATTGAAAACCATATGAAATAACCAAATTAAAATATAAGAAGATCTGAAGGAAACAAAACATCAACATATTTTGTAGAAAATATGTTAACCATCGATATTTAGCATACAAAATATCAAAACCAATATTATTTCAAGAAAAGAGAATAGTAAAGATTATACAATTAGAAAAAAGTAATTATGAAAGAAAAAAATAATATAAATAACAAAATGAACCTTTTGACATCTTTTACCCTTAAATAAAGACAAAAAAAGGGAGCTGACTAAAGTCAGCTCCCTTTTTAACGATATATAATACTTTTAATCTGCTAAATACCTTTCAGCTTCTATTGCAGCCTGACAGCCTGTTCCTGCAGCCGTAACAGCCTGACGATAAACCGGGTCTGCCACATCACCTGCAGCAAATACTCCGGGAATATTAGTTTTCGGACTATCAGGTATTCTTTTTATATAACCTGTTTCGTCTAAATCTAATTGACCGGCAAAAATATCAGTATTAGGCTTATGTCCAATTGCGAGGAAGAAACCATCAATATTAATATCAAATTTTTCTTCATTGGCCTCACCCAAATGCTTTACCAGATGGGCTCCCTCAACTCCATTCTCACCAAAAAGACCTAATGTGTTTGTATTAAACAAAATTTCAATCTTTTCATTTTTCATCACCCGATCCTGCATCACCTTAGATGCTCTAAGCTGAGGTTTGCGGACAATAAGATACACTTTACTAGCTAATCCTGACAAATAGATTGCCTCTTCACAGGCAGTATCTCCACCACCTACTACTCCTACAACTTTCTTGCGATAGAAGAATCCATCACAGGTAGCACAGGCTGAAACACCCATTCCTGCATATTTAGCCTCATCGGGTATACCTAAATATTTTGCGGTTGCTCCCGTCGATATAATTACCGTATCTGCTTCAATTTCGGTTTTACCATCTACAGTAATTTTTTTAGGTGTTGATTTCAAATCAGCAGCAGTGACTATTCCTGTACGAATATCGGCTCCGTAACGAGATGCCTGCTTTTTTAAGTCATCCATCAATTCAGTTCCGGTAACACCCTCAGGGTATCCCGGAAAATTCTCAATTTCAGTAGTAGTCGTTAATTGACCTCCGGGCTGTATACCCTCATACAATACAGGAGCGAGATTTGCTCTCGAAGCATAAATCGCAGCAGTATACCCTGCTGGTCCCGACCCTATAATAAGACAACGTACTCTTTCACTCATAACAGTTATATTTTTATTTGATAATTTCAATATTAAAAACAAAGATATAGATAAATACTATCAAACAAAAGACTAATCATTTCTTATTTTCTATAGAAACATAGGCTAAATCTATATCATTTTATAGGTTAACGCAGATCGATAACCTCAACTCCCGGATATTCTTTTTTATTAAAAATAAATATATTGTCCGCCAAATTCACCCCTGTCTGAATCTTATTTATTATCAAATGATTATCCACACCGTCTTTCCCGTATGTGCTCACAGAAGTAAATATATTGGTTGCCTTATCTATGGTAACAATCATTTTTGAAAATTCTGTCTTTTTACCCAAAGGAATCAGCTCAACAATATATACAGTCTTAGCCTTCTCCTTCTTTTCCCCTTTATAATTTAGCTTAAATCCGGCGTTGTATAAGCTAAGCAAAACTGACGGACTAACTCCTGCCAACTCTTCTCCTGTAGGGTTACTGACATTCACCTCATCACTTCCTTTGGCGTATACCCATTGAGTCTTACCATCGAACCATGTAATTCCATCGGGTACATCTATCTTAAACTTATTTCCTTTAAGGTATGCTTTTCCATCTTGACTATAGACCGTCTTTCCTTTTACATCTTCAGTGTTAACCGTAAAAGACGCAGTAATACCACCCGCCTTATTATAAGCCAGATTTGCCTTATCTAATATATCTTTAGCATTTTGAGCACTTAAACCAAAAACACATAAAAGGAAAACAAGTATTGATATATTTTTTTTCATAATAATCTGTATATTTCTTTAATTAGACTAGTCTTGAAACGAAAAGTTTAATCGTATATTAAGTGAAATAATATATTTAATGAACGTTTAAAAAGTGTAGCTACAACTAACTATCATTTCCCCCTTGCAGAATCGACAAGTAGTTCCGCAAACCCACTTTCGCTTCAGACATTCAAATTTATCATTTATTTTACCTTTAGGCAATCTTCTAAAGAAAAAATTCGCTCCATCAATTGCCACTTCTCATCTGATCTACCGCCAGTCTCTACATCTTGAAATTGCGACATAAATTCCTCCCATTCAGCCTGTCGGTCATAAGATGCCAATCGACCAAATGCCTCATCCCAATTAAAATCCAACGGCGTTTCAACAATCATCACCTCTATATTGCCAATCAGATAAATCTCCATATCTAAAATCCCGGACTTTCTTATCCCCTCGGGAATTTCCGGCCATATATTTTGACTTTCATGCCAATACTTATACTGCTCGACTTTATCTCCGTCTAATTTTAATTTCAAAAACTGACAATAACGTTTCGTCTGAGTCGAATAAGACTCTCTTATATATCCCGATTTAAGATTTTCCATCAGCTGCCTTTTCATATTTTAATAACCTATCAGATAGAACTCAATTTTTGCTCGAGACTATACTCATCCATAATCAGGACTTCACGAGGTTTGCTACCCTGAGTTCCACCAACAATTCCGGCCGCTTCCAGTTGATCCATCAATCGTCCCGCACGATTATACCCTATAGAAAATTTACGTTGAATAAGCGATGTCGATCCCTGCTGATGTACAACAATCAAGCGAGCAGCTTCTTCAAACAAAGGATCTTTATCACTCAAATCAACAGAGCCAACTTTATCATCACCGCCTCCGTCACCCACAAATTCGGGCAACTCGAACGCATGAGAATACCCCTGCTGCTTTCCTATATATTGTGTTATTTCCTCCACTTCGGGAGTATCCACAAAAGCACATTGAATACGCACTAAATCACTCCCTTGCGAGAACAGCATATCTCCCCGACCAATCAATTGATTTGCTCCCGACATATCTAATATGGTACGGGAATCTATTTGAGATGTTACCCGGAAAGCCATACGTGCAGGGAAGTTCGCTTTGATTGTTCCAGTTATAATATTGGTTGTAGGGCGTTGAGTAGCAATGATCATATGCATACCCACTGCACGAGCCTTTTGGGCAATACGTGCAATAGGCATCTCAATTTCTTTACCTGCGGTCATTATCAAGTCTCCAAACTCATCTATAATAACTACGATATAGGGAAGAAAACGATGCCCTTTTGCAGGACTCAATCTACGCTTTCTGAACTTCTCGTTATATTCTTTAATAGTTCTAACACTAGCAGCCATCAACAACTCATACCTATCATCCATCTCTTTTGTCAGAGAATTCAAAGTTTGAGTTACCTTACTTACATCTGTAATAATAGCTTTCTCTGCATCAGGCAGCTTTGCCAGATAATGCTTCTCAATAGTAGAGTAAATATTAAACTCAACCATTTTAGGGTCTACCAATACCATTTTCATTTCTGCCGGATGCTTTTTATACAAAAGCGATGTGATAATTGCATTTAATCCTACAGATTTTCCTTGACCCGTTGCCCCTGCAACTAACAGGTGAGGCATTTTACAGAGGTCAAACATGAAAATTTCATTGGTGATAGTTTTACCCAAAGCTACGGGCAAATCGTAATTACATTCCTGAAAACGCTTCGAAGCAATAACCGATTGCATAGATACAATCTGAGGATCTTTGTTGGGTACCTCAATTCCAATCGTACCTTTACCTGGCATAGGCGCAATAATACGAATGCCCAAAGCTGATAAACTAAGAGCAATATCATCTTCCAGATTTCGAATTTTAGAAATACGAACCCCCGCCTGCGGTACAATTTCATAAAGAGTAATAGTGGGACCTACCGTTGCTTTTATCGAAGTTATTTCGATACCATAATTTCGAAGGGTATTTATAATCTTATCCTTATTGGCTTTTTGCTCAGCCATATCAACACCTTTCCCTGTATTGTCATAAACTTTTAATAAGTCAGAAGAAGGAAAGTGAAAATTAGATAGATCTTTTGTTGGATCGTAATCCTCCATCTCGTCCACATCCGAAGCCGTAAGCTCCCGTTCTTCCGGGTTTATGGCAGACTGCAATGGAGTCGGAGATGGGTTTCTTTTTTCTTGATACGCTTCCTCCTGTGGAATAACCACCTCAAAATCATCTTCTACATCAATAGACCGCGAAGGCTTATTAATTACAGGCTTAGTCCTAATTGGCTCATTATACACTTGAGTAACTGGCTCCGGCTGTAGTTCATTATTTACAGGAAGCAGATTATCATTTAATAAATTACCCTCATCAGTGTCTGTTTCTTTTTTCTTTCTTCTAAACCAATTAAATATTTTACTCAAGACTGAGTTCTTTTCTATAATTTCATTATCCTCTTCCTCCTCTTCCAAATCGACATCAGTATCATCATATTTAGGTTCCCCATTAGAACCGGGAAAGAGGTTTTTGAAAAAGCCGACTGAGGTTTGCTTCGTTATTATAATAAATACTACAAGTAACAATATAATAATCAATGTAACACCAATACCTCCTAAAGCCGTTTCGAGCAATTGCTCCAATACCGAACCATGGCTTCCACCCCAAATTATATGACTATTCGGAAAAATCTTAGTCAAAACAAACGAACTGAAAATCGATCCCCAAATTAAAATAAAGGAACATAGAATAAATGCTCGAAGAATTGAAATTGTTTTTATTCCAATTAAACGAACCCCTATCAATCCAATAAAAATCGGTATCACAATAGAGAATACTCCACAGTATTTATTGATAAGAGCTTCTGCAACAAAAGCCCCTCCTACTCCAGTCCAATTACTTATATCTTGCTTATGGATTATCAGATCCAGAAAATATTTATTGGCAACTTTACTTTGATCGGCTGCACCGGTAAAGAAAAAAGAAATCATCCCAATAAGCATAAATAATGCAATAAAGATCACACAAACCCCAATAAGGAAGTGTCCTCTTTCGCTACGCAGAAAACGAAGCACACTGGATGCCGTTTTCTCACTCTTTTTTTTCTTTTTACTCTTTTTAGCAGGCATATACAATTCTTAAATTAGAAACAAAGATACATTTTTTCATTGTAGAATCAATATACATCAATCGGACTGTATTTGATAAAAAAAATGAATTATACAATTGCTTAATAATTCCTCACAAGTCCCTCATTTTCTATGTTTAATAACATACCTAGCAGAAGAAACGGCACAAACGAAGCATCTAAAAATAACCTAACGCACTCTAGAACAATACAATAAATCACAAATATTAACATTCGAAACTCAATTCGAGCCTGAATGTTAATTAACAATTCTTTTTTTGTAAAAGATCATAAGGTACATAGATTTGTTGCAAAGAAATTAAATAGTAGTTAAATAACTCAATAATACCAAGGATTAAACAACCACTATATTACTATAAAACAACATTTTAAACAATACTAAAATAATCTTTGATTTATATATTTTCACTAAAAAGCGGCGTTATGGAAAACGGTAAACACATCAAACAAACAGAAGTACCTAAAAGAAGTGGCTTCAGGCTTCTTTCTCCCATTATGATGGTACTTATTATGCTCTTGTCAGGAATGACAATGAGAGCACAAACGGGAGGAAACATAACAGTATCAGGTATTGTTACAGATGGCAGTGGCGAAACTCTGATTGGAGCAAGTGTAGTACAAAAAGGAACTACTAATGCTTCAATGACAGGATTAGATGGAGACTATAAACTGACAGTACCATCGGATGCAACACTTGTTGTTACTTATGTAGGGTTTAATCCTAAAGAAGTACAAGTTAATGGAAAAACTAAACTAGACATCGTTGTATCGGAAGACACAAAACTTCTGGATGAAGTTGTAGTTACAGCATTAGGAATCAAGAGAGATAAAAAATCTCTGGGTTATGCACTACAAGAAATCAAAGGAGACCAACTGATGGAAACAAGAGATCCTAACGTTGCAAATGCATTAGCCGGTAAAGTAGCCGGATTGCAGATCAAGCAAAACGGATCAGGTCCTGCGGGTTCTTCTCGTATCGTATTACGTGGCAATAACTCTATCGGAGGAAACAATCAGCCTCTAATAGTAGTCGATGGTGTGCCTATCGATAACTTCTCGGGAGGTACAGATGACTTATTCAACGGTGGTATAGACAAAGGATCAGGTCTATCGGATATAGCTCCGGATGACATTGAGTCGATGTCAGTACTTAAAGGACCTGCAGCAGCAGCCCTTTATGGTTCACGCGCAGGTAATGGCGTAATCATGATCACTACCAAGAAAAGTTCAGGTAAAAAAGGCTTAGGTATTTCATACAACACCAACTTTGTTATTGAAAACCCTATGCAACTTCCTAAATACCAAAACACATATGGACAAGGACTAAACGGCAAATATGACGTGACTGCCTCATCAAGCTGGGGAGAAAAAATGACAGGACAAACGGTAAAAGATGTAATAGGCAGAGATGCTGTATATGCTTCTTACGGCAACGACCTTGAGGACATCATGCAAACCGGAACTACATGGACGAACAGCATTGACATAAGTAATAGTACCGACAAAGGAACTTTCCGTGTTGGTGTTATGAATTTATCTAACAAAGGAGTAGTACCAAATAGTTCTTTTGGAAGGACATCTGCAACAATCCGTGGAACAGCCAAATTATCAGACAAATTCTCTGTTGACGCGAAGCTGACCTATATCAACCAACAAGCAGATAATAGAATTAAAATCGGAGGAGACCCCGATAATATTTTCTATAACTACTTGTTAACACCCCGCTCTGTTCATTTAACAGACTACAAAGACCAATCTTTATATCCTAATTATGGTTTTGCGCCAAACACAATTGCAACCGATGGTAGTGGTATAAATTTGTCAGGCCTACCAGCCAGCTGGGTAAGTAACCACGGAGCAATGATAAGAAACCCATATTGGTCAATGTACAAAAATACAAATAGTGATAAGAGAAACCGTTTGATTGGATTTGGATCATTGAAATATGATTTTAATGACTGGTTAAACATTCAAGGACGTTATGGTATGGACTATTATGCTTCCCAATACAAGAACAGACAAGCAACCAATACTCCTTTCTGGGAAAAATCGGGAGATTATAGAATAACCAATGAGTCTTTCTATGAAATCAACTCTGACTTCCTTATTACTGCAACCAGAGATTTATCAGACAAAATCGGTTTAGTAGCGACAGGAGGGGGAAACATAATGTACAGAAGACTAAATACTGAAAGAACTATCGCAAACGGGCTAGTTATTCCAGATTTCTTTAGAATGGATAATGCTAAAAGAGCAACTACAGAAGATAGAATAACTCGCTCTCAAGTTAATTCTTTATATGCAACAGCGTCTTTTTCATATGACAATACATTATATTTAGATTTAACAGCACGTAACGACTGGTCTTCAACTCTTAATCCCGACAATCGTTCATTCTTCTATCCATCAGTAGGAGCAAGTTGGTTGATTACAGAATCTTTGGATAAGTGGGATGTTAATCACTCTGCTATTAATTTTGCAAAACTACGTGTATCTTGGGCACAGGTAGGAAACTCTGCTGATGCATACCAATTATTGAACGAAAGAAATATCAGCGTAACCAACATAACAAATACATTAACAAACCAATCTGAATCTTATTTCTTTAGTCGCTTTGACGAAACTAAGAGATTATATGATTTGAAAAACGAATTGGTTGAATCTTATGAAATAGGGCTTGAATTGAAAGCATTCAACAACCGTTTGGGACTAGACTTTGCATTCTACAATAAAGATGCTAAAGACCAGATTCTTAAAATGAATATCCCGGCTTCTTCAGGCTTTACTTATAAATATATTAATGCAGGTAATGTTCGAAACAGAGGTATAGAGCTTGTTTTATCAGGAACCCCTGTTCAAACAAAAGACTTCCAATGGAGTATGGATGTTAACTACTCTAGAAACAAAAACACAATTGTTAAGTTATATCCAGGTGTTGAACAGCAAATCTTGAACCACGTTTCAACAAGAAGTCTTGTAGAAATAGTAGCAAAAGAAGGCGGCTCTTATGGAGATATTTATGGTATCCCATATCTACGTAATGACAACGGGGATATATTAATTGACGATTCGGGTCTTCCAATCTTCGACACCAACAAGAAGAAGCTAGGAAACTCCAGCCCTCTTTGGATGGGTGGTATTGTAAACTACCTGACATACAAAAACTTTGATGTAATGTTCCAAATAGACATGAGATATGGAGGTGATGTATACATGGGGTCTATAGCCAGAGGTATGGGTGCAGGAACTCTTGAAGGAACTCTTGCCGGCAGAGAAGGTATGACAGTTGAAGGAAGCAGAAAATCTGACAATACTGCAAATACAACTCAAACCACAGCTCAGGAATATTGGGGCAGATTGGGATCAGGTTCAGAACCTTGGATTTATGATGCCACAAACATCAGATTCAGAGAGTTTAGCGTTGGATACACTATACCAAGAAAAGCTTTAAGCAAAACTCCATTCCAAGCTATCAAACTGAGCCTTGTAGGAAGAAACCTATTTATGATCTACAGCAAAACAAAAGGATTTGACCCTGAAGCAGGATTTACGTCAAGTAATGCTCAAGGTATCGAATTTGGATCAATGCCAACTCTCCGCAGTTATGGATTTAACCTAAATGTTTCATTCTAACACTAAAAACGTAAAATATGAAAACTAAAAATATAATATTATCCGGCCTTATTGGTCTTACCCTTCTAACCACATCTTGTGACAACGGGTTTGACGCAATAAATACCAATCCGAATGTACCCGGAACAATAGATTACTATAAATCAGATCTGGCAACTGCCCTAAGAGCCGGAGCTACACTCGATGGTGCAGATTTACATCAACGTATCAAAAGTATAAATGTAGATGTCTTCTCTCATTATCTGGAAAATGGTCCCGGAAGACGTAATTACACTCCCGCTGACTCTTACAATGAAGCATATTGGGGAGCACACTTCAGATGGATGTACCTATTAAATACTGTGATTGAAGATACAAAAGACAAGCCAGAACTTGCTAATTTTACAGCTCTTGCTAAAGTATGGAGAGTATACATCCAATCACAAGCAACTGATTTTTTTGGGCCGATGCCATTTCCGAAAAATACTGCTGATGCAGAATTTGCACCATATGAACCTCTTGCTGATCAATACAAATTCTTCTATAGTGAATTAAAGGAAGCCGTAGCCTTATTTGATGCGTCAAAAGCCTTTATGACCCCTGAGGATAATATATACTTTGGTCAAGTAGACAAATGGAAGAGGTTTACAAACTCATTGCATTTACGCTTAGCATTAAGAGTATCTGAGATAGATCCTGCATTATGTAAAACTGAAGCCCAAGCCGCAGTAAGCAATGCAGCAGGATTGATGGAGCTTAATGGAGATGCCAGAATCGGAAGCGTTACCGGTTGGGGAAATCAATACCCATACTATATGTATCAGATAGGATGGGGAGGCAAATCTGTGATGGTTACATCCATGGAAAAAGTACTTACAGGTATTGGCGGTCTGGCTTATCATGGGCCAACCGGAGCTATTGCTCCCGCAAAAGTAGACCCTCGTGGAGCTAAATATTTTGATCCCAGCTCCAAGAACAAAGAGTGGAAAGGTATTGCTCCCGGACTTATGAGTAACGAAGTGAGTAATATGAATACTGATTTCGGATACATGAGCCAATTGTGGATCTTAACCAGTGACTCCAGACCAATGGATGTATTCTTATATCCCGAAGTATGTTTCTTAATGGCTGAAGCGGTTGAAAGAGGCTTTGTTTCAGGATCAGGAACAGCTAAAGACTGGTATGAAAAAGGAGTAAAAGCATCTTTCCTAAACTGGGGAATTAGTGACGCCGATGCAACTGCCTATCTTGCTTCTGCAGCCAAGAATACTTGGGGTACTTCAGCTAATTACGATGATGCTACAGGAAACGGAAATACTAAACTTGAGAAAATCATAACTCAAAAATACATTGCAAACTATCCCGATCAAGCGTATCAGGCTTGGGATGACAAACGCAGATTAAATCTTCCGGCATTTGATATTCCTAAATATATCGATCCGGGAGCAGGAACATACCCTAGCAACTCGAAAGATATCAAGAATCCTGAGAATTTCATTTCTCGTATGACTTACCCTCAGTCTGAATCTTTGATAAATAATGCTAAATACCTTGAAGGTGTGGCACAATTAAGAGATGGAGATAAAACATCTTCTCCTCTATGGTGGGCATCTAAAAGAAGTAATTATGTTACATCTGTTGTAAATTAAACACCTTCTATTTACTATAGATATTTAAAAGAAGAAGTGCAAAGCGTAACAACTTTGCACTCTTTGTTTTCAACAACATTCTCAAAAGCTAAAACTAGTATTCAACAATACAGAGACGACTGACAAACCAGCAACTCAACAAAAGAATTAATGTCATTTCTAAAAGGAAAAACCAGTATTTCGCCCTATCAAAAAAATAATGTATAAGCGAAAATACCTTATGGAGAACAAATCGTTTGAACTTTAAAATGACTATCTTTGTTAATCATGGTTCAGTCTTAAATAAAACCGTAATAAAAGAAGATATGAAAACAGATTTAAGTTCTCAGATTACATTAGAACGGATACCTCAGAGATATTATCATCCGACTAATGCTTTTGAGCAAACCGCATTGACACGCTATGAAAAAATTGACACTCAGATCTATGAGTCGTCAAAAGCAGCATCCAATTACGTTGCCAGAAAAATTGGCGAAGAAATAAGAAGAAAACAAGAAGCCAAAGAGTACTATGTATTGGCTCTTCCGGGAGGACATTCACCACAAACCATCTATCAAGAACTGGTAAGATTACACCACGAGGAAAAATTAAGCTTCCAGAATGTAGTGATCTTTAGTGTATATGAATACTACCCTCTTCAAAAAGGATCGGATAGCAACCTACAATTATTAAAAGATCTACTATTAGATCATGTAGATATAGATTGGACTAAGGTATTTTCGCCTGATGGAGAAATTGCTAAAGACCAAATCTTCTCACACTGCAAATCTTATGAAGATAAGATCGAAAGCTATGGAGGAATAGATCACCTTTTACTTGGGTTAGGTAGAGGAGGAAATATCGGAGTAAATATCCCCGGTTCAAACATCAACTCTCAGACTCGCATCATTCTACTTGACAATCAGTCTCGCAAAGAAGCAACCAATACATTTGGATCTTTAGACAAAGTACCCGAAAGTGCTATCACTATGGGTATATCGACTATGCTAAAAGCTAAAAAGATCACCTTAATCGCTTGGGGAGAAGATAAAGCTCATAGTGTAAAAGATGTTGTAGAGGGTAAAAAAAGTGATGCAATACCAGCCTCTTGGTTGCAAAACCACCCTAATGTAAAGATATTTACAGATCTTAATTCGGCATACGATCTAACCAGAATAAGCAAACCTTGGTTAGTAACCAGCTGTGATTGGACAAATCAACTGATTCGCCGTGCCATAGTTTGGCTATGTTTCGAGGTAGATAAACCAATTCTTAAATTAACGAATAAAGATTATCAAGATAACAGTCTCGGTGAACTTTTAGCATTATACGGTTCGGCATACAACGTTAATATTAAGGTATTTAATGATTTGCAACACACAATTACAGGATGGCCTGGAGGAAAACCCAATGCAGACGACACCAATCGTCCCGAAAGAGCAACCCCATATCCAAAACGTGTGATCATATTCAGCCCACACCCTGATGATGATGTTATTTCTATGGGAGGCACCTTCCAACGTTTGGTTAACCAAAACCATGATGTACATGTTGCATATCAGACATCGGGTAATATTGCCGTTGGTGACGAAGAAGTAATTCGCTATGCATCTCTCATGGAGAATGTACGCGCTAAATACAGTCCGAACGATACCATTTTGAAAGAAGAATTAACAAAAGTTCTAAACTTCTTAATGAAAGAAAAGAAAGCCGGAGATGAAGATACCGCGGATGTATTATTCATGAAAGGACGTATTCGTCGTGAAGAAGCTACTGCCGGATGTCGCTTTGTCGGAATAAAAGATTCAAAAATAAAATTCCTGGATCTGCCTTTCTACGAAACAGGAAAAGTAAAGAAGAATCCAATATCAGAAGCAGATATAAAGATTGTAAAAGAATATTTACAGGAAATCAAACCTCATCAGGTATTTGTTGCAGGAGATTTAGCCGATCCTCACGGAACACATAAAGTTTGTCTGGATGCAATTCTAGCAGCTGTAGATGAATTAAAAAACGAAAAAACAGAATGGCTTAAAGATTGCCGCTTCTGGATGTATCGTGGAGCTTGGGCCGAATGGGAAATTGACTTCATCGAAATGGCAGTTCCTATCTCTCCCGAAGAATTGCGTTCTAAACGATTATCGATTCTTAAGCACCAGTCTCAGATGGAAAGTGCTCCATTCCTGGGTAATGATGAACGCCTATTCTGGCAACGTTCTGAAGATAGAAACCATGCTACTGCCGAATTATATCGCAGACTAGGGTTAGCTTCGTATGAAGCCATCGAAGCTTTTGTTGAATACAAGCCTCTTTAAGCCCTAAATAATAATAAAAGAAAGATAGGCTTGAATAAAGTCTATCTTTCTTTATGATTAACTATTGGAACCTCTTCTTCCAAAACAATAAAAAGGTCTGAGACCTTAAATATGAATAACCATAAACACTATACAACATGAGATTAATTATTCAGGCAGATTTTAACAACCTATCAAAATGGGCAGCAAATTATGTCGCAGCAAAAATTAATGAAGCTAAACCAACAGCAGATAAACCTTTTGTTCTAGGGTTACCTACCGGATCTTCTCCATTGGGAATGTATAAAAGCCTTATCGAATTAAATAAAAAAGGAGTCGTTTCTTTTAAAAATATAATCACTTTCAATATGGATGAATATGTAGGTTTACCTCAAAATCATCCTCAAAGCTATTACACATTTATGTGGGATAACTTTTTCAATCACGTAGATATCAACAAAGAAAATGTAAATATACTGAATGGTAATGCAGCCGATCTTGATAAAGAATGTGCCGCATACGAAGCTAAAATGAAATCGGTAGGTGGTGTAGACTTATTTTTAGGAGGCATCGGACCCGATGGGCATATTGCTTTCAATGAACCAGGATCGTCATTGTCTTCGAGAACTCGTGTAAAAACATTGACCAAAGATACTATTATTGCCAATTCAAGATTTTTCGACAACGACATCAACAAAGTTCCTAAAACTTCTGTAACTGTAGGCGTTGGTACAATATTGGATGCCAAAGAAGTATTAATTATGGTAAATGGCCACAATAAAGCAAGAGCATTAGCTCAGGCTGTTGAGGGATCAATAAACCAAATGTGGACTATTACAGCACTACAGCTTCACGAAAAAGCAATCATTGTATGTGATGAAGCTGCAACCGAAGAACTTAAAGTTGGAACATACAGATATTTCAAGGATATAGAGGGAGAAAACCTAAATCCTGATTCTTTACTGAAATAAGGCTATAAAACTTTATATATAAAAGCAGTCCATAATTCAATTGGACTGCTTTTTCTGTAAATACCATACTTATGGGATTTCATTTTACAAAAGACAATTATAACTTTGTATCCTAAATAATACGCAAAATAACAGCAAGCAATTAATTCAGAATTATTTATCAATTATAACTTGCTCAAGTAATAAATAGGTCTGTGACCTAAAATAGATAACAATGAAAAAATATTTAATATTAGGACTCTCTGCGACGCTAGCATTAGCTTCTTGCAAAAATGACAAACAAGAAAGCCCCAAATTAAAAGATGGAAAATGGCATGCCGAATTTAACGCCAAAGATGGAAGTATTCCGTTCTCATTCGAAGTAGAAAAAGGCAGCTCCGACAGTTCGGCAGTTGTAACTCTGATAAACGGAGCCGAGCGGGTGCCATTGGAAGGTGTAACATATAAAGGAGACAGCATCTTCATTCCTATAAAAGCATATGACACAGAACTTAAAGGAGTAATAAAAGGGGATTCTATTTCTGGTATTTTCAGAAGATTATTCTCCGAAGAAGATAAAGGATTGGAATTTAAAGCTGTATATGGAGCTACTCCCCGATTCGTAACAGAAGGTACCTCAGCCGATTCCTTAGATGGTAAATGGGATATACAGTTTATTACTGACTCTGAGACTAAAAATAACGTAGGCATATTTAGTCAAAAAGATGGTATACTTACAGGCTCTATTCTAACAAATTCGGGCGACTTCCGTTACCTGGAAGGAGTTTCTGATAAAAACGGGTTCAGACTATCTGCATTTGCCGGACTAAGTCCCTACCTTATCCAAGGTAAATTTACAGAAAAAGATAATTTTGAAGGAGAATTTATTACAGCCAGAGGTAGCCAAAAGATAAAAGGAACACGAAACCCGAATGCTCGTCTAGCTGATCCTTATGGACTTACACAACTGAAAAAAGGATATAACTCTATTGACTTGAAACTACGTGACCTGAAAGGTAACGAGGTCTCATTGACTGATCCTAAATTTAAGGACAAAGTAGTTATCATTTCAATTTTAGGGAGTTGGTGTCCAAACTGTTTAGACGAAGCAGAGTTTTTAGCCCCTTGGTACAAAGAAAATAAAGATAGAGGTGTAGAAATTGTAGGACTTGCTTTTGAACGTAAAGACGACCCAGAGTATATACAAAAGGTATTATCGAATCTGGTAAAGAAATATGATATTACTTATGATATACTTGTCGGAGGAAAAATCAGTGATTCCGAAAAAGTATTATCTGCTCTTGATGGTGGCTTAAAAAGCTACCCTACAACTATATTTATTGACAAGAAAGGTGTAGTGAGAAAAATTCATACAGGGTTTAACGGACCTGCAACAGGATTATTTTATGACGAATTCAAAACCGATTTTAATAAACTGGTAAATGAATTGCTTGCTGAAAAATAATGGTTATTGGTTTTTATGGGTAAAAAGAGAAACGATCAGAAGTATTACTTCTGATCGTTTTTTATCTATCCTTATCGTTCTCCTGAAAAAATAACATAACCAAAGTGGTATTCAAGCGCTTTTGTAACCATTCCTTAATTTGATTTCTTTCTTTAAGATTGAGAGAGTATTTCTCTTTTGTCGTGAATATAACAACACTTGTCTTTAATCGATTATCTATTGTATCTTGTGAATAAGTGACACCCTCAGAATAATTACATGACTCAATTTGAGGATATAAAGGCGAGATTTCGGTAAGAAGCTGCATACCAATCAAAAAACGACTTTTTATACTGTCTACTCTTTGCTCATTTTCTTTCAACTGTATATTTAGTCTATTAATTTCTTGCCTCAAGCTATTTTCTTGCGAAAGGCTTTTATCTCTTTGATCAGGTTCAAAAGCAATACCTTGCTCTATTTTTACCCCAAGAGTATCTATCTGGAAATCAATGGCTCTCTGAATGATATCTTTTCTATCTTCCTCATTGAATGATGTCCCTCCATACACTAAAAGAATTTGTTTTTTCTCAGCATTAATCTCATCTTTCAACAGATAGTTTCCTTTATAGATGCTTATACTTTTGACATACTTTCCGGCATTAATAGTGAACTTTTCGTTTTGAACCAGTTTATAACCAAGATATATACTTGGAAGAATTGTAATAGTAAGGATTACGGATATTATTTGATTTATTCTTTTCTTTCTGGCATCCTCGATATTACTACGTATCGGGAATTTCAAAATTTGTGCCACAGCAGTTGAAGCTAAGGCAATACATACCGTATTGATCGTGAAAAGATAAAAAGCTCCAAAGAAGAATGTAAACTGACCTGTTGCCAAACCATACCCTGCTGTACAAAGAGGAGGCATTAAAGCAGTTGCAATTGCCACTCCGGGAATAACATTACCTTTATTTTTGCTACTAATGGCAATAATTCCGGCAAACCCACCGAATAAAGCAATCAACACATCATAGATCGTCGGGCTGGTACGAGCCAATAACTCGGACTGGGCATTTGAAACAGGGCTAACTATAAAATACAATGTTGAAGCGACCAAACTTGCTCCTACTGCAAATGTAAAATTCTTTATGGAACGCTTGAAAAGTATATAGTCGTTAATAGCAATGCTATAGCCCATTCCGTTTATGGGTCCCATCAAAGGAGAAATAAGCATTGCTCCTATAATTACGGCCGTAGAATTTGTATTTAATCCTACCGAAGCAATAATAATAGCAAAAACTAAAATCCACAGGTTTGTTCCTTTAAAAATAATTCCCTTTTCGATGCTCTGGTGAATCTCCTCAAAATCTTCGATTTCACCTTTCAAGTTTATATACTTTAATAGCTTGCGAATCATATTCTTTCAAATTAAATATCGTTATACTAAATAGCATTCCATATATTCCAAGCTGCAAGAGCCTGTAATTGGAGCATCTCACCACCATTTTTTATTTTTGCCCCCTGCTTTCTTCCTAATTCGAGAAACTTCGTTACCGGAGGGTTATATACAAGATCATATAACAGATGAGAGTCGGTAAGATACTCATAGGGAATATCCGGACACTCATCTATATTAGGAAAGGTACCTACAGGCGATGCATTTACTATCACTTTATATTCTGATAATATTTCAGGAGTAAGGTCTTTATATGTAAAAACTCCGTCAGCGGAAGTGCGTGATACATATTTAGTCTCCAAACCCAATTTTCTCAAACCGTATTCAACGGCTTTTGAAGCGCCTCCTGTTCCTAATATTAAAGCTTTTTGATGAAGTAGAGGATCAATCATGGGCTGTATTGAATTTTGAAATCCAATCAAATCCGAATTATAACCTTTCAAAGTAATGTTACCTTCTTTTCGTATTATTTTGATAACATTAACGGCTCCAATAGCCTTTGCTGTTTCATCCAATTCATCCAAAAAGCGAAGCACTTGCTCTTTATATGGAATCGTAACATTAAGCCCTTTGATATTTGGATCAGAGTTTATAATAAAAGGTAGATTATTTATATCTGCAATTTCGTAGTTACTATACTCTGCCTCAATGCTTTCATTTTTAAATTTATCACCAAAAAATTTATAAGAAAACGAATGTTTGAGAGGATAACCGATAAGTCCGTATTTTTCCATGGGTATTATTATTTACAAGCAAAAATAGTTATAAGCTGCGGAATTAAAAACACGTACCTATTTTAATCCGTTTTTCAAAGACAAAAACCGGAAAGAAGATATAAATATTTCGAAATAATAGTAGGAGACAATAAATACTATAGCGATCTAGAGTTCTGATAAATTTATTCTACATAGAATATGATTAGGTCAAAAAACAGTAGGATAAATTATCTGGATAGTTGCACAAACAGTAATAGAATAAAGAGATTTTATGCAAGAACAAACATAATCTAGCATTATAGAATTTTTAAAATAAAATACTAACAAATTATATTAACCCTCATTATCTTATCACTTCAAATATACCTAAATATTTTTATTGAAAAGAATTAATTCAGCATAAAAAAATTGAAGTTTGACAGACACACAAGCTCTCAAACATATATTATTCAACAAAATATACTGTATGAAAAGAAATGTACATCTATAATATTCAAGACATCATAGATAGACCCAATCAAATATACCACATATATGGTATTTCGAAATTAGTATATGTTAGCTTCTTTTGTGAAAGAATTTTAAGACATCGTTTTAAAGGTTTATCACTAATAGTATCAAGACATGAAATCAGTATTTTTCACATCTACAATTCAAGATTATTCAACAGTAGGAAACTACTCATTGTCTTATTTAAAATCGGCTAACCAAGCTGTAGAAGCTCTACTTACCGATGTATATTGTTGTCCATATATGCGAATGTGCATGCCTTGCTGACCACCTCTCTACGATGGGTATCACACCCAACACTTTATATCCCAAAAACAATATTCAAAATATAATAAGAAACAATATGAAAACTTCAAGATATATCAAATTCACATTTATAGCCGCTCTTTTTTTAGTTACCGGATCAATTATTGCTCAGAACACAGAAAACACATTATATATAAAAGGAGCAAATTTCACTCACCCTATCTTAAATGCGTGGATAACTGAGTATAATAAAACCAATCCCAGTGTAGTAATAAAAGTAGCTGATCGAAATACAAATAATGAAGCTATTGACATAAATGTAGTTACAAACGAAAATCAAATAAAAAATCCTGCTCAACAATCATTACAAGTAGCAAGATACGCCATATTACCTGTTGCTAACAAACAAAACCCTCTATTCTCAGAAATAAGTAATAAGGGTTTAGATAAAAATAAAATCAAACAACTTTTTTTCGAGAAAGATATTGACGATGAAGGCAAATATCCCTTCAAAAATGAAGTTACAATTTATTCGGGAAACCTCGAAACATCTAACTCGGAAGTCATTTCAAATTATTTCGGAAAAACAGAAGATCAACTAAAAGGTAAAAAGATCGCAGGCGATGATATTTTCCTTATCAATGCCCTTAAAAAAGACGAAACCGGTGTTGCCTTTAACTATCTGTCTTACATATACGATACTAAGACACGTGAATTAAAAGATAATATAGCCATACTACCTATCGATTTGAAAAAGGATCAATGGCAAGCTGTAAATTCGGGTATAGACGCAACACTAACATTACTTGAAAGCGAAAAAATAAATCTTATTCCAATCGAGACTCTTAGCTTAGCTTTTGATTCAAAACTACCTAAAGAAGCTCAAAGCTTCATAGAATGGGTTGTAAACGATGGTCAGAATCTTAATCATGACTATGGTTTTCTAAATATCGATTCAAAAGAGAAGAAAAATATCCAACAACAAATTATCAATTACGCCAGCTTAGAAAAATAAGCAAGTCTACTACTATTCAATAAATAAAAAAAGATTAATTTATATGCTGCAACAACATTCACAATCGCTATATAATATAGCGAAAGCACTCTTGCTGACTCTATTTTTATTGGGAGGTACAGCAATATATGCTCAGAATACAACCATACATGGAGAAGTTTTAGATAGAAATCGCTTACCTCTTCCCGGAGTTTCGGTTACTTTAAAATCTTCAGCTAAAGTAAATACGGCTACAGATCTTGATGGTCAATTTACAATTAAAGTTTCCGAAGATCTACCTGTAACACTCGTATTCAATTTTTTAGGATACAAGACTCAGGAAGTAGATGTTTATGATAGCAATGAACCAGTTAATGTTATTCTATCTGAAAATAATAACCTGCTGGATGAAGTGGTAGTGACTGCTTTAGGGATCAACAGAGAAAAGAAATCACTAGGTTATACTACTCAGGAATTAAAGAGTAATGACCTAAAGGGTAATAAAGAGCCTAACTTATTAAATTCTCTTAGTGGAAAATTGGCAGGTGTACGCATCACCAATTCACAAGGAGATATGGGATCTTCACGTATCATTATTCGTGGGGAAACATCTATTGCCGGAAATAATCAGCCTCTATTTGTTGTAGATGGTATACCTGTAGACAATTCACAACTTAACTCAGGAGGAGCTACTCGTGACTTTAGAAATGCAATAGCCGACCTTAACCCCGAAGATATCGAAACGATGAGTGTGCTTAAAGGCCCTAATGCAGCCGCACTATATGGATCTCGTGCTGCTCAAGGAGTTGTTTTGATCACAACCAAAACCGGAAAAGGGCAAAAAGGAATCGGTGTATCTTTCAATTCGGGCGTAATTCTATCTACTGTAGCAAGTCTTCCTGAATTTCAAAATTCTTTTGGACAAGGTTCGAATGGTTTATTCAGTTATGTTGACGGAAAAGGTGGTGGTATCAACGACGGTGTAGACGAAAGTTGGGGTCCAAGAATGGACGGAAGGCTTATTCCTCAATTCTTCTCAAACGGAGAGGCTGTTCCTTTCGTTGCTCATCCGAATAATGTAAGAGACTTTTTCAATACAGGTGTAACGTTTAACAATGGTGTATCGGTATCCGGTTCAGACGAGAAATATAATTTCCGCTTAGGTGTAAATCACGAAAATCAAAAAGGTGTAGTGCCTAACACTCAGATTAAGAAAACAAATTTCTCTATCAATACAAGTTATCAATTGACCAAGAGAGTTAAAGTTGGAGCTACTGCCAATTATATTGTGAACGATGTTCCTAACCTTCCGGGAGGTCCATCAGGAGGTCGTGCAGCCGGTGTAATGCTTCAATTCTTATGGTTTGGTCGTCAGGTTGATATAAATGAACTGAAAAATAACAGAGATGTAAACTGGAATAACAGTTACTATAGCAATCCTTACTGGAATGCATATTATAATACTGTACAACAAAAAAGAAACAGACTTATCGGAGATGTACATGCAGATATTAATCTAGCACAAGGTCTGGACTTTAAATTCCGTACAGGAACCGATTACTATAACGATCGCCGAAAATACACCATCAAATATGGCACTAACGGTACTCCATACGGATCATATGCCGAAGATGCATATACTGTTAATGAGAACAATACAGAGGCAATCTTAACTTATACTCGTGAGTTAAATAAAGATTTTCATTTGGATGCTCTTGCAGGATTTAACGTAATGAACAAAACATATGAGAACAATTACCAAAAAGCCCCAAGATTGGCTGTTCCTGATCTTTATACTTTAACTAACTCAAGAGACCCGTTAACATCTTCGAATGAATACAAAGCCCGAAGAATATATAGTGCTTATGCATCTGCCCAACTTGGATATAAAGGTTATGCATTTTTGAACCTTACCGCTCGTAACGACTGGTCATCGGCATTACCTCGTGAGAACCGATCGTATATGTATCCTTCTGTAAATGCGAGTTTAGTTTTAACAGAGGCTTTAGATATAAAAAGCAGTACGCTAAGTTTCTTAAAACTGCGTGCCGGATGGGCGGAAGTAGGTAATGACGGGGGTGAGCCTTATCAGCTGGTAACTGTATTCAATTCGGAAACTGCTTTTCAAGGAAATCCGATACAAACCTCTTCGAAATTGAAAAGAAACCCGAACTTAAAACCCGAAACTACCCGTTCTACTGAAATCGGTACAGAGTTGGCTCTGTTCAATAATAGAGTGCGTTTAGACTTTGCTTGGTATAATACCAACAGTATTAATCAGGTTCTTGAAATCAAGACAACCGCAGCTAGTGGATATACCTCTCAATTACTGAATGCAGGAAAAATAAATAACAAAGGTTATGAAATTCAACTAGATGTTATGCCTGTTGAAACAAAAGACTTTAAATGGAATGTTGGTCTGAACTACTCTTCCAACAGAAGTAAAGTTGTCGTTCTTGATCGGGATGGGCTGATCGAAAATTACACAGTAGGTTCTTCGGGTGGTGTAGATATATTGGCCTCTGTTGGTCAAAAATATGGTATTCTATATGGTACAGCCTATCAGAGAGATGATAATGGAAATATTATTGTTGCATCCAATGGTTTACCTAAAGCAGATCCTCAAAAGAAAGTATTAGGACATTATACTCCTGATTGGTTAGGTGGTATCAGTAATACATTTACGTATAAAAGCTTTGACTTCTCATTCCTGATTGATGCCAGCATCGGTGGAAGTATTTACTCCGGAACTAACAGAACAGGTAATTATACAGGAGTATTGGAACAAACCCTTCCGGGACGTGGAGCCGAAAATGGAGGTATTGAATACTATTACGCAGGAAATGATACAAAAACACCAAGAATACCTCTTAATGGAGGCACAGCACCATCGGGAGTAAACGTATATGATGACGGTATGATCTTCCAAGGTGTTCTGGAAAATGGTAATCCAAATACCACAATTTTAAGTGCACAGGAATACTACAAAGCATCTTATAACATCAATGAAGCTTATGTATATAAAGCCGATTACATTAAATTCCGTGAAATAAAGCTGACATATACATTCAATAAGAGCTTGTTGAAAAATATCGGATTGCAAGGTGCTAACATATCAGCATTTGGTCGTAATCTGTTCTTTATATACAAAGATGCTCCGAATATTGATCCCGAAACAGCTTTCAATACAGGAAATGCGCAAGGTCTGGAAAGTCTAGCATTGCCAACAACAAGGTCTTTTGGAGTTAATCTGAATCTTCAGTTTTAAATTACAGACCATTTATCACATTGTCTGGTATAATAACTAAAGACAGTTATAATTATAAAAATCGAATTTATGCTTAAAAATATATTATCAATCCTATTAGTTGCTTTTGCTCTTAGTTCGTGCAACGACCAACTGGATGACATCAACCGAAATCCAAATGCAACCGAAACTCCTCTTGCTCCGTTTCTTCTTACGGGTAGTTTAAAACACGGAGCCGATCTTTATTGGGGATCAAACAGCAGTTTCAATTCATCGTTGTTATTTATTCAGCAGTGGGCAAAGATACAGTATACTGAGCCTGACAGATATCAAATTTCAAATACTGACGCAGAAATCACGACCTTATGGAATACTGGTTATGCAACATTGATTACTGATTTGAATACTATTCTGGCATTTCCTGAAGCACAAGCCAATTCAAACTTCAAAGGCATTGCTTTGGCATTGCGTTCTTGGACATTTTTACTACTTGCTGATACATATGGAGATGTACCATACAAAGATGCGGGACAAACAGTTAGTCCTTCCTATAATACCCAAAGAGAAGTTTACCTGGGTTTATTAGAAGATTTAACCGAAGCCCAAAATCTATTAGATGCTTCGAAAGGTGCTGTTACCGGAGATTTGGTATACAATGGAGATATCGGTAAATGGAAAAAATTTGTAAACTCACTGCGGTTACGTATTGCATTGAGAATCTCCGATCGTGAAGCAGAGCTAGCCAAGCAAACTATTGCCAGCGTGGTGGCTGATCCAGCCGGTCTTATCAGCAATAATAACGAAACATTCAAATTTATCTATACAAGTTCTCCTCAACAAAACCCGGCGGCAGCATGGTTTGAAACCCGAGACGATTATAGAGTATCTAAAACTATTGTAGATAAATTATATGAACTTTCGGACCCGAGATTACCTGTATATGCACAATTGCCTTCAGATACATCTGTTGACAGATATGTAGGTGCTGCCAACGGTTTATCAAACAGTGATGCTAATAATCAGGGTTTTGCAAAAACCTCTAAACCGGGAACTTATTTCTTAAAATCTGAATCTCCTGCCGTTATATTCAGTTATGCTGAAGTATTATTCGGATTATCGGAAGCCGTAGCCAGAGGATTTATTTCGGGTGATGCCGAGACTTACTATAAACAAGCGGTTACAGCATCATTAAACCAGTTTGGTATTACCGATGCAACTACTGTAGCTGATTACCTGAATCAGGCAAAAGTGAAATACGATGCCTCAAACTATAAAAAATCTATCGGAGAGCAAAAATGGATCGCTTTTTACGGACAGGGATTAGATGCCTTTGCTGAATGGAGAAGGTTGGATTATCCTGAGCTTAAACCCGGAAGTGCAACTGTGCTGGAAGGTCAAATGCCTCTACGCTTCTTTTACCCGGGAACGGAACAATCCTTAAACGGTAAAAGCTATAAAGCTGCTGTAGCAAATCAAGGTGAAGACCTGCTTACTACACGACTTTGGTTTGATGTAAAATAAAAAAAATTACTGATATAAAATGAAGGAGTATAGCCGAATTGGCTATACTCCTTTTTCTGCTTATTCAATCGGAAGATAAATTTCAGTTTTCAGTTTATCGGGAGAAGTTCTATCGGGATGATTAAGATATTTCTCAAATGCAGGAACGTTTCTCAATTTGCAATTACTGTCAGGCAGCCACTTTGCATAGATAGTATCATATACACTGCCCAGATTTTCATACGGCCCCTGATATAAAAAAATTGCATACTTACCTCCGCTTATTTCTTTGACTCCTATTTCACCTTTAGGTAAGGCCTTTTTAGGAAGAACTAAACAAATATCAGTGCGAAGCTTATCCGCTTCTGTAACTTTGGGGTCATCATGGTAGACACAAAGATGTTCTATACCTGCCGAAAAGAGTTTGTTTTCTTTTACATATGCCCATAAGCGTGTCCAACATCCGCTAAAATCAACATCGGAATATTTGCCAAAAATCTGAATATAGATAACCTGCTTGGGTTCCAACTCCTTTATTTTGGGTGCTTTCAGTTTTAAATCTTCATTTAATAATAGTGATCTCATAATCGTGTGGTTTTTATTGTTTCTAAATTCGATTGGTGAGATTCCATAAAACGACTTAAACGATTTCGACAAAGAGGAAGGCACATCATATCCTGTTTGATAAGCAATATCTTGCACCGATAGATCCGAATGGCGTAACAATCGAGCTGCAGTCTCGATACGTAAACGTACAATAAAAGCCCCTAAAGATTCACCCAGAAAAGCTTTCATGATACGGTGAAAATGATACGGTGAAAAATTTGCCTTTTCGGCTAAACTATTCAAGTCCAAATCCTCACTCAGGTGTGCATTGATATGCTCAATAATAATATTGACTTGCTTTTGATACTCTTCCTTAGTTGATAATCTCTGATTCATTTCGTTTTTATTTAATCTCACGACAAAAATAGATCACAATTACAAATCCGGCTTTTCCAAACTTGCTAACATCACAAAACGTTGTATTTATAAAACATTCCCCCTTATAAAGGGTGATACATCTGTTTCAATTCCACACAGATGTAGATAGTTTCGTCAACAAAAATAGTTATTTCGTCATTATTCTGTTTTTGACAGTATTTAAAACTCCTACATTTGTTATAAACAATAAAAAACGTATCACAATGGAAAATGAATTTAAAATAAAAAATAAAGAATCACAAGGTAAAATAGGATTTGCCATACTACTTGTACTTGCAGGAATTATTCTTCTTGCATTTAATCTCGAACTGATACCCTTGATTTACAAGCCTATATTAATATCGTGGCAAATGCTTTTAGTGGTATTGGGTATTGCTGCTTTTATTAAACGCCACTTTGTGAATGCAATCATTCTGATATCTGTAGGGGGATTTTTCATCTTACCTGTTATAGGTCAAAACTTTCCCGAAGTATTAAATGGAACACTTAATAATGCTCAGAATTATTGGCCTGTATTGCTTATCATTGGAGGAATCCTGTTTCTATTCAAAAAAAACGATCACGGAATGTGCAGTAAATATTGTCAGCCAAAGAAATTCATTTCAGATATGAGTAAAGGATGTTCAAATACCAATACCGATACCGGAAATGATTATGTAGATAAAGCGGTATTATTCAATGGCAGCGAAGAAATTGTATTTTCATCCAACTTTAGAGGAGGAGAAGCAAATGCTGCTTTTGGGGAGATTAAACTTGATCTTAGAAAAGTAAGTGGCTTAAGTACAAATAATAAACTTGAAGTAAATGCTATGTTTGGCTCTATAATAGTTTATGTTCCTAGCGAATGGCAGATAAACTTAAAATCAAGTGCCATGTTTGGTGACGTTCAAGATAAAAGACACATGGTTGATACCCCCATTTCTGACAGCACTCCAATTTTGAATTTGAAAGCTGCTTGCATGTTCGGGAATGTCGAAATTAGAAACTAAGGTTGCAAACCTCTGCGATGCTCTTACGGGTACAACCACAAGAGGCTACTTAATCATAAAATGCAGCAATACTATTGATGCTGCATAAATACACATTATCATTTATCAGATGAATAATAGTCATTTAAAATTACTAATTCTCCCATTAATTATTGTAATTATTACTCTTATAGTAACAGTTGCAATAATGGCTCCGCTTATACCGTTACCTCTCTCCGATCTTATTTTAGATGGGACTATATTCGGATTATTATTGGCGATATTAAATTTCTTATTAAAAGAGATCATTAGATATTCCAATTATAAATCATTACCTATAATTCAGCAAATCGTTAACTACGGAGCATTAGCCATATTATTCGTATTAAGTTGGGTAGGAATAAGCTTTTTGATAGTTTATATAGTATCGCCGGAGAATGCAATGAATTATGTACTCCCGACCGTACCAATACGGATTACCCTAGCTTTACTAAGCTATGGATTGCTTATATTATTATATGGATATATTTTTACTCAAAATCAAGAGGAAGAAGTTAGCATAGACATCGATGTAGAGCATACTACAGATATCGAATCCTCAGAAAAAGCCATGACAAACGAAGACTCTTCTGAAAGCGAAATACTAGAACATATTGCTGTGAAAAATGGGCAGAAAATTGACCTTATATTTATCAATGATATAATATCTATTCAGGCTGAAGGAAACTATGTAATGATCTTCACCCCCAAAGGGAAGTATTTGAAGGAACAAACTATGAAGTATTTTGGAGACCATTTACCTGCCAATAAATTTGTCAGGGTACACCGTTCAAATATTATAAATATAGATTATATACAACGCATAGAACTGTATGAGAAACAAAGCCAAATGCTAAAACTACAGAATAATCTACAAGTTAAAATGAGTATTGCCGGATATAAAGAGTTGAAAAGGGTACTAAATCTCTAAAAAGATTCGTCATAAGAACGAAGCTAATATCTTGGAATAAGGGTGTGCCGTAATCAGCACACCCTCGCCTTTTATCAATTATTGTATTTATCCGCATCTACAAACTTATAAAAATAGAAGTGCGTGCCTTCATTCTCTTCTATTTTACAGTAAATAGAGTCTTTCAATATCCAGCATTTTTTTCTGTAACTGTAATATTTTGAGAACTGACGCATAAAGATGATGAATAAGGTTTCATCTTTCGGGTCGTAAAAATGAATAGATGCAGAATAGCACTTATCTTCTTTGTCCATAATAAAGGTCAGGGAGGCGTTCTCTTTGTCAAAACTTACCTCCACACAATCTAAGAGATTACCTTTTTCCATATATCTTATCAGGCATACAGGATAGTTGTTGTACTTCTCTTTTACTGCCAGGTGAGACAGGGGAAGGGCTGCACATGCGTGTTCAATCAAGTGCGTGAAATTGTTATTTTTCTGATTCATAAACATCCGCTTTTGAGCCTGCTATGGGTAGCAAGCCGATATAAATACTAGAATGAATAGTTTATATCACTGCGGTCTTTATTTGTCGGTTTGTATGGAGTGATAAACCAACAATGGCAGGATGTTATTACAAAGATATGATTTTACTTGAAAAGTTAATTTCTATTTCTCTTTTTTACATACCTTTATACTCTTAGCTTTATAGTTAAGGTCTCAGACCTTTTTATTACTTTGGCAAGTAAAACAACTATAGCTAGTTATAACTTTAAAGTATTGCATTAAATATTTTGTATTACTTATTAACAGGATTCCGATGAAAAAGTCTATATCACATTTACCGTCAACAAACCAAAGGGATTTGCATTATCTTGTAGAATCTATTTTAAGTCGTGTTAAGCAAACCGAAATGATAATTCTATTTGGTAGCTATGCCCGTAACGATTTTGTAATATATGATGAAAAATTTGAATTCGGCAAGATTCAGTTTTATGTAAGTGATTACGATATATTGGTTGTTACAAGCGGTATTTCTGACGGTATTGCAGGAAAAGCGCTGGATAATATAGAAGTTCAGTACTACAATCGGGCAAAAGATCCTGACAGGCAGCCTCCTGTTCAATTTATCACTATCGATATGAAGAAATTGAATAAGGAACTGAAAGAGGGCAGGTATTTCTATACGCAGATAAAACAGGAAGGTGTAATTCTATATGATAGTGGAAACCATAAGCTAGCTCGCAGACGTAAGCTAAATTTTGAAGAAATAAAACAACAGGCTCAGGAATATTTTGATGATAAATTTCCTTATGCAAATCAATTTTTGCATACAGCAAGACTAATTTATACAGAGAAGTATTACAAAATGGCATCATTTAATTTACATCAAGCCTGTGAAAACTATTTTTATACCATACGTTTGGTCTATACTCAGCAGAATAGTAAACAGCATAACTTAACAAAATTACTAAACTCGGTAAAGAAATATTCGACTGATTTTGTAAAAGTATTTCCACAGGATACTCCGGAAGAAAAACGGTTATTTGAACTTATTAAAGCTGCTTATGTAAATGGACGTTATGATCCTGATTTTGTTGTTACAAAAGAGGATATTGATGCTCTTGTTCCGAAAGTGGAACTATTGAGGGATATTACAAAGCGTATTTGTGAGGAGAGGATTGGGGAGTATGGGAGTATGGGGTAATGGAAACTTATTTTAATTTGCGGAGATATGCTGGATAAAGAAGAATATAATTTGATGATCAAAATATTGTCAAGCCACACAAAAAATGACTCTTTTGTAGAAATAGAGAAGAATGTCATTTCTATAAAAGATGCTTTATTTAGGAAAGATCCTAAGATGTTAGATTCAATAGCTCTAAAAAAAGTATTTTTAGAGCAAGATAGTTTGAGTCTGATCCTTAAAGGACATTTGTATATTGAGGTGCTCTTAAATGACATTATTGAAACAGATCCAGAATGTGAGCATAAAACGTTAAGAAAAATGTATGAATTGCTTGATTCTACATTCTTTAATAAATTGACGTTTTTGGGAACAAAAGGCTTATTGGATGATGATTTGTACAAAGACATAGATGCTATAAATCGGTACAGAAATAAATTTGCACATAACTTCGAATTTTGCATCTGTGATTTGAGTTTATTTGATGACATTTCATTATTCACAGGAAAGCAAATAAAGCAAAAAAGGAATAAACTTGAGAATGAAGCTCTATTTCGCTTCGCAATAAGATTTGCTTTTATGTATACTTTTGATAGGCTATATCAAAAATTCAACTACTTGCTCGCTATTAAAAAGGAGCATAAGAGAGCACATTATCATCCTCTTGAATTCAACAATCACTAATAATATTCATGCAATAAATGCACAACAATATGCCAATAACAGTATTTGATGATTCGCCTGAAGAAAAAATGAATAAGGCTTCTATATAATTTCCCCGATTAAGTTAATCACTACAAAAGCATCTTCTTTGGGAACAAATAACCAAAATAAAAAAGTCTAATTGATTGATTATCAATTAGACTTTTTTTTCTAAATCGTACCCAGAGCCGGGATCGAACCGGCATGGAAATGAATCCACTGGTGTTTGAGACCAGCGCGTCTACCAATTCCGCCATCTGGGCATTTTTTGTGAGTGCAAAGATAGATATATTTTCGAATATACCATACATCTGCTCTTTTTTTTGAAAAAAGAAGTATTTTTTTTTCTATGCATAAAATATATTATATTTGTTTACGTCTTAAGGTTAGACATATATAATAGATATAAATTCATACCATATTTTATACCATGGACAATAAAAATAGTTATTGTGTGATAATGAGTGGCGGAATTGGCAGTCGTTTCTGGCCATTTAGCCGTGAAGATCGTCCCAAGCAATTTCTGGATTTTTTCGGTACAGGTCGCTCTCTTTTGCAGATGACTGTAGACCGTTTTAAGAAAATTCTACCTCTTGAAAATATATTTATTGTAACCAATGAGAGTTATGCTAAACTTACTATGCAGGAAGTTCCGGAATTAGCTCCCAGCCAAATTTTATTAGAACCCCTCAGGCGAAACACTGCACCATGCATTGCTTATGCCAGTTATCATATCAATGCCATAAATCCGAATGCAAATATAGTTGTAGCTCCCTCTGACCATCTTATTCTCAAAGAGGATGAGTTTGCCGCTGTTATTCATAAGGCATTAGGCTTTGTCGAAAATCACGAGATTTTATTAACTCTAGGAATCAAGCCTAACAGACCCGAAACTGGCTATGGATATATTCAAATTGATGAAGAGACTGTTGGAGATATAAATAGAGTAAAAGTATTTACAGAAAAGCCCAATCTCGATTTAGCCAAGATTTTTTACGAAAGCGGTGAGTTTTTATGGAATTCCGGGCTATTCATTTGGAATGTTCAGACTATTTTAAAAGCTTTCAATGATAACCTTTCGGAAGTAGCAACCATTTTCAATCAAGGAAAAGACATTTATACTACAGATAAAGAAAGAGCATTCATCCAAGAACAATATTCTTATTGCCCAAGCATATCTATAGACTATGGAGTAATGGAAAAGGCGAATAACGTTTGCGTTATTGCTGCAGATTTCGGATGGTCTGATCTTGGTACATGGGGGTCGCTGCATGACATATCCGATAAAGACAAGGATGCTAACGTCTCTCTTAAATGTGAGACCCTGTTCTATGAAAGTTCAGAAAACATTATAGCATTACCCGATGGAAAATTAGCAGTTATCCAAGGTCTGAACAATTATATTGTTGCTGAAGTAGATAACATTCTGCTCATATGCCAAAAAGATCAGGAACAGCGCATTAAGCAGTTTGTTGCCGATACGAAATTAAAGTATGGTGATAGCTACATTTGATCAACAGAAGATATAACGATACAAAAAAAGAGTGGCATCATATGTCACTCTTTTTTTATAATTTTGCAAACAATGAATAAGATATCTATTATAACTGTAAACAGAAATAATGCTGAGGGTCTCGAAAGAACCATAAAAAGCGTTATCAAGCAAACTTATACTAATTATGAGTTTATTATTATTGATGGAGCTTCAACAGACAACAGTGTAGATATTATAAAACAGTATTCGTCGGATATATCTTTCTGGATAAGCGAAAAAGACACTGGCGTATTCAATGCCATGAATAAAGGAATAGAACGCTCAACGGGAGACTATTGTTATTTTCTTAATTCAGCCGATACTTTTGCAAATGACAATGTGTTGAAAGATATATTTGGATCACAAACCTATACAGCTCCTTTTATTAATGGGCATCAGATTAATGATTTTGGAAATTACACTCAAAAAGTGCCTAGCTTAAACAGATATCTTACTTTATTCGATTTTTATTGGGGAACAATTAAGCATCAGGCCACCTTTATTCGTCGTAATTTATTTGACACATATGGATTATACGATGAAACTCTAAAGATAACCTCGGATTGGAAATTTTTCTTGCAAACAATTGGCTTGAAAAACGAACAACCTGTATTTGTTGACGTTGACATTGTTCTTTTTGAATGGGACGGATTAAGTACCAACCCCCAACTTATAGACTCCCATATACATGAGAGAACTCGGGTTTTAGACGAAAATATTCCTAAGACTATACAAAAAGACTATGAGAATTTTCATGAGATGAGCGATTATGTATATATAATGAATACGATGAAAAGAAGTGCTCTCTGCTCTTTTCTGATAAAAGCCTTAGTGAAGCTATTCAAATAAGTAATACTTTATAATATAACTAAGAACGTTAAGTAATATCTATTATACACTTCTCTTCGATAGATATGCCGAACAAGGCAAAATCGTACTTAACAGGGTCTTCGGCATCAAACAACCTTAAGTTATCAGTCAGCTCTTTGGCGGCGACCCAATCAGGCTTGTCTCTTGATAATAATCCAATCTTTTTGGCTGTACGCTCTACATGCAAATCGAGAGGACAAATAAGATCTTTCGGCTGAATGGTTTTCCACAAACCAAAATCGACTCCCTGCTTATCGTTTCTCACCATCCAACGCAAATACATATTCAAACGTTTGCACGCCGATTTGCGCAAAGGGTTAGGTATATGTTTACGTGTACGCGAAGGGGCATCCGGAGCATCGAAGAAATAATTCTGAAAATAATTTAAACCACCTTCTACAGTCATACCCTTATTAGGGAAAAACGCCGTTTCGAGTGTTGAATATCGAGCATAATGCCTTTTAAAAAAATCAATACAGTACAAAAGGTCTGTATCATTAAACGTACGGTGCTTAAACCCGATCAACTGTTTTAAATCTTCCTCTTTATGCTCCGTTATAAATTGATAAGGGGCATTATCCATTCTCTGAGAAAGTTCTTTACATTTATTTATGATAGTGGGGCGTTGTCCCCAAGCGAAAATAGCAGCAAAAAAACCCATTATTTCGACATCTTCATATCTATCGTAAGAGTGAGGTATGCAAATAGGATCATTTTCTATGAATTGAGGACGATTATAGAGTAAAACCTTCTGATCTAAAAAATCCTTAAGGTATTCAAAATTTATTATAGCCATTATTATAGATTAATATATTTATTTGTATCTTTCGTAGTTATAAACAACTATTGTATATAATACGTTATATATAGATATGAACTAAATTAATAATAAAAGAACAAAAGACATGAAAAACAAGGTTAAAATTCTCTTTCGGTCTACTATGATTGCATTGTTTGCCGTCATATTGGTTTCGTGTAGTAGCAAATTAACACCCCTCTCCCCATCACTTTTCAGTGTAACTCCAACACCAATGGAGGTTCAAGGATCTAAAATCCCTGTGACTGTAAATGGAAAATTTCCTGAAAAATGGTTCAATAAAAATGCGGAAATAACAATTACACCTGTATTGAAGTGGGGAATTTCAGAACAAGTAGGAACATCCGTTAATTATCAAGGTGAGAAAATAGCCGGAAACGGTATTGTTGTTCTACAAAAACAAGGAGCTCCTTTCACAATCAAGTCTGAATTTGATTATGATCCTGAAATGACAAATCCTGCATTGTATCTACGCTTTACAACCCTTGTCAAAAATAAACCTGTAACTCTTCCTGATGTGAAAATTTCTGAAGGATTGATTACTACAGCAGCATTAGCGAATGCTTTAACCAATACTCCGGCTGACGCTCCCGATGATTTCCAAAAATTAATCAAGGACGCTTATGATGCCAACATTCTGTTCCTTATTCAGCAAGCTGAACTAAGATCGAGCGAGTTGAATTCAAATAATCTGGCAGCATGGAAAAGCCTGGTGAAAAGTGCTGATAATAACCCTAAGCAAAAAGTTAATGTTGAAGTATTAGCTTATGCTTCGCCCGATGGAGGTTATGACCTAAACTCTAAATTGGCTGCGCAGCGTGAAAAAAACACAACCGGTTATCTGAATAAAGAATTCAAAAAAGAGAATGTAAATACAAATGTATATGCAAATTATACAGCTCAAGACTGGGAAGGTTTCAAAAAGCTGGTAGAAGCTTCGAGCCTTCAGGATAAAGACTTGGTATTACGTGTACTTTCGATGTATCAAGACCCAGCGGACAGAGAACGCGAAATCAAGAATATTTCAGTTATATATAAAGATCTGGCAGAAACCATACTTCCTCAACTAAGACGTTCTCGTTTGATAGCTAATGTTGAAACCGTTGGAAAAACCGATAGTGAATTGATTCAGGCTTTTAATACTAACCCCTCTACTCTTACGGCTAATGAGCTTTTATATACTGCAACATTAGAAGGTACACCTAAAGAAAGAATATACACGGTGGTAACTCAAAGATTCCCTACCGATTACAGAGGATGGAACAATCTAGGTGCTTTCTACTTCGAAAATGGTCAGATAGATGCAGCCCAAAAAGCATTTGTTAAAGCTCAACAAATAAATAATAAAGCTCCTGAACCCAATATGAATCTAGGTTTGCTGGCAATGGCTGACGGTGATATCGCTAAAGCCGAGCAATTAATTGCAAGTGGCTCACAAGCTAATACTTCAAATGAAGCTCTTGGTCTATTGTATTTAAAGAAAGGTGATTATAATAAAGCTATTCAAGCATTTGGAAATACTAAATCAAACAATGCTGCACTGGCTCAAATATTGACCAAAAATTATAACCAAGCAGAGCAAACTCTTAATGCTATAAGCAACAAAAATGGTATGACTCATTACCTCGAAGCAATAGTAGCTGCCCGTACAAATGATGCAACAGGTGTTGCCCATCATTTAGGAGCCGCATTTGAGGCTGACCCTTCTTTGAAACAACAAGCAATTTACGATTTAGAGTTTGCTAAGTTTGCAAACAATACAACTGTATCTTTCTTATTGAAATAAACTGCGACTTGTTATTTCTTTTAGTAGATTAGATAGAGGTTACTTAAAAGAAAAAGAGTTCAAGTTAAATTATAAAATAAATAAGGCTACCCATCCGGTAGCCTTATTTATTTTGCAATCATGGTATGTATCATTACTCCATATTGATTTCTTTCCCTTGATAGAAATCCAATATCTTACTTCTAAACACAAAATCGTATTTAGATTGTATTTGTTCCGATTTACTGCTTATCAATTTAGTTTGTGCTTCATTATATTCAAAAACACTTGTTTTACCTATCTGATAACGCTCTTCAGCATATTTAAATGATTCGGCAGCTGCCTCATAGGCTTTCTCTGTAGAAATAAACTTCGCCTGTGCCGCTGTGGCATTTTGATATGCCTGTTGGATTTCTTTAAACAGAGCCAACTTAACATTATCGAGTATCAGCTGTTGATTCTCTATATTCAAACGGGCTTGACGTACCTGATTACGTGTTTGGAAACGATTAAAAATAGGCACACTTAGATTTAGCCCCAAAGCTATCCGGTAGTTATCCCTCAATTGATGAGCGATAGCCGAATTGGGAATGTCGTTATCATAAACATGACTGAAACTATTGTCATATGACGCTCCAAAAGTAAGAGTTGGCCAATATCCCGCCTGAGCCACCTTTAACGCCTTCTTGGTGCTCTCAACGTTAAATTCAGCCTCCTTTACGTGAGGTCTCGTCTGTACTGCCTGATCGTATACAACATCCGGTTTTACTAATCCAGATAATACATCCTCAACCATTACGGTTTCGGTCAATTTAGGAGCCTCAATATCAAAATCCTCCATTGTCTGGAGGTTTAATGCTTGAGACAAGTTCAATAGGCTTAGTTTAAGATCATTGTCTGATGTCGTAACATTCAACTCATCCTTAGCTAATTGTGCCTTTATATCATATAATTGTGACTGTGCAACTTTGCCGGTTTCGACCAAAATAGCAGTTCTTTCTACTTGTGTCTGTGTCAGAGATACTTGTTCCTTAAACACTTTCAGAATCTCTTTCTTAAACAAAACATCCAGAAAATAGGCTGTAATTTGCAGTTCCATATTTTCTTTCGCTTTATTCAGACCTGCCATAGCCGCATATAAACTCAACTCATTCGCTTTTATTTGGTTCTGGATACGGAATCCCGTAAAAATAGGCACACTTGTTGATACCGAGAAGCTCGTAAGCGATGCTGTTTTTGCCTCAAAAACACCTGTAGACGCATTAGGAGAACGTCCAAAATTGAAGCTTTGTCCTACAGCTCCTGTTAAATCGGGTAATTGTTCGTTTTTGCTTGAATTAAGATCTACATCAGCTCCTTTAACTTTCAGATCTTGTTGCATTATTTCGATATTGTGCTCTATCGCAAAATCTATACATTGCCTCAAAGTCCAACCGGACTGGCTTTGTGCACTCAGTGTTAATAATAAGCAACCTACTGCTATAATATATTTTTTCATCAAACTAAATCGTATTTAAGTTCTCAAACCTGTTTTTATACATACTGATTATAAGCATCTTTTAGTATACCTTACTTAGGTTGTTCAGGTATATTCGCTTTTTCATCCTTTTCGTTACCTCTGATTTTTTGCCCTTTGGTCAATCCCGATTTAACTTCGATATTTATACCATTCGACAATCCAACAGTTACATACTTCTTGTCAAATACCTGTTTGGGGGTTTCTTGAGTAAGCACATACACAAATGCAGAATCGTTGCTGAAAGATACAGTACTCTCAGGTACAGTTAAAACACCTTTAGCATTAGCCACCATTATCTGAGCATTGGCACTATAACCTGCACGTATGTCTATGGAATCTGTAATTTTTGCTGCTGCCTTTATTTCAAAAAGAATAGCTCCGTTTTCCTCTACTCCTTTTGGTGCAACATATTCTAGTACAGCATCGAATTTTTTATTATCAATTGCACCGATTGACAATCTTATAGGCATTCCGACATGAATACGACCTACTTCAGTTTCATCCACCTTTCCTATAAAAATCATATCGGACATGTTAGCTATCGTAGCAATAGTAGTTCCTTCATTAAAATTATTAGATTGAATAACCGAATTACCCACTTTAACCGGTATATCTAGGATCATCCCATCAATAGTAGATTTAATCTGCGTATTACTATATTTAGCTGTTTTTTTAGAAACTCCCGTACGGATAATATCTAAATTATCTTTAGCATTTTCGGCATCTTCCTGAGCTTTTCGGTAATCGGCCTCAGCTTTATCCATTTCTTCTTTAGCTATCACACCTTTTTCAAATAACTGCTTCTGACGATTATAGTCAGCACTCGACAAATTAAGATTTATCTTTGCAATATTTACTTGGGATTCGGCTGCGCTTAAAGAGGACGACTCAGGTACAACCTGTATAGTCGCTATCACCTCTCCTGCTTTTACGTGGTCACCCGCTTCTTTTAATACGGTTTCTATAATACCTGCAATCTGAGGTTTAATAAGAACTTCGTCACGGGGAGAAACTTTTCCTGTTGCAACAGTTGTATTCTCAATATCGCCGTCAACAACTTCGACAATTTCATAAATAACCTCTTTGGGCTGACTCTTGTTCCAGAGGAAAACAAAAACACCTACAACTACAACTGCGATAAGAACTACTCCAATTATACTGAAGATTTTCTTCACAGGACTTTTCTTTTTTCCGTAACTTTCCATATTTAATTGATGTTTATTTTTTGCTTTTTCTAATTATAGATCTCGTCTTTTGATAAATTTATTCTTCTCTGATTGCATCAATAGCTTTGATGCTTAACGCTCGCAGAGCAGGCATCAGCCCGGCAAAAAGTCCCGAAGCTATAAGTATTGACATTGACACAAGGGCTGTCCCAAAAGAGATGAAAGGTGGTATAAAGAACATATCTTCACTTGCTCCTCCTCTCATTCCTATACTTATTAACTCCAGAATTATAACTCCGAAGAACAATCCTCCGAATCCTGCAATAAAAGTAAGAATAAAACTCTCGCTCACAATTTGTGAAACTATTGTGACCGGTTTTGCTCCCAATGCCCGACGTACCCCAATCTCGCGAGTTCGCTCACGCACCGTAACCAACATAATATTACTGACACCGATGATACCTGAAAGTAAAGACCCGAGACCTACAATCCAGATAAGGGTTCTGATTCCAAGAAACAGATTGGCAAAGGTTTTGAATTCTTTTTCGATATTAAAGCTACGAACGGCTTTCTCATCATTCGGTGCGATATTATGATTAGCCTTTAAAATTGTTTTGATTTGATCTTCAAGTGTGGAAACAGACATGCCTTCTTTGGCTGTAGCTCCCATAAAGTGAATAATATCGCCCTGATTAAAGGCTTTTTGCATGGTTGAAAAAGGAATATACACAGAGGTTTCTGCATCGCCTCCAATTTGAGCTTTCGAATTGGGACGTATTACACCTACTACCTGAAAATATATACCATTTACACGAATATATGCCCCTATCGGGTCTTGCCCACTATCGAATAAATTTTCGGCAACGGTCTTTCCAATAAGTGCGACTTTACTTACGTTTCTAATATCTAAATCATTAAACAAACGACCTTTAATTACCGTCTGTGTTTGTATTTTAAATTGGTCGGGATATACTCCCATAACTTGAGCCGAAGTTGACTTACGCCCCATCACCACATTTTTAGACGAGCTTTCGCCAAACAACATGGGAGAAATATATTCTAAAGCTGTCGCTTTTTGTTTTATTATCTCAAGGTCGCGATTATTCATATTCCACCAACGCCCTTTTCTAAAACCTTTATAAGGCTCACTGGTTACATTCGTAAAAAAGAATCCCGAATTGGTGGCAAATCCTTTAATATTTTGTTCCATTCCTCCCTGAAAGGCATTACCAACACCTATCAGAATCACTAACATAAAGATTCCCCAAAAGACGCCGAATCCGGTCATCACACTTCGCATTTTGTTTGCGGTGATGGTATTCCATATTTCCTGCCACTTATCTAAATCGAACATATTCTACTATTTCTTTTTGTTCTTTAAGCATCAGTGATGTTTATGCGACACCCCTAATATTACATCTGTCTATTCCTAACATACTCTCCAAAACCAGAAAAAGGTCTGAAGCTTTATTCGGCACGCATAGCTTCAATAGGGCTAATACTTACAGCCCTTTTCGCCGGAATATATCCGGCAAACACACCTGACACGATCAGCACCAAAGTGGCTGCTAAAACGATACCGAGATCAACAGTCGGATCCTTGAAAACACTGGGACCTCCATCGCCTGAAGGTGCCATTTTCATACCTTCACTGATTAATTCAGTAAGTCCTACACCAACTACCATACCTATATACCCAAAAGTGGTAGTTATAATAATTGACTCTAACAAAACCAACTTCAATATCGAATATGGGTTTGCACCGATTGCTTTCCGTATACCAAATTCTCGGGTTCGCTCTTTTACTGTAATAAGCATAATATTTCCAACGCCTACGATTCCGGCGATTAGAGATGCAATACCAACAACCCATATAAACATAGTTATGGCTCCAAATATAGATTCTGTTTGAACAGCATCTTCGGCTGTATTCCAAACCCAAATAGCTGATTTATCTTCGGGGTCAAAATTATGCAAAGCACCAAGCTTTTCTCTAAGTCTTTTTACAAAGGCTTCATTTTGAGGCATGGTGGTAAGGCCTTTTACCGTAAAATCGAGCCTGTCTACTTTATAACCCTGACCATAAAGGCTCTGTGCCGTAGAAAATGGAATATAGGAGGGGACATTAGTACGCCCTGTTTCATCTTTATATACGCCTATTACTTGATAGGCAATTCCGTCAGAAGTAACATACTTGCCTAAAGATTCTTCTCCTTTAAAAAGGACTTGTTCCATTTCGGTATTAATAACGATTACTTTTCGTCTCTGGTCCATATCTATCTGATTGATAAACCGACCTTTTCCTGTCGACATATCAATATTGCTGATATAGGCAGCATCCGGATACACTCCAAACATGCCCCATGAGCCATATTCTTTATTAAAGGATATGGTTGCTCTACGTTCAATCTGAGCCGACACATAGTCTGCCTCGGGAATCTTATTGCGAAGTAAATCGTAATCTTTATTGTCAAACTTAATTTCCCGGTCAACTGGTAAGCCTTTGTAAGGCATAGAGACAAATCCGCCCCCTACACTTACAGCATTCTTAGCCCGACGTGAGAAGTTTGAGGTAATACCATTTTTAAGTCCGTTACCGGCCCCAAGCAAAACTATAAGCATAAAGATACCCCAAGCAATAGAAAACCCGGTCAAGAAAGTCCTGAGTTTATTTTTATTGATGGTGGCACCAATCTCTCTTAATGAATCAAAATCAAACATAGAATATCTATTTACCTTGATGATTATTTATTTCGATCGATCCTATTATTCCATCCTTTATATGTATCACCCGATCAGTAGCATCTGCTACACCTTGCTCGTGCGTTACAATAATCATGGTCATACCGTCGATCTCATTAATCTCACGAAGTAATCGCATTACATCTTCCGAAGTTTTACTGTCTAATGCTCCCGTAGGCTCATCAGCCAGAATTATCTGAGGCTGAGCAATCAAAGCCCTGGCTATTGCCACACGTTGCTTTTGTCCTCCCGATAATTCGTTAGGCAAATGCGTAGCATGGCTGGCAAGCCCCATCTTATCAAGATACTCCATAGCCAATATATTCCTCTTTTTACGGCTTACCCCCTGATAATACAAGGGCAAAGCCACGTTTTCCAAGGCATTCTTAAAGGTAATCAAATTAAAAGATTGAAAGATAAAACCAATCTTACGGTTTCGTAATTCTGCAGCTTTCGATTCACTAAGGTCTTTTATCAAAATATTATCTAAATAATACTCACCGGTATCATAGGTATCCAATATACCCAGAATATTTAATAATGTAGATTTACCGGATCCTGATGCTCCCATTATAGACAGAAATTCACCTTTATCAACACTCATGTCTATACCTTTGAGCACATGCAAAGGTGAGCCGCCATAGTAGGTTTTATTAAGATTTCTTATTTGTATCACTTTTTGTCTGTTTATATATTTTTAGTCAGCCACACTTTACTATTAGTATCATTTGGAAAGGAAATATCACAAAGTTCTAATTTTTTTTTATTCATCAAGCTTTTTATGCTTTTTTTTACTCAAATACCTCATAAAAAGTACTTAAAGACAAAATTACATGTGCTTCATATGCAATTAAGAACATGCCTCGTTATATTAAGACTCCTATTTTTAAGATTGGTTACAAAAAAGAAGCGTTTTTTCTTAACATATATTTTTTCTTCCATTAAAAACAAATCTTGCTTTTTTTCATCCAAAATTCACAGTATATTTGTGGTATCTTTTTAGATTAATTAAAAGAACAATTCCACCTTAGAATACTGTAATGACAGAAGCTTTAAAGCACGAATGCGGGATCGCAATGATCCGTCTTTTAAAACCACTTGAATATTATCAGGAAAAGTATGGTACATGGCGACATGGCTTAAATAAGCTATATCTGCTGATGGAAAAGCAACACAATCGCGGGCAGGAAGGTGCCGGATTGGCTGTTGTAAAACTGGATGCTGAGCCGGGCACTGAATTTATATTCAGAGAAAGAGCAACCGGATCGAGTGCTATCTCCGAAATTTTCGCCAATGTTCATAATCATTTTGGCAAGACTTCACATGACGACCTGAATGATCCTGTTTTCGCAAAAAAAAATCTACCGTTTGCCGGTGAATTATTTCTTGGTCACCTGAGATATAGCACTACAGGAAAAACCGGACTGTCTTATGTGCATCCATTTCTGAGACGAAACAACTGGGCTTCTCGAAACCTGGCCATTGCCGGTAATTTCAATATGACGAATGTTGACGAATTATTTAACGATCTGGTTAAGGAAGGACAACACCCTCGTGATTATGCAGATACTTTTGTTCTGTTGGAGTCTCTTGGGCATTATTTAGATCGTGAGGTGCAATTCCAATTCGACAAATACGGAAAAGACAAAACTGTTAAAGGAACAGAACTTAATAAACTTATCGAAGAAAATCTGGACATACCATTTATGTTGCGTACAGCAAGCGAAAAATGGGATGGTGGATTTGTAATCGGTGGACTGATAGGATGCGGTGACTCATTTGTTTTCCGTGATCCTTGGGGTATTCGTCCGGCGTATTATTATATGGATGACGAGATTGTTGTTGTTGCATCTGAACGCCCTGTTATCCAAACAACGATGAACTTGGATGTTTCCGATATCAAAGAATTGGAAGCCGGTCAAGCTATTGTGGTAAAAAAAGATGGTCGCGTAATGTTTCCTCAGATTATAGAGAAAAAAGAATCATATGCTCCTTGTTCTTTTGAGCGTATTTACTTCTCCAGAGGATCAGATGCTGATATTTACAGAGAGCGAAAAGAATTAGGAAAACTTCTTCTTCCACGCATCTTGAAATCTATTGATTCGGATCTTCGTAACACTGTATTTTCTTTTATCCCCAATACCGCCGAAGTTGCATTTTACGGGATGACGCAGGGCTTAGAGGAATACATGCAAGAGGTAAGGTTTAAAAAAATCAGAGAAAAGGGTGAGCATGCCACCAACGATGATATCAAACGGATTTTAGCTATGAAAGTCCGCACCGAAAAAGTGGCAATAAAAGATATCAAATTAAGAACGTTTATTTCGGAAGATAAAGGTCGAAACGATCTGGCTGCACACGTTTATGATGTCACTTATGAATCGATCCGCCCTTATAAGGATAATCTCGTTGTAATAGATGACAGTATTGTCAGGGGAACAACTCTCCAACAAAGTATCATCAAGATGTTGGATCGACTGCACCCTAAAAAAATTGTAGTCTTGTCTTCATCTCCTCAAATCAGGTACCCCGACTGCTATGGTATAGACATGTCTCGCATGAGCGAATTCGCTGCTTTCAGGGCAGCAATAGCACTCCTTAAAGACAAAGGAATGCAGAGCGTAATTGACGAAGTGTATCGTAAATCACTCGCTCAACGCAATAAGCCTAAAGAGGAAATTGTAAATTATGTCAAAGAAATATACGAACCTTTTACTGAAGAGGAGATTTCTGAGAAAATAGCTCAGATGTTGACTCCCGAAGGCACAGAAGCAAAAGTGGAGATTGTTTTCCAAAGCATCGAAAACTTACACAAAGCGTGTCCTGACAACAATGGGGACTGGTATTTTTCAGGAAACTACCCAACTCCGGGAGGAAACCGCACGGTAAATACAGCCTTCCTGAACTATGTTGAAGGTTTAGAGAAAAGATCATATTAAGTATATATACACCACATTTCTATAAAAAACGGCAGATTATTCATTTTAGAATACCACTGCCGTTTTTTTTCGTATTAACACATTGTGTTTTTACACAAAACAATATATCTTTAGTATTTAAATGAACAAAAAAATGTCTATCTTTGTATGATTATTTCTCATCAATCATCCTGAATAGCTAAAACACTATTACACATGAAGATATTGGTAATAAACGGACCTAATTTGAACTTATTGGGAAAGCGGGAGCCGACTATATATGGAAATACTACATTTGATACGTATTTCGACGAATTGGTTTCCTCATACTCTGATAGTTGCGAATTATGCTATTACCAATCTAACCATGAAGGAGATCTGATAGATAAAATACACGAAGTCGGATTTGAATATGATGGTATTGTGATGAATGCGGGAGCATATACACACACCTCAATTGCCTTACACGATGCAATTAAAGCAGTAACCACTCCGGTTATAGAGGTGCATATATCTAACATACATGCTCGTGAAGAGTTTCGCCACAAATCGATGATAGCGCCAGCCTGTAAAGGAGCAGTAGTCGGATTGGGTTTCGAATCCTACAGATTAGCAATAGAATACATTATTAGAAATACAAAATAATTATTATAATTAAAAACTACTTTTATGTTTAAGAAAACGAAAATTGTTGCAACAATTTCAGACATGCGTTGTGATGTTGATTTCATCCAATCGTTGTACAACGAAGGGATCAATGTAGTTCGAATGAACTCAGCTCACATGACAGAAGAAGGATTCGTTCAGGTAATCAACAACGTACGTACAGTATCTAAGACTATAGGTCTTATGATGGATACTAAAGGTCCTGAGATCCGTACAACTGCAACTGAATCTGGTGAAAAAATTGTTGTGAAAACAGGTGATAGACTGAAAGTGATCGGAGACATCAATGTAAAATCGACTCCAGAGCAAGTAGCTGTTTCATACCCAAGTATCGTAAAAGATGTTCCTGTTGGAAACCTTCTTCTTATCGATGATGGTGAGACTGCTCTTAAAGTAATAGAAAAAGGAAATGACTATCTTCTTGTAGAAGTTCAAAATAACGGAACAATCGGTAGCCGTAAAAGCGTAAACATCCCTGGTGTTAGCGTAAATCTACCTTCAATTACTGAAAAAGATAAAAAATGTATTGAAATCGCTATCAAATACGGAGCTGACTTCATTGCACACTCTTTCGTAAGACATAAAGAAGACGTTCTTGACGTTCAAAAAATACTAGATGCTCACAATAGTGACATTAAAATCATCGCGAAAATCGAAAATCAAGAAGGTGTTGATAACATCGACGAAATTTACGAACACGCTTATGGTGTGATGGTAGCTCGTGGAGACTTAGGTATCGAAGTTCCTCAAGAAAACATCCCGGGAATCCAACGTTTGTTGATCCGTAAAGCAATCGAATACAAAAAACCGGTTATCGTTGCAACTCAAATGTTACATACGATGATCGAAAATCCACGTCCAACACGTGCAGAAGTTGCCGATATTGCTAATGCAGTATATTACGGAACTGACGCTGTGATGTTAAGTGGTGAAACTGCTTATGGTAAATATCCTGTTGAAGCTGTTCGCACAATGGCTCAAGTAGCTCGTGCTGCTGAAATTTCTAAATTGGAAGAGAATATTATTCCTGTTCCATTTAAAGATTCAGAATATGACAACACTTCATTCCTTGCTAAACAAGCTGTTAAATCAGTAAACCAACTTGGTGTTAAAGCAATTATTACTGATAGTGTAACTGGACGTACTGCACGTACATTGGCTGCTTTCCGTAGCAAAAACCCAGTATTCGCAATCTGTAACAAAGAAGAAGTTGCTCGTTACCTTTCAGTTTGTTATGGTGTTGATGCTCGTTTCCAAGAGGATACCGGTTATACAACTAACAAACACAAACAATATTTCTTGAAAGCATTACAAAATCTTACTGAATCTAAATTTGTAAGCAAAGAAGATACTGTTGCTTACCTAAGTGGAAGTTTCACTGAAGGTGGAGGTACATCTTTCCTTGAAATCAACAATGTAGGTAAAGTACTTGATGCTGGTGACAAATATGATGTTCCTGTAGAATAATTGCTTTGTATAAAAACAAAATAGCATAACTGCAACTGATGAGATAATAGCGACATAAAAATCGTTTATTATCTCATTTGTTTTAAAGACGATCAATATTTATAAATCAAGACTGTGCCTTTTGCCCGATCATCAGCACAAAGGCATTATACAAACTGTAGAAATAGAAGGCAAAGAAACTAACGGCTGATGCCTCAGAGGCAGCTCTTCCTTTCTTCTTAAACAAAGGGTTTACACTAGAAAGAGAAAATATTGTAGTGCGAAGAAACGTCGAAATTATTAATTTTACACTCTGTAAAAGATCTTATATAGAAATATGGAGCAAGACAATATGGAACAATATATCCTATCTCATATTGATGAGGAGGGCGAGTTACTGAAAAATCTCAATCGGGATGCTCATGTAAATCTGCTCCGTCCCCGCATGATATCAGGACATTTACAGGGTAGGCTACTCAAGATGTTTTGCAGAATGATACAGCCTAAATACATTCTGGAAATAGGCACTTATACAGCCTATGCAACGCTTTGTTTAGCTGAAGGTGCTTCTGATGATGCAGAAATACATACAATAGAAGTAAACGATGAGCTGGAAGATTTCATCCTGAAACATCTGCATAAATCGAAACTTAAAGATAAGATACACTTACATATTGGTGATGCAATACAAATAATACCAACAATAGATTGTATCTTTGACCTTGTTTTTATAGATGCCAACAAACGGCATTATTGCGAATATTATGATTTGATATTCGATAAAGTTCGTCCGGGAGGCTTGATTATAGCAGACAATACGCTTTGGGATGGTAAAGTTTTAGAGACACCTCATCCTACCGATAAGCAAACAATCGGGATACAAGCATTTAATGATATGCTGGCAAAAGACGACAGAGTAGAGAAAGTAATTTTACCCATTCGGGACGGACTGACTCTTATCTGGAAAAAATAAGGCTACATGCCTTTATGTTACTTTGGTAAATACAACAGCTCAAAAAGAGCAACAAACAATAAACATTAGTTAATAACAGAATATTCAAGATATACATATAATAATGGAAACAACCAGACAACAAAAGATAAACAGACTCATCCAAAAAGAATTAGGTGAGATCTTTCTGTTACAAACAAAAGCAATGCCCGGTATATTGGTATCGGTAAGCGGAGTAAGAATCAGTCCCGACTTAAGTGTCGCAAAAGCTTACCTAAGTATCTTTCCTTCAGAAAAAGGAAAAGAATTATTGGCCAACATCAAAACAAATGTAAAAGCGATTCGCTACGATTTAGGCCAACGCTTAGGCAAGCAGCTACGCATTATTCCCGAACTAGTATTTTATATTGATGACTCCTTAGATTACCTGGAGAACATTGACAAATTATTAAACACCGAAGGAAAGAAAGAAACTGAAGAGTGAATCTATCTTTTTACATAGCTCGCCGATATCTATTCTCTAAGAAATCGCATAATGCCATTAATGTGATTTCTATGATTTCGGTATGTGGTATAGCTATTGCTACGCTGGCAATGGTATGTACACTCTCTATTTTTAACGGGTTTACCCAACTCGTATCAGATTCTTTTAGCGTAATTGATCCTACATTACAAATATCACCCACAAAAGGCAAGGTATTTGATCCGTCTAATCCAAACATCGAAAAGGTGAGGCAACTTCCCGAAATAGATGTTGTTTCAGAATCAATTGAAGAAAATGCTTTGGTGAGATATGGAGAAAGGCAAGACCCTGTATTGATAAAAGGTGTATCCGATAACTTCAAGAAGATGGCTGATACCGACAAATTTATCATCAATGGTACATTTGCATTAAAAGAGGGTGATGTCGATTTTTGTGTCGCAGGAGTAGGGCTGGCTATGAATCTCGGATTACGAGCAGACAATATTACTCCTTTAGAAATATACTCACCCAAACGGGATGTGAAAATACAATTGGCAAATCCGTCTAACGCTTTCACACAAGTGTACGCTTATCCTGCCGGTATATTCTCGCTCAATCAGGCAAAATATGATGAACAAATGCTAATCGTATCTCTTAGTTTGGCACGCCAGCTATTCAGATATGACACAGAGGTTTCATCCTTAGATATAAAATTGAAAGAAGACGCTTCTGTTGATCAAGTCGAGAAAAAAATCCAAGCTATATTGGGAGATAAGTACATTGTCAAAAACAGATTTGAACAACAAGCCGATTCATTCAGAATGGTAAATATAGAGAAATGGGTTACATTTCTTATTCTCGCCTTTATTCTCATTATTGCTGTATTTAATGTTGTCGGATCACTATCTATGCTGATCGTCGATAAACATGACGACATTAAAATATTACAGAATATGGGAGCCAACAACAAACTTATATCACGTATATTCCTTATCGAAGGCTGGCTTATCTCGATGACGGGTGCTATTACAGGACTTATTCTGGGATTAACTCTTTGCCTTTTGCAAGAACATTTTGGACTGCTGAAGCTAGGTCAAACACCGGGAACCTTTGTTGTTGATGCATATCCCGTTTCGGTTTTGGCCTCAGATATCCTCTTTATTTTCTTCACAGTCAGTCTCATAGGCTTTTTAATAGTGCTATACCCCGTAAATACCTTAAAGAAAAAATTAAATACATATTCTTAAGGTCTCAGACCTTTTTATTGCTTTGACAAATAGAATAACAATTGATAGTTATTACTTTGAAATGTTAGATATGGAACTTTATCTAGCTTAGCTAATAAGCAAATAGATTGTCGCAATGTTCAAATTGTTCACTTTTTAATGTTAAAAAAAGGTTAACTTTTTGTTTTTTTACTATATCTTTGCAGCAAAATGTTCAAAACCAATATCTAGACTTACAGGTTAAATAAACATATGAAGAATAACTTATTCGACAGATTTGTTCCAAAAGAAAACAAATTCTTTCCGCTCCTCAGCCAAATGGCTGATGTTATCCTAACGGCTTCTGATTTGATTATTGGATGTGTACAAGCAAAAAATCACGAAGAAGCAGTTGAGTTATACAAAAAAGTAAAAGATCAGGAACGTCGCGGAGATAAACTCCAAGCGAAGATTTTTGAAGAGTTAAACAACACGTTTATTACTCCATTCGACAGAGAAGATATAAATACACTGTCGAGCAGACTGGATGATGTGATTGATCACATTAATAGCTGTGCTAAAAGAATCATGCTTTACAGTCCGAAAGTAATGCCCGAAAGTGCTAAGCTACTGGCTCACTTGGTTCGTGAATCGGCAGAGTTCCTGACAAAAGCTATCGATGAACTGGATGTATTGAAGAAAAACCCCACAAAGGTTAGAGAGTATTGTAATAAATTACATGAAATAGAGTCTAAAGCGGATGATGTATACGAACATTTTCTGATTGACCTTTTCGAAAACGAAAAAGACGCTATTGAAGTAATAAAGCTGAAGGATATTCTACATGAGCTTGAAAAAGCAACTGACACACAAGAGGCTGTCGGTAAAATAATAAAGACTATCATCATCAAATACTCATAAAATAAAGCAAATCGATGACGCTATTAATTATTATTATTGTTCTTGCTATTATTTTTGATTATATAAATGGTTTTCACGATGCTGCAAATTCAATTGCAACAGTAGTGTCAACTAAAGTACTCACCCCCACTCAAGCCGTTGTCTGGGCTGCATTTTTCAACTTCGTAGCCTATTTTATCGCCAAACATATTATTGGAGGATTCGGTATTGCAAATACAGTTGCTAAAACTGTAGATTTATCCAATATTGCATCACCATCGCATGTTATTATAGCAGGATTGGTTGCAGCAATCACCTGGAATCTGATTACATGGTGGTTAGGGATACCGTCTTCATCTTCGCATACGCTAATTGGTGGGTTTGCTGGTGCTGCTATTGCAGGAGGAGGCCTTAAAGCTGTACACTTAGATACTGTTGGGGTAATTGCATTGTTTATCGTTGTAGCTCCTTTAATCGGTATGATTGGAGGTAATATAATTACAATAATCACTTTGCATGCGATGAAGAAAGTCAAACCGGGCAAAGCCGACAGGTGGTTTAAAGGTTTACAACTTGTATCATCTGCTTTGCTGAGTATCGGTCACGGACTGAATGACTCTCAAAAAGTAATGGGTATTATAGCCGCTGCACTTATTGCCAATCAAGGCATCCCCGGTCTTCCTCATTGGATGGAGATGTCGGACATGAACGAGATGCATGACTGGATTCCATTGGTATGCTTCTCGGCTATTGCTATCGGTACTATGTCAGGAGGTTGGAAAATCATGAAGACAATGGGTAACCGCATTACAAAGATTACTCCTGTTGAAGGATTTTGTGCTCAAACAGCAGGTTCTATCACTTTATTCATCTCCGAAATGCTACACATTCCTGTAAGTACAACTCACGTTATTACAGGTAGTATCATGGGAGTAGGTGCTGTTAAAAGACTATCAGCCGTTAGATGGGGAGTTACCAAAGATTTATTGGTAGCATGGATTATAACCATTCCGGTGAGTGCTCTTATGGCAGGGTTTGTATATTGGATATTGACTCTTGTATTCTAAATAGAAAGAAAATATTTTTTATAAATAAAGACAGTATGAACTATTCATACTGTCTTTCGTTTTTATTTATAGCTATATTTGTAATAACTAAAGTAAACTAGCACTTTTTACTTGTACACTATTTTTTAGATCAATCATGGATTTTAAAATTACCTCAGCATATAAACCTACCGGAGACCAACCCACAGCTATAAAAGCATTGGTGGAAGGTATTAACGGTGATATTCCCCACCAAACCCTATTAGGGGTTACTGGGTCGGGAAAAACATTTACCATAGCCAATGTTATCCAACAGGTTCAAAGACCGACATTGATACTCAGCCATAATAAAACTCTGGCTGCTCAGTTATATAGTGAGTTCAAGGGGTTTTTCCCTGAAAACTCCGTGGAATATTTTGTTTCATATTATGACTATTATCAACCCGAAGCTTATATTCCTTCTACGAATACCTATATAGAGAAAGACTTATCGATCAATGATGAGATAGAGAAACTACGATTGGCGACAACCTCGGCTCTATTATCGGGACGGAAAGATGTTATCGTAATATCGTCAGTATCCTGCTTGTATGGTATGGGAAATCCTGAGGATTTTGCAAATAATACAATACTTATCGAAAAAGGTAAAAAACTGGTTAGAGATAAGTTTCTACGAGATTTAGTTGATTGTTTGTATTCTCGAAACGAAGTTGAATTTTCGCATGGTAATTTCAGGGTAAAAGGAGATACTGTTGATATATTTCTGGCTTATGCAGAAACCATTATCCGCGTCATGTTCTGGGATGATGAAATAGAGAGTATCGAGAGCATCGACCCTCTTACAGGATCGAGAATAGAAAGATTCGAAGAATACCGTATCTACCCTGCAAATCTATTTGTAACAACCAAAGAGAGAATACACAGGGCTATAGACGAGATTTCAATAGACCTCGGTAAACAAGTTGATTTCTTTCAATCGATAGGAAAGCCTTTAGAGGCTAAACGTCTTTATGAAAGGGTGACATACGATTTAGAAATGATTCGTGAAATAGGACACTGTTCGGGTATAGAAAACTATTCACGCTATTTTGATAATCGACCTCCCGGAACTCGTCCTTTCTGCCTTTTAGACTTCTTCCCTGACGATTATTTGGTTGTAATAGATGAGAGTCACGTTACCCTACCGCAGATACGTGCGATGTATGGAGGTGATCATTCCCGAAAAGAAAATCTGGTTGAATATGGTTTCCGTCTACCTGCTGCAATTGACAATCGACCTTTAAAATTCGAAGAGTTCGAGTCACTTGTTAAGCAAATAATATACGTAAGTGCAACTCCTGCTGATTATGAATTGATTCAATCGGAGGGTGTAGTTGTTGAACAGTTGATTCGACCTACAGGACTACTTGATCCTCCTATTGATATACGCCCAAGTTTGAATCAGATTGATGATCTGATGGAAGAAATACAGATACGTGTGGATAAGGACGAACGTACTTTAGTTACTACACTTACGAAACGTATGGCAGAAGAGCTAACTACTTATCTGGCTAACAACGGTGTAAAATGTAATTACATACACTCGGATGTAGACACTCTGGATCGTGTACAAATCATGGATGATTTACGAAGCGGTGTCTTTGATGTTCTGATCGGGGTAAACCTCCTTCGTGAAGGGCTTGACTTACCTGAAGTGTCTCTTGTAGCCATCTTGGATGCGGACAAGGAAGGCTTTCTTCGATCTCACAGATCCCTTACTCAGACAGTTGGGCGTGCTGCCCGTAATGTCAATGGAAAGGTTATTTTCTATGCAGACAGAATAACCAACAGTATGCAGTTGACAATAGATGAAACAAACCGTCGCCGTGAAATACAGCTTGCTTATAACGAGAAGCATGGAATTACACCACAACAGATTAAGAAAGCCAGAGGCTCTGCATTGGGAGGTAAAGGCACAGATAACGAACCCAAGCCATATATCGAACCAACTCATTTAAACATTGCTGCGGAAGCTAAAGCCGGCTATATTTCGGACACTGATTTAAAAGCTGCAATTGCCAAAACAAAGAAACATATGACCGAGGCCGCCAAGAAACTCGACTTCCTCGAAGCTGCCCAATACCGGGACGAGCTTATTCAGTTGGAGGATTTATTGAAGGCTCATAAAAACAAATAAAATCTAAGGGGTTGTTTTCTGCTTTGCTAATTAAGCAACAATAGATATTATTATTTAAAATATCCCTAAATTCTTTCGATAATAACATAAATAGAGACGCAAAATTTGCGTCTCTATTTATGTTATACACTAATAAGCATCGCTAATTACTCAGCGGGCTCATGCACCTTCACTTCATAGCCTAGTTTTTCAATCGCCTTCTGAAGTTTCTCCAAATTAGTTTTATTAGCATGATAAACAACCATTACAGTCTTAGCCGGAAGATCGACTTGCATATCAGTGACACCTTTCTCGAAAGCAATATTCTTTTCGATTCTTTTCTTACAATTGTCACATGTCATAGATACATCAAATGTAACTTCTTTCTTATCTGCATTCTTGTCTTTCTTATCTTGAGCATATGAACTAAAACTCAAGGATGCTAAACACAACATAACAATTAATACAATCTTCGCTTTCATATTTCTAATTTATTTAATTTTCAGGTAATCCTAAACATTCATTATAATATAAAGATATTAAGGTCTCAGACCTTACTTGCCAATATTATATCTAAATCCTACATAAAATCGACGTCCCTGTGTCGGTCCCCATGCCATCGTAGCATCGAAGTCGGGGCTATATGGGTTTTCGGGCGATATTATTGGATTTTTTTGTATAAAATCAGTAAGATTTTCCCCTCCAGCATACACACTCCAAGTTCGGAAAAATTTCGTAATCTGAGCATTCATTATAACAAAAGATTTGAATCTATTGTTCCATAGAGGATTTTCCGCATCAGGAGTTGGCATACGCCCTCCACCATTAAATTGCGATGTCAAGTCGAATTGCCACTTTCTCAAAGGAGTTTCATATGAGGCCGTTAATAGAGCCTTGTAATCACTCACCAAGGGTTTCTGTAACTCTTTACCTCCATAATTTACTTTAGTATTCATCCATCGGTATGAAGCCAAAAGATTAAAACCCTTAAACACCGGGTATGTAGCTTCAAGTTGCACTACATGAGCATGAGATTTCCCGTTAAGATTATAAAAGCTAACAGCATGTGGGTCGGCTTCCATATCCATTATTACTTGTCTTGAAAAATCAGTATAAAACCATTCTGCTGAAAAAGTCAGTTCCTCACCATTTATAGGAATATGATATGTTCCGCTAAGACCATAGTTCCAGGCACTCTCTTGTTTCAGGTTGTCGGCAATATTAAAAGTTCTGCTACTTGCCAATAAATAACTATTCTCTGCAAGAACGAAAACCGAACGATACCCTTTTCCTGCTGATGCTCTGAAATATAAACTGGGGCTTACATTGTATTTAACATGTAATCGGGGTGTTACAAACCAATTATACAAAGAGCTATAATCGGCTCTTAATCCGGCTAGTACGGTCAATTTATCATTCAGGTTCAACGTATATTGAGCATAAGCTCCCGTTACCGCTTCCATATCGGGCTGTTTACCTGAAACCAATTGAGGTATATCATAAGACTGGGCAAAATTATCCCAGTTATAACTTAAACCCGTGCTTATCTTATGCATGGGAGAAAAATCTTTCTCATACATCAAAGATGCATATACATTGCTCTCATACAGGTTATAACGACTCACATTTGAGAAACGAGATTTCTGATCGTGATATGACCCCGATACTATTAAGGCTACACTTTCGTTCTTTTCTGCATCTATCACATAACCGTTTTTCGTAAAAAATTCACCTCTGTTCGTATAGTTAAATATTTGATAAGGATCGTGCATTGCTCCACTTCCCATTGTATGAGTATCTTGTCCACTTATACGCTCATCGTTTAAAAACTTTATGCCTGTTTGAGATATAAACTTATCGGTCTGATAATGCCACCTGTTCATTATATTAAACTGGTGCTTTTTAGGCATATCCAAAAAACCATCATTATTGGCATCATGACTTCTTTTTTCATTCGAATAGTGTAGAAAAAGACCGGTTGATAGCTTGTCATTTACAGCTATTGCTGCATCTGCGTTACCTTCAACCCGACCAACGTCTCCTAAAAATAAATTAAGGCTTAACGGATCGGCTGTTGTTGGTTTCTTGTAATCTACATTTACCTGTCCCGAGATCGATTCATAACCATTTTTCACAGAAGCTGCACCTTTTGATATCTGGACACCCTCCATCCATGGACCGGGTATATAGTCAAGACCATAGGTTTTGGCTGCACCTCTGAAATTGGGGAAATTTTCGGTCATCATCTGCACATAATTTCCAGAGATACCCAATAACTGAATTTGCTTTGCTCCTGTTACAGCATCGCTATACACAACATCTACCGAGGGATTGGTCTCGAAACTTTCTCCCAGATTACAACATGCTGCACGAGTTAGTTCTTTTACTGTCAACTTCTCGGTTTTCAGTAAATCGGTACGGGAACTTATTCGCCCCGACACCGCTTTAGTTACTACCACCTCTCCCAGTTCCGTACTTTCATTGAGTACAATATTTTGAAGATCTTTATAACTATGGATGTGTGTCACGCTATGCGTATATCCGATATAAGATACGCATAACATATGATCTTTTTGAGGAGAACCATCTATTTCGAAATAACCGTTCTCATCTGTAACAACGCCCGATTTTGCATTTTCCCACTGTACTTGAGCTCCTATTATAGGGGTTTTATCGGGTGCATATACGTACCCTTTCAACTTTTGAGAAGCAAAAGTGAAGATAGGTATGAACAGTAATAATATAATTAGTTTAAACTTTTCCATCGAATTCTTATTTGTTTGATACGGTCTTCGACCTTTATTGTTTTGTTTAGCAATACAACCTGGTTGGTTATAACACGAAAGTATATAATACAAAATAATCGCTGCACAGGATAAACTGATTACCCGCACAACAAAAAATTGCATCGCCAACAAAAATCAAATAATAAGAACTCTGATCAGACTCAGATAGTTTCGCGGAGGAATTGGGATCGGATCTCTGGCTTCACCTGCAATAAGAGGTTCGTTAGTATCCGAAATCAAATAGAAGTTAGAAATAAAAGTAGGAACTATAGTCCAAACCATTGCATGCAAGAGGCTTGGCAGGTAAACCGAGCGATCAAGATCTATCGAAACACGTTTGGCTTCGCAACATTTACCTGTATGACCACTCATACATAAAGCACTCTCTTCAGAATGATTCATCGAATGATCTTCCAGAGAGCAACACGAAGGAGATTTTATCTTCATTTCAGCCATCGAACAATCGTCGGGATGAAGCTGCATGGACATTACATTGTCAACACATTTTGAACAACAAAGGTCAACAACAGTAACTCCGGCTCCAACAAAAAAAACTATTGCAGCCAGAAATAAAACTAATATGTTGTGATATTTTACCTTCATATTGAGGTACAAATATATAGATTCGTATCTTATATAACAAAAGAATAGTAATTGTTTAGTATTTTTTATTCATATATTTGCACAAAATTTTATTTAAGGTCTTTGACCTTTTTATAGTCTTTGAGTGTACAGGCTGTTTGCTTTGGTCACCTTTACAGAGATATAAAGTATATCTATCATTACAAATAAAAAACAATAAATATTTAATACTATTTATTATGAAGATGTTCCGAAATCTATTTCCCATTTTTGTTTTATGTGCCCTTGTTTCGTGCTCTGACAAAGGACCTAAATTTGTTATCGAAGGCAAGATCTCTGATGCTACAGATAGCACCATGCTCTATTTAGAGAAACGTGAATTGAGCCAAACAACCCTACTTGATTCAATAAAGCCAGGTACAAAAGGAGAGTTTAAATTCAAAGGAACATCTACTCCTTATCCTGAATTTTATGTCCTGCGTTTAAACGGGCAGGTAATAAATTTGGTTATCGACTCTACTGAAACAATCAAGGTTAATGCTTCTGAAAAGAATTTTGGCACTGAGTATAATGTAGAAGGATCAGAAGCAAATCTTCAACTAAAGGCGATCACTTTGGCTCAATACAAAGCAAGTCAGGCTTTAGACGAACTTCAACGGAAATTCAGCAATAAAGAAGTTAACGAGCAGGAATATTTCAGTCAAATACAAACTATTGCATCTGAATATAAAGATACTGCTTTGAAAATTATTTTTGCGGATACTAAAAATCCGGCTTCTTACTTCGCCTTATTTCAAAAAGTAAAAGGCTATCTATTTTTTGACCCTTACGATAAATCTGATTATAAACCTTTCGCTGCTGTGGCAACTGCCTGGGATCTGAATTACCCTGATTCGCCACGAGCAAAGCACCTGCATGACTATACGCTGAATGCAATTAAAGTACGCAGACAAAGCGAAAAGCAACCCTTCGATATAAATAACGCCAATGAAATTGACGCTGCTAAATATTATAATATTGAATTACCCGATGTAAATGGTACTCCGGTAAACCTGACCTCATTAAAAGGAAAAGTAGTTCTATTAGATTTTACTGTATATCAATCGGAAAAATCACCGGAGCATAATATTGTATTGAATAAATTATACAATAAATTTAAACCGGACTTCGAAATATATCAGGTGTCATTCGATACAGATGTGCATTTCTGGAAAAACTCAGCAGCCAATATTCCTTGGGTTGCAGTGCATGAGAACAAGTCTTTGAACTCAGATCTGATTTCGAAGTTTAATGTACAAGCTCTTCCCTCTCTACTATTAATTAACCGTAATGGTGAAATTGTAAAACGCTTATTACCAGGAGAAAATATCGAGTCTGAAATCCAAAAATTATTATAATTATTGGATAGGATTTTGTTTTGTCCGAAATTTAAGTATATATTTGCATCAAGCATAAAAAGAAAAGGAGTTCTGGTCTATACGACAAGGATTCTTTTTCTTTTTATCTCTTATAAAAAGTACTAATCTTTAATTAACATTTTGCTATGGCTGTTACTTACATGACCGCAGAAGGTTACGACAAGTTGAAAGAAGACATCAACTTATTGGAAACAGTGGAAAGACCTAAAATCTCTAAACAAATCGGAGAGGCTCGCGATAAAGGCGATCTTTCGGAGAATGCTGAATATGATGCAGCAAAAGAAGCTCAAGGCTTACTTGAAGCTAAAATCGGACAACTGAAAAATCTATTAGCTAATGCTAGACTGATAGATAAGAGCTCTATTGGCATAGATTCTGTACAGATTCTAAATAAGGTTACAATAAAAAACACCAAAAACAATCAACAAATGACTTATATGTTGGTTGCCGAAAGTGAAGCGAATCTGAAGGAGAATAAAATTGCCATCAATACTCCCATTGCTCAAGGTTTAATGGGTAAAAAGGTAGGTGAGATTGCAGAAATAAAAGTACCTAACGGAATGGTATCTTTTGAAATTATTGATATATCTATTTAAGGTCTCAGACCTTTTTGTTAGTTAGGCAATTATAAAAGCCTGAGTCTATTATGAGTATCAATAATTATTTACATTAATTCAAAAAGAGCTAAGATGGCGACTATTTTCAGTAAAATAATAAAAGGTGAAATACCATGTTATAAGATTGCCGAAAACGACAATTTCTTTGCTTTTTTAGACATCAGACCGATGGCTAAAGGACATGTATTGGTTATACCCAAACATGAGACAGATTATCTTTTTGACTTGGATGATGATGTATTATCTGAAATGATTGTGTATAGTAAGAAAATAGCCAAAGCCATACAAAGGGCAGTACCTTGTAAACGAATAGGACTCATGGTAATAGGAATGGAAGTTCCTCACGCACACATACATTTAATACCCATTAATGCCGAGAGAGATATGAACTTGTCTAATCCCAGATTAAAGTTATCGGAAGACGAATTCCAACAAATCACTAAAGACATTATATCTGAATTGGAAAATATCTAGGTCAGAGATTTCCATTATACAAAGGTATTATTCATACTTTTGTGTAAGCATCAACTACAACGTTGAATTTTTATCATATAGATTCTTTCAAATCTCCCCCCAAAAAACGGGGGAATTTGAGAGAATTTTTCTTTTATAGGCTCATTATATCTATAAATAAAAAAGCTACAAGTTTTACAACCTGTAGCTTTTCATTTACTCATTATTTAAGACACTGCCAATATCTAAAGTCTTAGCCTTTTATTAATAGTCTTGAGACTTTATTTTGCTTTCAATGCTGCAAAAATCAATTGTTCCAGTTCATCTGCCAATTCGGGATTATCTCTCATCATATCTTTAGCTGCTTCACGGCCTTGTCCCAGTTTTGTTTCGTTATAACTGTACCACGATCCGCTTTTCTTGATGATACCTAAATCCGAGCCTAAGTCGATAATTTCTCCTGCACGTGAAATACCTTCACCGTACATAATATCGAATTCAGCTTTACGGAAAGGAGGTGCCACTTTATTTTTCACCACCTTCACACGAGTCTGGCTACCTTTAACCTCTTCTCCGTCTTTCAATTGACCTATACGGCGAATATCAAGACGAACAGAAGCGTAAAATTTCAAAGCATTACCACCCGTTGTAGTTTCTGGGTTACCAAACATCACGCCGATTTTATCACGCAACTGGTTGATAAATATACAGGTTGTATTTGTTTTATTGATTGCAGCCGTTAGTTTACGAAGTGCTTGTGACATCAAACGGGCTTGAAGTCCCATTTTAGAATCACCCATATCTCCTTCTAATTCAGCTTTTGGAGTAAGTGCTGCAACCGAGTCAATCACAACAATATCAATTGCCGATGATCTGATCAATTGTTCTGCGATTTCCAATGCTTGCTCTCCATTATCCGGTTGAGAAATAAGTAAGTTACCTATATCAACACCCAGTTTTTCGGCATAAAAACGGTCGAAAGCATGCTCTGCATCCACAAATGCAGCTATGCCACCCGCTTTTTGAGCTTCGGCAATAGCATGAATTGCTAATGTTGTTTTACCTGATGATTCGGGACCATATATTTCGATAACACGTCCGCGAGGAAAACCTCCTACGCCTAACGCCGCATTTAATCCGATTGAACCTGTTGGTATTACAGCTATATCTTCTATTTTTTCGTCTCCCAACTTCATGATTGAGCCTTTGCCGTAACTCTTCTCAATCTTATCCATTGCTGCCTGTAAAGCCTTTAGCTTATCGCTATTGGGTGCTGCAACATCTTTTTTTGCTTTTTCTTTTTCGTCAGCCATTATTATTTTTTGTTTTTGTTTTTTAGCTCTGTTAACCAATCCAATATCTGCTCGGCATGCTCCTTAGCTTTGATTTCTTTAGGAGTAAAGACTTGTTCGATCACACCATTTTCGTCAATCAAAAATGTAGAACGCAAGGTACCCATATATTTCTTACCTGCTAAAGTTTTTTCCGCCCATATTCCAAATTCTTCAACTAAAACTTTGTCTTTGTCCGAAATCAAAGGAAAAGGAAGTTCATATTTTTCGATAAACTTGATATGCGATTTTTCGTCATCCACACTCACCCCTACAATTTCGTAACCAGCCTTACGCAATTCATAGAAGTTATCTCTGAAGTTACAGGCTTCGGCTGTACATCCGGGGGTATTATCTTTGGGATAGAAATACAAAATGAATTTCTGACCTTTAAAGTCACTCGTTTTTACTTCTTTTCCCGCCTGATCTGTACCTAAAATCTCAGGTATTTTATCTCCGATAGTTAGAGCCATATTTTCTATATTTATTTTGAAACCAAAGATAAGATTTAATTCTTTCGACTGAAAATAATTTTCTCGTATCCCTATAAAAACACGAATTAGTCGCTGAAAATAAATGTTCTATTTTCTAACATTTATTTTACTACGCACAATCGAAGATTGCTTGTATTCCTTTTGCCCAAAGCCGCAAAAGGAATCAAAAAGGCTTTGTGCTGTGTGGCTCGCCTGCCTGACCTAAAGCTTGCAGGCTAAACTAAACTTATTGCCTTTCGGCATGTTTAGTTTTACGCCTGCTTTGCTTGTCAGCCAACGGCTGTGCCTCTGATGCACTGGGGCTGACGCCTGCAAATGGCTTTTGTCCGTCAGGCTCGCCGACCTTGCCGGTTGCACGGGGTACCCGCAGGGTGAAGAAAGCGTTAAGAAACAAAAGGATTTTATCGTTAAATGTTTTCTTTTGTTTTAGCTTTCGAGTCCTTAGCGGGTCGGGCAAAAGGCACAGTCTTGATCTTTTGTTTCGTTTTGCATCAAGGCAAAATGAAAAACAAACCCAAAGGGTGCGTTAGAAAAAAGAACCTTTTATCTATAAAAGAAAGTATTATGACTAAATTTAAGGTTATGGAGCTAATTAAATCAACAGATAATATCTTTGCCGAGACAACTAAAAAGTGACATAAGAAAAGGCTGGAAAAAGTTGTCACTTTTGTAATGTTTGTAATGTTTTTCAATCTTTAACACTGATAATAAGCAATCTACAAAAATGACAAAAATATACTCCTTCAAGTAAAATGTAATCTACTTTTGTCACCTTGTGTAACTTCCTTTTTTCAAATAACGAAGCTACTGGTTAAATTTTCTTATTGATAGCTCTTTGATAAAAAAGAGTGACAATAAAACATAAAAGCAACCTTCTTTAAAATATTTTGTATATTTTAGTGCTTTACTAGAAACAGAGATGAAAATTTAAGGATTGCAATTTAGGATTAAAGCATGAAGACAATTATAATTTTAGGAGACGGAATGGCCGATGAGCCAATCGAAGCTTTAGGTAATAAAACTCCATTACAGGCTGCACATAAACCATACATTGATTTGCTTGCGGCTAAAGGAAAAAGCGGATTATTGGATACAATACCTGCTGGATTTAAACCCGGTAGCGAAATTGCCAATCTATCGGTACTTGGATACAATGTTCCACTTGTTTTTGAAGGGCGTGGTTCTTTGGAAGCTGCCAGCATGGATGTAGATATTGCTCCCGGAGAAATGGCTATGAGATGTAATGTTATCTGTATTGAAGATGGCAAGATCAAAAACCACTCTGCCGGACATATTTCGACGGAAGAAGCTGCTGAATTAATCCATTTTCTGGAAAAAGAACTAGGCGATGATATTGCCAGTTTTTATCCGGGAGTATCGTATCGCCATCTATTGAAAATAAAGGATGGAAATAAGAATCTGGATTGCACGGCTCCACATGATGTAATTGGCACTCCTTTTGAAGATGTACTGATTAAAGCTACAACTCCCGATGCAGAGGAAACTGCTAAATATCTGAATGGATTAATACTGAAATCTCAGGAATTACTGAAAGATCATCCTATTAATAAGAAACGCATTGCAGAAGGCAAAGACCCTGCTAACAGCATCTGGCCTTGGTCGCCTGGGTATAGACCCAAAATGCAGACTTTGCAAGAACTTTACGGTATAAAAAGCGGATCGGTAATATCGGCAGTCGATTTAATTATGGGAATCGGTAAATACGCCGGTTTGAAGCTGATTCATGTAGAAGGTGCAACCGGATTATATGATACCAACTACGAAGGTAAAGCTCAGGCTGCTATAGATGCTCTAAAGAATGACGATTTTGTATATTTACATATCGAAGCCAGTGACGAAGCAGGTCATGAAGGCGATTACGAATTAAAGAAAAAAACAATAGAGTATCTTGATTCTCGTGTGGTAAAAACTATTTATGAGGCTACTAAAGATTGGGCTGAACCTGTAACAATAGCTATTCTTCCCGACCACCCTACCCCTTGCCATCTGCGTACACATACCAACAAGCCTGTTCCATTTCTTATCTACAGATCAAATGGAGAAGCAGACGATGTACAGGTATATGACGAATTTGAGTCTGCAAAAGGAGACTTTGGTATTTTGGTCGGTCATGAATTTATGGATACTTTATTTAATAAATAGTCACAAGTCCTAATAATAGACGCGAAAAATCTTTCGTCCATTAAATAGAAATAGATCAAAAATCTGATATGAAATATTATAGTACAAATAAACAGGCACAAGAGGCTACCTTACAGGAAGCTGTGGTTAAAGGGCTGGCATCCGACAAAGGTTTGTTTATGCCCGAAAAGATAAAGCAATTACCTCAATCGTTTTTTGATAAAATAGACACTCTCAGCTTTCAGGAGATCGCTTATACCGTTGCCGATGCTTTCTTTGGCGAAGATATCGAAGCTGATACTCTGAAACAGATTGTTTACGAAACGCTTAACTTTGATACTCCGCTAGTACATGTAAACGACAATATATATAGCTTAGAACTGTATCACGGGCCTACATTGGCTTTTAAAGATGTAGGTGCACGTTTTATGGCTCGTTTACTAGCATACTTTATCAAAAAGCAGGGACAAAGCGATGTTAAAGTTCTTGTAGCTACTTCGGGAGATACAGGAAGTGCCGTAGCCAATGGATTTTTGGGTGTAGATGGTATTCATGTGTATGTCTTATATCCTAAAGGAAAAGTCAGTAATATTCAGGAATGTCAGTTTACGACTCTTGGACAAAATATTACTGCTCTCGAAATAGATGGAACATTCGACGATTGTCAGGCTTTAGTAAAGACTGCTTTTATGGATGAAGAGCTGAATAAAAAGCTGAATCTGACTTCTGCTAATTCGATTAATGTGGCTCGTTTTCTTCCTCAGGCTTTTTACTATTTCAATGCTTATGCACAGTTGAAAAAACTGAATAAGGCTGAGAATGTAGTGATCAGTGTTCCGAGTGGAAACTTCGGAAATCTTACTGCGGGACTTATCGCCAAACGAATGGGACTGCCTATTAAACGTTTTATTGCCGCCAATAACAGTAACGATATATTTTACGAATACTTGCAGACAGGTAAGTATAACCCTCGCCCATCTGTTCAAACCATTGCCAATGCGATGGATGTAGGCGATCCGAGCAACTTTGCACGTATATTGGATTTATACAATCATTCTCTTTCGGAAATAAAAAAAGATATTTCCGGTGAATGGTATGATGATAATACTATTAAAGATGTTGTAAGAGAGACTTATCAAAAAACAGGTTATTTACTAGATCCACATGGGGCATGTGCTTATCAAGGTCTTGCTGATTATTTGGAAGAAGATGAAGTTGGCGTCTTTTTAGAGACTGCTCACCCGGCTAAATTCTTAGAGACAGTAGAATCTATTCTTGACAAGAAGATACAAGTGCCTGCGGCTTTAAAAGCCTTCATGAAGGGTGAAAAGAAAAGTATTGCATTAAATAAAGAATACGAAGGTTTTAGAAGCTCATTACTTCAATAAAAGATTCTTTACCATATAATAAATAAACCCGACTGAGATAAATCTCAGTCGGGTTTATTTATATCAGTCTGCAACCTTATTTCAAAAAGTCACAAAATAAATCAAACGTACGTTTAAACTGCTCTGTTACATCTTTCTTTATACTTTCCAAAGCCGGAAACGGATCTTCATGCTTGTATTTATAAGGAAAGTCCAATATATCAACTCTGATAGGAATATCACGGTTAATACCTTGTAAAGTATTTATGACCTCATAAGCCGGAACAACTGTATCTTCTCTTAGTGTAATAGCATAAATTCGGTCACTCATTTCTCTAAACTTACTTTCGCGGTATTTGGTGAGGGTTTTATAGTTCAGCATACTTCTGAAGTTGACTCCCTCAGGGTGTACTCCTCCTAGATAATGCCTTAAGACTTCATCTCTCTTCATATGGCTTTCAAGATGTTCAACCACATACGAATAAAGGCTTACATTTGCCTCACTATCCAGAATAAACTTAGAAACGGGCGATAGCCTGTTAAACACAGCTCCTCCACAAAACGATAAAAACTTCGATTTCGAAAAATATCCGTTTTTATTGGTCATCATCAATATCTCAGATAAGAAACTTCCTATCGAGTATGAAAATACATCAATGGTCGCTTGGGCATCTATAGTCGGATGATTATTTGCTTTGATGTCTTCAATGAGATCAATTACATCATAATAGGTTTGTAAACCAGACCATATAAATCGTTGCGGCTTATTGTGCAAACGTGTACTGATAGCAACATTCGATAAGCTAGAACTTATAACATCCGGATGGCGTTTTTTTCGTTGCTCACTGATCGAATACATCTCACGCGTATCGCTCCATGCAGCAGGAGCCCTATTCATATGAAATGCTATGGGAAATAAGATTACCGCCTTACCTGTCTTCTCAACAATATATTTTGCCCATGGCAGGTATTTCGCCCAGTGCTTTTCATTAAAACCGTGAAACATCAGTAACACACCCTTTGCTTTGGAGGTGCTTTTGGGTGCTATTACATGATAGCGGAACTTAATATTCTCAAGAATCTCAGCATCTTTTTTATTGAGCATCTCCTGAATAATATCAGGTTCATACTCATGCTCTGTTCCTGAGAGAATGTACTCGTAATCGTCACTATTACCTGATCCTCCCGGCAGAATGAAACGGTAGTTCGACTCAAAATTATAATTTCGTAATACCGTATTATCGTCAATTTCGATCTCATTAGCATCATAAGACTCAATATCTTTCAGATGCTTAAACAAATCATAATATTCCATTTTCTTTCTATAATTAGGTACAGTAAAAAATAACTCAATTTAAGTTCGCTGAACTAAGATCTCAGACCTTTTTATTGCTCTGGTAACTAAAAAAGCAATAAGTCGTTATGCTATAAATATATTATTAGATATTTTTTTTTACTTCATAGACATCACCCTCTGTCTATCTTGCGGATAATAACTTATATCCAATTCTGCAATACAAACATTTTCTTTTTTCGCAATATTCGCGTTTCAATTGAATGAGTGCTTGGGTATCATAGGCACTTCTTGTTCTTATTCCATATAAAGCGAACTGCTTTATAATCGAATTTGATTCAGGCTTTATTAACTCTAGTGAATTTAAAGCTCTGTCAACATACTGTTCATCATTTAGTCTCCGACCATACGAGAAAACAACGGGTACTACTGCATTTATGATCATCACATCCAACGAAGCATCACCTATATATTTATTCTTACGTGGTGATTCTTCCCCTAAATGATAATGAGTTTGCCAATATTCCGAGGCATTCACATGAAAAAGCAGACGGATCTGTCCCAAATCTTTACACTCCAAAATTTTAGAAAAAAGCCCTTGGATATTCTGTAGCAAGCCCGCTAATTGTGCTATACGAATATGTGGTGAACTCGTTGGCCGAATTCGTAGCTTTCTAAATATCTCCTTATCTAAAGGAGTCAGAGAATATTTATTCTTCAGGAAACTATATTCTTGATGAAGTTTTTTAGTATAGTCATCAGATAAATCGATATCATCCAGCATACCTGACTGTCCGAATAACAGAGCTTCTATCTGTAATGGATTATCTCCTTGTTTTAAGATATAATGCAAAGGCAGACTCAAAGCTAAGCGCTCAAATGCATCCGAATTAAGACCAAATCCCATAGACCTTGATAACAGTACATAAAACACATCTGCCCATGAATTATTAAATCTATCCAGTAACTTCTGGATGTCTGCTGATTTACGCTCCAGACGCTCTAATAATAGAGCATTGAGCCATCCTTGCAAATGGATCGAAGGGTAGTCTTTTAAATAATTACAACAAGGTAGGGAAACATCCGAATTCAATAAAAATTCTATATTGTCTTTTATATGTCGAGGATACTTTATCTCACACTGAGGTATGGGCAGCTTGGCCTCATTATGCACAGTGCCGGATGCAAACTCAACGACATGCAATATTACAGAATTATATACACTATTTTTATCATGTTGATGTTTATACCAATCGTCTGATGATCTATGTATCTCTATATTGCCAACCCAAACTCTTTCTCCTACTTTTACTTTAGCATTAAAGAAATCAGGTCCTTCATCTGTATTATGTAAACCAACATCTAATATTTCGATAAGAATTCCATCTGTTGTTTTTAAGTCCGATTGAAAAAGTCGATGTTTCCATACATAGTGTAATAGTTGCTCCATTTGTAGATAAGTATCAAGAATATATTCAGATTATTTATAAATATGTTTTACATCCATAAAAATAGAAAATATATATTCTAATCGTGATATTAGCTGGTAATATATTTCCCTCTTCTTTGTATTTTTTATTATTCGAGAAATTCTTAAAAGAAGATTGTATACAAAGGCAACTTTTACATTTTAAAAGCATCTATATATAACACGACCGAATTTAAAGTAAGATAAATCTAGTATCTAGGATAAGTAATATGAAGAAGCTTTTAGTTCAATTTATCATTTTAGTATCACTTACATCATGTGGTTCTATTTACTTCTATTCCACTTTAAATTCTGATAGCGAAAAGACTTAGAAAAATGACAACGGGTACTTTATTACAGAACTAGATAGTAGATAGTGTAAATATAGCCCACTCCTTTAAAGATGAAAGTGTCCCTATTATGATCACGCTCTTCAATAAAAGTAAATAGCCTATATTATGAGACTGGAGTAAGTCTTCTATGGTTATCGATGGTGTTGCAAATAGTTATAGAGGAAGCATAGTACGTACTACTTTATTTTTGATCATTGTAGATCTAGATGCTGCTTTGGATAATTCTTGGCAAAATAACTGCTGCTATCAAAAGACATATGGAGTGGAGTGGTTAGTAATCTTTATGTAATATATTTGTTGTGAGTGAGTGTTGGTTATTGTCTGTATGTATATATAAGAAAACACTCTGACTAGTTTTCACTAATCAGAGTGTTTCAAAAGAGGGCGGCTATCTACTCTCCCACCTAATGGCAGTACCATCGACGTGGTTGGGCTTAACTTCTCTGTTCGGAATGGGAAGAGGTGGATCCCCAACGCTATAACCACCTTAATATTTTTAATTAAATCTCTATAAATAGATATTTAATTGAGATGATGTAAAAGAGCTTTCAAATAACTTGTATGTAGCAAACCTGGGTCAATCAGGCGAGACTCTGGGCAGAGTCATGGAAAAAAGTTTCGGGCAATTAGTACTACTCGGCTATGACATTACTGCCTTTACACCTGTAGCCTATCAACGTCGTAGTCTTCGACGACCCTTATAAGGATATCTTATCTTGAAGCCGGCTTCGTACTTAGATGCTTTCAGCACTTATCCGATCCAGACTTAGCTACCCGGCGATGCTCCTGGCGGAACAACCGGTAAACCAGGGGTCTGTCCAACACGGTCCTCTCGTACTAGTGTCAGATCTCCGCAAATATCCTGCGCCCACGATAGATAGAGACCGAACTGTCTCACGACGTTCTGAACCCAGCTCGCGTGCCACTTTAATGGGCGAACAGCCCAACCCTTGGGACCTTCTCCAGCCCCAGGATGTGACGAGCCGACATCGAGGTGCCAAACCATTCCGTCGATATGAGCTCTTGGGAATGATCAGCCTGTTATCCCCGGAGTACCTTTTATCCTTTGAGCGATGGCCATTCCATACTGAAACCACCGGATCACTATGCTCTAGTTTCCTACCTGATCGACTTGTCGGTCTCTCAGTCAAGCGCGCTTATGCCATTACACTCTACGAACGGTTACCAATCGTTCTGAGCGCACCTTTAGAAGCCTCCGTTACTCTTTTGGAGGCGACCACCCCAGTCAAACTACCCACCATACAGTGTCCCCGTATCCACGGGTTAGAATTCAAACAATTAAAGGGCCGTATTTCAAGGGTGACTCCACAAATACTAGCGTACCTGCTTCATAGTCTCCGGCCTATCCTACACATCAAGTGCCCAAATTCAATGTAAAGCTATAGTAAAGGTTCACGGGGTCTTTTCGTCCCATCGCGGGTAATCGGCATCTTCACCGATACTACAATTTCACCGAGCTCACAGTTGAGACAGTGTCCAGATCATTACACCATTCGTGCAGGTCGGAACTTACCCGACAAGGAATTTCGCTACCTTAGGACCGTTATAGTTACGGCCGCCGTTTACTGGGGCTTCAATTCAAAGCTTCTCATTGCTGATGACTTCTCCTCTTAACCTTCCAGCACCGGGCAGGTGTCAGGCTATATACTTCTTATTTCTAATTTGCATAGCCATGTGTTTTTGTTAAACAGTTGCCTGGACCTATTCTCTGCGACCTACATTGCTGTAGGTACCCTTTCTCCCGAAGTTACAGGGTCATTTTGCCTAATTCCTTAACTGTGAATCACTCGAGCGCCTTAGTATACTCAACCCAACTACGTGTGTCCGTTTTAGTACGGGTACGATATAGATTAGCGTTTAGCGGTTTTTCTTGGCAGTTTGTTTACCTACATTTTTAACTTGCCACAAGGGCTCGTCATACTTTCAAGTTCGACTCTCTCGGCGGATTTGCCTACCGAAATCAACATCTACACTCTTTAACCATCTATTCCGTCAGATGGCAGTAGTTTCACTTCTGCGTCCCCACATCACTCTATACAGTAGTAACGGAATATTAACCGTTTCGTCCATCGGAATCGCCCTTCGGCTTATCCTTAGGTCCCGACTTACCCTGATCCGATTAGCGTTGATCAGGAAACCTTAGTCTTTCGGCGAGGAGGTTTCTCACCTCCTTTATCGTTACTCATACCTACATTTGCTTTTCCGTACGCTCCAGAGTAGCTTACGCTACGCCTTCTACGCTGAACGGAATGCTCCCCTACCGATAATATTTTATCCCATAGCTTCGGTAACATGTTTGATGCCCGATTATTATCCACGCATCGCCACTCGACTAGTGAGCTGTTACGCACTCTTTAAATGAATGGCTGCTTCCAAGCCAACATCCTAGCTGTCTCTGTAGCAACACTTCGTTAATTCAACTTAACATGTATTTGGGGACCTTAGCTGATGGTCTGGGTTCTTTCCCTCTCGGACATGGACCTTAGCACCCATGCCCTCACTCCCGGTAAAAACTTATGCCCATTCGGAGTTTATCTGGACTTGATAGGCGGTGAAGCCCTCGCATCCAATCAGTAGCTCTACCTGACATAAGTTATAAGCCGAGGCTGCACCTAAATGCATTTCGGGGAGTACGAGCTATCTCCAAGTTTGATTAGCCTTTCACCCCTACCCTCAAGTCATCCGAAAGCTTTTCAACGCTTACCGGTTCGGTCCTCCAATTGGTGTTACCCAACCTTCAACCTGCTCAAGGGTAGATCACTTGGTTTCGCGTCTACTCCCATTGACTAAGCGCCCTGTTAAGACTTGCTTTCGCTTCGGCTGCGTACCTAATAGTACTTAACCTTGCCAATGAGAGTAACTCGTAGGTTCATTATGCAAAAGGCACGCCGTCACCATTACTGGCTCCGACCGCTTGTAGGCACATGGTTTCAGGGTCTATTTCACTCCTCTGTTCGAGGTTCTTTTCACCTTTCCCTCACGGTACTGGTTCACTATCGGTCTCTCGGAAGTATTTAGCCTTACCGGATGGTCCCGGTGGATTCATACAGGATTTCTCGTGTCCCGCACTACTCAGGAGTCTGCTAGGCTTGGTTAGGGTTTCGTATACGGGATTATCACCCTCTGTGATCGATCTTTCCAAATCGTTCTACTACTCTAACTTCTTGCCACGACGCAGTCCTACAACCCCAATAATGCCGAAACATTATTGGTTTGGGCTAATCCCATTTCGCTCGCCACTACTCTGGGAATCACTTTTGTTTTCTTTTCCTATGGGTACTTAGATGTTTCAGTTCCCCACGTTTGCTTCTGGTTAGACCAGATGACGGTTTCTTCAACCGCCGGGTTGCCCCATTCGGAGATCTTGGGATATAATGGATATTTGCTCCTCCCCCAAGCTTTTCGCAGCTTATCACGTCCTTCTTCGCCTTCGAGAGCCTAGGCATCCCCCATGTGCCCTTATTTACTTTTTTCTTCGCCTGATTTATAAGTGTTCCGTAGAACGCTTATATACCGGTTTGATATATACTCGTTATATTTTTACTTGCTCTTTTTTACATCATGTCAAAGATCGTTTACCTATTAGATAGGTATTGTGGAGAATAACGGATTCGAACCGTTGACCCCCTGCGTGCAAGGCAGGTGCTCTAGCCAGCTGAGCTAATCCCCCGTAGTGGGAAGCGTGACTTCCTTCGTACTTTGTAGTCCCAGGCAGAGTTGAACTGCCGACCTCTACATTATCAGTGTAGCGCTCTAACCAACTGAGCTATAGGACTGGCTTGTTCTTGTGCGCCTGAAACTGTGGATACACAGCTTCTCTGTTCTCTTATTTTGTTAGGTTGTACATAGTTATTGAAACATTGAAAAGACATTAGACATCGGGTAGATTCCTTTTCTTTAAAAGGGTCTCTTTTTAAGACAAGGCTTCTCCAGAAAGGAGGTGTTCCAGCCGCACCTTCCGGTACGGCTACCTTGTTACGACTTAGCCCCAGTCACTAGTTTTACCCTAGGACGCTCCTTGCGGTTACGTACTTCAGGTACCCCCAGCTTCCATGGCTTGACGGGCGGTGTGTACAAGGCCCGGGAACGTATTCACCGCGCCATGGCTGATGCGCGATTACTAGCGAATCCAGCTTCATGGAGTCGAGTTGCAGACTCCAATCCGAACTGGGAATGGCTTTGGAGATTGGCATCCTGTCACCAGGTAGCGACCCTCTGTACCATCCATTGTAACACGTGTGTCGCCCCGGACGTAAGGGCCGTGCTGATTTGACGTCATCCACACCTTCCTCACAGCTTACGCTGGCAGTCTTGTCAGAGTCCTCAGCTTGACCTGTTAGTAACTAACAATGTGGGTTGCGCTCGTTATGGCACTTAAGCCGACACCTCACGGCACGAGCTGACGACAACCATGCAGCACCTACACATCTGCTATTGCTAGAAGGCCTGTTTCCAAGCCGGTCAGATGCATTTCAAGCCCGGGTAAGGTTCCTCGCGTATCATCGAATTAAACCACATGTTCCTCCGCTTGTGCGGGCCCCCGTCAATTCCTTTGAGTTTCACCGTTGCCGGCGTACTCCCCAGGTGGATTACTTATCGCTTTCGCTTAGCCGCTTATTGTAATATCACAAACAGCTAGTAATCATCGTTTACGGCGTGGACTACCAGGGTATCTAATCCTGTTTGATACCCACGCTTTCGTGCTTCAGCGTCAGTTATAGTTTAGTAAGCTGCCTTCGCAATTGGAGTTCTTCGTGATATCTATGCATTTCACCGCTACACCACGAATTCCGCCTACTTCAAATATACTCAAGAAAAACAGTTTCAACGGCAATTTTAAGGTTGAGCCTCAAACTTTCACCGCTGACTTATTATCCCGCCTACGCACCCTTTAAACCCAATAAATCCGGATAACGCTCGCATCCTCCGTATTACCGCGGCTGCTGGCACGGAGTTAGCCGATGCTTATTCGTATGGTACTTGCAATAGGTTACACGTAACCTTTTTTACTCCCATACAAAAGAAGTTTACAACCCGTAGGGCAGTCATCCTTCACGCGACTTGGCTGGTTCAGACTCTCGTCCATTGACCAATATTCCTCACTGCTGCCTCCCGTAGGAGTCTGGACCGTGTCTCAGTTCCAGTGTGGGGATAAACCTCTCAGTTCCCCTATCCATCGTTGCTTTGGTGAGCCGTTACCTCACCAACTGGCTAATGGAACGCATGCCCATCTTCTACCGATTAATCTTTAGCAAATATTACCATGCGGTATCCCTGCGTTATGGGGTATTAATCCGAATTTCTCCGGGCTATTCCCCTGTAGAAGGTAGGTTGCATACGTGTTACTCACCCGTGCGCCGGTCGTCATCAAAGTATTGCTACTTCATGCTACCCCTCGACTTGCATGTGTTAGGCCTGTCGCTAGCGTTCATCCTGAGCCAGGATCAAACTCTTCTTTGTATATCTTTTTTATATTCTTGGAAGCGTTTGTCTTTTTTTTTCACTCAAGGTTTTTGACGTTGAGTTAGAGTCTCTAATCTAAAATTAGTCTCTACCCGTCTAATGCTATATTTTTTGTTTCTTATGTATCAACCGTGTCAAAGATCGTTCTTTTTTTGCTTTGTTTAATAACCGTCTCTCGGTTTTAAAGCGAGTGCAAAAGTAGTCGCTTTTTATATACGCTCCAAATATTATTACAACTATTTTTCAAAGTTTTTTTCCTTTATTCCTTAACTTATATCTAAACAGTGGTTTACATTGTGAAAAAAAATTGGAGGATTTAAAGAGAATCAACGGAAAGCTACTATTGATAGGACTTTGGTACAAAGTCACGACTCATTTAATTTCGAAAAAACGAATAAAATAATTACACAGACAAAGGAATTCTATTTCTTTCTATGGATTTATTACTGCATCTGAATAAAAAAGAGAAGCTGATTTTATTATCAGCCTCTCTTTTCTTATATCTCGTTATATATAATGCTCAATTTACTCCCACTCTATAGTTGCAGGTGGCTTAGATGATATATCATATACTACACGGTTCACACCTTTTACTTTGTTGATAATCTCATTAGACACTTTTGCAAGGAACTCATATGGCAGATGTGCCCAATCGGCAGTCATCGCATCTGTTGATGTTACTGCACGAAGTGCAATTGTAAATTCATACGTACGCTCGTCTCCCATTACGCCTACCGATTTTACGGGTAGAAGTATTGCTCCTGCTTGCCATACCTTATCATAGAGGTGATATTCATTCAACATCTTTATATATATATCATCTGCGTTCTGAAGTATTTCTACTTTTTCGGCCGTAATATCTCCTAAGACACGGATACCTAGTCCGGGCCCGGGGAATGGATGACGTTTAATAAGATGTTCCATCATGCCCAACTCTAAACCAATTCTGCGAACCTCGTCTTTAAACAATAGCTTCAATGGTTCTACCAGTTTCAGATTCATCTTCTCGGGAAGTCCACCGACATTATGGTGCGACTTAATTACTGTGCCTGTTATCGAAAGCGATTCAATAATATCAGGATAGATAGTACCTTGTCCCAACCATTTTATATCTTTCAACTTATGAGCTTCTTCGTCAAAGACATCAATAAAGCCTTTTCCTATAATTTTTCTCTTCTCTTCGGGATCAGCAACGCCTGCCAATGCTTTGTAGAATCTTTCTTTGGCATTAACCCCTATTACATTTAATCCTAAATGCTCATAGTCTTTTTGAACTCTCTCGAATTCGTTCTTACGCAAAAGACCATGATCGACAAATACACACGTCAGGTTTTTACCTATTGCTTTATTCAGCAACACTGCTGTTACCGATGAATCGACTCCTCCCGAAAGAGCAAGTATAACTTTGTCATTACCCAATTGAGCTTTCAATTCAGCAACTGTCGATTCTATAAATGAAGCCGGAGTCCAATCTTTTTTGCAACCACAGATATTCAGGAAATTATTCAACAGCTTAGTTCCATCTACTGTATGGAATACTTCGGGGTGAAATTGTACTCCCCAAGTTTGCTCACCTTGTATTTTATACGCAGCAGCTTTTACATCTTCGGTACTCGCAATTATATCAAAAGTAGAAGGCAATACTGTTATTGTATCTCCATGAGACATCCAGACTTGTGAACCTTTAGCTATACCATCAAACAATGGATCTTGCTCCATAGATACTAGATGTGCTCTCCCGTATTCACGAGAATCACCTTTTTCGACTTTTCCTTCTGAGGTGTGTGCCAAAAACTGTGCTCCATAACAAATACCCAATACAGGATATTTTTTTCTGATTTCTGACAAATCGGCTTTAAATGCGTCTTTATCATTTACAGAGAAAGGGCTACCTGATAATATAACTCCTTTTACGGTAGTATCATCTTTAGGAAACTTGTTATAAGGAACTATTTCGCAATATGTATTCAGTTCGCGAACGCGGCGACCAATTAGTTGGGTGGTTTGTGAGCCAAAATCGAGGATAATAATCTTTTCGAGCATAGAGAAGTTTTTGATTAATTCTTTTATGCACACAAAGATAAAAAAAAGATTGCGATTATATATTCGTAGGCTTATTATAATCGCAACCAATACATTGTTGTTACCAAAGTATTATGTCTGTTTTCTACTGAATTAATTATCTACGGCATATAATAATACATCTTATATCTATCGGTTCTTTATTATTTGAGCAATTTTAAGCTCTTTATTCACCCAATTGGGAGCACTACTATTTAGAGTGTAATCTGTCGCAATTATAGAATATTCTTTTTTCGATATTTTGACTTCAATCGTATCAGACTCATAATCGTTCCATCTTATAATTGTTACCGACTTACCCTCGTTATCTGTATAAAGGCTAAGAGCTACTGATACAGAGTATTTATCTTCAGAAATATCAGGTTCTCTGAAAAAGCAAATACCTGAAACCTCATATTCTATCATTTTGCCTTCTTTTTTATAAAAAGCTCTGACTCGAGATATTTCGATTGAATTTTCATGATTCGGATTTAACAGATCATTTCCATTCTGATCTACAACATAACTACGAAAGCCTAAATCAGAATAGGGGTCTAGATGTTGTTTATCACAACTAAACAGGCTTGACAATAATGGCAATACCAATAAGTATAGTATTCTATTCTGCATATTACTCCTTTATCTTGACGATTTTTGAAATTTTACGCCCCCTATCTATCCAATCGGGAGTCTTACCATTTATCCAATATTCTATACCAACCTCACTGTTTTCACCTTTATGTATTTGAGTTATAATGGTATCGGATTCATAATCATTCCATTTGATGATAGTTACCGACTTATCCTCATACTCAATACTAGGACTAACAAAAAGCCTCAAAGAATATTTATCATAAATCATATTAGGTGGTATAAGAAAATAACCTCGCTGTGCATCAAGATTAGATTGATAAAACTCGACGAAGCTACCCCTTTCTCTATAAAAAACTCTTATTTGAGATAGATCCATTGCATTATCACTATTAAAGTTCAATAAATCATTCCCTTTTTGATCCAAAACAAATAGATCAATATTCAAGTCTATATTTGTTTCATCTCCATCCTTGCTACAACAGGAAAGGCTTACCAATAATGACAATACCAATAAGTATAGTATTCTTTTCTGCATATTACTCTCTTGTCTTTACTATTTTAGCGACTTTCAGCCCTTGATTAATCCAATCAATATCTTCATTTCCGTTTATCCAATATTTTATCCCGATCGCTGAATTTTCTGTTTTTTCAATTAAAACCGTAATTGTATCAGATTCTGACTCATTCCACTTGATTATAGTTATTGATCTATTATTTGCATCAACACGCCAATCCATAGCTGTATGAAAGACAAAGCCAGCTATGTTTGCATACATCAATGGCTCTGTAATGCCATATCCTTTGGGAGCATCACCCATCGGATTATAATAAAGGATCGGTTCTCCATTAATTATGTGGTAAATTTTTATTTGAGAGGTATCAATTGCCCTTGAAGTTAGTGGATCTAAGAGGTCATTTCCATTCTGATCCAACACACAACAAGCAAAACCATAATCTAGGTTTGTAGCATTTTCATTCTCATCACAACTGATTAAGTTTATTGATAATGACAACACCGCTATATATATCATTAATTTTCTCATGGTTTTTATGGTTTAATATTATAAATCATTTTTTTATTATAATTATATTCACTGCCGGCCACTTTCCAATCATTGTAAGCAAACCAACCATCATATTTTACAAATCCTGAATACCCCCATCCCCAATTCATATGTAAAGTAGTATACATATATATTGTACCTGTAAAATTACCGTTCGTATCATATTCGCAGTTCTCTGAACGCCTATACCCATCACAGACCCAAGCATGTCCTCCGTTGGGGAAAGTAATAATAATTTGTTTTTCTTTTAATCCTGATAAAAAAACAGGTCTTTTACTATTTAACTCAGCCACAACCCTATCTATTTCAAAGTCTGTACAAATAGCCGAACTATATCCAAAATTATTTTTAAAGGCACTAGTTGCATCATCATCATGAGCCGAAGACCCCTCACATCCATACTTCATCTTCACCTTACTACCAATATCAGCCATCAAACGGGCAGTCTCATTGGATCCAGTATTATCAAACATAGCACTCCAATTATAACTTTTAGGATGCTGATGATATTTCATTATTTGTGCCATAGCAACAGCTACACAACCTGCAGGTGGTTTTCCATTGGAATAAGCACTACATTGCCCAGTTAAAATATTAGTAGCAACAAGGTCGTTATAGCCTACACCTTGCCCCCATGTAGTTTTCAACAATGGCTCCACCACTTTATATGTACTGGTGCATTCGCCATTTTTATCAATTCCATCAATATTGGGATCTCCGATGCTTATGGCTCTTTGGATAGCCTGAGGCGCCCAAGCATCTTTTACATTTCCGGATTGCTTCAAATCTGACTTCTTCACTTTTTCTACATATAATGAAGTTTCTTCAAGCCATTCTACCAATCCATCCGGCAGCTCTTCACCCAAAGGGAGCTCTCCCGACTCTGAGAACGCCAATACAGGAGCAATCCTATTGTCTGCCGACATTACCATAAAGCCTCCATTTTCATAATTTACAACATAGCAAGATGCTGTATTATTATTCAACCCGGAGACAGGCACAATACTATTAACATGCTTTTGCTCATAAATAGTTGTACCCCTCAAACCAGACTCTACAGGCATTTGTAATTGTGAGACTAATTGGAGTACATCTTGTTGGCTAACAAAATTCGGATCTTGAGATTCTATGCCTACCTCTTCATTTTGACATGAAGCATATAAGAAAACCGTGATCATACTAAAAAAAACTCTGAGGAATAATTTTTTCATTAAGATTTATATGTGTTTAAGTTTGTTTGTTAAGATTTTTCAATAAAGTTTGTTTCTCCTTTTCGGATAGATTTGGTAGTACCTATGTTTGCAAATATAATTTTTTTTATCAAAAAAAGCACCCTCTCGTTAATACTTTTACAATAAACTATTAATAATCAAACAATAGTAACCAATAATGTGATAAAAATAACCATTTAAGTTATTTCTATATTTTGCTATATTTGCTCCATATAGATTTTATATTGAGGGAGGTGTAACATTTTATTCTCTTGTTACGTCTTTAGTATAAAGCAACATTAATCATGAAAAAAGCTATTATATACCTATTCTTATTTACACTTAGCCTTTCGGCTTCGAGTAAGACATTAGATGATATTTTCAGCGAATTCTCGAAAGCCCCTCATGCAGAAAATATAAACCTGAGAAAATTTCTATTTTCTGCTTTAAAAATAGCAAATTGGGATGGTAAAGACTTCAATAAAAAGGTGAACTCCATGTCTGTTTTGGATCTCGAAAGTTGTTCTCCAGATATCAAGCTTCAATTTGCAGAACAAATAGAAAATCTGGAAATGGACGGATATGAAGTATTGATGAAAGTAAAGGACGATGATGATAATGTATTAATAATGTCGAAAAGTAAAAAAGACAAGATTAAGGAATTGGTTATAATCACCGTAAACGATCCTGCCATAATCAGGCTAAAAGGAGATTTTACACCGAACGATCTGTCTGACATAACACAGCAATACGGAGAAAAGAAGAAAGATTAAAAATTGAGCATAAAATATATTCCATAATAAATGGATGCTATAACATTCAAAGAAAAATATATACCTTATCATCAAAAGCTGTACAGGGTTGCATACAGACTTCTTGAAGATGCTTGCGACGCCGAAGATGTTGTACAGGAGGCTTATATTAAATTATGGAATAAACGGGATGAACTGACGCAGGTTGAAAATAGTGAAGCATATTGTGTAATTTTGTTGCGTAACTTATGTCTCGATTTTTTAAGGGCGAAAAAGAAACATCTGTTTCAATCAACAGAAGACACTGTCATATCAGACAATCTTGTATTATCGGATGAGATTGAAACGGTTGATGAAATCAAACATATAGAAACTATCATTGATCTTTTGCCTGAACAACAGCGTAAGATCATAAAACTAAGGCACTTTGATGATTATTCGAACGAGGAAATAGAAGAAATTATGGGCTTAACCAGTGTTAATGTAAGAGTACTGATGTCGCGAGCCAGAAAAAAAGTCAAAGAACTATTTAATAGTTACAACTATGGATATTAAAGATATAAATAAATTACTTCATTCGTTTTACGAAGGAGAAACCTCTCAGGAAGAAGAAAAGATACTTTATAAGTTCTTTTCAGATGAGAATATTCCTGAAGATATGATTTCCGAGAAACGAATATTCCTGCAATTATATTCAGCACAGGAAAATGATGCGCCTCTGCATTTAGAGGAAAAACTAAATGCTCTAATTAATAATTTGGAAAAGAAAGAAAATAATACACAAGCCCACCGTATTATTTTACCGATAAAACAAATGAACAAAACCTGGAGATGGGCTATGAGTATCGCAGCCAGTGTTCTCATCGTTCTGTCTGCCGGTATTTTTGCATATTTTGGAAACAGCGGGAATAGAAACCAAATGCTTGTGGACACTTTCTCAAATCCGGAAGAAGCATATATAGAAACCCAGAAAACTCTATTGTTGGTTTCGGGAAAGCTAAATAAGGGTATTCAACAAGTAGAAAAAGTAAACGACATTATAGATAAAGACGTACATTTATGAAAAAGCTAATAATATTACTAACAATTACAATTTCGTCGATATCACTTAGCAAAGCACAACCGGAAATAAAAATAGATATTGACGGTTTGCAAACCGATATATCCAGTGAATTGGCGACATTATCAGCAGACCTGAGTAATATGCATCTCGATCTGGAAGGCATGAAGAATGAGATAAATGCTAATATTGTTAACCTCGATAACATATCTAACAGTTTAAATTTAAATAACATAACGGTGAGCAGCACTCATCCCGGAATAAGTATTGAGGTAAGCGACAGCAATACCGCCAATAGCTATGCATATGTCTATACTCCCGGTGAACCGTCGAATAGCCAAGAGAGCTTTACTTATTCCTATACCACAACTGAGACTCCACAGAATAATGATATTTTTAAACAGCTATCAAATACTAAAGGTATTCAAGTTGTGTATATTTCTAAAACCATGCTAGGTATGATGCCTAATATGGATATGCCGGGAGTCGATATCGGAAATATTGCCGGAAAGTTAGAATCATTAGAAATATATTCGGCAGAAGAAGCGACTGCATCAAGACGTTTAATCTATGTATCCGAAGACTTACTAAAGGGTGGTAATTACGAAACTTTAATGCTTATCAAAGACAACGATTCAAGAACTGCATTCTACGTAAAAAAGAATAAATCGAATCAGGGATCGGAAATGCTTATGATAACAGAAGATGGCAGTGATGCAACTATCATAAGATTTTTAGGCAGCTTTACCGTTCAGGATATCAAGAACATTGCAAATCAAAGTAAAAATGGCGTACACATTAATACTTCTATAAATACAAATACGTCCAACAGGCTTAGTGAAGCTGAACTGAATATGAGGATTAAGGAAGCTCAGAAAAGAAACGAGCAAGCTCAGAAAATAGCCATTGATGCCCAAAAGAGAGCGGAAGAAGCTCAAAAGAGGGCAGAGGAGAGAGCTAAAAATGGACAACAGAGAGCGGAAGAAGCTCAGATAAAGGCCGAAGAAAGAGCCAAAAGAGCAGAGGAGAGAGCCAGAAGAGCGGAGGAAAGAGCCAAAGAAGCCGAAGAAAGGGCTAGAAAAGCCAATTAAGGTCTCAGACCAATGTCAGCAACTATAAAAATGAATGCTTTTACAATAAAGTAATATTGTCTCATTTAAAAATGTGTAACCTTTCTTTATCTGTTGAGTCTTATCATTATAAACCAACTTAAATCCAGGTAATATGATAAGAAAGAATTGCACTACAAATTATATTAACAGCGTTGATGGATTAAGAGGTATCACGATTTATCGTAGATGCCTTTTATTGTTGTTACTATTAGTATCATTGAATCAAGTAAAAGCCCAATCGCCGGAGGTAACTATTGAGGATGTCAGATTTGAAAGTGAAGGAGTTACTCTTGCAGGAACAATCTACACTCCCCGGCATTCACATGCAGCGGTAGTTATTGTACATGGTTCGGGACAAGCTCCTCGAATGGGAGAATTTGCATCGCTTTTAGCTAAAAATGGCATCTCGGTATTAACCTATGATAAACGTGGAGTGGGTGAATCGGGCGGTATTTATGCGGGACCCGAAGTAGGCTCCAACAACGTTGATGCGGATAACCTCAACCTATTGGCAGAAGATGTCAGCAAAGCTGTAAACATACTTCATCAGCGGGACAAAGATACACCTATTGGTCTGATTGGTTTCAGTCAGGCAGGATGGGTAATTCCGATTGCTGCCAACAAAAATCAGCTTGTGGATTTTATGGTGCTGTTTAGCGGAGCTGTTATTCCAACTCTTGATCAGCTTATATTTCAGCATTTCACAAATGGCAAGTCCGATTTTTGGGACAGTCACACCGAAGCAGAAATACGCGAATACATGCCAAAGGCACGTGAAGCTGTACGCAATGAACCGGGTCGTTATCAATTGGATAAATTTCTAAGCACCGATCCTCTTGACGCCCTCAGTACACTGTCAATTCCGGGGCTTTGGCTTTTTGGTGAGAAGGATATACAAATCCCGATAGGTATATCAATAGAAGTCCTCAATGCATTAAAAGTACAGGGCAAACCCTACGAGTACTGCTTATTTTCAACATTGGGGCATGACCTTACACCTATAGGCACTACTCAACCCATTGCTATTGCTATTCATTGGATTAAAGCCCGAAAAGCGTTGCATGAAAAGTAAAGCGAGTAACAATTATATTACGAATACTAATAAAGAAGCATCCTCTCAATATTGAGAGGATGCTTCTTTATATTTACAGCGGATTATTTACAAGCTGTTCAACATATCTACCTTACCCTCATTTACGAGTTTAAGGATAAGTTCTCCGAACAATGTATTTTGCCATGCAAACCAAGCTCTTGTAAAGTTAGTAGGATCATCTTTATGAAACGATTCGTGCATAAAGCCGGTTCCTGCATCTGTAGCCATAAGCATTTGTATGCATGCTTTAATTTCGGCATCATCCTGACTGGTAAATGCTTTCATCATTATACTCATAGGCCATATCATATCATAACCGATATGAGGTCCGCCAATACCTTCTCCTGCTGTACCTTTGAAGAAATAAGGATTATCTTCACTCCATACAAACTTTCTTGTATTCTGATAAATGGGGTCATTTATTTTATCTGCATCCAGATATGCCAAAGCCAATAAGCTGGGCACATTGGCATCATCCATCAACAATTGGTTACCAAAGCCGTCTACTTCAAATGCATAGATTTTTCCATAGGTTGGATGATTGTAGATTGCATATTTTTGTAATGCCGTTTCTACTTCATTCGCCAAAGCTGTACACTCGTTGGCTAACGTGGTGTTTTTCTTTACTGTCTGAAGTATTTCAGCAGCTTCACGCAACGATGTTACTGCAAAGAAATTAGAAGGCACCAAGAATTGGAATGTTGTAGCATCATCCGACGGACGGAAAGCCGAAGCTATCAGACCCACCGGTTTTACAGGGTTGCCCAATCCATCATTCGACATCGTATCTAATTGGCGTTCTGTTACCCTCATAAATTTATAAGGACCAACACCATCTTTTCGTTGTTGCTCTTTAAATGTTTGCAACACAAGTTCTATCGCTTTTACCCAATCCGCATCAAATACACTTGTGTCGCCTGTTACTTTCCAATAGTAATAAGCTAAACGGATAGGATAACAAAGCGAGTCGATTTCCCATTTACGTTCGTGAAGTTCGGGTTTCATATCCGTCATATCACTCATCCAATGTCCATCAGCAACCGCTCCATCGTTAAAGGCATTTGCATAAGGATCGATCAGTATACTTTTTGTTTGACGGTGAATTACACCTGCCAACATTTTTTTCAGTTTAGGATCTTTGTTAGCTAACTGTACGTAAGGGAATACCTGAGCCCCCGAATCGCGAAGCCACATAGCATGAATATCTCCTGTGTATACAAAAGTATCGTCCTTGCCATCCTGTACTCTGTAATGAACGGTAGTATCTAATGTATTGGGAAAACAGTTTTCGAACATCCACGCCAAACGTCTGTTTTTCAAAAGCTTATTTATTCGAATAATTTCGTTTTCAACGGCCGATGATTCAAATAACCGATCCGATGGGTTAGGACGGTTAGTTACATACACTTGGGTATTATCACTCACAATTGCCGTTTCGGGCTTTAATACATAATCGGAAGCATGTATCGTACCTACCGATATGGCAGACAATACACATAATCCTAATACTTTTTTCGTTAGATTTTTCTTTACAACCATGTTGTGTTTATTTATATTATAGTATTCAAGTTATTTCGTTCATTTCTCAGATATAACCAACTTTTGTTTTCGTGAGTTAGTTTATTGCAGCCAGACGTGCATACATCTCAACCATTGCGGCTTGAGTAAGCAACCATTTCGACTCGTCTTTGGTTTTTCCGCTTAAATCTTTATCGAACAATCCTTTATCATCACGAGCATGTGCCCATGAATAATCGAGGCTCTTTTTGAAAGCATCAAGATACAAAGGATTTTTATCTATCTCATACAATTCGATAAAACCTCTGAGCATTACTGCCGAAAACCATACATCGCCTTTTTTCAGTAGTTTAAACTGCTCCCCTTTTTCGTCTTTAAAATCTTCAAAGAAATAATTATAAGCCGATTGTGCTGTATTCTGAGCATCAGTCAAATATTGTTTATCATTGGTCAGATTGTACAACAACGCTGCCGCTTGAATCATTTGCCCGCTGTTGTAAGCATATTTAGCTTTACCGATATTACCGTTTAGTGCAATATTATCAAAATACAGATAATCGGTAGAATCCTGCAAATTTTCTTTTGTCCATTTATATAAGTTCTTTCCATGTGAGAAGTAGGTACTGTCATTCGTTGCTTTAAACAGCTTAAGAGCAAAAACTGCTCCGGGTGCATTTGAACAGGTATTCTTCGATTCTTTTTTCTGTTCGCACCAATAGATTCCACCACCCAGTTTATCATCACAGCCACTTATAACAAAGTCCCAGATAAGTTTTGCCTTATTTAAATAAGCCTCTTCTTTGGTCAACATGTATACGTCAGTAAAATCAATACCCAACCAAACATTGTCGTCATAAAAACGATCGGACTGAGGTGCATCGCTTATATAGGAAGAATAAGCATAGGGTGTTCTTGTTGTATCGAAATACTTTTCGAGAGCGGGCAAGACTTTTGAGTCCAGCAGATCTTTATATTTTTTATCCTTCGATGTTTCCAACAATACATTTACAGCCGAAAATGTTCCTGAGAAAGGCCAGAGATACGAGTAAGCATTCGGTATATTTGCCTGTTCTTCGGATGCCAGATATGTTGCCGAATATTTGTCGTTAAATGGATATGTTTCTCTAAGAAGATTAGTACTATCTGCCAAATAATGGGCATATAATGAATCAAGGGTAACCTGTGCTCTTTCTAAGTTTAGGTTAGCCGGCTTTGCTGCTTCTTTTTTACACGACACCGACGCAAATACCAAAGAACTGAGGAGTAAACACTTAATTGTTTGCTTTAACATGATTATTATTATTTAAAGGTTCTTTACTGCTTTTCATCCAAGACAAAGGAAACTTCATCGTTTTAGAAACTTCATCTTGTACTTTTCTACATCGATTAACGACATTCTTGTTTCAGACTACAATAACAGCAACTGATCTCAGAACCTCGATACGAAGATAAAAAGGTTTATTGTTCAAATAAAATTTAATTTAACTCTATATGAATTTTTCACATAAAGGAATCAAGACATTCTCAACTCTATACCGCCAATTGCATTGGTTCAATAAAGTTACAATTATATGCACAAAGTATAAAACAATACAATTAAAGGGGCTTGTTTTGTACTATTTTGTCACATTTCCATACAACAATAGGAAATGTATTCTTAGATTATTATTCGATAACGGCAGCCCAGCCACCATTTCTAACCATTTTTAGTTTTATCTTTTCGTCTTTTGTTATCGTATACTCGTTCTTTCTATAGTCCATTGCCTGACGACCTGCATTAATACCGTCTTCAAAAGATGTCATTTGGTACGACTTGCCGGGATTCAAAAAATCAAGACTCACTTCAAACGATCTTTCTTTCTCGTTATTATTGGTTATACCACCGATGAACCATTTATCGCCTTTGCGTTTGGCTACAATAACGTATTCACCAACCTTGGCTTCAAGTACTTTTGTTTCATCCCATGTGGTGGGTACTTGCGTTATAAAACGCGTACAGTCTTCATTCCGATAATAAAGAGTCGGATTATCTGCCAGCATTTGCAATCCGCTTTCGAAAACTACAAACAATGCCATCTGATAGGCACGTGTGCCTATACTTGCTGCATTAGGACGCTCGGCACTATATGCTTCGGGTTGCATACTGATCATTGCTCCGGGTGTATAATCCATAGGACCAACTGCATTACGCATAAAAGGGAGATAAATACTGTTGTCCGGATAACATCCGCCCATTTGTTCCATACCCCGTACTCCTTCATAAGATATCACATTAGGATAGGCATATTCTAATCCGGCGGGTTTGAACGATCCGTGAAAATCGACAAGCAGTTCGTTTTTAGCAGCTTCTTTCGCTACACGCTCGTAATAATTAACCATCCATTGATCGCTTCTGTCCATAAAGTCAATCTTCAGACCTTTTACGCCCCAATCTTTGACCGTTTTAAACACGTCGAAGTTATTTTCGACAACTAACCATGTCAACCAAAGGATAACACCTACATTCTTTTCTTTTCCGTAACGAATAATCTCGTGTACATCTACCTTCGGATTAGGAGTGTAAGGATCTCGTGTACTCATTGCCCAACCTTCGTCCATTATAATATAAGGTATGTCGTATTTGGAAGCAAAATCAATATAGTATTTATAGGTGTCCAGATTATAGCCGGCAACAAAATTCACATCGGGTCCGTAAGGGGAAGCATCGTTCCACCATTCCCAACTGGCCTGTCCGGGTTTGATCCATGCTGTATTTTGCAATTGATTTTTAGGTGAAAGCTTTAGAGTCATTGTATTTTCCAACAATTGCTTATCATCTTTGGTGATTACAAAGTACCTCCAAGGGTAAGTGCGTTTGCCTGATGTTTTAGCAATATAGTCCGCCTCCTTAACGATCTTTAAACTGCGATCTCCATCTTCGCCAAACTCAAGAGGTGCTTTAGGAAAGGTTGACTGCATACCATTACTACCTGTTCCTTTAAGAAACATACAGGGATAGTCGCTCAAATCTGATTCTGAAATCAGTATTTTATATTGTTTTTTTGTATCCAGCAGAACGGGCAAAACCGCCAGATTCTTTTCTTCTGAAACAAATTGGGTTGTTGGAACATGTGTATATTTTTCCTCGTAAGCCGTTTTAAAGCCACCTTGTTGTTGCAAATGAGCTAAATACTCGGAAGGAAAATTGATTACAAAATCTTCTCCTTTTACAATCGATTCTTTCTTGCGGTTAGTAATAAAACGATATGCAACTCCATCATTAAAGGCTCTGAATTCGACCGAATAGTCTCCTTTAAAATTGAGCAGCAGTACATTGCAATGATTATTTACTGTCGAATACTTGAGGGGTACTACAGGATTAATATTTTCATTAATCACACTCCGCTTTTCTCCTGTTAATTTCGGATCATTTCCCAGAACCTCATTATCCAAGACTAATTGCAGGTAACAATCATTAAGCAGCACTTCGGTATTATAATCGACCGAATAATAAATTTTATCTTTAATACTTACTGTAAGTTTAATTTCGCCATTAGGTGATTTCACTTCTATATTTTGTGCAAATAAACTTATTGTCCCCAAAAAGTTATAAACCAATAACGAGAATAAAATCAAGCATGTTTTTTTTGAAAATAGTAAATTCTTCATCTATTGTGTTTTTAAGGTTATCGGTAACTCAACGTTTTTAATGATCGGATTGTCGGATTGTAAGGGATAAGACAAACATCAAAATTCAAATCTACAATATATTTATATATTATATGGTCTGTTTTTTAACGATGATAGAACCTTACAGAGACAATGTCTCGAAAACAAACAAAGATGTCTTAAAATCGTACTCGCAAATGTACAGAAAGCTTCAATCGGCTTTACGACAAAGCATTGTTTACTCTAAGTTGGCATACGTATCCTCACAAAAAACTCAACCACCAATTGATCAGAAAAAGGTTATTATTGTGTTTTATAAGCATACAGAGTTCTCATAAACGACTGATCAATCTTATTAAAAAATATTATATTTGTGTTATGCTAATGATGCGTAATCATTAATACCTAGATCAATCAACATGAAGAAGCTGGCTCTTGTCTTTTGCTTTATATTGTCATACACCTTATTGTATGCATCATCCCAAGATGGTTCATCAACTGATGAGTTGGATAAACTTATAGAGAAAAGAGACTTATACATACAGCAAAAAGAAGACCGGATAAATTCTCTAAAAAAAGAATTATCAAAGCTATCGGATAATACCGAAAAACTGGAGTATTACAATTCTCTTTTTAATGAATACAAATCATATAAATATGACTCCGCCTATGTATATGCTCATAAGTGCCTCGATATTGCCTACCTTCTGAAAGACTCCTGCAAAATTATCGATGCAAAAGAGCATATTGCTTTTTGCTATCTCTCGTCGGGGCTTTTTAAAGAAGCATCTGACATCATGAATTCGGTAGATATAAATAATGCATGTGAGGATGTAAAGAAAAACTATTATACGCTCCTTGCCAGACTTTATTTTGATATGGCGGATTATAATAATGTCGAACCCTTCAAAAGCCAATATATATCCGAGGGCAACAGATACTGCGATTCGGCAATTGTATATACTCCTCAGAATTCACCCGAATTATGGTCTATAAAAGGTTTGAAATTAATGCAGCTCCGTGACTTTAATGGAGCAATAGATATGTTTCTCCCATTAGCTCAGTCATCTAAGGGGGTAGACGATCATACCTACGCCATTGCAGCATCCAGCTTAGGTTTTATATACGAGGAATTGGGAGATAAGCAAAAGGCAATACATTATATGATAGAGGCTTCCATAGGAGATATCAAATCTGCAACCAAAGAAACCGTTGCTCTCCGCAACCTTGCCAACCTGCTATATGAAACGGGAGATGTGCATAAAGCCAATAAATACATCCGTCTGGCAATGGAAGACGCCAACCTGTATAATGCACGCCACCGAAAAATATCAATCAGTTCCATACTTCCTATCATTGAAAAGGAACGGTTCGAAATGGTGGAGAAACAACGAAATATACTGATAGGGTCTGTCCTCATTATATCACTCCTGTTTTTATTACTGTTAGGTACTACCATCATTATATACAAGCAGGTAAAAAAACTACGCCTGGCACGTCATACGATACAGGAACAAAACAAAAAGCTTCTATCTACCAACTCTAAACTGATGGAGGCTAACAAAATAAAAGATGAATATATTACTCAATCTATCTACGGTGATTCAGAATATATTGATCGTATAGAACACATATACAAGATTGTAAACCGTAAGATAGTTGCCCGTCAGTACGAAGACATACGCTCTTTTCTAAAAGAATCTGACCTTCGAAAAGAACGTGAGAATATGTATTCATCGTTCGATCAAACTTTCCTTAAACTGTTCCCTGACTTTGTGGAGGAATACAAGAAACTCTTTTTAGCTGACGATATACTCGATATGGATATATCTAAAGGATTGACCCCTGAGATACGTATTTTTGCACTTATCCGTTTGGGTATACACGATAGCGAACGTATTGCCAAGTTTCTCAATTACTCGGTAAATACAATTAATACTTATAAGACCAAAGTGAAAAATAAATCCATTATAGCCAATGAGCTTTTTGAGCAAAAAATAATGGAGATAAAAACCGTTCAAACAAACTAAGATCTAATCTCAAACTTCCATTTTAACATTTACAAGAGTCCGAATACAATAAAAAAAGCTGAAACAAGGCTGTTTTTATATGATATTTCGGTTATATTTTCACGTACAACACAAAATCATAACTACATAACAACCAGAAACTAAAACATCACGCCTATACAAAAACACTTATATATTCCATTAGTTACAGACACTTTGTTGTAATAGAAATTACATTTGTATCAGGACGTATCTCTCATTCAAGAGAATGTACCTTGTTAACAATATTCTTAAAATCTATTAATAAAATCTTTAACTCCATGAGAACATTAAAGTATTTGTATGTCTTTCTGTTAATGGTTGCCGTACTTCCCTTTGTGTCGTGCAACGATACGGACGACGGCTCATTTGTAGCTCCTATTACAATTTATGAAAAGATCAACGGTAATTGGGCTGTAACCTCCCTCAAACAAATAGATGAAGTAGCCAAAGCCAATGCTCAGACTCCTACCGAGATGACTTTAACAGATCAGTTCGGGTTTTCGACTTTCACAATCAATCTGAATGTTGATACCAATAACGAACCCACAAATTATCTGATCGGAGGAACTGCACCCAAATTTTTCCCCACTGAAGGATATTGGGCTTTGGAATACCCGTTTCAAAATACCGATGGGTCGGCAAGTATCATAAACCTATATTCGGATGCTGCCAAAACAACGCAGGTTGCACAGCTAAGCGTAACAGCAATGCCCAGTACCAATAAAGTTCTCGAACTTAAGTTTTCGCGCAAAGCTAAGGGAGTAACATTTGTCTCTTATGTATATCAATTATCACCTGCTCAACAATAATAAGGTCACAGATCTTTTTATTGCTTTGGCAAGTATAACAACTATAGCTTGTTATGATTTAGGAATATATCATTAAAGACTTTCAATTAATTCATTAATCAAACATGAAAACCATGAAATACATAACAATAGCATTATTGACTTTTGTAGCTATACTTATTCCCCGAAACAGCTTTGCAACAGAAGACGTGGGAGCTCCTGCAAGAGTATGGACATATCCTGTAGTATATGCCTTAGATCAGGAAGTAACCTGGTATTTTGATATGACAGGAACCGGATTCTCCGAAAAACAAGACCTATTTCTTTGGGCATGGTCTCCCTCTGAACCCGATGCAGGAAATTTTGACAACTCATCAGATTTTGCCAAACTCGAATATGTAAGCGGTATGGTTTGGAAAAAAGCACTTACACCTACCAAATACTTCAGTAAAACAGTAGCCGATATCGAAGCATCCTCGGGCTTCTGGATGCGCTTGAAAGGCAAAGGAAACGAAAAACAGAGTGATGTTGTTCAAGCTCCTTGGTCGGTAGGTGACATAAAAACATTCAAAGAATCGGGCGAAGCTGTACAAATATTCCCTCAAAGATTTTATCTGGATGAACCGCTTTCGATACTTGTTAATGCTGAAAAATTATGGGTTGGCGGAACACAAAGCGGACTGGCAGGTGAAGAAATATTCTTTCACAGTGGTCTCAATAACTTTGCAGCAGGCGCAATCGTTGAAGCAAATATGGGAAACCCTGATCTTGTAAAAAAGACTAAACTTACCCCTATCGGTAACAATATCTATAAGATTGACTTTATTCCACGTGAATACTATGGGGTAGGCGAAGATTTTGTAATGGAAAATATCGAATTCTTATTTCCAACGAGAGATTGGGCTAAAGTAGGAACAAACGAAGGTGGTAAAAACTTTGTAATACTGGCTCCGGGAGTACCAATTCCGCTTGATCCTATATTTTCGTTCTTTCCTCAAAAATTCTCGCAATACGATATTCTTACCCTCATCAGAAAAAACAACGAAAAGAATAGTCAAGGACTAGTTTACACAATTACAGCCGGTACTAAAACTATTACAGGCGAATTTACAGGAAATAAAGACGAGATGAGAGCTTACATAAATCTTTTTCAATCGTTAAGTACCGAACTTTCTATCGATAAGATTAACCTGCTTGTAAAAGACAAAAATGGAGCCGAAATTATTAAAACAGATATTCCACTTGTACCATTATCTGATCTCAATTAAGGTCACATGCCTATTAACAATAGTTAGTTGCGATCATGAAACATGACAATAAATATGTTACTAAGCTTAATTATGTTACTACAAAATAACAAAAAGGTCTGCGACCTCATAAAAACTGAATACCATGAAACTTTATTATAAAAAATATAGACTTCACCTCAGCCCGTTCCTATTTATGCTAGCGCTTTTTATAATGTCGCAACAAGCATTTGCTCAGGACATTTCGGTTACGGGTACAGTTACCGATACCAATAAAGAACCTTTAACCGGTGTAAGCATTAAGGTAGCAGGTACTTCACTAGGTACAGTGAGCGACTTGGACGGACACTTTACGTTATCGTGTCCTGCAGGCAGCACGCTTGATGTATCATACATCGGGTTTATGAACCAAAAATTACCTGCTCAAAAGAATATGACCATCGTATTATCCGAAGATGCTGTTGCTCTTCAAGAAGCAGTAGTAGTAAGCATCGGGTACGGAACTATGCGAAAATCGGACTTAACGGGAGCCATTGCCTCAGTTAGTCAAAATGATCTCAGACAAGGGGTAATTACCTCAGCCGAACAACTTTTGCAAGGTAAAGTTGCCGGATTGTCGGTGTCTCAAGGTTCGGGCGACCCTGCCGTAGGAGCTACTATGCGTTTAAGGGGTGGAACATCACTTTCGGCAGCCAATGCTCCCCTCGTTGTTATTGATGGTATACCGGGAGTTGATATGAACACTGTTCAACCTTCGGAAATTCTATCTATAGATGTATTGAAAGATGCTTCGGCAGCAGCCATATACGGTTCACGAGGTGCCAATGGTGTTGTTATTGTAACAACCTCACGTGCAGCAAGCGGAGTCGAAAAACACACTATTGAGTACAACGGTTTTGTGGCAGTAGGAACTGTTGCCAAAAACATGAATCTTCTGTCGGCAAACCAATGGAGAGGATATGTAAGAGACAACAATGTAACGAGTGCAATAGACTATGGTGCTAATACCGACTGGCAAAAAGAACTGCAACGCACAGCTATTTCTCAGTCGCATAACCTGTTCTTTACCAACGTAAATAAAAACAGCGGATTCAGTGCCTCTATGTTATATCTGGATAGTGAAGGCATAATTGATAACAGCGGTCTCGAACGATTGGCAGGGAGTCTTGCAGCCCATCAATATGGATTCGACAAACACCTTAAACTCGAAATGGGTATGACAGGTAGTGTCGATAAATGGAATCCTATCGATACACGTATTTTCGAACGTGCAGCTAACTTAAATCCGACCGTACCTGTAAAAGACCAAAACGGAAACTATACTTCTATCGGTGGAACGAATACCGAAAATCCTGTTGAATTGAATAACAATCGTTTTGCAGATGATTCACGTTACCGTTTCTTGGGATACGGAAAAATCGAGGTTGAATTGATGAAAGGATTAAAAGCGACTGCTAACGGATCGTATGAATACAATTCGGCTCAACGCAGATTTTACCTGCCTACTTATGCAATGATGGAAGGTCAGGCTGAAAAAGGTCGTGGAGAAAGAACTCTTGCCGACTACAGAAATATGCAGTTGGAGACGTTTGTAACTTACGATACACATATTAATACGAATCACGATCTGAACTTCTTGGCAGGATACTCATACCTGAATAATATGTACGAAGGATTCGGTGCTACCCGAAGAGGTTTTGATACCGATGCGTTTCTTTACAACAATCTGGCTGCCGGTGGAGATTACCGTGCAGGTGACGTATATTCTTACAAAGGCGAATCGAGCTTAGTATCATTCTACGGGCGTGCCAATTATAACTATATGGGCAGATATATGGCAACTGCTACTTTGCGTAACGATGGATCGTCACGTTTCGGTAAGAATCACAAATGGGGACTATTCCCATCCATGTCATTGGCTTGGAGGGTTTCAGACGAAGCGTTTATGCAAGGAGCAACAGGCTGGTTGGATAATCTTAAGTTACGTTTAGGATACGGTGTTACAGGTAATCAGGACGGTATCGGCGAATACAAATCGTTGTCTCTTCTGGGTGCTGACGGAGCTTCGTATTATGATGCAACAACCGGAACATGGAAAAAATCGTATGCTCCTGTTCAGAATGTAAACCCCGATTTGAAATGGGAATCTACCACTCAATACAATATTGGTGTCGATTTCGGTTTATTCAGAAGAATAAATGCTACTGTTGAAGTATATTATAAACAAACCAATGATCTTCTTTGGACATATCCAGTGCCTCAGCCACCTAATTTAGTGGGCACTATGTTGGCAAACGTAGGAACTCTTTCCAACAAAGGGGTTGAGCTATCATTGAACGGTAATATAATGCAAGGCAAAGATTTTAGTTGGGATGCTAATTTCAATATATCCTACAACAAACAAAATATTGATAAACTGTCGAACGAGTCCTTCCAAGAGTCGGGTCTAAAATCAGGATCACTACACGGACTTAGAGGTCTATCGGGAGTGTACTCGCAAATAATAAAAGAAGGTCTTCCCGCAGGTGCTTTCTATGGTCCAAGATGTTTAGGATTGGATGAAGAGGGTAAATATGTTTTGAATACTGATGCAGACGGAAAACCTATAGATGAATATCTGGGTAGTGCTCAACCTAAAGTGAATCTTGGTTTTGCAATGAGTGCAACTTACAAAGACTTCGATATGAGTGTTGCCACATACGGAATGTTCGGTCAGAAAGTACTTAATGCTACTTACATGAGTATGTATGACCCTACTCGTTTGCCTGCTCAGAATGTACCTGATAAATTTTTAACCAGTGGAATTAAATCAGATCCTGTATTTTCCGATTATTGGGTTGAAGACGGTTCTTTCTTCCGCTTGCAAACACTGACTGTGGGCTATACCGTGAAATATTTCAAAAAATGGGGATTAAGCAAAGTAAGAGTGTATGCAACAGGCGAAAACTTATTTACAATAACAGGTTATAGTGGTGTAGACCCTGAAGTGAATACAAGCGGACTGGAGTCTCCGGGTATCGACCGCTTCAACTTCTACCCTCGCCCACGCACTTTCTCTTTTGGTTTAAACGTCGCTTTTTAAGGTCTGAGACCTCTAACTTTTGAAAAAGATAAATCATGAAAACAAAAATATTATCCATATTAGTATTGACAGCCTTTTTCTCTACATCGTGTACCGATCTTGATGAAAAGCTGTACGACAAAGTTACAACTGACGATTATGGTAAAACGGCAGCCGAAATACAGACTATTGTAGGTGGAGCATATGCCACATTAAGAGGATTCAACGATTCGGACAAAGGGGGTACTATCTGTTATCCGACTTGCGAATATGTATTCTTTCTGGAAGAATGTGCTTCGGATGAGGCCACTATCCCAACCCGTGGAACTGACTGGTATGATGGCGGACGCTATCAACAGATACAGTATCATACTTGGAATGCTAATAACATAATGATACTTAGTGCATGGAAATATTGCTATCAAGGCATAGCCAATGTAAACTCGATTATTTATCAGGTAGATAAATCGAACTTAACGGACGATGATAAGGCTATTGTAAAAGCCGAGCTTAGAGGAATACGTGCCTATTATTACTATCAATTATTAGATCAGTTTGGTAGTGTGCCTATCGTAATCAGCTTCGAAGAATCGGAATTACCTGCTAAATCGCCACGTGCCGATGTATTCAAATTTGTAGAAGATGAATTGAAAGATATTTTGGATAAACTGCCTTCAACTATCCGTTACGGAGGTTTCACTCAAAATGTAGCAAACAGCCTTTTAGCACGTTTGTATCTTAATGCAGAAGTATATACAGGTACTCCACGCTGGCAGGATTGTATCAATGCGAGTGAAAAGGTGACCGGCTATATTCTTGAATCGGATTATTTCGCAAGTTTCAAAACAAAGAACGAAACATCGCGTGAGATTATTTTCGCTATTCCTTACGATTATAAAGTGGGGACAGTAGGTAATTATCTGGCTTCAATGACTTTTCATTACAATCAACGGTTTGCATTCTCTACAACAGGAGCATATCCTTGGTGTGGTAACGGTATCAGCGCTCAACCGGGCTTATACTCGTCATTTGATGAGAATGATGTGAGACGTGGTTCATTACTAATAGGTGAACAAAAGAACCTTGCAACGGGAGCTACTATTATGATGGACAACGGCAATCCTTTGATTTATACCGAAGAATTCACCAAGTATACCAATGCCCTGCAAAACGAAGGAGCACGCCTCTTCAAATATCAGATACAAGCCGACGATCAGTGGGAACGTGACAATGATTGGGTATTGATACGTTATGCAGAAATATTGATGATGAAAGCCGAAGCAAACTTCCGATTAGGGTTTACAGCCAATGCGCTTATTTATGTAAATGAGATACGTAATCGGGCAGGACTTCCAAGCCTTACCACTCTTACTCTTGAAAATCTGGATACTGAATGGAAACATGAGTTTGTCTTCGAAGGTCTTCGACGTACAACCAATATCCGTTTCGGAACATTCTTCCAACCTTGGTGGGAAAAAGGGGCAACTCCTCGATACAGAGGCGTATATCCGATTCCTCAAACTGTATTGGATTTGAATCCTAATCTGAAACAAAATCCTGATTATAATTAAATACAGGTAAAGGCACAGTGAATTGCTGTGCCTATACTTTCACTTATATAATAGAGAAAATGAAAAAAACACTATTTATAACACTTTGCCTCATCCCGCTATTTATATTCAGCAATTGCGGAAGGGATGATTTACCTATCATTAAGGAAAATCCGGTAGAGGAATTTAGTCCTGTCAGTGTAACCAAGACCAATCCGATGAAACTGTATGTACATTATATGCCTTGGTTCGAAACCAAAGCTTCCAATAATGGTACATGGGGACAGCACTGGACAATGGCAAATAAAAATCCCGATAACACAGATGCTAACGGCAAACGTGAAATAGCCTCGCACTATTATCCGCTTATCGGACCTTATGCTTCGGGAGATGAAAATGTTATTGAATATCATCTTTTACTCATGAAATATTCGGGAGTAGACGGTATTTTGATCGATTGGAACGGTACACGCAATTTATACGATTACGCATCTATAAAAAACAATACCGAAGCTATTGTAAAAGTACTGGATAAGGTAGGGTTAAATTTTGCAATTGTATACGAAGACCAATCTCTTAGAGAGGGGTTACAGGATGCAGAGAAAATAACTCAAGCCAAAGCCGATATGAAATATCTGGAGAGTACTTTTTTCAGTAAAGAGAATTATATCAAAATCAATAATAAGCCTCTGTTAATGGTCTTTGGACCTCAGGAAATAAAAAAGCCTGCTGATTGGAGTTCGATATTCTCGGTATTAAAAACAAAACCTACTTTTCTGACTTTATATGCACACTCGGCAGGTACAGCTAATGAGGGCAATATCAAAAATGCAGAAGGCGAATATATTTGGGTAGATGCAACACCTATGGAAACTAAGTATGCAGGAAAAGATGTATTGATGGGTGGAGCATATCCCGGATTTAATGATTTCTACAAAGAAGGTGGCTGGGGTGAAAGTGTACTGGCGGATATAGATTATGCGAATGGAGCGACATTCAAAAACTTGTTAGCAATGGCAAAGGATAAAAAGGTCGATTATCTGCAACTCATCACATGGAACGATTTTGGCGAAGGTACTATGATAGAACCTACTCAGGAATTCAAATACAGTTACCTGACCGAATTGCAAGGTTTTGCAGGTGTATCTTACAATGTATCGGTTCTCGAAAATATTTACAAGTTGCATTCTTTGAGAGAGACTTATAAGAATGATGCCAAGAAGTTAAGAACTCTGAATCAAGCCTTTTACTATTTCGTTTCATTGCAAAATGATAAGGCAAAAGGTCTGATTGAGGAGGTTGAAGCTATTAAGTAACTTACAGCGATTCGGGTAGTTGAATTATGCCAGTTACTTAGATTGTAAGCCTGCTTTAGCTGTAGGGGTGGGGTTCTACTCCACCCGCATATATAGCGGGCAGGGCAAAGCCACTACCCCTACAACTAGCTGATTGCATTATTTGAATTACTAAGTTACATGACCAATAAATAACAACCAACAGATTCATGTCAGTTTTTATCTATAAGTAAAGCAGTTACAACGAAAAAAAGGTAACAACGAACAGAAAAAAAGAAACAGTCAAAAAAGTGTCACTTTTGTAACCTTTGTAACCTTTTTGAGATTAGATCACTAAATATGAGCACTTTATAAAAATAGAAAAAGTGACACTAAACAGTCTACCTTTGTAACTTTTTTGAAACCTTATGGTTACTAACTGTTACCTTATTGTAGAGTTATTTTGTACCGATTCATATAAATAATAAAAAGGGTCTGGGACCTTACTAAAAATAATAAGTATTATGAAACAATTAGCAGTGTATATCCTTCTCGTTTTCTTTTGTTTAACTTCATGTGCAAATAAAGAAAACACGTCAGTAAGTTCTCCGGATGGGAGCATCCGAGTACAAGCCGGTATAGAAAACGGGAAGGTATATTATACAGTCGATAAAAAAGACAAAGCTATTCTTAATAAATCCTTTCTTGGGTTTGTTCTTAAAGATGGCGAGTTAGGAAAAGACGTAACGATTACCGACGTAAAACATTCGTCTTTCAGTGAAAAATGGGATCAACCGTGGGGCGAAGAAATCACTGTAGATAATACCTACAATGAGATGACAGTAGATGTACAGGAAAACGGCGGATTGAAACGCAAATTTTCGGTGGTTTTCCGTGTATTCAATGACGGCATCGGCTTTCGTTATGTATTCCCCGAACAAGAGAATCTAAAGGATTTCGTCATTATGGATGAGTTGACCGAGTTTGCTCTTGCAGGCGATCACAAAGCATGGTCTATACCCACAAGTACATTGTATTTTGAGAATCTTTACAAACCATCGCCCGTTACGAGTCTCGATACAGTATGTACTCCTTTGACTATGGAAACCAAAGACGGGTTATATTTGAGTATTCATGAAGCAAACTTAACTGATTATGCAGGACTGAATCTTACACCCGAAAATGGTACGACTACCCTTAAGGCTTATCTGACTCCTTGGTCAACAGGTGAAAAGGTATTCGCAAAAGCACCATCGGTTACTCCTTGGAGAACCATGATTATTGCCGATAAAGCTGCCGATTTGCTTCTTTCACGTTTAATGCTGAATTTGAATGAGCCTTCGAAAATCGAAGATACTTCGTGGATTCGTCCCGGACGATATATCGGTATCTGGTGGGGTATGCACATGGAAGATTATTCATGGGCACAAGGTCCAAAACATGGTGCTACAACCGAAAATACAATGCGTTATATTGATTTCGCAGCCAAACATAACTTCTCTGGGGTATTGGTTGAAGGATGGAATTTCGGTTGGGATGGTGATTGGACAAAAGAAGGTGATAAATTCAGCTTTACAAAAGCGTATCCCGATTTCGACCTGAAAAAGATAACCGAATATGCAGCTTCTAAAAATGTAAAACTGATCGGACATCACGAAACAGGGGGTGCTACTCAAAATTACGAAAATCAATTAGACAGTGCTTTTGCCCTGTATCAAAAATATGGCGTGAGTGCTGTGAAAACAGGTTATGTAAGCCCCCTACTCGATCATAAGGAACGTCACAGCAGTCAATACGGTGTGCGTCATTTCAGAAAAGTGATCGAAGCAGCCGCCAAATATCATATAATGATAGACAATCACGAGCCTGCCATGCCTACGGGATTGCAACGCACATGGCCTAACCTGATGACTCAGGAAGGATTCAGAGGACAAGAGTATGACGCATGGTCGAGAGATGGTGGAAACCCTCCCGAACATACTACTATTCTTCCTTTTACGAGAGGGTTAGCTGGACCTATGGACTTTACGCCGGGAACTTTCAACTTCACCAATAAGGTATTCCCTACCACTCACGTTCAAACAACTTTAGCCAAACAACTAGCCTTATTTGTGGTATTGTTCAGTCCTTTACAGATGGCATCGGATATGATCGAAAATTACGAGAATAATTCTGCCTTCGATTTTGTAACCTCTTGCCCTACTTCCTGGTCTAAGACTATAGTACCCGAAGCCCAGATAGGCGAGTATTTAACCATAGTACGCAAAGACCGTGATTCTGAGAACTGGTTTGTTGGAGGCATAACCAATGCCAACAGCAGAGACCTTAGTTTACCTCTCAACTTTTTAGATAAAGGAGCAAAATACAAAGCGACAATATTTAAAGACGGCGAAGGAGCAGATTACAAGAGCAATCCGTATCCCGTAGAAATTCAGGAAATGGAGGTCACAGCCGAAACTGTTTTAAATGCAAAGCTGGCAACAAGTGGCGGAGTAGCCATTCGATTAATTAAGCTATAATCAATCTATGTTCCGTAAAATTTAGGTCAGAGAAATAGCAGGTAAACGAAAAAGCCCATGACTCAAATCATGGGCTTCTTTATATCTAAATCTTACATCTTATTTCTTGTCCATCAGCATCTTCTCCAGCAAGCTGATCTTTTCCTTTTCATTGGCAAGCATACGCTCGTATAGCTCTACTTTTTCGTTGCACAATTTGATCACCTCTTCTAGAGGATTATAGTTATTCTGAATTATAGCTACAGCATGATCTGAAAATGTACTATTTTCAATATAATAATTGAAACACGCATCTTCTTCTAAATTCTTAAGAGTATCAACTGGTACTTCCAATGCTTTGGCAAAGCGTTGCAACATTTCCTCATCGATAACTCTTTTATCCTCGTACCTCGAAATGGTCTGCTGAGACAAATTAACCAACGGTTCTAAGCCCTGTTGACTTATTCCTTTTGATTCCCGAATACGTTTCACATTATGTCCCTGATGTACATTGGGTCTATCTAAAGTTTCTGCTTGAGCTTCCATGAATGACGAATTAATAGTTTACGATATAACGGATTGGTATTTGAAATGTTGACACCTCTACAAATATATATAAAAATAGAATGGAACCGAGTGGGTAAGTAAATAATTTGTGAAAATCGAGTGGATTACTCTTGCGCTTATCCTGTAAATTTAAGTTTTTTGTATCACAATAATTTTATCTATAAATAGAGAAAACATCCTTACTAAACGATCTTTGAATATATTGAACAGAACTATAACCCATACGATTAATTAATCTGTATTGCCATTCGGCATTGTAAACATGTGTCTGTGAGAAGAGAGAAGAAAGGCTTTTGGATATGAGCCTTTCTTCAATCTTTGAAAATAGACTTTCGAATTAAAACCGACCTACATTCATTTAACTGATTATAGTAAACAACCTCAGCACCTCAGCACTCTTTTACAACTGCTACACCAGTTCAACGCCTGATAAAGTACTCTTCTTTATGGGCGTTGATCATTTATTTCAAAAAGAAAGAAAATCACAACTTTCTATAATATAATTCTAGAATTATCGTTTAATATGTAAAATAAATACTTATTAAAACAATAATAAGAGGCTTTTGACAGGTTATCCAAGCTAAAGCTACAAAAAGAATACATACTATGGAGTATAGAAAATTAACTGAATCTGAAATCTTAGCACTACAAAGTCAAGGGTGTGCTTGCGACAATTGGGACAATGTATCTGTTCATCACCAATTCAACACAACCTATATCTGTCAGGTAAATTTTTCGGGAGAAATAAAACTTGGGGTTTACGAAAAAGAATTCACCCTTCCGGGAGGAATCAAGAAACATTCGGGAATCAAAAATGTCACGCTTCACAATTGTGAGATAGGCAATAATACCTTTATTTCGGACGTAAACAATTACATTGCAAATTATAAGATTGGAGATAATGTATTTATCCACAACTTAGAATTAATGTATGTCGATCATAATTCGTCTTTCGGCAATGGAATAGAAGTTACGGTTCTGAACGAAACAGGAGGACGGGAAGTTATTATTCATGACAATCTGAGTGCTTCATTTGCCTATATTATGTCATTTTACCGACATCGTCCGGTATTGATTCATAAAATGCAGGAGATCGTAAAACTACATACACAAAATAACTCTTCTTCGATTGGAACCATCGGCAACAATGTGAAGATAATAAATACGGGTACGATCAAGAATGTACGCATACACGATTATGCTACCATCGAAAGTACCTGCCATCTCGAAAACGGAACTATCAACAGTAACGAATACGACCCTGTACATATCGGATATAATGTAATGGCAAAAGATTTCATCATCAGCTCAGGTTCGCATGTCGAAGATGGAACAATGCTAACCCGTTGTTTTGTGGGTCAGGCGTGTCAATTGGGGCATACGTATTCGGCAAGTGATTCGCTTTTCTTCAGTAATTGTCAGGGTGAAAACGGTGAAGCATGTGCTATCTTCGCAGGCCCATATACCGTTACGCATCATAAGTCGACTTTGCTGATTTCGGGAATGTATTCGTTTATGAATGCCGGTTCGGGTTCGAATCAAAGTAACCACATGTATAAATTGGGCCCTATCCATCAGGGGGTAATGGAAAGAGGCGGTAAAACTGCCAGTGATTCATACATTCTTTGGCCTGCCAAAATAGGGGCTTTCTCATTGGTTATGGGACGTCATTACCGAAATTCGGATACATCAAAAATGCCTTTCTCATACTTGATAGAGCACGACGACGAAACTGTTCTGGTACCCGGAGTCAACCTGCGTAGTGTAGGTACTATACGTGATGCCCAGAAATTCCCAAAACGTGACAAGAGAAAAGATCCGCATAAGCTCGATCAAATAAACTTTAATCTTCTCAGTCCTTATACAGTGCAGAAGATGTTTCAGGGAATCGAAGTTCTGAATGAACTGTTAAGCACTTGCGGTGAAGCATCGGTTCATTATACGTATCGCGGATGTCGTATCAAAGGCTCTTCGTTACGCAGTGGCTTGAAGTACTATGATATCGCTATTACTAAATTTTTGGGTAACTCTATTATATCCCGTCTAAGCAACTGCCCATGTAGCAACGATGAGGAAATCAGAGAATATCTGAAACCCGATAGTGATGCCGGATTAGATAAATGGCGCGACTTAGCAGGGCTTTTAGCTCCAAGTACCGAAATAGATAAACTTATTGATGATATAGAATCCGATAGACTGACCTGTATTAAGGATATAAATGCTGTTTTTGAAAGACTTCACAAAGATTACTATTCTCTGGAGTGGACTTGGGCATGGGATAAGATTCAGGAGTACTTTAATCTTTCTTTAGAGACAATTACAGCTAAAGACATTATCTCTATCGTTGAGAGATGGAAAGAGGCAGTCGTAAAACTCGATTGGATGATTTATGAGGATGCCCGTAAAGAATTCTCTTTGCCTACTCATACCAGCTTCGGGATGGATGGCGATAAAAAAGATCAAAAGATAGACTTCGAGCAAGTAAGGGGTATTTTCGAGAAAAACTCTTTTGTTGAAGCGGTTCTGGAGCATATCAAAGTGAAATCGAAGCTCGGTGAAGATATGATAGAACGGTTGTCGAAGAGTATATAAAACAGATCGGATAAATAGATTCCCGATTTTCATAAGTTGTCAGATTAATTTGAATTTGTATCTTTGCACGACTAAATACATATCTAACAACACATTATGAAATTTATCTATTTTATCGCGACCCTATTACTCTTAACAGCCTGTGATCCATCGGGTAAAGCCCCATCTAAACAATTTTGGATGGATAACCCTACTGATAAGACAATTCAGGTTAAAATTGATTCGGTAGTTTATGATCTTCCGGCTAACTCAGGGTTAACTGTAGAATTACTTGCAGGCAGACACTCCTTGGCATACGATGGCGAATCGGTTCAGTTTTTCGTAAAGCCTAACGATCAGGGATGCGTTATCAACCCGACATTAAGCAACTATGTTTTCTTCCACGAAATTTATATAGTAGAAGGCAAAGAGAAAGAAGGCAATGCAGAATATGAAAAAATGAGAGCGATCTATATGCACCCGTTCGAAATACAACCGGGAGATACAATAGATGTTCCTTTCCAAGTAATCAGTGACCAATTGTTTATTGAGCAATACGAATATTTCTGGCATCTGGGAATAACCGAGTCCTATAAAAATAATGCTAAAACCAGTGCGGACTTATCACGTGCATCGACTGCACCTCAGTCGAAACTATTCAGGGAAAATGACTTCTACAACTATGTAGGACGTGAGAATCTGCCCGAAGGCTTCGCTCTTAAACAAAGCAACTATAAACTGAGCGACTTAAAGCCTTTTGTATTTGTTGCGGATACTATAACTATTGACTGCGAACCTGCTCAAAAATATTTAGACTTGTATCGTAGCCGTTTCAAAGAACTACTAAATAGTGATGCTGAACATTATCAGGCAAAATACGATACGTTACGTTATTATACTAAATTCCCTACAGAAGTAGAAAAAGAGTGTAGTTCTCGCTACAACAAGGACAGAGTTAGCAGCGACAATGATATTGACAAGGCATCTGTTCGCATTGGCAAAAACCTAGAGAAACTAGGCGAGAAGAATGCTATTGTAATCAATTGATTCTATACAAAACCATATAATACAAAAAAGGTAGAGACTCATGAAATCTCTACCTTTTTAGTTATAGTAGCCGATTGTGCTTTAATTTCATCCAAAGAATATCCGCCTAATTTGGTATTTTCAAAATTCACGGCATCTTCCATATCGGCATCTTTAAAGTCTATATTATCCAGCAAGGTATCTTTAAAACTCACATGGTGAAAGACTACATTCCAAAAATCGGAATGAGAAATCCGTCCTTTAGAGAAAGAGGTATTCTTAATATGTGAGAGATCAAAAACAGTTTTATCGAAACTGCTTCCACTAAAATCGACTTCGTCAATAAAGGCATCCTCTAAATAACACGAAACAAAAGTGGCATTCTTAAAGCTCGATTTAATAAATTTTGTCCGCGAAAAATCAACATTGGCAATATACGACTCATCCAGATTAATGCCTTCCAAAACACAATCCGACAAATCGGTCATTAAATTACTATACACCTGCTTATCATTTTTAAACAGAACCTTTACAATGGTTTGAATGACAATAGTAGGCTTTTTGTTGATTCTCCACGCCTTGCCATTCTCTTCATTTTGAATGGTATCGGTGTTTTCGCGTACATAGGCACACAAGATATCCTGTATGATATTTACATACCCTCTCTGTCCTTTATCTCCTATTGAAGTCTCGAGTGCTATTTGATGCAAAGCATAAATTCCTGATAAAATAGAACTTACACTATCGCTCCCCAACAATGTTGCAGCATCCTTAAAACGGGTGTTAATCTGACCTCTTTCGTTAATATTATTCTGACGGGTCTGTTCGGCTACCCTCCTGTTATTAATCCACAAACCCAAAAGTACCAATGCACCTCCAAGTACGGTTGCTACTGTTCTGACATACTCACCCAGTGCTGCGGTAGTATCGCCAAAGAGTACAATATGGGCACCGAGTTTATAAAAAATAATCCCCAGAAGAATTGTTCCGAATATAATAATCAGAAAGATATACTTATAATAAAACTTCGAGATAGCTTTCTTATTCGTTTCTAATAGTGCTGCAAATGTTTTCGCTTTTTTCGACATGACTTTTATACAATCTTTATTACAAAGATAAATATATTAAGGACACAGACCTATTTACCAGTTTTACCACTAGAACAACTATAGCCATTTATAAGTTTGAAAAGAATCAAAAAAGCAGACTACCTATCAGATAATCTGCCTTTTTATATATAAAAAAAACGTGTTACCTCAACAACACAATCACTCCTTTGGCACCATGAGCACCTACAACAAGCGACTGCTCAATATCCGCCGTTTTCGATGGACCCGAAATAAATACACCAAAACCGTAATCATTAAACTTGATCTGATCATAAGCTTCATGCATATTATTTACAATTTTACTCTTATCCAGCAAGATAACCAGATATTCGGAAATGAAATAAACAACTTTTTCTTTTACATTCTGGGGTATCCATACACAAGCATTCTCGGCAACACCCAACTCTCCCTGGATAATAGCCAGATCGGTTCCGTTTAAATTATGGGCATCGTCTACCTTGTCTGGATTAACAGTTGCAATACTTATTTCGGGAAGATTAGAAGCTATTACTTTTGCATCAGGGTACAAAGAACGTATCAACGCATTGATATCTTCGCCGTCCTTTACAACCATGGCATCACCACCGACAGCCTTGCACATCTGTGAGAACTTTTCTTGCTTATCGGGATATTGGATCGCAGCAATATCTAAATCGGGCATATCGTACTGAACTTTGATATGTCGTTTTACATTGGATAATATATCGTTTTTACTACTCATAGCTTAATTCTTTTTGTTTTGTACCTTACCTTTCTTCCACATCGAAGTAAAAGATTCTGACGCAAACTTAGGCAGTTCTCGTCCTTTACCCCAATCATTCAAACCATTGTAAATAAGGAACCGGGGCATATGATTGATGATAGGAGCCATTCTCAGTCCGGCTTTGTATAAGGCGGGATGTGTAAATAGAAACTTCATTCCCCCCGACATCATTTTCTTCATCTTGTCTGCTTTACCTAACGAGTTTAAGTCCTGCCTCCATCTATAAATCTGATCTGCCAGATCAATCTTCGCAGGACAAACATTATTACACGAATAGCAAAGCGAACATGCCGATACATTATCGAAATATTCTTCGGGGTTCTTTAGCATACCCAGATTAATACCGATAGGACCCGGTATGAAATAAGTATAGGAGTATCCACCACTCCGACGGTAAACAGGGCAGGTATTCATACAAGCCCCACAACGGATACATTTCAGTGTTTGGATATGTTCATCATTACCCAATATATCGCTTCTTCCATTATCTACAATGATAACGTGCATTTCTCCACCCTCGCGTGGCTTACGGAAGTGAGACATGTATGAGGTCACCGGTTGACCGGTTGCCGAACGAGCTAAAAGACGAGAGTATACTGCCAACGATTTATGATTGGGAATGAGTTTTTCCAATCCCATAGATACAATATGTATTTTGGGCAAAGATGTTCCCATATCGGCATTGCCCTCATTGGTACACACCACTACATCACCCGTATTTGCGACGGCAAAGTTACATCCCGTCATTCCCACATCTGCCGTAAGAAATTCGTTTCGAAGATGCTGACGGGCGGCACGTGTTAAATAAGTAGGATCGCTATTATCTTTTTCGGTATGCAATTTTTCTTCGAATAATTTACCTACTTCCTGCCTTTTCAAGTGGATGGCGGGCATCACAATATGACTGGGCGGTTCGTCCATCAATTGAAGAATACGCTCTCCCAGATCGCTTTCAACTACATCAATACCTTTTTCGATCAGATAAGGATTCATGTGGCACTCTTCGGTAAGCATCGATTTACTTTTCACCAGTTTCTTGGCTTTATGTTTCGATAGTATACTGTATACTATTTCGTTATGCTCTTTGGCATCTTTTGCCCAATGAACTATAACGCCATTTGCTTCAGCATTTCGGGTAAATTCTTCTGCATACGTATCGAGATGGGTAATCGTATGCATTTTTATTTTACTCGACAGCTCTCTCAGCTCTTCCCATTCGGGAACATCCATAGCCATTTTGTCTCTTTTCTCACGAACAAACCAAAGAGTCTCGTTGTGCCATGTCTCTTGTTCTTTATTTGCTATGAAGCGGTTTGCAGCTTCTGTATGTTTTGTACTCATAGTCCGGCAGCTAAAATTTGAACAACATGAATAAACTTGATAGGCAGTTTTTCTCTGTTTACCACCCCTTGCATATGCATCAAGCATGAGCTGTCAGCACCCGTAATATATTCAGCACCCGTAGCCATATGGTTCTTCACTTTATCTTGTCCCATACATACCGATACAGAAGGCTCTTCGATAGAAAACATTCCACCGAATCCACAACACTCATCCACTTTTTGCGGTTCGAGCACCTCAATACCTTCCACTTTGTCCAATAAATCTTTGATCTTTGAATAGCGTGGAATGTTCAGCTCACTGGCCGATGACAGATGCAATTCGCGTACTCCGTGACAACTGTTGTGTACACTTACTTTATGAGGAAATTTTCCGGGAAGTTTGTCAACTTTCAACACATCGTGCAGAAATTCACACAAATCATAGATTTTACCACTGGTCTGGCAAAGATGCCCTTCCTTCTCTAGCAATCGGGGATAATTTTCTTTTACAAATACAGCGCAACTCGCCGATGGAGCTACAATGTATTCATACTTATCAAATAACTTCTCAAATTGCTGAGCCAAAGGAATGGCCTCATTCTCGAAACCTGCATTGGCCATAGGTTGACCGCAACATGTTTGATCGATCGGATAATCTACCTCTACTCCCAAATGATCGAGCAACTTATATGCTGCCACGCCTACTTCGGGAAATACGGCGTTTACATAACATGGAATAAATAGTCCGACTTTCATTTCTATTATAATTTTTAGGTTGATCTGATTTTATTAATTCAGGATATCAGGCTTTGCTATCAGTTTAAGATGACACTGTTGTACAGAGTACACAAAAAGATGACAAAACTTGTACAAAAATGTCATTTTTATGTAAACATATAAACATCTATTAAACAGGAAATAAAGGTGAAAAACATTACAAAAGTGACAAAAGTTACACCTTCCCATAGGTTTACTTATTCTGTTGTATTGTCACCTTATTTTTTTCAAAGATCAATATTCTTTTTATAGAGGCAGATGCAACCAGCCTATCTTGCAGCAACTTTATTATTTGTGCCGAAGGATTCGACCTACCTCTATGACGTTAGCCCGTTTTGGCTAATTTTCGCACTCTTTAATAGATAAAAAATTATCGCTTAGAACATTAGGGTACCCATCAATTTAGGTACAAAATATACCATAAGCCCTGCTACAACTATATATCCTAAAGCAAAAGGCATAGCTTTTTTCATAATCTCGCCTTCACGTCCTTGCAAACTACAAGCCGAAGTCGCAACAGCTATACTTTGGGGTGAAATAATCTTTCCTCCTGTTGCTCCTGCCGTATTTGCTGCTGCCAGCCAGCTCGGATCTACTCCGATAGTATGCCCTACCGATGCTTGAAGTTTACCAAACAAGATATTCGACGACGTATCGCTACCTGTAAGGAATGTACCCAAACATCCGATTGTAGGTGCAAATAACGGATATAGAGAACCTGTTGTTATTGCCAAAGCTAAACCAAGTTGGGCAATCATACCCGAAAAATCCATAGTAGATGAAAGTGCAATAAGGCAACAAACGGTAACAATAGTCTTACGTTGTTGTTTTATAACCCTGCCCAATAAGTTAAGCAGATCAATTATCTTAGCTCCTTGGATAAGACCTCCCATAATAGAACCTAAAAATAAAAGGACTCCGGCATCTATAAGCCACGAGATCTTAACAGATCGTACAATATCGGCTTGGGCAACTGTATCGAATATATTAAAGCTGAATGTAGTACTTAAGATAGGAGCCAATACCGCTCTTAATGGTAACAACGGACTGGTCAATATCACCAGCAGAAGAATCAATCCATAAACACTCCAAGCACTGATTATTTCGGAAGTCGAGCGTTTGGGGAACTGTGCCTTCAGCTCTCTATCTTCGTCTGTTGCTGTAATTTTAGCATACAATATAATAGCAATAATTGAAGCAATACTTCCTAATATTGCAGGAGTTTCTGCCCCCATATATCGGGCGGCAATGTATTGTGTTACTAATGAAACTAGACCCACGATAACACTTAATAGAATATGTTTGGGTAATGATTTAATTCGGGGATCGGTCATAAAAACCAACACGAATGGTATAAGTATCATTAAAGGTGATAATTGCAATACAACCTGTGTACTTAAAACCTGTATATTGTCCACACCTGCCTGTTCAGCCAACACCTTTACAGGAGTACCTACCGCTCCAAATCCTGTAGCAACACTATTGGCTATAAGACTGGCTACTGCCGAGAAAATCGGCTTAAAGCCTAAGCTTATCAGTATGGCTGCAGGAATAGCAACTGCTGTTCCAAAACCTGCCATTCCTTCCAATAATCCTCCAAATCCCCAGGTCAACAAAAGAACCTGAATACACTTGTCGGACGATATGGATGAAAACTGTTCTTTCAGAACCTCCATTTTACCGGTATGTACCAATACATTATAACTGAATATAGCCATGATGATGATAATAAGAATCGGGAATATGGCTTTTAACACTCCATAGATAATAGACAGACCCGTATCAGCCGCCGGAAGATGAAAAGCAAACAAAGCTATCAGAACTGTAGTTGCCAATGTTATGAGAGCACTCTTGTCTCCCGACATTTTCAAAAAACCCATCAGGATGATGAGCAAAACTACTGGTGTCGCGGCAAACAAAACCGACATCCAATTGAGGTCAACTACTAAATTAGAGGCTTGAAGAATTACGTTTAAAATCATGGTTGCGGTGATTAGTTTGTTTCTAAATTTGGGTTAACTATGTATCGACAACGCAAATTATATTTTTTTTTCCAGAAATCTACTATGGTTTTATATGTTATATTGCATAATTGTTTAAGAATTCTAAAATCCGAAATAATATAGAAGATATAAGCTATAAAACAAATAATTCGAGAAGATACAAAGGCTGGTTTCTTTCTTATATATTATTATCTTTGAATATAATTTTACTTGACATAAATATGGAAAACGACGACAAATACAAGATATTGAGCGAAGGTGTAACTTTTAAACCTTCGGTGATGGGTGTAATATCTTCCAGACAAGACTATTCTTTTACTTTTAATAATATCAACAATAAACTTAAAGAAAATACTCATTTCAATCTTTTGTCTTTCGAGTTATCAAAGGCTACCGACCATATCGAAAAAGAATACATTGCTACAATTGAGTACTTATCGGAAATATACAGACTAAATATATCGGAGTCATCCGTAGAAGACCTTCGTCTTGAGGAATTTGGTCTGGCAAATATGATTAATGAAGATGACTTTAATACAGCCTTATCTCAAGCAAAGTACCTCAATGTTGCTGTAAATTTTGGAAAAAAGCCTCTTGATTCATTTCATTTTCAGTTGAAAGTATTAAACGCAATAGTACCCGAAGCAAGTTTAGTTATTGACTTTATGTCTTTCCGACTGCTTTCAGGAAAGTGGCTAAATCTCACAGCTGCTTCATATACTCCACCATCTCCTGATTATTTATATGCTTTGCATGCTGTATATGACGAGAAAGAGGAGCAAACCCAATATTGGTTTCATACACACGGATTACTCCGATGCGGACTCATAGAGCTGGAAATACTTAATACATCCACCGGAGCGCAACAAATGCACGATCTGGTCAACCATATTGTGAAAAGGTTTCTTTTCGATCCATCCAAAGAACATGAGAAATTCACTGCCGGATTCGACGGATTGGATATAAATCTAGCATGGATTCGCTGGGAAGAAGCCTTAAAAGATTTTCCCGCATCTATTCTAGGAGGTTTCCAGGATAGGGAAGGAGACAATAATGCTCATAGCGAGCCATCGGGAGTGTTATTTGCAATTGAAGATGGTCATCTTATTTCTCCCGAAATTTATGCTTCTACATTATCCAATAACCCGATTCTGTTTGTTTCTACAGAAGAGACGATAAGGATGAGCCGATTAGCAAAAGAACGCTATTCTTACTTTCTTAATACTTTCGAGAAGTATATCAATCAGCCTAAAAAATCATTCTTTCAGAAAATCTTCAGAAAAAATGAGCCCAATCACAATCAATGGTGCTTTATCATTAAATTCGGATTGGTTGTTGACGATGCAAACAATGATACGGAAAGGGAACATCTGTGGTTTAGTGTTATATCTGCCAATGAAAAGTCTGTCGAAGGAAAACTTCTAAATCAACCCTATTGGATAGCTTCTCTCAAGGAGGGAGATATAAAATCCTACCCCATAGACATTCTCACAGACTGGATCATTTACGATCCGGATGGCAATCAATATACACCTGATTCGATATATCAGTTGATTGAAAACGACGATGAATACTAAGTAAATAATAAAAATAAGCCCTATAAACTCGTAAGTTTATAGGGCTTATTGTATAATCATTTATTAGAGTGTACCTCTCTATTTACTGCAATAAAAATAGTCGGTGAACTTAATTAACTTTCGAAATCGGCTTACCGGCATAAAAATTAATTATATTTTCGGCAACTTCGCGCTGCATATCGTATCGCCCCTCGATAGTCTGAGTTCCGGCATGAGGAGTTAGTACTACATTATCCAACTTGAAAAATTCAGGATTAATACGAGGTTCTGTTTCATAAACATCCAGTCCTGCTCCAAAAATTCTATTATTTTTCAATGCTTCTATCAGAGCAACCTCATCAACTGTAGATCCACGCGATGTATTAATAAGTACTGCGTTTGATTTCATCTTATCAATTGCCGCCTCATTTATAATATGATAGGTTTCGGGAGTAGCAGGAGCATTTATCGAAATAAAATCCGATTGAGACAGCAATTCATCAAAGCTGACGTATCTGGCATTGTATTTCTCTTCCATCTCTTTTGTTACAGGTCTTCTATTATGATAAATAATATTCATCCCGCAAGCAATAGCACGTCGGGCAATAGCCTGACCTATTCTGCCAAAACCATATATTCCTAAAGTCTTTCCATAAATAGCAATTCCGGGATTATCATATAATCCCCAACTTACTCCTTCGGGTGTACGCAATTTATTATTATAGAAACCAATTCGACGGGCAACCGCATGAATCAGTCCAAAGCAAAGCTCTGCTGTAGGTTCTAAAACCGAATTAGGGGTATTAGTTACAACAATACCTTTCTGAGCGGCATACTCTACATCAATGTTGTTATATCCAACACCAAAGTTAGCGATGAGCTTCAGATTCTTTGCCTTATCAATAATCTCTTTATCGGTATAGAAACTGAAATTTGGAATAAAAACTTCATATTCTCCTATAATATCATGTATTTGGTCTTTCTTAAAATATCCGGATGGAGGATAAGTTAGATCAAATTGTTCATTTAATACCTGAAAAGGTTCACGATGAAAATTATGTCCTGATAAGATTTTCTTCTTCATAATTATACTCTTTTAGGATTCAAACACAACCTGATGAGACTAAAGCATCAGTAATAACTAAGTCCTTAGAAAGGCAGGTCATCTGCACTGTCACCTCCAAAATCAGCAGGTGCAGGTGGTGGAGTTTGTTGTGCATATTCGGGCATTCCCTGAGCAGCTCCTCCGGCAGAAGGCATAGCTAAATCTACTTTCCAAGCTTTTACATCAGTATACCAGCGTCCGTTATATTCGCGGCTTTCTACGTCAAACGATATATCCAGCATATTTCCTATTTGCAGTACCGACTCACTTGCTTTGTCGCCCCATATAGATATACATACTTTTTTAGGATATTGTCCATCTGTCTCCACAACTACATCTTGCTTTCTCCACTCTCCGTTTTTACCCATTCCTGTTTGGAGTGGCAATACTTGTATTAATTTAGCTATTAATTGCATAATTCAATCTTAATTTTTTTATTAATCACAAAGGTACAAAAAACTACTCATTTGAGAGTTCCTTATCTGATTTTTCAGCTTCAAGAGTATGCTCCTCCTTTTCTTCGGCATCTATAAACTGCTGATAATAGGACAATAGCAAAGTAGTAAGAGGTATCGCAATAATCATTCCTGCAATTCCCATTAACGACCCCCATATAGAAAGAGATAACAGTATTATAGCCGGATTGAGTCCCATGGCTTTACCCATAATACGAGGAACCAATATTATATCTATAATACATTGGATAACCAGATATAATAAGAACACCAAGCCAATAAGTGCCCAAAAACTTTCGCCTGTCTGAGACACTTTTAGCCAACATAACAATGTCGCGGGAACTATGCTTATAATATGCATATACGGTATCATATGCAAAAAGCCAATCAAGATACCCAAGACAATAGCCAGAGGCAAACCTATAATCTGGAAACCGGTAGCAAATAAAATAGCTACAATCACACAGATGAGTGCCTGATGACGAAAGTAGGTATTCATACTTCTTTCGACATCGATTGTTACTCTACTAACAAAAGCTCTATGTCTGTGGGGAATAAGATCCATCCACAGTTTATTTATTTTATCATAATCCAGCAAAATAAATATCAAATAAAGGATGATGATAAATACGACCGTAAAACCGAAGATAAAAGAGATACTGTTCGAAACTATATTTTCAAGTGTGGGTATCAAATATCGAATTGTTTCGGAGGCACTTTCTTTAGACAATACATTACGAATAGAATCGAAATCGATATTCTTAGCTATAAAATCATGTACACTGAGAGGTATACCATTTACCGTAAAAGATTGTAAATCGTATGTTGCAATCAGATTATTAATCTGATACACCTCATTCTCTATCAATGGTGTTATACCAATAAACAATAAAGTAAGCAATCCGATAAGTAAAGCAAAAGTAATAAGCACGGCAACAAATCGCTTCTTGAGCCGCAAGCGGTCTTGAATAAAACGCACAATCGGATTTAGTAAATAGGCGATCAGCCAAGCTACCAGAAAGGGAAGCAAGACACCTCTCAGGATGTATATCATATATATACCTGTACCAATCAGCAAGACACTGATAGATAAACGAATTACCCGATCGAAAGTAAAAGGTTTATCAAAACTGTTCTTCATGAAATTTTTCTTATTTTTCGATTTGTTTATCTTTACAAAGATATTTCTTTTTCAGAAACAATAGTTCTCATAAACACAAGAATAGTCATCACATGAAATATTATTTGCTTCTATTATTAAATCTCTGTGCTATAAGCACCTTTAGTCAAATAAATCCCAGTATTGAAAAATTCATTAAAACATCGGGATTCGAAAATGCATCTATAGGAATTTCAATAAAAGACCTCTCGGGAAATGATATTGCATATTATAATAAATCGGCGTCTCTGATTCCTGCCTCCACATTAAAGATATTAACTACCGCAACGGCCATCGAATTATTGGGAGATGATTATCAATTTGTAACGCAACTATCTACTGACAAGAATAACCCTCAGCATCTCATTATACATGGGTATGGTGACCCCACTTTAGGCAGCGAATACCTATTCGATAACCAATCAGCATTTCTAAATAACTGGACTGAACATATAAAAAAGAATTTTAAAATATCACCTCCCATTGATATTACCATTGTGGATGACTTCTTCGGCTATAATGGCATATCATCCAAATGGCTTAAAGAAGATATGGGTAATTATTTTGCAGCCGGAGCTTATGGCATAAGTGTATTTGACAATACTTACCGACTATACCTCAATAGCATGAGGACTGATACATGTCCTCTGATATTAAAAACGGTGCCTTACATGAGGGATATTATATTCTCGAATAACCTCACCGTGAATTACGAAAATCAAGATAATGGATATATAAACGGAGAACCATTCTCTAATTCCAGAAGATTAGTAGGTAATATTCCGGCTAAGAGAACATCTTTTGTTATTAAAGGCGATTTTCCCGATCCAGGGATAATTTTAGGAGAAACTCTGGCAAATGCACTGGCACAAAACCGTTTCAAAATAAACTCGATAGAAACTTCCCGCCAAAAATACTTTCAACAGATGTATTCTCCTTATAGGGCTGTTTACGAGGAAACTCCTTTTTACAAACAATTATCTCCTACACTGAAAGATATTATTCGTGTAATTAATGAAAAAAGTAACAATCACTACTCGGAGCATTTGATGCGAACTATCGGACGCAAGGCAAATCCCGATATATACAGTGATCCTTTAATCGAAGGAATAAACAGAACAACTAATTTTTGGGCATCAAAAGGTCTGAATACCGATGGAATACATATCTATGACGGATGTGGACTGGCTCCATCAAATAGTATCAACGCCGAAATACTTTGCGACATATTGATATATATGCAAACAAAAAGCAAGTATAGAGATGCATTCTTCGCATCCTTACCCAAAGCAGGACTGGAAGGTACAGTCAGAAACGTATTAAAGGGGACACGATTGCAGGGAAAGGTTTTTGTAAAGAGCGGAAGCATAGCAAATGTGCAATGCTTTGCAGGATATTATATTAATGGGGATAAGAAATATGCATTCAGCATTATGGTAAATAACTACAATAGCCCTCGCAAAGATGTTGTGAGGGCTATCGAAAGTTTATTGTTAGGAATATTCTAGACTTATTTTAAACCTTTCATAGGTATAATCTCATACAATTTGATTCTGAACCAAAGTGTGGTATAAGCAGGGATCAGTGTAAACGTAGGAGAACTAGTTGTTGGTGCATAAGTTGAAGCATTACTTCCGTATCCCAGTTGTTGTGGCATACAAACAACACGCTCGTCGTTAACTCTCATATCCTGTAAAAGTATCGAGCAACCTTCAATTATACCTCCAATATAATTATTTGCCTTACTTGCCGAAGTCGCCGGATTAATAGCAAAAGTTGCTTTATTATAATTAGGTTCAGGACTGGATGCCTTACCGTATGTATAATCGAGCCTGCTTCGCAAAGAAGGATTCTCGGTAGAGTCAAAAATCACTTTCTCTCCTGCTCTATCAAAATACCATCCTTCGTAGCGTATAACTACTGTATCTGTAAACTCAGGTTTTCCATCAACTGTTATTCTGACAGAATTTCCGTTATCAACATCAGTTATTTCCGTAGATGTTTGCCAGTATACTTTACCATTACCCGATTGAGACGATAAAGCATTAAACAGATTATCACTCGCTATTTTGGCAAATCTGGTTTCATTTAAAGCTTTCCACTCTTCATCAATATCTTCTTCATTGTTGTTATTGCTATTCAAACAAGAGGTCGTAGCAAGCATAAAGAATCCTAAAAGGAATAAAGGGAAAAGATAAAACTTTTTTCTCATCTGACTAATTTTCAATTTATGTGGCAAAAATAGAGTTTTTAAATAGAAGTCTTACATAAAAAATGTGAATATCAACATTTGCTCTAAAAATAAATGTGAGAATGACTTAAAAATCACTCCCACACTCTAATATATTTTAGCTAAGCTCTCTTTTGGGCTCTTTACACTAAGCTTTTAAGAAGACTCTTCATACTTACTTTATCAGTAACAATCTCTGATAATTGACTTATAGCAACTCGCTCTTGCTCCATAGTATCACGATAGCGGATAGTAACAGTATTGTCTTCTAACGTCTGATGATCTACTGTCACACAAAAGGGTGTACCAATAGCATCATGGCGACGATAACGTTTACCGATACTGTCTTTTTCATCATATTGGCATTTAAAATCGAATTTCAATGCATCAATAATCTCCATTGCTTTTTCAGGTAAACCGTCTTTTTTAACTAATGGACATACCCCTAATTTTATAGGAGCTAATGGAGCCGGTAATCTAAGAACAACACGAGTTTCGCCACTCTCTAAAGTCTCTTCGCAATACGAAGCTGACATAGTAGACAGGAACATACGATCAACACCGATAGATGTTTCAACCACATAAGGTGTGTATGATTTATTTAATTCAGCATCGAAGTATTGAATTTTCTTTCCAGAGAATTTTTCATGGCTACTCAAGTCAAAATCTGTACGAGAATGAATACCTTCTACTTCTTTAAAGCCAAATGGCATTTCGAACTCTATATCTGTTGCTGCATTCGCATAGTGAGCCAATTTATCATGATCGTGGAAACGATATTTAGCATCTCCATATCCTAAGGCCTTATGCCACTTCATACGGGTTTCTTTCCATTTCTTAAACCATTCGAGTTCTTCTCCGGGACGAACGAAGAACTGCATCTCCATTTGTTCGAATTCACGCATACGGAAAATAAACTGACGGGCAACAATCTCGTTACGGAATGCTTTACCTATTTGTGCTATACCGAATGGAATCTTCATACGTCCTGTTTTTTGTACATTCAGGAAGTTTACAAAAATACCCTGAGCTGTTTCGGGACGCAAATATACCTTCATAGCACCATCAGCAGTAGAACCCATTTCGGTTGCAAACATCAGATTAAACTGACGTACCTCTGTCCAGTTACGAGTACCGCTTATGGGGCAAACAATTTCACAGTCGATAATAATATTGCGTAATTCTTCTAAATCAGAATCATTTAATGCTTTTGCAAAACGAGCATGCACTTCGTCACGTTTAGCTTGATTCTCTAATACTCGTGGATTTGTCTCACGATACATGGCCGCATCAAAGCTATCGCCAAATTTCTTGGCAGCTTTTTCTACTTCCTTATTTATTTTATCGTCTATCTTAGCCAGATAATCTTCAACCAATACATCTGCACGATAACGTTTTTTGCTGTCTTTATTGTCAATCAACGGATCATTAAAAGCATCAACGTGTCCCGACGCTTTCCAGATAGTAGGATGCATAAATATAGCAGAGTCGATACCGACTACATTGTCGTTTAGCAATACCATACTGTCCCACCAGTATTTTTTCAGGTTGTTTTTTAATTCAACCCCGTTTTGACCATAGTCGTATACTGCTCCCAACCCATCATAAATTTCGCTGGATTGAAATACAAATCCGTACTCTTTACAATGCGAAACAATCTTCTTAAAAACGTCTTCTTGTGCCATAATATATGTAATCTTTCATTATTCTTTTTCGGATGGACAAAGTAAATACTTTTTTTGCATAAAAACCAGAGTTCGAACCGCTAGCTAGAGTCATTAAATGAGCTATTTAATAATATAGACCCGATTTGATTCTCCCATCACATAATTTGCCCCCAATTTATTGAAGCTCTTTTTTCAATAGTGGCAATTTTAAGCATTTTTTCATGCACATCTAAGTATATTCATCTTTATTTCTTATTTTTACAAAACGCACTACAATTTGATCGAGAATAAAATAAAATTCGATGTCGAATCTAATTAAAATTACAAATTATGAGATTGCTGATAGGTATACTTACTTCAATGATTGTCTTAACAGGAGCAACTCTTACAGTGCTGGCTCTTTGGGGAATTCAACCCATCTCTTGGCAAATAGTCTGGAAATCGGGGGTTACTATAGCCATTGTGTGCGGAACAGGACTTTTGATCTATCTTTTTTATTACATCTTCTTCAAAGATTATTCATACAATAAAGACAAAAGAAACGGGGGTAGAAGTTTATTCTAATTAAATTTATAGAAGTAAACACAGTGCCCGCACAACCCATATATAAAGAAACTCCTGAATATTTCAGGAGTTTCTTCTATTTAAGGTCTCATTTCACAGATTTAAGTAAACAGAACTATTATTAATAAATCTGAAACCTTATTTCTTTTGATTCAACTTAGTTTCCAACATTTTGATAAAGTATCCACCAACTACCGATCGAGCCTGGAAGCCTCGTTGGTTAGGTCTGTCCGTAAATACCCAATCAGACATAGGTACACGATCTGTAGTTTCATTCATAAACAAATGTACCGGAGCGATAAACTTCTCAAAGGTCGCTTGATCATCGGCCAATGTAGCAGTCCATATGATCCAATCGGTTTTGGTATAAGTTTCGCGATTATCAAGAGGCAATCCATATTTATTCTGTTTAGTCAAATAGTAGGCAACTTCTTTCTGAGCAACCTCAGGTGGGAATATGCCCATTTTCATTAACTTATCCCAAACCAGATTATATTTTTGACTCCATGTTCCCGATTGATCGAATGTCAAACGATAATGATCTCCGTCATCAGCCATCTTCACCCATTCGGCAGCCATATCTTTTGCTATTTTAGTATACTTTTCCGCAACATCTTTTTTGCCCAGCATATCAGCTAACTTGCCATAAGAGGCAATTCCCAGTATTGCTTTGATCGAAAGATTAGTATTATGCGCAAAGTGCCCTGCAAAATCATCTGTACACAATTGATTCTCGGGATCAAGTCCGTTTTCTACCAGATAATCAGTCCAAACAGTTAATACATCCCAGTGTTTCTTAGCATAATCTGCGTTACCTTCCACCTCAGCTATTGCACCTGCAAGAATAATCATATTGCCCGACTCTTCTACCGGCATATCGCCGCCATAAGTTTGTCCGTTAGCCAGTGGATAAGTACCAACATCATGAGCTGCAAAAGGTTTTGTCCATTTACCACTTTCGCTGTAATAGAAGATGTGATTTTGCAATGCTTTAGCCAATTCTACATTGTAATATAAAAACAATGGAGATGATGGGTATGTAATATCCACAGTACCTATAGAACCATTACTAAAGTTTTCTTTCGATAAAAATACCAAGTCTCCATTAGGAGCTTGAACCAACTTATGAGCAGAAACTGCCTGACGATAAGCTATAGCACATAATTCGGCATACTTCTTACCTCCCGATGCAGTTGCATCAGTCATTAAGCTTTCGTCAAACTTATAGCATTTGCTCAACAATTGGCTGTATTCTTCTTTTGCTTTATGAAATTCATCCAGAATATTTTTCTTTCCGTCTGCATTCCAATAAGGTCTTAAATTTTCACCAAAATATTGTATCGAATATAAATCGTCATATCCAAGCAGGAATTTACCTGATGCTTTATTTACTGAACCTAGAGAACGAGTGAAAGCTAATTTCTCATTCGTTCCGATTCTCTTTTCAACAGAGCCTTTTTGTACATTATTAGCAAAATTAGCTCTAAGCTCTTTTCCATCCCCTATACTCGATGTTGTGGCTTTATCTTTTTCGGTAGCCAGATAAAAATACCCCCAGTCGATACGAAGATCATCTCCCTGCTTAGCCAGAATTTTCTGTGTAGAACTTCCGGTTTTTAAGAACATCATATCTCCATTATCAAAACCTTCGCTTTCCGACTCCTGATAAGGTCTGTCCAATGCCCAATTAGAAGAAGCCTCAAGATATAGCTGTACATCATGCGATTTACTATCAGTCGATAACACTTCATACGAAATGTAATTGACAGGACGAGACATCAGTTTCAAATCATCCATGAACAAAGGTGCTGTAAATGTTAATTTCAAATCTACATTACCACAACTAAATACATAATGAGTTTGAGTAGCTTGCACATCGACCGATTTTTGTGTAGCTGTTTTATTAAAGAAAGTTGTATTTTCTTTTTCAACAAACAAACCATAATCAAGCAATCCGTTGCCAACTCTGTTATAACAGTATCCGGCTATTACATTTGTGCCTTTTGCCAAAGAATTTACTACATTTTCAGGAAGCTTAATTAATACATTTTTCTTAGCGGCATTTCCTGTATTTACAACTTCGATACCATTCACATAAATAATAGCATCGTCATCGTGAGAATATTCCAGATAAACGTTTTTACCTTTCAGATCTTCTTCGATATTCACAACTCGTCTTGTCCAGATGTATTCACTACCCCACTGAGTTTTGGCAGTTACCTCATTTTCCTTTGTGCCAAATGCAGCAGGACCTTCTTTCCATTTCGAATCATCAAAATCATTTTGCATCCATGTATCAGCAGGTTTGTCGGTTACGTACTTTCCTATCCAGTCGCCGTATTCTGACGTTTTAGCAATTGCATTTAATTCCAGATCTTCGGTTCCCATAAAACGATACACTTCGTTATCTACCTTTATGGCTCCAATTAAAGGAAAGTCTTTGCCTGTCCAGTGTTTTACAGAACTATCATAAAGATTGTCGGTAAAAGACCATCCGCTTGTATACGGATCGATAGTTATAAGCGGATAAGCCGGTGGACGGATATCATTCTTTATAACATTGAAAGTAGGACTGTTACTTTCTGAACAACTCAGCATAGCACCGGTTATTAGAAAGGCTAATAAAAGATTTTTTTTCATGTAATTTATTTTAGTTAAGAGTTATAGTATTATTATAATTCATCGGTTTAATTCTACTAATGCACCCTCTCGCGTTTATTTTTTTAACATTTTCATTCGCTCTGCGTGTACCCCGTGCGAAAGCTATTACATGCGTCAGCCCAAGTGCATCAGTGGTGTAGCCGTTGGCTGACAAGCGAAGCAGGGTAAAACTAAACGTGCCGATAGGCAGTAGGTTTAGTTTAGACTGCAAGCTTAAGTCAGGCAGGCGAGCCACGCAGCACAAAGCCTTTTTGATTCCTTTTGCGGCTTTGGGCAAAAGGAATGCAAGTAATCTTTGATTACGCGCAGATAAATCAACCACTGATCGACATTAATAATCCAGTTATCACCACGCAAGAGATACTTTTACTCCGTCAGGATTATTCTCGAAAGTTAAAAAACAGGTTTTACTGTATTCATCCCATGACCATTGAGTATCTTTCAATTCAGTACCGTCGGGTGCTGTTATCAGACATTTATTAGGTTTGGCAGGTAGTAAAACTCGCATCGAATTTGTTGTATTTACAGGGCTTTTAGCTACGAAAGAATAGGTTGATTTACTTATCTTTTCGTCATATATACGAGATGCGGAAGCCAATACGTGAGGTTTTGATTTATCTTTCACACGTCCTACATTGTATAGAAAGGCTTGCTCACCGGGTAATACGACTTTCTCTTTTAAAACGGGTAGCTGCGGATCAAACAGATCTATCAATATACCTTTGAAAGTATACGGAGTTGTATTGTTGTTTTCGTCCAGTACTGCAATCAAATCATACTGACCTCTTGCAAGGTAGAAACTATTTTTAAAATCTAATTTACCTGCTTTTGCCTTTTGCTCATACATTCGTTTTACAATATCGACAAGCTTAGTGTCCTGCCCTGCTTGCATGGCAAACTCTTTCGGGTCGTTACGTAAAACGTACACTGTGCCTTTTCCATAAGCATATTCTCCTTCTTGTGGATTAGTGCCTATATTCATTATTTCGAACAAGTGATCCGAAGCCACATTGTATTTCATGTCTCCTTGGTTCCACCATTCCTGAACCGATTGAAACGGGTCGTTATCCTGTCCGCTATAAACTAAAACACCTCCTTTTTTCACCCACTCGGCAAGAAACTTATGTGCTTCTGCTGTCTGAGGTTTCATGTTCGAATAAGACATCAACAAGACTTTAGTATCTTTCAAGGTCTCAGCATACGATAGATTCTCTATGTGAACAGTTTTAACAGGTACTCCACGCTTCAGGAAAGGGAGTGCTTGCCCGTAAAAATTCGACAATTGGGGGTCTTCATATCCTGCATGGGTCGGGAAACGCTGAAACATCAGCGAATTAGCCATAAGAACACTGATACCTGTTGAGCCTGTTACCTTATTATCCGACAAAGGCATCGAATTCAAAGCATTTATCATCACCTGCATTTGTGTTGAGTAATGACGGGGAATAGTTGCCCTTTCTTCACTGTTGGCACTTTTTCGGTACAATCCCTCGTAAATACGCTCCGGCCAAGGCATCACTTCATAATCGGCAATCTGAGGATATAGTAGCTGAGCTGTAAATGTCGCTTCGTAATTTTTCTTGAAATCGACCCAATCGCGAGGTAAATCTTCAATAGGATCGGTCAGGAAAAACATTTTACGCCCTGTTGGAGCCGTCATAGATTCCATAGAACCGTATTCCAAGAAAGCTGTTTCAAAAACACGTTCTTTTGCTTTACCGTTAAAATAGTTTGGTTCGCGGGATGTTCCCGTCCAAACCTGTGCAATATACCCATCTACACAAGGAAGCGAAGCCAGACTCGCCTCCGGGCTTACAATCTGCCATTGCGAATAATTTACCAGTGAGTGAGTAGGCACATAACAGCGAACGTTCATACCCTTACTTTTCCCATATTCTTTAGCATAGGTAAATACTTCATTGAGGGCATTATAGTATAGCTGATATTTCAGTTTATTCGACAAGTATGTGTTTTCGGGTGATTCGTGTTGTGGTCTCCAGTCGAACCCGTAATACTTTTTCCATTCTCTTTTAAAAGCATCACTATATCCGGCACGTGCCCAAAATTCCGGTTCTTCCAGATATATGGCATCAATACCGGCATCTATTACTCGTTTTATTTGGGCTTCCTTCATGTACTTAATGAAATTTTCGGTGGGTACAATATAAGGTATCAAGTGTCCATGCCAGATGGTATCTCCTTGCCGAGTAACCTGACCTTCATCGAGATGCCATTTGCCATCCCATTTACCTGTAAAATAATCCTGATACTCACCCCAGGCTATCCCCGTCATGAAATGGGTTTTATACCCCCGGTCTTGCCACGATTTTACACGTTCTTCAAAGGATACTCTTTTTGATTTGTCCGATGGATTTCCTCCAACACCATATACAATAGCTGCATCTGCTCTATTGTCAATAGAGGGCTTCCACGGGTGGGAAGTTTGGAAAACTGTTTTAACATCATCTTTTGTTTGAGCTCCGAGTTGGATCGTCAGACAAAAAAGACTTAAAATTAGTATGTTCTTTTTCATATTAAATTTTCTAGTATTGAGTAGTTTCGATAAAAATATTCCAAAGAATAGTTTAAGGTTTAAAGCTAAACAAATAAACGCCTAGCTTTAAACCTGAACAATAAAATCTAAAACTTTATGGAACCATTACTTCTTTTGCTTCATTATAATTCCAACGACGTGTACCACTGCCTTGCGGCGTATCGTAGTTTATACGGGCTGCTGCACGAATAAATACACTTCGTCCTCCGGGAATAGCATCTTTGGATTGAATTGTAATAGTTTCTCCGAACAAGGTATTAAATGCCGAGCCCGAATATTCGATCTTATTTGACCATCGTGAATCTTGAGCACGATATCCAACACTGGATGAATAACTAACAAACAACTGTATATCAGTCATGTTAAGAAAACTATTATTATACCCTCCCATTGGTTCGATTTTGGAACGAAAATCCTCTTCCGATACACCGCGTGTAACACGAACCTTTGCTGTGATTTTTCCATTGGTTAATGTAGGTTCGCCTACCCATTCTATTTTAAGAAAAGGTTGTACTTCGAACTTCACTTTAGTTACCCCTTTAATGTCTAATGTTTTACTTTCATCAGCCAAAGGCACTCCGCGTGGGTCTTCACGAACCAGAGGAATAAACGGACCATCGATACGAACATTGTAGTTACCTTTAAACAGTTTTGTATTTTGGAAAGTACCGTTAGACATACAGTAAAAATCGGGATTGTGGGTGGCATTCGGTCCCCAGCTTAGTTCGGTCAGACGCACACGGATACCTTCACTCCCCTGATCGGTTAATACAGGTTCTCCGGTAGCTACATCCACTACTTCACCTTGCAATGTTTCGGCAGGCGCATCGTAGTTGTCCATTTTGAACAGATCACAGGAACTGAACGAAAACAACACACATAATAAAGTATAAAATGCTATTTTTTTCATATTCTATGTATTCTTATATTATCTAATTATTGATTATCTGTTGGGCTGTTGATCGATCACAGGACTTTTAGACACTTCGTTACCCGGTATTCCGAAATAATAGTCGATCGGATTATACTCAAACGTTTTAAGGCTTACCCATTGGAAGTGTGCATCGAAGAAATACTTCCCGCTTTCTGTAGAGAAGAATGGATATAAGCCTCGGAAACGGTAACGAGAATTATTACTGAATGTATTTTTATCTCTCTTTTCGCCCCAAAAGCCATCCCTGTTATCATAATGTTGTACACGCCAGCGTCTCAAATCCCATTTCACCTTATGCTCAAGAGCAAGCTCTTTGCGTCTCTCCTTACGCACAATGTTGCGTCCTGCCTCATCCGATGTAACACTACTAACCAGTAATGTAGCACCTGCCCGTTCACGTATGGCATTTACAGCTTCGGTAGCTACTTGCAGCATATTAGACCCATCAGGCGACTGTTCTCCCGCCAGTGACAACTCTACTCCTGCTTCTGCTGCATTTAGTAAAACCTCAGCATAGCGCATCAAGATAAATGGCTGTGCCGATTTTCCCTCGCCGATTACAGCAGACGGATCGGGGTTAAGCCATTTACGTCCAAAGAGTCCGGTTATTGCCCCTTCTCCATTATTATAGAAAGGCCCGTTAGCTCCGGCTGCAGTCATTGGACTACCATTGTAGGTAACCAACTCTTGACTTTGACCTTCCATAGGGCTAAGGTACAAGGTCTTGGGCTTTTGGGTATACATACTCAAATTTTGGTATTGATTATCTGCTGTTGCATAAGAATAATCAGTGAAAAAAGGTTTGATTGGTGTAGAGCCTGTGTATACTCCGGCACGTATCTCGATATTTTTACCTTTAAACATATCGCCCGGAAAAATCACATAAGCACGTAAACGTGGCTCTGCATTTTTAAACAAATCCATCGGCTTATCGTACAGAAGGTAATTGCCTTGATTATTTGCATTTCCTGTGGTAAGTTTTACGGTACCATCGGGGTATCTGTCAAAACCTTCGAATAATTCCACGAAATCGAGTGAAGGGCATGTTCCTGAAGATAGTGGCGAACGGAAAATAAATGGTGCACTATATGCATCATAACCGTGTGTTGAGGTCGGGTATATGTATTGTTTCACATAGATATTCTCAGGACTGCTCAAATCGCTGAACATGTCTACCATATTCTGATATTGTGCATCACGGTCAGAAGCCGACCATTTTTTCTTGTACAACGAATATCCTCCATTAACCATTACTTCACGAGCTGCTTTGTAAGCTTCCTTAAAGTACTTTTTAGAAGCTGCCTGCCATTTGTCCTCAGCAAATCCCATTACACGCACACCTGTTTTTTGTCCGAAACCTGTCAAACGACCGGGTACCGTTTCATTGTATTTGGCTACAGATCCGGCGTATAACATAGCTTCGGATTTAAATGCTAATGCTACATATTTATTTGAATAACCCACCTTAGGACTGGTTGGTTTCAAGAGTTCGACTGCTTTATCAAAATCGGCAAGTACCTGATCCCAAGTTTCTTCTTCGGTAGAACGTGGTACTTCCAATGCACTTTTATCGGCAGGATAAGCAATTACTTTAGTCACCAAAGGCACACCTCCAAAACGTCGTGCCATGGCATAAAATACAGTAGCACGCACAAAGTAGGCTTCTCCTAAATAATGATTATAGGTTGCTTCAGGATAGGAGCCTTGATAGTTTGGCAACGTTTCCAACAAATAGTTTGCATCACGTAACAGGGTGAAGGCTTTCTCCCAATAGGGTGTTCTTTCATTTGTAAACGCAGCACAGATACCATCACGAGTCAGAGCCTCACCGGTTCCTTCTATACCCATGGCATTAAGCCATCCGTTGAATTCGACTCCCCATTGTGCCATATATTTGAAATCTTCAAATGGCATATTACTATACATTCTCGCCATATAAATTTCCAGACCCGATTCGTTCGTCAAAAGATCTTGATCTGTAACGATATTTTTCGGAGGAACATCCAAATCTGCACAAGCAGAAAAGAATAATAAACTGAGCAGAGATAATATAAATATCTTTTTCATATATATATCTAAATTATAATTCGTAACTTTTTAACACAAATTTCTAAAACGAGAGCGACATACCTAATGTATAAGTTCTGTTGAGTGGATACATACGTCCGTTTTCATCATCGGGGTGTTCAGGATCCACAAATTTCACTTTCGTTATGGTAAACAAGTTAAATGCATTGGCAAATACGCGCAAGTTCATAGATGCTAAGGATTTTATGTGAGGCAATGTATATCCTACTTCTATACTCTTGAGACGCAAATATGCAGTACTTACACGGTTGAACTCCGAATTTGTTTTCGGGTAATGCCCTGTATAACCATAGTAACCGCTCACCCATTCGGTAGACGTATTGTATGGGTCTGCCTGTGGATCAACAGGATGCCAGCGATCCAAATATTGTGTTAAAGTACCTCCACCATTGCTACCCCAGATACTATACAACGGTTCTTTATATTCCATAGAACCAAGTGCAGATCCTTGGAAAAGGAAACTTGCGTCAAAATTTTTGTATGAACCGTCGAAAGCCAAACTATAGTTGAACCAAGGAGTTTGGTCGTAAGCGAAAGGATGCTCGTCCAATCCGTCAATTTGTCCGTCGCCATTCCAATCTACATATTTATAATCACCCGGTAACACATCACGTTCGTGATACAACTGATACGAATGGATATCATTCCAGTTTTGGAAACGTCCTGCTGATTCATACCCGAATTGCACTCCCTGATAACGATTTGTCAGATTATCATTTCTCCATTTATCGTATGAGTTACCATATGGCCCCTTTTCTACAGCGATCATATGCTGTTGGCGAGCAATTGTTCCAATAGCTTTTACTTTATACGTAAAATCATTGATTCGGTTTCGGTGTGTAAGTTCTAGGTCAATACCAAAGTTGCGGTCGCTGTTCAGATTTTCGAGAGGAGCTGTAGCACCTATGACTGTTGGAAATTCTCCTGTTTGTCGAGCGAAAAGCCCTTCACGGCGACGGTCGAAATAGTCAAAAGAGAACCCAAATAAACCATCCCATCCTTCAAAATCTACACCAATATTGAGCATATGCGATTCATACCATGAAATCAATTTGTTAGGAACAGGTTTTGTGTCTACTCCATAGATGAATTGATCTCCAAACATGTAACCGGGAGCATATTGATTGTAATACCCCGAAAATGCATTGCTGTTCGAAGCGGGATAGTTATATCCTCCTGCCCATTCGTAATTCCAGTCGTTAGCCAAATCATCACCCAATATACCGTAACTACCTCTTAGTTTCAGCTGATTTACAAATGACAAGGCTGTGATCGATTTAAAGAATGGCTCTTCGGATATACGCCAACCTGCAGAAGCTGACGGGAAGAAACCCCATTGATGCCCGGGAGCAAATTTAGACGAACCATCGTAGCGAAACTGTGCTTCAAGCAAATAACGATCGGCAAATGCATAGTTTACCCTACCGATTAATGCAGCATTGGTAGTTTCATAAAGGTCGTTGTTTCCTTTATTCATTCCACCCAACTGATTGTCATCTATACCGGCAAAAAGATAGTCCATTGCAAATGCAAGGTCGCGTTGTGCATAGAAATTATCACCTATACGCCGTTGAGTTTCCCAGCCCAATAATCCGCTTACTTTATGAACGGTATTGAAGGTACGGTCGTAGTTCACAATAAACTGTCCCAAACGTTGTTGTTTATCATAAAATTCGCGTCGAAGCTGGGTAGGTGAACTTGAGTTATATAACTTAGAGAGATACGACTGGCTGATAGGATCATACGCATATTGATAATATTCCTTACGGTATATTGTATTATTATCTTGTCTGTAATCTAAACTGGCCAGAACTTTTGCAGACAGTCCTTTCAATACAGGATTTAATGTACCGAAATCGTAATTAAGCGTTGCCGACGACTGAAAATATTTCTGCTCGTATTTACGGTAACCTGATATATCGGAAGACATTTTTGCGACTGTATTTTCTTCCAGATCCAATCCTTCATAATTGAGCATCGTGTTTTCAGGATCGGCATATGCAGGATACAATACGCCTTGACGCCAATAGTTTCGGATAATATCCGTTGCATTTGCATACGGATTGTTACGTTGATCGGCAATTGCACTGAGGTTAATTCCAAAAGTTAATCCTTTTACAATTTCGGTATTGATATTCGAACGGATATTGTATTTGTTGTAATTCAGGTCACCTGATTTAAAGAAACCTTCCTGATAAAAGTACCCCATACTCACAAAGAACTGAGTTTTTTCGGTTCCTCCCGTAATGCTTACATCATGTTGGGTTTGTGGTGATACATCTGAGAATAGAAGTCCGTTCCAGTCAGTAGTTCTGCGTGTACCATTTTTGAAAGCCTCAAAATCCGATTCTTTATATATGATACTACCGCCGTTTACATTGTTCATCGATTTTTCGTTATACAATGTCATGGTTTGAAATGCATCGGCAAGTGCAGGCATTTTCGATACTTTCTGGAAGGTATACGAACCATTGTAACTTACTCTGGTCTTGCCTTCTTTTGTTCCGCTTTTGGTTGTTACAAGTAATACTCCATTAGCTGAACGTACTCCATAGATAGCTGCCGAGGCATCTTTCAGTACAGATACGTCCTCAATATCATTCGGATTCAGACGTTGGAACTCTTCTGTTGAACGTGGAATACCATCGATAACCACCAACGGTGCTCCTAAACCACGAATATCGAAGTTACTGTTAAATGTTCCCGGCTCGGCACTTTTTTGCCATACACGCACACCGGCAATTCGACCGGCAAGCATGTTTTGAGGGTTTTCGTTTTGAGTCCGTAGCATTTCCGCTCCTTTAACGCCTGCTACCGCTCCCGTCAGGGACGCTTTTTTCTGTGTTCCGTATCCTACAACTACTACAGCATCCAGAAGATTATCATCCATTTGCAATGCTGTATTGATTCGGGTGCGACCGTTTACTCTCTCTTCTTTGGTGGCATATCCCAGATATTTGAATACCAACGTAGAATTTTCAGGAGCAGCGATGGTATATTCACCGTCAAGACCGGTTATTACACCCACTGTAGTATTTTTTACTACTACACTAGCCCCAATAATCGGTTCATTGTTATTATCGGTAACTATACCTGATACGGTACTATTTTGTGCCTGCATCGATAAAGGTGCAAAAACAACAAGAAGCATCATCAGATGCAAAAGTTGCACGGCTTTAGCATATCGTGTTTTTATCATAACAATATTGATAATTAAGTTAATTTATTTTTGCAGCTCATACTTTGCCAATACAGCATATTCTGCAGCAAAGGCAAACATGAACATTCCTTCTGTATTGTTCTTGCCTCTATCGAGATTCCAACCAACTAACAGATTAGTAGGAAGCATATCTTTATAAAGGTAGTTGTCATAGCCATAATCAAGGTTTTTCTGAAAACTGTTAATACACACATCAACAGTCTTATAAGATGGATACAGGTCTACATACCCACGCATCAACACTCCATCGAACCAATCTCTGAAACCACTGATATCATATGTATAGTATCCGGGCTTGGTAGTACCTAGTTTAGCAAAATAGCCAAAGCTTGCGGTTGCCAGTTTTTGTCCATCTTCCAAATACATATTGTTACCTGTCGCACGAAACAAGTCGGCTGAACCCGAAAGCATTGTTCCACTATTGTAAGTGATTGCAGGTCCTACACGGTCAACACAAGTACCTCCTTTACGATAAGGTACGCCATCTATTATTTCTGTTTCAGGACTTCCCGGAGTACAACCACCCATCATATCATCGTATACACCATCGGCACGCAATAAATTTTTCTTTTGCCAGTCATATATCTTTTTGGCAAAGTCCAAATAATAATCGCTTTTCTTCTCCATTTGAGCTTTTCGTGTTTTCTTATCGGCAGCATCTATGTATCGGTGCTCAATCATATCGGGTTTGCTTTTGTACAATTCGTGCAACCACACCAATGGACTAACCATCGGTCCGTTACTACACGAATGCTTGGTTACGTAACCCGGTCCCCAAGGAATACCTCCGATTTCTTCTCCGTTGGCATCACGTGTACAGTCCCAGCCATCGAGAACATATTCGGTCAAATACTCTGCTTTATCTAAATACTTCTGATCGTTGGTTAGTTTATATGCTTCCAGCAACTCACGTACCAGCCACATCTGATCGTCGTATACATTTTCGATGCCTTCTACTTTAGCAGCACCTTTAGAGCCTCCGCGATTAACTCCATATACCGACCATTCTTTGGTTTGGGTATAAGAAGTTAGCTCAAACGTTCCCATGTAATAATCGGCATTATCGTACAACTTACCCAGCGAATCGACATAGCGACTGAAATGCTGATCATACAGTGTTGCATTACCGTGATCTTTCTGAGCTTTAAGTCCGTGAAGAATCGCATTTACAGCTTCAATAGAGCTGGTATACATCCATACACTGCCTTTTTCCTCGGAGCGGATTTCCGTATACGGATTATAATATCTCGCCATTGCCATACCATCTCCTGTAAAATAAAGAGAAATGGCTTGATCGGCTATTTGCATAGCACGAACTAAATTCTGCTCGGAAGGAGTCCCCCCTCCCGAAGGTTTATCGGGGGTATCGTTGGATGAGCTTTCACTGCAAGCAACTGCTACCAGCAGAAAACAAATAATTATTGTAAGAAATTTTTTCATTATATGAGCTTTTAAGTAAATCAGAGTATTTAATGCTATCGTTTCAAGTTGTAGGGTTAGACCTGTGTCTCTGTAAACTTCTGGTGAACACATAGATTCACACCCTACAACCCAAGCAATAAATAACTCTTAGATCTTATTTTAAATCAATTGAATAGAAAACCAATTTATTCTCGCCCGAATTGGCAACTCCATTATATACTCCAAAGGCAAGTACTACGCTATTACCATTAAATTGCGACAGATCATATACAAACGAAGCATAACCTTCGGGATTACCTGCTCCGCCGTCTCCATGTTTAAATTTCCAACAGCCATTACTTGCCGAGGATGCTTCCTGAGCTGTATTGGATTTAGGTGCTATATGGGTCACAGTACCATCTTCTTTAATAGCTGTCAGTTTAAAGTATGTAGGGTTACTTCCGAAGTTTCGAGTCTTCAATGTCAACTGATTACTTCCTGAAGCAATGGCAAATTTGGCATAGTAATACGATTCGGGAACTTCGGTACTTACTTCGGATGTATTACGGGTTTTGATTAAGTAACCTTCAGAGGGGAATACTTCGGGGTCTTTCTTCAAAGGAACAAACGACCATTCGTGTCCGATGTGTGAAACTGCACGCCATGCATGATAAGCTGCCGGATATCCGGTTTGCATATTTACATCCCTTCCTGCACTGATAGGACTTATACCTGTAAAATGCTTTTTCGTCTGGGGCATAGTAGAACGTACTGTTTCTTGTGTAAGTTTCCATCCGTCGATTACTTCGTTACCCGGTAACCAATCCCAGCCTTCAACCTTTCTGTCGGCAAAACGAACTGCACGGAGAACCAGTTGTTTCCAGTAATCTCCTGTTTCTTTGCGATAGATACCAATAGCAACAATTACTTCTTTGCCAACGTATGCACTCAGGTCGAAAGTAAAGTCGGTGTAATTACCTGATCCGTATTGCTTAGTTTCTCCTATTTGTACTGCTTGAGGTTCGGCTGCCGAAAGGTCAACTACCTGTACACCAAAATAAGCAGGTGATGCTTCGTCAGCATTATGTGTACGTAGTCTCACCGAAAGGATTTTGTTATCTGCCGTAATCTTTTTGCTGCCGTATGTATATGAGTCAAACACTTCCAAGTCGGCAGGATTAGTGCGGCCACCCGGATCATTACGGATTTGCAATGTTGTACCTTCCCATTGTTCTTCCCACTTACCTTTAAAGGTCATCGAGCTGAAATAGTTACAAGCCCAATCCCAATGAGGGTAAGCATCGGCATTACCTCCACCACGGTATTCATTATAATACCATTTATCGGCAGTTAACAAATCGGCTATGGTTAAACCACGTAGAAGTTCTGTTCCACCCATTACTACATCCAATGTTACCATTCCGTCAACAAAATCGGCTTTGCTCACTTTCTTTGTCTGGGTTACATAGTTTGCTTTAATAAATGTTACGACATAATCATCGGCAATGAGGTTTTCGAGGCTATATTTACCATCTGCCTCAGTAGTAGCCGATACTGCAGGAGTTATACTGACTGTTACTCCGGAAAGAGGTGCTCCTGCATTCTTTCCATCGGTAATGATACCGGAAATTTTCGCCGATGCATTTACCATTGCTACTGTGGTGGTAGCAACTTTATTACCATCAAATTTATCGGCTGTAACCGTCAGACTGACTGTTTGATACCCCGTTTTTGAGAAGGTAACGGAATGCGACTCGATAGAAACATTTTCGAATGTGTATTTTCCGTCGGTTCCGGTATTTATTGTTGCCTCGGTTCCGCCCATCCCTCCCATTGTAACGGTAACTCCGTCAATGGGTACTCCTGCTTCATCAAGCACAACACCGGTAATTGTACCTATACCTTTACTGACCGGATCATCGTCATTATTACAGGAGCTTACTACACACACTATAGTTCCTAGCAAGACCATGAACATAAAAGTTCGTAAAATCTTTAATAATTTCATGTTAGTAATTAAATAAAAAGTTAAGGGTTGAATTCTAATAGAACTATTAGATAATGCTTATTAAAATTCAACCCACTGTTAACAGTTTTGTATTTTCCTCTGATATTCTTTAATAGATTTAAATCATATATTGGAAATAAAAGGCTAATTAATTGACCAGAATAAAGGATACGATTTCAAACCGAAGAATCATAATAGAGATTCTCGAGTCCTTTTTTTCTCATGGGTTTACTGATTTTTTTAAGGTTTATACTTACTTCTTTTTTCTAGATATAGTTGTTGTTTTTAATTCATTTGAAAACGAGTAAGGAAAATCGGCAGCATTGATTCCTCTTTGCTTATTTGGGGTCGGAGACATTTTGAAGTCAATTGCAGCACCTTTCAACAATTCATCATAAGTCAGATAGTTTTTGGTATAAGGTTGCCCGTCTACTGATAGTGACGAAATATACCTGTTTGCTTTACCGTTGTTTTCGGCTTTAATGCGAACTTGCTTTCCATTTTCCAGATTAAGTTTTACACTCTTAAATAAAGGAGATCCTATTATGTATTGGTCTGCTCCGGGGCAAACAGGATAAAAGCCTAAAGCTGAAAACACATACCAGGCTGAAGTCTGTCCGTTATCTTCATCACCGCAATATCCGTCGGGATTAGGTGTATATAACTTATCCATTACTTCCCTCACCCAATATTGAGCCTTCCAGGGTTCTCCTGAATAATTGTATAAATAGATCATGTGCTGAACGGGTTGATTTCCATGTGCATAATTACCCATATTCATTATCTGCATCTCTCTGATTTCGTGAATCACACCTCCGTAATAACTATCGTCAAATAAAGGGGGTACATTGAACACCGAATCGAGCATTTGGTTGAAACCCTTCTGTCCTCCCATCAAGTTAATCAATCCCTGAGGGTCATGGAAGACCGACCAGGTATAATGCCAGCTATTGCCTTCTGTGAAAGCATCTCCCCATTTCAAAGGATTAAATGGTGATTGGAAAGTTCCATCTTCGTTACGCCCTCTCATCAGTTTATGCTCAGGATCGAACAGGTTCTTATAATTCATCGCTCTTTTGGCATATATCGCGATTTCTTTCTCCGGTTTATTCAGTGCCTTTCCCAGTTTATAGATAGTCCAGTCATCATATGCATACTCTAGCGTACGAGCCGCACTTTCATTGATGCCTACATTGTATGGCACATATCCTAGCTTGTTGTAATATTGATATCCTAGACGGCCAGTAGAACTTACCGTGGGATGTACACTGTTGGCTCCGCTGACAACTGCTTCCCAAAGAGTTTCGATATCATATCCTCTCAATCCTTTGAGATAAGCATCGGCTACTACGGATGCGGAATTGTTGCCAACCATACATCCTCTGTGACCGGGACTAGCCCACTCGGGTAAAAATCCGCTTTCTTTATAGGTGTTGGCCAAACCTTCCTGCATCTTCGCATTCATAGATGGATACATCAGATTCAGGAACGGAAACAGAGAGCGGAACGTATCCCAAAATCCGGTATCTGTAAACATATATCCGGGCAATACTTCTCCGTTATAAGGACTGTAATGTACAGGCTTTCCTTCTGAATTGATTTCATAGAAACTACGTGGAAACAGCACCGAACGATACAGGCATGAATAGAATGTACGAAGGTTATCAATATTATCGTCTTCGACTTCGATACGTCCCAATACTTTATTCCACTCATTTCGACCTTTGGCTGTTATCTGATCAAAAGTATCATTACCCAATTCTTTCAGATTTAATTCTGCCTGATCGTAGCTGATAAACGAAGATGCTACTTTAGCATGTACAACTTCTCCTTTTTTAGTGGAGAAACCGATGATTGCTCCGGCATGATTTTCTTTTGTTTCCAATACACCTTTTTGTATTGTATTGTTGACTGAAGAAGCGGTGTAGGTGAATGGTTTATCAAATACGATTACAAAATAATTCTTGAAATTATCGGGTACCCCTCCACTGTTTTTTGTGGTGTAACCGATAATCTTATTTTGTTCAGGAATGATCTTCACATACGATCCGTTATCGAATGCATCTACGATTACTGACGAATTATCATTCTCAGGAAAGGTAAATCTGAACATAGCTGCACGCTCGGTAGGAGTAATTTCGGTAACCACATCATGATCGGCTAGATAAACCCGATAATAATAGGGTTTAGCAACTTCTGCTTTGTGAGAAAACCAACTGGCACGCTCATCCTGATCAAAAACAACTTTGCCTGTAATGGGCATAATTGCAAATTGCCCGTAATCGTTTATCCAAGGGCTGGGTTGATGGGTTTGCTTAAAGCCTCTGATTTTGTCGGCATCATAGGTATATGCCCAACCATCGCCCATTTTGCCGGTTTGCGGCATCCAGAAGTTCATACCCCATGGCATAGCTATTGCCGGATAGGTATTACCTGTAGACAGCGAATGTTTAGATTGTGTGCCAACCAACGTACTCACATAATCGACAGGAGCAGTCCGGGCATTCAGTTTAATAGTAAAAAAAGAAATGATTAATAAAAATAAGACAGTAAGATTTCGCATAAGGTTTATATATAAGTTAACATCTTAAATTGCAGTAGAAACATTTGTACAGGCATAAAGAGCCTTTGTATTTCAAAAGTTGCTTACATGATATATTCAAACAGGATTTGAAAAATTTAATATCCGTTACAGGTTAATGGTATTTCCGATCAGCTAACGGGGTCAAATGTATGCGGGCATGGTTAACTATTGGGTTAATTTGCGATTAAAAAAGGGTTAGAAGGTTAACTTATTTTATTAATCTGCATACATTTAATCAATATGTGTAAAAAAAGAAGAATATTACACAATACCTATACACACAAGACGAATCAGCCTACAGGTACTTGTGCAGACGCAATTCTCTCCCTCCAGTAAGTCTAATTATGCTTTGTTGTCATTCAACAGAGAGGTAAAACCTATAGAATAATTTTCATTCATTACCTTCTTATATTCTGCGGAGAATAATAGATATTTATTTTTTGCCTGATCGGGCATTTTCAATTTTATAAGAGAATGTATTTGATAATACAAGGCTTCCTCGTTGAGTGAATCAATATTAAAAAGAGTATCAACAAGCAGTAAGGTTGTTTGATAATCTTGCTGAGCATATCTGCTTTCTATTTCCATTTGTAAAATAGATTCCGCTTTATTTTCAATTTCCAGTTTAAAAGAATCGAACATTTCGTCTTCGGTATTTTTCAGAAATTTACCTCTTATCAGAATCTCAATCAGCTCTTTGTTATTAACCATATTCTCGCCCTTGGTTATTTCAAAAAACCGCTTATAATCACAATAACATCCATCGGATAATACAATCTTGAAGAATCCTTTATCGTGAATAAGTTCTACATTATTAAGCTCAGCTAAGGCTTTACGTATATGGTTAAGTGTTACACCTTTCAGATTCTTTGCTTTATTTTCAGATTTATCAGGCCAAAGAATATCACTCAATTGCTGTGACGAGATACCGTCTTCGAGACTATATTGAAGAATCAGTAGAAAAGTCTGTTTCAGCTTTGTACTGAACATGTAGGTAATGTCTTTATTATTTCGATCCCTTACCGTAAATTCACCAAAAAGATAGATTGAATTGGACTGATCTTTTCTAACAAAAGACTGCTGAGACATTTCATCCTGACGCTCTACAACACTCAAAGCATCGTGAGTATCAGTATTTTTTTTCGCCCTTCGCTTTACATAAAAGAAGCACACACCTCCTAAAACAAACACCGCAATAATGACACCCCAAATGTAGAGCATCGATTCATCTTTACCCATTCCCGAAAGTTCTTCAAGACTTATGGGTGGAAAAGATAAAGAGTACACACGGGCTACTGACGATATATCGCTGGCATCGAACTCCTGAACGGTGCAGTATAGCTCATTCAACTTTTCATTATAATACAAATTGGCATTTGTCGTAATTTTATCGGAACGAATAGGAATTGAATCTCCAAGAATATCGAAACTCCCGTCTTTAACAGAAAAACGGTACAGTTTCAACGATGTATTCGAAAAATGTTCGGGATAGCATAAAGTATAGAAACATGAATCGTCGAGCATTATCATACTACGCACGGGAACTACATTATCTCCATGCCAAGGTATTTCCCATAATTTGGTGATCTTCTTTTCATTGAGGTCAACTTTATATAAATCATAATAATAACGACGACCAATAGTCTGATCTCCCGAATCATTTCCCATACCTCCAAAAACGTATAAGGAGTTTTCTTCCTTTTTATAGCACATCGAGGAGAAGTATCGGGGTGTTATCCTATCCCCTTCGAATGATAGTCGGCTCCATTTTTTTTCGATCAAGTCATACGAATAAAATTCTTTGTTATAATGTTGACTTCCAAATCCGCCAAACACCAGATAGCGGTGATTAGCTGCATCATAATAACCATTGTGATGATGCAGTTGAGTCGGTAACCTATCAACACTCTCTGTTGTCCACATTAGAGTATTCAGATCAAGATAAGCAGAGGTAGCGACCTCCGCCGCTTCTTCAGAATATACTTCGTATGCATATAAACGATTGTCTGCCTTATCTACAAAACTCATACCGAGCTTGAGCTTTACAGGTAATTCGTTTTCATATTTTTTAGATGATACAGCATTAGAACGGACATTGAAAAATGTGATCGAATCTTTATCAAAAAAGTATATATCCTGAGTCTGGCTATTAAAATTCAAGCCTGCTACATTTTTTGATTTGAAAGAAGCTCTTGGTGCCCAGTAGTAGGCATTATTTATCAACCAAACGGGACTGGAGGCATGACCTCTGACTTTACCTTTAGAGTCATGTACAAGTTCTCCTTCATTTTCATTTAAATGAAAATAATATTCCTGCTGCTTATCTTTAATTATCACGTTTTTAATGGCAAATGAAGGTATATCGACAACATGCTCACTTTTACCGAAATAGATAACAGGATTCCATTTTTCAAGAAGATTTAAACCTCCTATTCTTGTTTCTTTATCATTAATCTTCAAAGTCATGGAGTCTTGTTGGAGATCAAATGATAAGCTGATACTCACCCACTGGCAATTAGAGAGTTCTTCTTTCTTGAAAATACTGGTAATTAAATTGTTTCGCCCCTCTTCATTAAATTTAAATACGGTATTTTCACGCCCTTCATTATCATACATCAAATTATAAGTTGTATTGAGGTTAGTATCTTTCAATCTGAAAATATAACCGACATTAGAGGGTGGCAGCAACGATAATTCGAAATTAATAACCAGCTTTTCAGTAAAAGCCGGAGATCCATTTTCAAATACAGAATATGAAGTTCTCTCATTAATTACACTTTCATTTCCATGAAATCGTAATCCTTGAGAAAAAATATTTAGGGGAAAAAGTAATAGTAAAACGAAATGCACAACTAGTTTCATAATAAAAAGACTTTATTATCTACAAATATAGAAAATTAGCTTGTTAATTTCAGAAATTACTTTTTACATGGTTTTCAGATACTCAAAAAACGCCCATGTGTTTTTAAATGTTAATCTCTATCAACAAATGACAATCTACTATAATTCAACCCTGAAGAAAATCATCGGGAGGAGAAAATAAGAAAGCAGTTGCAAATAACTTGCAACTGCTTTTTTTATCTGTATTTCAGATTTAGAAAATATAATCCGAATCAAGAGTTTATTACTTTCGACAAATCTTCTCCCTTATTCAATTTGCGGATCACCTTTGCCGGATTACCAACCGCTAATGAATCAGACGGAATATCTTTAGTTACTACCGATCCTGCTCCGATAACACATCTGTCGCCAATGGTTACTCCGGGGCAAATAGTCGAATGTCCACCAATCCAGCAACGTTCACCTATTGTTACGGGTTTACAGTCTTCCCACAAATCCCGCTCGTCGGCATCTAAAGGGTGTTGAGCCGTATAAATATGTACTCCGGGAGCTATCAATGTGCCATCTCCAATGGTGACCTTTGCTCCATCCAAAATAACCGCTCCGAAATTAATAAATACTTTATCTCCTGCATATATATGATCTCCGTAATCGCAATAGAAAGGTGGCTCTGTATAAAAATTCTTTGCCGAGTTTGGAAACAGTTCCCTCATTACATCACGAAATTTATCGGTATGATATTCGGTCACATTCAGTTTATGGAGTAGCTTTTTTACTTCGGAACGTATAGCTGTCATTTCTTCGCTATGTGCCCAATAAGGTTCTCCGGCAAACATTTTTTCTTTTTCAGTTCTCATTCTGATATTTAATTGTGTTGCGTTTTCGTTTGTAGGGGTAGACCTATGTGTCTGTCCTCTGTGGGGAACACATAGGTTCACCCCTACAGCTCATTAATAAAAGACCTCAGGCTTTTTATTTCTTTGTCGAAAACTTATAAATACAAGTTTGTGTATATTCTTCTCCCGGATTTAATCGGGTAGATGGAAATTGAGGTTGATTGGGTGTGTCAGGATACTTTTGAGTTTCCAAAGCCACCGCTTCTCTGAATTTATGAGCCTTACCGTATTTACCTATAACTTTTCCATCGAAAAAGTTTCCGCTGTAAAATTGGATACCGGGCTGATCTGACCAAACTTCCATTACTCTTCCACTCGCAGGTTCGTACAAGCTTGCTATAAGCTCTACGTCTTTTTCAGTTTTGCGGTCTACTACCCAGTTGTGATCGTATCCTAAACCATTTTTCAGTTGTTCGTCATCAGCATCTATTCTTGCACCGATAGCTGTTGGTGTTCTAAAATCAAATGGAGTTCCTTCGACCAACGTAATTTTACCTGTTGGTATCAAGACAGTATCCACAGGAGTAATCGCACTTGCATTTAGAGTCAATATGTGATCGGTAATAGTACCGTTTCCTACTCCTTTCAGATTGAATAATGAATGATGAGAAAGATTTACATGCGTTGGCTTATCTGTTGTAGCACTATAGGTTATCTTAAATTCGTTTTCGGGAGTAAGTGTATATATCATTTTCACTTTTACAGTTCCCGGAAATCCTTCTTCACCATCGGGAGATGTATAAGATAATTGTATTTGATTCTTGCTTATACTATCTACGTTCCATACTTTCATATCGAAACTATCAGGACCACCGTGCAGAGTCTGTCCATTGTTATTAACAGGCAATTGATATTTTACTCCGTCCAGTGTAAATTTTCCTTTGGCAATACGATTAGCAAACCGACCGACAACAGGTCCTAAAAAGCGTTCGCCTTCATAATTTATATATTCGTTGATGTTGTTATGTCCCAAAACAATATCCTCATACTTTCCATCCTTATCGGGAGTCCAAAGAGAAATAACTCTTCCTCCGAAATTAGATACCTGCATGGTTATCCCATTTCCCGAATCGAGTGTGTAAAGTTTGATTTCTTTGCCATCTACTGTTTTTGTAAATGCAGAATCTGCCATTAAGGTAATTTGAGAGCCTTCTGCTTGTGGTGGTGTAGTTGGTTTATTATTACAAGAGAACAAACAAAGGGCAATCCCTAAATAAAAAATCTTTTTCATATATGTATAAGTTTTGGTTGTTTATCAAGCTCTCAGAGCTTTTTATTGCTTTGATAAGCATAATCGCTAAAGGCAGTTAGAATTATAAAATATAACTGTCACTATTTGTTGTTTATCAAAATAAGATTCAAGACCTTAAAGATAGAAAATTCTCACTGCAGTTTAGTTGCTAACAGTGAGAATAATCAAGAAATACAAAATAACTAGATAAGCTCTCAGAGCTTTTTATTGCTTGGGATGTAGGGTGTGAATCTCTCTGTTCACCTGAAGTTTACAGACACATAGGTCTGCCCCTACTAATAAAGATATCGCATTAAATATTTATCGCTACTTTATATATATAGTCTCTTATTTTACTTAAAGAATATATCTTCTTACCAGAAATACCAATAGAACAATCCACAAAGAACGACAACCCCGAGCGATGCAATAACATCCCACTTGTTCCAGCTCTTTCCGATAATTTTCTTATAGTCATCGGTGAAAGTGATAGCTTCTATCTGTTGAGCAGTTGGCTTTGGAGTGAAAAACGACACTACAACCATCATCAGCATGATGAAGACAAGCAACCATACCTCGAAGATAAGCCAGTTGGTCTGCCAAAACCAAGTTGTATACTCCCAGTACCAACCTGTCATTACGTCTTTACCCGTACTGGTAAAGATATTGGTCAGCAAGCGAGCCATACCGATAATAAAACCGACTATCATACCTGCTTCTCCTGCTTTCGGGGTGATTCTTTTAGAAAATATACCCAATGCGAATACTGCTACCATGGCAGGTGCAAGCAGCGATTGAATACCTTGCAGATAATCGTAAAGGCTACCGAGGCTCATCATAATAGGTATCCATATAATACCAAGTATCACTACAACAATTGTTGCAACACGACCTACCATAACGTAGGTGGCTTCACTCTTCTCTTTGAACTTCGGTTTATAAAAATCTTCCGTAAACAACGTAGCACAAGAGTTGAAGAATGCCGCCAAAGAAGCAACCAATGCAGATATAAAACCGATGGTAACAATACCTTTTACGCCGGCAGGCAATACAAATTTAACCATTGACCCAAAGGCGGTATCAGGGTGATCCAATGTGAATCCACTGTCGGGACGTGCTGCCAATGCAGCAGCTACCATACCCGGTATAAGGAACATAAATACAGGCAACAATTTAAAATATCCGGCAGCGATTGTACCTCTGCGTGCACGTTTCATCACAACATCGTTATCCTCTCCTTTGCGTTGTCCGAGCACACGCTGAACAATATGCTGATCGGTACACCAATACCAAAAGCCGATAATGGATGCTCCGATAAATACCCAAAATCCGGGATAATCGTCATACAACGGATCGCCCGTATTGAAGTGGAACATGTGATTTGTACCGTGTGCAACTCCGTCGGGTCCAACGTTTAGTGTTTTAGAATAGTCAATCATCGCAGTCCATCCATCAGCAATACTTCCGTATCCGAGTGCCGATAATCCTAAGAATAGAACGAGAAACGAGCCAATGATAAGTATAGGTGTTTGAATTGCCGACAGGGTCATTACACCTTTCATTCCTCCCAAAACCGTAAATATACCCGTTAAGACTATTAAGCCTATTGCCCCGTACCAGAAAGGCAAGCCCAGAAGGCTCTCCATAAAAATACCACCGGTAAAGGCCGTTACGCTTACTTTGGTCAATACATATGCTATAAGCGTGATAATAGACAACCACGAACCTGTAGCAGGCGTATAACGATATTTGAGGAAGTCGGGCATTGTAATAATTTTGCCCATCTTATTATTCATCAACTGATAGAAAGGTACAAAGAGCCACCCCAAGAGGAGTATCATCCAGCCCTGCATTTCCCAGTGTGCCATACCCACACCTGCTTTTGCTCCTGTTCCGGCAAGCCCTACAAGGTGTTCCGAACCGATGTTTGCAGCAAAAATAGCTGCTCCGATAATATACCATGGTTCGCCTTTACCAAACAGGTAGTCCTCGCTATTGGCTCCCTGTTGCAAACGTTTGTCTTTTTGTACCGAACGCCAGACAGCCCATGTTACCGCCAGGATACCTACGGCAATAATCAGCCAGTCCAGCCAAATAAACTCATGTGAATTCCAATTCATATGTATAAGATCATTTAAGTAATTTCAACTATTTATTACTCCATTTTTAGCCATAACTACCTTTTTGGTTCTACCTGCCAAGGCAATAAAAAGCTCTAAAAGGTTATGAGAATAATTCTGTTTCAGTAAATTTTCCAAGCTTCCGGTATTTTTCGTATACCGACATGTAAACACGGTGACTCTCCATATTCGGTTGATATTCGAAAGCAAAACCTTGTCCCATGGCGGCTTGTGCTTCTTTTATCGTAGGATGTACACCTGCGGCCACGGCGGCAAACATAGCTGCACCGAAGGCACAAGCCTGTTCCGACTTAGCTACTTTAATAGGCATACCCAGTACATCTGCCAGTGTTTGCATAACAAGAGGCGATTTCAATGAAATACCTCCTATTCCTATTACACTTTCTATTTCGATGCCATTTTCAAGGAAACGATCTACAATTGCTTTCGACCCGAATGCCGTTGCTTCTACTAATGCTTTAAAAATGATAGGTGCATTACTAGCCAGATTCAGTCCTGTAATTGTCCCTTTTACCAATTGATTAGCATCGGGCGTTCTGCGTCCGTTCATCCAATCAATAGCTAAAACGCCACTTTCAGATGCGGGTATTTTCGCCGCCTCTTTCGATAAGGCAGGAATTATTTTATCTAAAGCTTCTGCTATCAGTTTATCTTTTGTAGCCTGATCTATCAATGACGATTCTTTAATCAGATTTTCGATTGGCCAAGCCAATACCGATTTGAACCAAGCGTATATATCTCCGAATCCCGACTGTCCTGCTTCTAATCCGATCATTCCGGGAACTACCGAACCATCAACCTGTCCACATATTCCGGGGATTAGTTTTCCGTGCATATCTTCGTATGGCACAATCATTATATCGCAAGTAGATGTACCGATTACACGCACAAAGGTTTTAGGTCCTATTTCAGCACCTACTGCTCCCATGTGGCAATCGAATGCACCGACTCCAACAGCTACATTGGTAGTAAGACCCAGTCTGTCTGCCCATTCTTGAGTAAGATTACCGACTTTAACATCGCTTGTGTATGTCTCTTTGAAGAGTCTGTCTCTGTAACCTTTGAGCAGTGGTTCTACTTCGGTCAAAAAATCATCTGTTGGCAATCCGTCCCATTCTTTGAGCCACATGGCTTTGTGTCCTGCTGCACAGCGGCTTCTTATAATATCAGATGGTTTTGTGGTATTGGTTATCAAAGCTGACATCCAATCGCAATGTTCTATCCAACAATAAGCAGCATCACGAATTGTTTCATCTACTTTTAGAACATGAGCCATTTTTGCCCATACCCATTCGCTCGAATAGATACCCCCTTCATAAGCTGTATAATCAATAGGCCATCTTTTGGCTACTTCATTGATCTTTGCGGCTTCTTTTACTGCTGTGTGATCTTTCCAAAGAACAAACATGGCATTTGGATTCTCGGCAAATTCGGGTCTCAAAGAAAGAACTTGCCCCTCTTTATCGATAAGTGCAGGTGTTGAGCCTGTTGTATCAAATGATATTCCAACAACCTTTTCGGCTGTACCTTTAGGTGATTTGCTTAAAGCCTCTTTTACAGATTCTTCAAGGCTTTCGATATAATCAAGGGGATGTTGTCTGTATTGATTTTTATGTGGATCACAGTATTTACCTGCTGCCCAACGCTTGTAGTATTTTACGGATGAAGCTATTTCTTTGCCTGTTTCGGCATCTATGATAACAGCCCGACAAGAATCTGAACCGTAATCCAGCCCAATTGTATATTTCATATTCTATTCAAATTCAGATTAATAAAATAGTTATCTAAGTTGAGACCTAAAGCCCCGAGGATCAAAGCATCCCCAAGGCTATCGGTCAAACCTTAACTAACTTACTGTAATGCTTTATTTAGCAAATAGAACACTTCATTTACTTTCAATTCGAATTTGAACTTATTGATAGTTGTGTCTTTATCAATAGTTATCAATTCGATTCCGGCTATATCGGCATAGTCTTCCAAAAACTCATTGGTCAATGCATATGAGAATGATGTATGATGAGTACCTCCGGCTAATATCCAAGCTGCTGCACCTATTTCAAGATTGGGTTGTGGTATCCACAAAGCACTTGCAACGGGTAATTTGGGTAATGCGGCTTTAGGCTCGATAACATCTACATTATTTACAATCATACGGAAACGATTGCCCATATCTACTATGGTTGCTGCAACTCCTGTGCCTGCATGAGCTGTGAAAACCAAACGTGCAGGATCGGCTTTACCTCCAATACCTAAGGGGTGAACTTCCAATCGTGGTTTTTGAGTTGTAATTTCTGGAGATACTTCCAACATATGCGATTGAAGAATTGCGCTTTGTTCTCCATCAAAGTGGTATGTATAATCTTCGAGGAATGATGTTCCTCCGGGTAACCCTTTCGCCATCACCCACATCGTTCTAAGCAAGGCAGCTGTTTTCCAGTCACCTTCTGCACCAAAACCGTAACCTTCTGCCATCAGACGTTGACAAGCCAGACCGGGTAATTGATTCAAACCATGCAAGGCATTGAAATTGGTTGTAAATGCTTTCGCTCCTTTGTCTTTCAGGAAACGGCGAAGAGCTATTTCTTCACGGGCAGCCTCACGTACTTGTCCGTGATTTTTTGCTCCTTTTTTGCAATCGTCTGCAAATATGTACTCTTTTTCGTATTCTGCAACTAAGGCATCTACGTCTGCTTCTGTTACTTTATCTTGGAAAGCGACTAAATCACCTACTCCATAGTAATCGTTATGATAACCCAGTCTCAATTCTGCTTCTAATTTGTCGCCATCGGTTACGGCTACATTATTCATATTGTCGCCAAAACGAACAATAATCATTCCCTGAGCATCTGCCCAAGCTGCTGCAACACGTTGCCAAACGGCTATCTTAGCTTGAACTTTTGCATCAGACCAATGTCCTACAACTACTTTTCGGTTTTTGCGCATACGGCTTACCATGTGACCAAATTCACGGTCACCGTGTGCCGATTGATTCAGGTTCATGAAATCCATATCGATTTCAGCCCATGGAATCTCCTTATTAAATTGAGTATGAAGATGTAAAAGTGGTTTTTTATAATCCTTTAAGCCTTGAATCCACATTTTTGCAGGCGAGAAGGTATGCATCCATGTAATAATACCGATACATTTGGGGTCATTATTTGCTTCCGAGAAGGTTTTCGATACTTCGGCAGAAGAGTTTACAGTTCCTTTAAATACTACTTTAACAGGCAGTGTACCTGCTGCATTCAAGCCTTTTACTATTTCAGTAGAATGTGCATTCACTGCTACAACAGCATCTCCACCATACAATAATTGTGCTCCGGTTACAAACCAAACTTCTAAATCTTTGAATTCCATGATATATAAATTTTTGGGATTAATCTTATAGTTATACTTAATTAGTTACGAGTTACGAGAGAAAGTTTATTGACCGTAATAAGCATCGGGTCCGTGTTTTCTGAAAAAATGTTTCTTGATAAGGTCATCATTCATTTTCAATTGTGGATTTACAGCGAATGATATGGATGCCATCTTAGCAACCTGCTCCAATACAACAGCATTATGTACCGCATTATGTGCATTCTTTCCCCACGAAAATGGTCCGTGATTATTCACTAAAACTCCGGGAGTATATTCTGCGTTTAAATCTTTGAACCGTTCTACAATGACATTGCCCGTTTCCAGTTCGTATTTATTGTCGATTTCGTCAGAGGTCATTTGTCGGGTGCATGGTATGGCATCCTTGAAGTAATCGGCATGCGTAGTTCCAATGTTTGGGATGTCGCAACCCGCCTGTGCCCAAGCTGTAGCATAGGTAGAATGGGTATGAACTATTCCTCCGATTGCAGGAAATGCCCTGTATAAAACAAGATGTGTAGCGGTATCGGAAGATGGTTTCAGCTTTCCTTCGATCACATTACCATCCAAATCTACCACCACCATATCGTCGGCTGTCATTACATCGTATGATACTCCCGATGGTTTAATGACTACCAATTGAGAATCTTGGTCTATTGCACTGACGTTTCCCCAGGTAAATAGTACCAATCCGTGCTTTACCAGATCAAGGTTAGCTTCAAAAACTTCTTTCTTTAATGTTTCTAACATACCATTACAAGGTTAAATGCAAAATAAGTGTTTTCGTTACACTTGCAATATTAGCAATAAGTGTACAAAACAACACTTATTGACCATGTGTTATAAAACATATTAGAAATAAAAAAAGTCTCACAATAGATTATCGAAGCAATAATCTATTATAAGACAAGTAATTATTCGTTATAAAAATATTTCAGAGGGAGAAAAAATAGCCCTTTTGAAGTAATTGATCGTATTTCTCTTTATTAAACTTATAATAATAAGCTCCTCTTTTCGAACTGGATTTATCTTTATCTTCCTGTTTTTCAAGAATATTCATCTCCAGAATCTTCTTTCTGAAATTGCGTTTATCCAGTTCCGTCTGATAAATTGCTTCATACAGACTTTGCAGTTGAGGTAATGTGAATTTCTCTGGTAACAGATTAAACCCGAGTGGTTTGGTAGCTGCTTTATTTCTTAAGATTTCAATTGTATCATTGAGTATTTGATTATGGTCAAATATGAGATTACCAACTTTATCCAACTCCTGCCAACGTGCATTATGCACCTTACACAACTGTTCGTCAAAAGATTGTATGTCGATCAAAGCATAATAAGCCAGAGATACCACACGCTCGCCAATATCACGACCTATTTCACCATATGCTCCAACCTGCTCCATAAAAACATCCTGAATGCCCGTATATTCAAATACTACGCGCGAAACAGTCTGGGAAAGGCTCTCATTGGATCGTACGAATCCTCCCATCAAAGAATCTTGTCCTTTTAATGGCTCAAATTTACGCTTTGAGATGAGAAGATACAGCTTATCATTCTTAAATCCGAGAATAAGACAGTCAACAGACACATAGAATTTTTCCTGATCTTTATAAAATAGTGAAGTCATATGGGGTCATGTAATATAACTAATGAATGCTTTGAGTAAAAGAGTGCAAATATAGTATTTATTTAGTGTAAAACATACAATTATTCTATTACCACATAGCGAAGATAATCATAACAAAGACAAATATACGACTCTCGCAAATAACAAATTTAAAAATTGAAGCAAAACTTATCAATTATTCCTTACCGAACATAGATCGCCTCACAAACCTAAGTTGCAAAAGGTTTAAGACCTTGATTTAGCTCTATTTTGGTTAAATACTTTCTATCATTCGTTCACCCTTTTTATCACTACATACCAGAACTCGCTCCTATTAACAATATCTTAACAGCAATGAAATTGGTATTTAACCTCATTCTGTTTATTTTGTGGAAAATTTAAGCAAAATTGAACATGACGAAAATTTATTACCTTAGTTCGATCTTATTTCTTACAATATTTTTTCATTCTCATTCACTATTAGCACAAGATTCTCTTGAGTTTAAGCCTACAGGAACAATTATTGCTAAAGGCTTTCTCGATTACAGTACAGGACTAGGTAATGCCGAACACACATCAGGGTTCGATATAACACGTGCATTCTTAGGTTACAATTATAAATTCACACGTACATTGCAGGCTCAGTTAGTAGTCGACGGAGCATCAGGTAAGGTTTCCAGCGGTTCACTCGAAGTCTATGTACGTAATGCATTTGTCAATTGGAACGATAAAAATTTCAATATCAACGGGGGATTAATCGGACTCTTAGAGTATAATACTCAAGAGCTTTACTGGATGCACCGATATGTACTTAAATCGTATCAGGATCTGAATAAAATGGCTCCAAGTGTCGATCTGGGAGCTTCATTCGAATATACTTTCAATCCCTTTATTACTGCAGACTTGACATTCACAAACGGAGAAGGGTACAAGAAAGTAAAAAAAGACAATAGTGCACGCTATGCAGGAGGAATAAGCCTTCACCCTATCAAAAATACGGTCTTCAGAATCTATGGGGATGTTTACAATCACAGCGAAGAATTAAGGGATGCTTTGCCTACAGGGGTAACCGGTGCAAAGTACAAAGACCAGTATATCTTAGCCTTATTTGCTGGTTATATGGATAAGAACATCTCGTGCGGTATAGAATACAACCACTTGTACAATAAAGGATTTATAGAGAATAAAGATTATTATGGTTATTCCATCTATTCTTCAGTAAAAGTTGCCCCTAAATTCAGAGTATATGGACGATATGACCTAACCGAATCAACTCAACCGGATAGCTTCAAAGAGCCATGGAACGATCTGGATGGACAATTAATGATTGTAGGTGTAGAGTTTCGCCCTGCAAAACAACTAAAGATTTCACCTAACATCCGTAATTTAAATCCGACAAGAAATAAATCGGAACAGTACTTCTATATCAATATTGATTTCAACCTCTAAGGCAGAACCTTAATAAGCAGTTCACCTTTACGTAATTATATTACTGTGCCTCACTTAAAACGATCCGAATAGTATCGGATTTATTAACCCTAAGAATAATATTCTCAATACAAAAAAGAAAAGCGATTTACTCTATTCTTAGAACTTTACTAAACAGCCAAATAATATATTTAGTTTTACAGGCTAATACTCTTGTTTTTCCACAGGTCTTTTGTATATTCAAAACATCGTAGTAGTAGTATTGTTAAACTAATTATAGGGGTCGTTATTTTTATGATCAAATCTGTTCTGTTTTGTATTAAGGATAAATGTTTGAATTATAAAAGTCATTTTTTTACCAGACGGATATCTTTTCACCTTTTGTTCTTTCTCATCTTTTTTTTCTGTTCCGTTACAACAGCTTTTTCTTCATACGGTCTGTACGAAAAAGACATCAATCTTTCGAACAATGCCATACTATCCATGCATCAGGATAAAACCGGATACATGTGGTTTGGAACTTACGATGGATTAACTCTGTATGACAGCAAAAACGTACAAATATATAGATTTGAGATAGATAGCAAGTTAACGCTTTGCAGTAATATTATTCAGAAAATAACGGATGCTGACACTGGATATTTGTGGATATCGACCTCCTTAGGGCTTAATAAGTTTTCTTTGAAAGAAAAAAAAGTAATAGAATCCCATCCCGAATATTCCGAAGCCAGATTACTCGCTTGTGACAGTCTGGGAAATACGGTTACAATTGTAAAAGAAAATTCCATTTCCTATTATTCGCCACAAAAAAGAACTTTTCAAGACTTTTACTCCAATAATATTTCACCTGACAAGATAAAAAGTCTGTTTTGGACTGCAACTCACAAACTATACGCATTAACTGACGATGCTAATCTTATTGAGATTAAACTAAAAGATATACATACACCCGAAAAAACCGGCTTATCCATAAATCAGGAAAGCATTCACGATAAAAAAATAGTTTATTCATTTTACGACAACAACACTTTATATATTGTTGATTCTGATAAAAGATTGTATCTGTATGATACAAATAATAGAAAGAAGATATTTATAAAAGACCTGTCAAGCTTGATAGACAAGTATGGCTCCATTTCGCAGATTGTCAATTTCCACAAAGATATTTTTATTGCCTTCAAAAGCAGTGGACTAATTAAACTAAAAGCTTCCGAAGGATTCAATAGTGAGCCTGTAACCTTAAAAATCGGAATTTTTTCGCTATTGAAAGATAAAAAGCAAGAAATCCTCTGGGTTGGAACAGATGGTTTAGGGGTACAAATGTACTACGAGAAAGATAATCTATTTGAAAACATTACTCTCGACCAAATACCGCAAAACCTGCACAAACCCGTCAGGGCAATATATACAGATGAGTACCATAATTTATGGATAGGCACAAAAGGGGATGGGATAATTCGCATTTCTGATTATGAAAACACGGTAAAAAATAACAACTATACGCATAACATCACACGATTTACAAATAAAGATGGCTTATCGGATAATCAGGTCTTTTGTTTCTTACGAAGCCATTACAAAAATATTATCTGGATTGGAACCGAAGGTCCCGGTTTGTCATACTATTCGTACGAAGACAAACAGATACATACAATTGAAGACAAATCGGGTCAACAGATAAAAAAAGTACATTCAATCTGTGAAGTTGGCAACTCTACATTATGGATTGCAACAGCGGGCGAAGGATTATTGGAGATTCAGATAAAGGAGACAAAATCAGATATTGATATTGAATTAATCAAAAAGTATACATTCGAAAAAAACAATAATATATGCAATGAGTTTCATTCTCTAAGCTACAATGGAGGTACCGATCTATTCGTAGGTTGCCGGGGCGGATTTGGTGTTGTTCGACTAAACGTAATAAGCAAACAATACGAATTTATCCCGATGAATAATACCGAACGCACTGCTATTGGTGATGTTCTGAGTGTTTATCAGACCAAAGACTCTACCATATACATCGGATCGAGTTCAGGGCTTACCAAACTTAAATTAATGCCTCAAGGGCAAAATATGGTAAAACATTTCGATCGCAGATCAGGTATTGCCAATGACATGATACATGGTATCTTAGAAGATAAAAATGGCTATATCTGGTTAAGCACAAACAAAGGTTTAGTGCAGTATAATCCAAAAAATGATTTTTTCCATAATTATTATTCAGACCTGAAAGTGACTGAATTCTCTGACGATGCTTATTGGTTTTGCCCACAATCGAAAAGGCTTTTCTGGGGTGGAACCAACGGTTTAGTATGGTTATATCCCGAAGAGTCGAAGAATACCAAATACAGACCGAATTTAAATTTCCTCGATATAAAATTTCCGGGAAATAACTCAACTCAAACAAGATATCTAAACGAAAAATCAAATAAGTTGGAATTACCTGCTAAGATGAATTCGTTTTCGATTTCTTTTATTGCAATAGACTATATAAATGGTTCTGATTATGAATACTCATACAGTATAGAAGGCTACACTCCTTCGTGGAAAGAACTGCAAAATGATAATGAAGTGGTCTTCACCAATCTTCCGCCCGGAAATTATACTTTGAAAGTAAAGTTTAAGAATGATGTTCTGGATTCTGATTATTACAGTTTAAATATAACCATACTACCTCCTTGGTATTTAAGCATATGGGCTATTGCATGCTATATAATTGGAGCTATACTCTTATTATTAGGCACTGCATATTATTTAAAAATCAGAATACAGAGGAGACAACTGGCTATAGCCAATAAGATAAAAGAGGAGCAGAAAGAAAAACTATTGGAGACAAAACTCAATTTCTTTACCAATATCACACACGAACTCTATACTCCTTTGACGCTGATAAACGGAGTTTGTGAACAGATTCTGGAGTATTCGATACAGGATGATAAGTTGAGTAAATACACCAATATATTGAATAACAATGTAAATAATCTGAATGAGCTTATACAGGAAATTCTTGATTTCAGGAAAATAGAAAATTCAGAATTTAACTCGAAATCAATAAAACGTACTCTCATATCGGAAATAATAAATAACCAATTAGTTTCATTTACACATGTTGCCAATCAGACAAGTATAAAATATACCGCAACGGTTCCTGACAATCTTTACTGGAATACGGATGAAGCGTATTTTAAGAAAATATTTACAAATCTAATCTCGAATGCGTTTAAATATACTTCCTCCGGAGGCCTTATAAAAATAGAAGCACTTATAAAGAATAACTCACTTATTATTAGCATATATAACACAGGACAAGGTATAGAGGAATCGCAAAAAATGAAAATATTTGATCGTTATTATATTCTTGACAATATCGAAAAGAATCGATATGCTCAAATGACTTCAAGCAATGGACTAGGTCTTTTGATTTGTTACAGTCTTGTTAAACTGTTAGGAGGAGACATAAAAGTAAATAGTGAGATAAATGAATATGCTGAGTTTGTTGTCTCTTTGCCTTTTCTGGAAATCGACAACGAAATTCCAGAAACAACGACAACAGAGACATTATTGAATAAAACAGAGAGCCAGCCTTATGAAATTACAACACAGCCAACGATATTGGTTGTTGACGACAATAGGGAGATTGTGTGGCTCATATCGCAGATTTTATCTTCCGATTATATTATAAAAGAAGCAAACGATGCTTCGGAAGCTCTCAAAATGGTAGAGAATATTACACCCTCTCTCATAATACTTGATATTATGATGCCGGAGATAGACGGATTGGAATTAACCAAACGCCTTAGAGCAAATAAGTTTACAAAACACATTCCGATATTAATCGTATCGGCAAAAGTTACGGCAAAAGAGCAGGCCGAAGCATATGATGCGGGAGCCAATACATATCTGACCAAACCTTTTTCTTCGGAGTTGCTCCGTTCTGTGGTACATCGCATGCTTACCTCCAAAGGAGAACTCAAAGAATACTATGATTCACCCGAGAGTGCTTATGAATATTCGGAAGGAAAACTAGTACATCAAGAGGACAAAAGTTTTATGGAAGATATAATCTCTATTATAGAGGAGAATATCGAAAATGAAACTTTAAGACCCGAATTAATTGCCGGAAAACTAGGAATCAGCAGTCGCAGCTTGTACCGAAAAGTCAAGAAAATAACATTGATGCCTCCCAGCGATTTCATTAAAGACTATAAGCTGATCTATGCAGCCAAACTACTGATTAATACAAACCTCACAGTTAAAGAAATTACCTATAAGGTTGGAATCTCCAATAAATCTCATTTCTACAGAGAGTTTCTGAAGAAATATGAGATGACTCCGAACGATTACCGCAAACATAAGTCCTAAACTTTACCTATATCATAAAATACCTAATGAGTGTCATAGTTTACCATGTGCAAACTATGACACTCATTAGGTTAATTAAGATGGGGGCATCAAAAGCTTATTAACTAATATTGTGAAATCAACCTAAATAATGTAAATGCCGGTGTTGTGAAAACTAACCGTAGTCGCATTATAAATCCCTCTCAGTGTTAACACAATTGATAATTACCGTAAATTAAATTATTATGAAACAAAAATCTATGCCTAAAACACCGGATGAATTCAAGACGAACCATCTCTCGCGGATTTTTCACTTATTATTACTTCTGTTTATATTCTACTTACCCTCTTTTGCGTCAGCCGAATATAAAGAAGTTCAACAAAACGGAAAAACTGTAACCGGTCTAATAAAAGATCAACAAGGTGAACCTCTGCCCGGAGTTGTAGTTGCAGTAAAAGGGACAACAATTGGAACTTATTCGGACGAGAACGGTAAATATTCTTTAAATGTACCAAACTCAAACCTTACACTCACATTTTCATTTATAGGATACAATACGCAGGAAGTTGCCCTCAATGGTAAATCATCATTAAATATAACATTACAGGAAAATACACAGCAATTGGATGAAATTGTTGTGGTAGGTTATGGCTCACTGAAAAAATCGGAAATAGCAACCGCCGTCGTATCTATTAAACCCGACGATTTTAACTACGGTGGAGCCAGAGACCCTATGTCATTGCTCGAAGGTAAAATTGCCGGATTAAATGTAACCCGTACAAGCGGAGTAAATCCAAACAGCAGTGCAGCCTTTCAGTTAAGGGGTGTAACCTCTCTCTCGGGAAGCCAGTCGCCGCTGATTGTAATAGATGGAATACCTGACGGGAATCTCGATTTGATTCAGCCCGACGATATCGAATCGATGGAAATTCTGAAAGACGGATCGGCAGCCGCCATCTATGGTAGCCGTGCCAATGCAGGTGTAATACTTATCACTACAAAATCGGGGAAAAAAGGAGATCTACATTTCGAATATTCGACATTCATCACCAAGCATTATCTGGCAAGAACCCCCAGAGTGCTTACCGCCAATGAATACAGAGACCTTAGAAATGATCCCAACAATCCGAAAGCCGGGCAAATGGTTGATTATGGTTCTTCTACCGATTTTTATCAGGCTCTAGCCGATAAAGATAATTTGACACATACACACAATCTGGCAATAACCGGAGGTAATGATGCTGCAACATACAGAGCATCCTTGTTTTACAACGATTTTGACGGTATTGGTCTACAGAACGACCGCAAGAATTACGGAGGACGTATGTCGTTACATGCCAGAGGATACGACAACATGCTTACAGGCCAAATTAATTTAGCGATTAATCACGATTATAGAAACCGACTCGGAGATTCGGAAGGATTATGGCAAGCTGCTACCACTATGAACCCCACATTAGGATTACATGATGAAGTGGAGCAAAGGGTAAATCCGATTAACAGAATGAATGCACACCGATTAAAAAGAGACGGACAAAATACAATGGTCAGTGGTAAACTGGGACTAGAGCCGGTGAAAGATTTGATCTTCTCGGTGTTCGGTAGTTTACAAAGAGACAACTGGCTGGAAAGCGAATACATAAACGTAAATTCATGGGAGTCAAAACAATCGCATGAAGGACTCGGCTTTGCAAAAAAAGAATCGGAACAGGAAATAAAAGGAGCAGTAGAACCTACCGTCGAATATTCGAAACTTTTCAATAGCAAACATAGCTTAAATGCTGTTGGAGGATATAGTTTTCAATATACATTATGGGAAAGAACCAAAATGGAAAACAAAGGTTTTCTGAATGATGTTACCCAAGACAATGATATGGGTGCAGGAAGCTGGCTGGCTGCGGGAAAAGCAAAAATGGAAAGTGAAAAACAGGAAGATAAACTGATTGCATTTTTTGGGCGTGTAAACTATGCCTATGACAGCAGATACGTAGCCCAGATATCGCTTCGCCACGAAGGATCTACCAAATTTGGAGCAAACCACAAGTGGGGTAACTTTCCATCGTATTCAGTAGCATGGAATGCTTCTAATGAAGAATTTATGAAAGGTGTAAACTATTTAAGCTTACTCAAAATAAGATTAGGGTATGGTGTTACGGGAAATTCTGGAATCGATCGCTATCAATCCATAATAACAATGGGAACAGGTGGCTTTTATCTAAGTCCCGATGGACGTTGGGTTCAAACTTACGGACCTTCAACCAACCCGAATCCAAACTTAAAATGGGAAATGAAACAGGAATGGAATCTTGGGTTTGATTTTGGATTCCTGAAAAACCGAATCGGTGGATCGATAGATTTATATAAACGTACTACAAAAGATTTGTTAGGAAAATACGGTACACAACAACCTCCTTACATTTTCAGCGATATTTTTATTAATGTCGGAGATATCGCAAGTAAAGGTGTTGAGCTTACTTTAAATACAATACCTGTATCGGGAAAAGAATTTATGTGGAAAGCCGACCTTGCCGCCAGTTATACCGATAATACACTGAAAAGCCTTTCTAACGACCTTTACGAACAACCGTATATTCTGGACGGAGATATAGGAGGCATGGGCGATCTGGGAAAAGCCATCCGTGTATATCCGGGAGAGAGAATGGGTAATTTTTACGGAAAACGTTTTGCAGGATTTAACGAAGCGGGTAAATGGTTATTCTATAACAAAGATGGAGAGAAGGTACTTGCCGATCAAATAAATGACGGAGATATGGGAGTAATAGGTAACGGTGTTCCTAAATTCTATCTGGGCATGTCACACTATTTCAAATACAAAGAATTTGACCTGAGCATTGTACTGAGAGGTAAATTCGGATTCGATGTTTTAAATATCACCGATATGCAATTTGGCAATAGGGTAGCTTTGCCTGACAATATTCTGAAAAGGGCAATCACAACACACGCCGACTTGAATGACACTTATCAATATTCTGATTATTACCTCGAAAAAGGTGATTTCGTGAAAATCGATAACATTACTATCGGCTATAACTTCATCAATAAATCAGGAAATAAAAAAATACCTCGCTTCAGAGTCTATTTCACAGGCAGGGATCTCTTAACAATGACAGGTTACTCTGGTCTGGATCCGGAGGTAAGAGACACCGGTATAAATACAGGACTTGATAAACCCGATCGCTATCCTGTAACACGCAGTTTCACATTGGGGCTTAATATGACCTTTTAAAGAATAGATGAGTATTTACATATCAAAGTAACAAATAGGTCTTAGACCTGAAAAGAAAGACATAAGATGAAAAAATATAATATATTCTCATACCTGCTAGTAGCATTTGCTCTACTGCTCACCGGCGGATCGTGTACCGATCTGGACGAAAAATTATACAGTAAGATTGGTTCCGATAACTATTACAACAATAAAGATGAAGTGATTTCTGCCATATTAAGACCCTATACACATGCAAGAGCATGGATAGCACCCACACAACAGAACAGTTACTGGCGTCTGAACGAATATGCAGCAGATCAGATTGCCTGGACGACCAAAGGACGTCACGGATATGATGGAGGCGACTGGATCAGATTACATTATCACACATGGCACATTAGAGAAAGCACCATAACCAACTCCTGGAACTTAATGTATTCGGGTATGGGATATTGTAGCGATGCTGCCAATAATATAGCAAAACGTGATGCTGCACAAATGGGAATTACCCAACAGGAGAAAGACGAATTTGTGGCTGAGATGAAAGTACTTCGTGCATATCACTATCTTAAATTAATGGATTTATTTGGCAATATTCCGGTAGTAACCGAAGTAGGAACACCTGTAAGCCCCTCTAATATGCCCCGTGCGGAAGTATTTAAGTTTATAGAAACCGAATTACTCGAAAATATAGATAACCTACCCTTACTTTCGAGCAAAAATGTAGGACGGGCAACTCGTGCTGCGGGATATGCCATGTTAGCCGAGCTTTATCTGAATGCCGAAGTATGGACAGGAAGTGCCCGTTGGGACGATTGTATCAAAGCCTGCGACTACATTATGCAAAACAAAGCGGGTTCACAAATCGGAACTTTAGGCTTAGACTCCGACTTAATAACAACCTTCAGCAATACCAACACAACCAGTTCGAAAGAAAATCTGTTTGTTTTGACTTATGATTACCAAAGTTCACCCAACAAATGCGGTTGGAATGGCGACTTTTATCATTTTGCTCAAAAATATATCTATGGAGGTCTTTCAAACGGAAACAACGGTGCAGTCGTAATTCCTTCAGCCTATGATAAATTTGCTGATAACGACTTGAGAAAATCTCAATGGATGCTCATCGGTCCTCAATTTTATTTCGATGATCCAACAAAGCCGGTTTTGGGAACAGAAGAATATAGCGGTCAGCAACTTACATTTGTAAATTACATATACAGAGCCAGCGAAGGTAAAACACAGTCGACGATGTACGATGGTGAAGAAAACAGTGGTGCTCGCTTTAATAAATACAAACCGGGACCATCGTCCGACCCCCATTATTGGAGCAACGACTGGGTATTGTATCGCCTTACCGAAATTAATTATTTCAAAGCCGAAGCCCTGATGCGTAAAAATGGAGGAAATGCCACACAGGAAGCTGTCGATTTAATAAATGCATGTCGCATCAGAGCTTTTTCCGATGCCGACTGGAACAGCAATAAATATACAACATCGACCCTTACATTAGATGAATTGATTGAAGAGAGGGGACGTGAATTTATATTTGAGGGCAAACGCAGAACGGATTTAATCCGATTCGGCAAATTTACCTCAACAGCCTGGTGGGATCATACCCCAACCGACAATAAAAATGTTGAAATATTTCCAATTCCTTACAACCAATTATCAACCAACGTTAACCTGATTCAAAATCCAGGATACGCTTCTGAATAACACAACTTTACTAAACTACAGATTCTTATTTATCAATCAATTACAGGATCTGTAAATTCCTGATATTACTGCTTTTCGATATCGAAAAGCAGTAATACTTAAGGTCTGAGACCTTTTTCGCTATTTTAGGAGGTACAACAATTACAATAAATTATGACATTGAATTCTAACTTTTACTTGATATATACAATATGAAAAAGACAATCGCAACGGTAATGTTAGCAGTACTATCGTTATTGGCAATGGCACAGAAATGGGAAACACCCGATTGGAAAAATTTCCGATATCCCACGATCCATTTTCTGGATAAGGCAAAAGGAACACAGGGGTCTAAAATTTACAATCGTATAGTACCCAACCCGAAAGCGTTTATTCAACAACATGCGCTATGGGTGGTACAAACATTATATTGGTCAACATCCGACTCAATCCCGAACGTAAAAGCTATAAAATATACACTCGAAGATATAGAGGGCATATCGGCAAAAGGCGGACAGCCTCCTGTTGTGAATATCTTTTACAGTTCGCAATGGGTCGAAAAATCAGAATCCTCCGAAGGTGACGATAAAGTGCTATATGAAACACGAGGTGTATTGTATCACGAATTAACCCATGCTTATCAATTAGAACCACAAGGTATTGGAGGGTATCAACAAGGAACAGAATTTTGGGTATTTATCGAAGGAATGGCTGATGCTGTAAGATTCCACAACGGATTCTTCCCTGTGAGTGATCGCAAACCCGGTGGAAACTGGATGGACGGATATCGAAAAACAGGCTATTTTCTTGAATGGTTAACCTGCAAAGACCCCGATTTTTTACGTAAATTTAATCGCTCCACTCTCGAAATTATTCCGTGGAGTTTCGACAAAGCCATGCAGCATGTATTAGGCAAAAACGTTACGACAGATAGTTTATGGGCAGAATATCAAAAATTTCTGATTGATAATTAAGGAATCATCCTTTTTATTGTTTTGATGGATAAACCTATCCCAACTTACCGGAAAATAAAATACTATAGATATGAAATTAAGAATACTTACTATTCTCTTCTCTACTTTTTTAATTAGCGGAACAGCAGTCAGTCAAGAGCTTACATCGTATGTAAATCCGATGATCGGCACTCTGAAAATGGGACACACCTTTCCCGGAGCCTGTGTACCGCATGGTATCGTACAATTAAGCCCCGATACCGATACTATACCCCAAAATATAAACGGCAAATATGTAGCCGATGCTTACAAATATTGTGCAGGTTATCAGCACGATGATAAAACCATTGTGGGATTTAGTCATACACACCTCAGCGGAACAGGACATTCCGATTTGGGCGACATTCTGGTAATGCCTGTAACGGGGCAATTAAAATTGAATCCGGGTACAGCTGATAATCCCGATTCGGGTTATCGTTCACGCTTCTCGCACGATACAGAAGTTGCCCGTCCGGGATATTATGAAGTGAAATTAGACGATTACGGAATAAAAGCACAACTAACTGCCACCGAACGAACAGGTATACATAAATATACCTTTCCGGCAAACGAGAAAAAACAGATATTGATTGATCTGGCACAAGGTATCTATAATTACGATGGCAAAGTATTATGGGCAAATGTAAGGGTAGAAAATGATACTCTGATAACAGGATACCGCATTACAAACGGATGGGCAAGGGTAAACTATACCTACTTTGCTATCACGTTTTCGGAACCCATAAAATCGTATGGCTATGAAGACAAAGAAAAACCCAAATACGTAGGCTTCTGGCGAAAATTCGATCTTCAACATAACTTCCCCGAAATAGGAGGACGCAAAATAATTACTTATTTCGATTTTGTAACAGATGCAAACCCAACCATAGAAATGAGAGTAGCTCTATCAGCAGTCAGCACATTGGGAGCTATTCAGAATCTACAAGCGGAGACCGCAGGGAAATCGTTTGACGATATTGCAGCCATTGCCAATGATAAATGGAATAAAGAACTGGATGTTATCGAAATAGAAGGTACAAAAGATCAGAAGACCATGTTCTATACATCGTTGTATCATACGATGATAAATCCATCGGTGTATATGGATGTTGACGGACAATACAGGGGTATAGACCATAACATTCATCAAGCTAAAGATTTTACCAATTATACTATATTTTCGGTGTGGGATACATACAGGGCATTGCACCCTCTGTTTAATATTATCAATAGAGACAGAAGCAAAAACATTGTAAATTCGATGCTTGCCCATTACGATCAAAGTGTGCATAAGGCATTACCCGTGTGGTCGCTTATGGGTAACGAAGGTTGGTGTATGATAGGTTATCATTCGGTTTCGGTAGTGGCTGATGCTATTTCCAAAGGAATAGACATCAATAAAAAACGAGCCTTAGAAGCCATGATAAGCAGCTCGAATGTACCATATTATGACGGTACTAAAGAATATCTCGAACTGGGATATGTGCCTTACGATAAAAACTCGAATGGATCATCCATCACTCTTGAATATGCTTATGATGACTGGACAATCTACAATACCGCTCTTAAGATGGGTAACACTTCGGTAGCCGAAGCCTATAAGAAAAGGGCGATGAATTACCGCAATGTATTCGATCCTGAAATAGGATTTGTACGTGCCCGAAAAAGCGATGGTTCTTGGAAAGCCCCTTATAGTTTACTCAATACACATGGTGAAGGGTTTATAGAAGGTAATTCGTGGAATTACTCGTTTTATGTACCTCAGGACGTTAAAGGATTGATTGAACAGATGCACGGCGAAAAAGTATTTACTCAAAGACTTGATTCACTCTTCACGATGCACCTACCCGACGAATTTTTCGAAAACACCGAAGATGTAACCAGAGAAGGCATCATGGGTAATTATGTACATGGCAATGAACCGAGTCACCATATCCCTTATCTGTATGCATGGACTTCTCAGCCTTGGAAATCGCAATACTGGATTCGTGAAATTATGAATCGTATGTATCGAAACAGCATCGACGGTCTTTGCGGAAATGACGATTGCGGGCAGATGTCAGCATGGTATATATTTTCAGCGATGGGATTTTATCCCGTTTGTCCGGGATCGGATCAGTATGTCATAGGCGCTCCTTACCTACCCTATTTGAAAGTAAAAACAGCGCCTGATAAAAATCTGGTAATAAAAGCAAACGGAGTCAGTGATAAGATGCGTTATGTAAAATCGGTAAAATTAAACGGCAAGCCATACACCAAAGCATACATCACATACGATGATATAAAAGACGGTGGTGAACTGGTTTTCGAGATGACTTCGCAACCCAATAAAAAAAGAACTTTTGCGGAAGATGAGAAACCTTATTCTCTCAGTCAAAAATAATAGACGAAACGTTTTAGGGGCGTATTGCATACGCCCGATATTTGTGTGACGGGCGAATGCAATTCGCCCCTAAAACTAAATGATACTTTAATCAAAAACACTAAACTATGAATAAATTAAACCGATATATAATCTGCCTTCTAACCCTATCCGCCCTATGCAGTTGCAAACAAAAGAACAGCAGTGCAGATGATAACCAAGAAGCCGATTTATCGTTGAACGCTTATGTAAACCCCTTTGTCGGAACATCGGGATTCGGGAATGTATACCCCGGTTCTCAGATTCCTTTTGGGGGAATACAGATAAGCCCCGATACGGATAACGATTACTACGATGCAGCATCAGGATATAAATACAATCACCCGACTATAATGGGTTTCAGCCTTACCCATCTCAGCGGAACAGGCATACCCGATTTAGGTGACTTCCTATTCATTCCGGGTACAGGCACTAAGCAATTTGTAGCCGGAACGCATGAAAAGCCCGATGAAGGGTATCGCTCCCGATACAGTCACGATAAAGAATGGGCATCACCCAATTATTACGGAGTCGATTTGTTGGATTATGGAGTTAAAGCCGAAATGACATCGGGTACGCATTCGGGTATCTTTAAGTTTACGTTTCCAAAGGCTGACAGTTCTTTCATTATGGTAGATATGGAGCATGTTCAAATGTTTAAAACAACATGGTCGCAACTCAGAATAGAGAACGATTCTACCATCTGCGGATTTAAATTAGTCAACGGATGGGGCCCCGAACGCTATGTATATTTTGTGGCACAATTCTCTAAACCATTCGCCCGATCGGGCATTATGCAAAACGGAAAACCTGTTATATACGATACCAAACGCTTTCGCAGCGATCGAATAGCATTCGGTACTAAAATTGTAGGCTGGTTTGATTTCGATACCCAAGAGAATGAGGAGATACAGGTTAAAGTAGCCGTTTCATCCACAGGAACATCGGGAGCTTATGCCAATATAAAAGAAATAGAGAATCAGAACTTTGACAGCCTGAAAAAGGAAGGCGAACTGCTATGGGCAAAAGAATTAGGACGATTTAAGATAAAGGGAACAGAAGAACAGATGAGAACGTTTTATACATCTGTCTATCATGCCTCATTACATCCTTTTGTTTTTGAGGATATAGACGGTAAATACAGGGGATTGGACTCCAATATTCATCCCGCGAAAGATTTTACCAATTACACTGTTTTCTCGCTGTGGGATACATACAGGGCACATCACCCGTTGTTGAATCTGATTCACCCCGATCGTAATGCCAATATGATTAATTCGATGCTTGCCCATTATGATCAAAGTGTGGAACATATGCTTCCTATCTGGTCATTTTATGGTAATGAGACTTGGTGTATGATCGGCTATCATGCCGTTTCGGTGATCTCTGATGCTATTGTGAAAGATATAAAAGGATTCGATTACGAACGTGCTTTTCAAGCGATGAAAACTACAGCCATGAATGCGAACTATGATCGCCTAACTGAATATCGTAACATGGGTTGGGTTCCATTCGATAAAGAACCCGAATCGGTTTCCAAAACACTGGAATATGCTTATGACGATTATTGCATCGCTATGGCTGCTCAAAAATTAGGAAAAGAAGACGATTATAATTATTTCCTCAACAGAGCTTTATCGTATCAAAATCTGATAGATCCCGAAACTAAATTTATGCGTGGTAGAGATTCGCAAGGCAATTGGCGTACACCTTTTGAACCTATTGCCTACACAGGGCCGGGGTCAGTACATGGATGGGGCGATATTACCGAAGGGTTTACCTACCAATACACATGGTATGTGCCTCAGGATGTACAAGGCTATATCAATGAAATGGGCAAAGAGTTATTCACTCAGCGTTTAGATTCGATGTTTACGATGGAATTGCCTGATGATATACCCGGTGCACACGATATACAAGGCAGAATAGGTGCTTATTGGCATGGAAACGAGCCTTGCCATCAGATTATCTATCTTTACAATTATCTGAAACAACCGTGGAAAGCTCAGGAGAAAGTCCGTTATATCCTAGACAACCTTTATGGAGACAAACCCGATGCATTGAGTGGTAATGACGATTGTGGGCAAATGTCGGCATGGTATATTTTCAATAGTATGGGTTTTTATCCTACCTGTCCGTCGAGTAATATATATGCTATCGGGTCGCCGGGATTGGAATTTATCGAAATGACATTGGGCAATGGCAAAAAAGTAACCGTAACCACCGAAAATTACAGTAAAGAGAATGTATATATTCAAGCTATGTACATCAACGGACAGCCTTATAATAAAACATATATTACCTTTGATACTATCAAAAACGGTACTGAGATAAAATTTGTATTGGGTAATAAACCCAACCCATCGTGGGGTACGGCAGATGATTCTGTAGCTCCATCGCTCTCAAAACCGGGACAAACCTTGAAATATAAACCAGTAAACAAAATATCATGAAGAAAATCACATGTCTGATATTAACCATTATCAGTACAATCTGCACCGTAAGTGCACAAAAGCCCACACCGGTGGACTATGTGAGTACATTGGTGGGAACATTATCTAAATACGAATTATCGACAGGTAACACCTACCCTGCTATCGCAATGCCTTGGGGTATGAATTTCTGGACTCCGCAAACGGGTAAAATGGGCGATGGTTGGGCATACGTTTATACTGCCGACAAAATAAGGGGCTTTAAGCAAACGCATCAGCCCAGTCCATGGATGAACGATTACGGACAATTTGCAATTATGCCCACAACAGGAAAAGCCGTATTTGATCAGGACGAACGTGCAAGTTGGTTTTCGCACAAAGCAGAAGTCGCAAAGCCTTATTATTACAAAGTATATCTTGCAGATCATGATGTTACTACCGAAATTACTCCTACCGAACGGGCGGCTATGTTTCGATTTACCTTTCCCGATACGGACGATTCGTATGTAGTTATCGATGCTTTCGACAGGGGTTCGTATGTAAAAATTATTCCAAACGAAAATAAGATTATCGGTTATACTACGAGAAACAGTGGAGGTGTACCCGAAAATTTCAAGAACTACTTTGTGATCACTTTTGATAAACCTTTTACTTATTATGCAGCCGTAGGCGACAGTATAATTAAAAAGAACGAAACTGAAGTCAAAAAGAACCACTCGGGTGCAATCATTGGATTCTCGACAAAAAAAGGAGAGATTATACATGCACGTGTAGCATCTTCATTTATCAGTTACGATCAGGCTGAACTCAACTTAAAAGAACTCGGAACAGACAGCTTCGACCAGTTAACGGCAAAGGGCAAACAAGTGTGGAACGAAACATTAGGCAGAATTGAAGTGGAGGATGATAACATCGACAACCTTCGTACGTTCTATTCATCCCTCTATCGCTCGGTGCTTTTCCCTCGCAATTTGTCGGAAATAAATAAAGAAGGAAAGGTGATACATTACAGTCCGTACAACGGTGAAGTATTGCCCGGTTATATGTTTACTGATACCGGATTCTGGGACACTTTCCGATGCCTGTTTCCCTTTCTTAATCTCATGTATCCTTCTATGAACCAAAAGATGCAGGAAGGTCTTGTAAATGCTTATAAAGAAAGTGGATTTCTACCCGAATGGGCAAGTCCGGGTCATAGAAGCATTATGGTGGGAAATAATTCGGCATCGGTTGTAGCAGATGCTTATATCAAAGGATTGAGAGGATATGACATAGAAACCCTTTGGGAAGCTGTTAAACATGGGGCAAATAATGTACACCCGAAGGTGGCTGCTTCGGGACGAACCGGATATGAATACTACAACCGATTGGGGTATATACCCAATGATGTAAAAATAAGCCAGAATGTAGCCCGTTCGCTCGAATATTCGTATGATGACTGGACAATTTATCAACTGGGAAAAGCATTAAATAAACCTGAGGCAGAAATAGCCATATATGGAGAGCGTGCCATGAACTACAAGAATCTGTTCAACCCTAAAAATAAATTGATGAGCGGAAAGACTGAAGCGGGTAAATTCTCGGATACTTTTAAACCGACTGACTGGAGTTGGGATTTTACAGAGGGGAATAGCTGGCATTACAGCTGGTCTGTATTTCAAGATCCTCAAGGCTTAATCGATTTGATGGGTGGAAAGAAAGCATTCGTAACTATGCTCGATTCGGTATTCATTATTCCCGGTTCTGCTGGAATGGATAGTCGCTCGATGATTCACGAGATGCGCGAGATGCAGGTGATGAATATGGGGCAATATGCTCATGGTAATCAGCCGGCACAGCACATGATATACATGTACAATTATGCAGGCGAACCTTGGAAGGCTCAATATTGGAACCGTGAGGTAATGGATAAATTATATACATCTGCTCCTGATGGATATTGCGGTGATGAAGACAACGGACAAACCTCAGCATGGTATGTATTTTCGGCTTTAGGGTTTTATCCTGTTTGTCCCGGCTCGGATCAATATGTTTTAGGCTCTCCGCTGTTTAAAAAAGTCACTCTAAATCTGGAGAACGGAAAAAAGGTTATCATTACATCTAATAACAACAATAAGAATAACAGGTATATTCAATCGATGACATTGAACGGTAAGAATTATACCAAGAATTACCTGACTCACTCCGACCTTTTAAATGGAGCGACAATAAATTTCGAGATGTCTGATAAACCAAATAAAAGCAGAGGAATAAACGACTCCGATGCTCCTTATTCGTTCTCTAAGGAGAAACGATAAAAAGTATCAATCATATTTCATAAAAAGCGAGAGTTACCGATAAGGAAACTCTCGCTTTTCAGTATTCATACAATATTATATCCTTGTGCCAAAATTGTAAGCTTTCATGGGTTTACCAATCGTTACATTTTAGTACATAAAAAAACATCCACAAATTTCTTTGTAGATGTTATCTTGTGGGCGATGAGGGATTCGAACCCCCGACCCTCTGGGTGTAAACCAGATGCTCTGAACCAACTGAGCTAATCGCCCCTTTTAGGAGTAGCACTTTCTCTCAAATGCGATGCAAAGATATGTCTTTTTTCTTTTACTCCAAACAAAATCAGAAAAAAATTCAAAATATTTTTCGTTGTTCTTAATTACATCAATTCAAGACCAAATTCATCCTTCAGTCTTTTTACACTTTCGTTTTGTTCAACCATCAGATTAAACTTCTCTAATGAAGTGAAGCCCAGCTTTTTCTCATTTTCGACAGTTACCCGTACCTTCATTTGCACCTGAGTATTCTTCAGATTTTTACGAAGGAATGGCATAATGTTAACCGCATTATCCAACAACCTCTGTTCTTGCACAGGGTTATTTACAACAACTTCAAATGTATCTCGATTCAAAAGATCGGGTAAACAATTAAGCATTGTATTTTTCAAGTGATGTTCCTCGGGAATAGATTCTGCATAAGCCTTCCATTCATGGAGAAGTTGTAAAGGAGTAAATGTTTCGGTAAGTATTTCTGTTTGCTTTGCTTCTACCACCTCTTCCTCTGTTTTCTGTTGAGACAGGGCAGATATAGACACACCAAATCCGGCAATAGAATTATTTCGTATTGGTTTTGGCTGTTGATTAGGTCGGGGTGTAGCGGCAGGAGCCGCCGCAGAAGGTACCTGAGATGCTCCTCTTTGAGTAGCAGGTGCAGGAGTTGCAGCCGCTTCTAGAGAAGAGAAGATAGGTTCAATTATGACTTTTTTTTTTCGTCCACAGATTGTGGATTGCCCGAAAGCTGGCACAGACGGATGAGGGTCAGTTCGACTAAAAGTTTTTTATTCTTGCTTACTCTATAATTTAAATCACATTCGTTTGTTATCTCAATTGCCCGATAAAGAAACTCATTAGAGCATCTTTGCGACATGGTTACATATCGTTCGCGGATGGATGCTCCTACCTCGAATAATTCGGCAGTACGTGGATCTTTACAGACCAATAGATCGCGAAAGTGCGAAGCTACACCTGTTACAACATTATGACCATCGAAACCTTTGTTCAGAATATCGTTTAAGATAAGTAAGCTATCAATAACATTATTGGTAAGGACTGCTTCGGTTAACTTGAAGTAATACTCATAATCAAGTACATTCAAATTATCGATAACAGCTTTATAGGTGACATTTCCTCCGGTAAAACTAACTACCTGATCGAATATCGAAAGTGCATCACGCATACCTCCATCCGATTTTTGCGCTAAAACGTTTAATGCTTCCAGTTCTGCATTAACGCCTTCTTGAGAAGCCACATATTTCAGATGCTCTACAGTATCGCTTATGCTGATACGGCTAAAGTCGTATATCTGACAACGAGAAAGAATAGTTGGCAGTATTTTATGCTTCTCGGTAGTTGCTAAAATAAAAATAGCATGGTGAGGGGGTTCTTCCAATGTTTTCAGGAAAGCATTGAATGCTGCCGAAGATAACATGTGAACCTCATCTATAATATAAACTTTGTATTTACCTATTTGAGGGGGTATACGCACCTGATCTATGAGCGATCGGATATCATCTACCGAGTTATTGGATGCTGCATCCAATTCATGAATATTAAAAGAGCGCTGATCGTTAAAAGCAACACACGATTCGCACGTATTGCAAGCTTCGCCATCAGCTAATGGAGAAAGACAGTTAATCGTTTTTGCAAATATACGGGCACAGGTAGTTTTACCTACTCCACGGGGTCCGCAGAATAAGTAAGCATGAGCCAGTTTATTAGAGGCAATTGCATTTTTCAGTGTAGTTGTCAATGCACGCTGCCCTACTACCGATTTGAATGTCGATGGTCTGTATTTACGTGCCGAAACTATATAATTATCCATTTGAGTTATCCATTTTACAAATACAAATCTAAGAAAAATTTCGTGTTTTTCAGCTATGGTTCCCTACCTCTTATAAAGATACTATTATAATCCAGCTAAAATTTATAATTCTTTACTATAAACCTCAGGGGCATTATCAAAGCCATCCTTATATAGGATAATTCTTTCACAAACATTGCATTTAATTGCAATAAACATTTCTAGATATAGACTCTCCGCGTCTATTAAACCCTGAAAATGATCGTATTTAACATCAGATATAACATTATATTGATGTGGGCAAGGTATTTCCCCTAATGAAATTATATTAGAACAACGACATTTTATTTTAGGCATACTTTTTATATTATATAATCCTTTCTCACTCTATAACATTCACATCTCTTTTTGCTTCACTTCTCGAAATAGCATTAAAGTGCCACCATTCACCACGTATGGTAATAAATCCTGCTTCCGTCATCACCTTTCGAAGCAGTTTTCGATTATTGATTTGTTCTCGGGTTAATAAACCTTCGTTTAAAAGTTGTTCCTCCTGATTAATTCCGGCTGCTTTGCCAAAGAAATCGAAAGAAGTACCCATATCCAAAGCTGTTCCATCGGATCGGCAGATCGTTAAATCGACAGCCATACCATAATTGTGCATTCCCGTTTTACTCGGATCGGCAACATATTCTCTATAAGGTGTATTTTGAACTACTTTATACATTTTCTTCTGCACAGACATAGGTCTGCCTGCATCATATACCAATAAAGACAAGTCGGGATCAATTTCTTTCAATAACTGCTGAGCCTTTGCCAGTTTTTGGGCAGCGATAGGATGAAGATATGCCTCTGTAAGATCATCATACAATATTTCTTTCGTAAAATTGTCCGTTGTTGCATATTTTAAATCGACATGAATAGTTGAATCCAAAGTATGAATATTTACCAAACCCTGTTCTTCGAGATATAAAGCCATAGAAGATTTAGCAGGTGCCTGCTCCTCTATTTCTTCAACTATTATAGCATCTGCTTGAATGGAGTCTTCAATAGGTAATTCCCCCCTGTTTGATTCTGCTTTATTCTGACAGGAGAAAATAAAAAAAGGGAGTGAAATTATTAGGCTTAATAACTGCATTTTCATAACCGGAACTATCTATCGTTACTAAATTGTCGAAGGAATAAAAAGTCTATGACCTTACATCGGATCGACATCGTAATGCAAAAGTACCGATTTAAATTTAGAGTTCATCATCACTTGCTTTTGATAAAATTCAATCAATTCTCTAATTTTCTGGGGGGAAGCCTGATTTTCGATTTTCAGTACTATCTTACGTATATAAAGAGATTGAACTCTCGAAATTCCGGGTTTTACAGGACCTAAAACCCTTTCTTGAAATGTTTGTCGAAGAACCTGAGCAAATTCCAAAGCAAAACCTTCTGTAGCCCGTTCTTCCCTGCCTCTGATTACAATTTCGATCAATCTGTAGAAAGGTGGGTATCGAAACAGTTGACGTTCATTTATTTGGGTTTCGTAGAACGAAATATAATCGTTGTTTCTTATATAGGAGATAATAGGATGACCGGGATGTGCCGTCTGCAATAATACCAAACCACGTTTCTGCCTACGGCCTGCACGTCCGCTGACCTGCATCATGAGTTGAAAAGCCCGTTCGTGTGCTCTGAAATCGGGATAATTAAGCATACTGTCAGCATTAAGAATACCAACTACACTCACATTATCAAAGTCCAACCCTTTCGAAACCATCTGCGTTCCTACCAAAACATTGGTTTTATTCACTTCAAAATCAGCAATAATCCGTTCATACGATCTTTTACTTCTGGTTGTATCCAAATCCATACGAACTACATTTGCTTCAGGAACTGCTTCATTCACCAGCTCCTCGATTCGCTCTGTTCCATAGCCTTGCACTTCCAGAGTAGGAGTTTTACATTCGGGACATTCGGTGGGTATCGAATAAACTGCACCGCAATAATGACAAACCATTACCCGTTGCCCTTTATGAAAAGTGAGTGTTACATCGCAATGTAAACATTTTGGAGTCCAAGAACAGGTTTTGCATTCGAGCAAAGGAGCAAATCCTCTGCGATTCTGAAATAAAATTACTTGCTCATTCCGACCTAAAACATTCTTCATTTCCTCGATCAAAGGAGGAGACAGAATGGACTTCATCTGCTTTCTTTTTCTCAGGTCTTTGGTATTTATTGGAACTATTTCGGGCAACTCAATCTCCGAATGCCGCTTGCTAAGTGTCACCAAACCATATCTCCCCGAAAGAGCATTATAATATGTTTCGATAGCAGGCGTTGCCGTTCCTAATAAAGTTTTAGCACCGTAAATACCTGCCAATACTATAGCTGCATTGCGGGCATTATAACGGGGAGCGGGATCTTGCTGCTTATAAGATGCTTCGTGTTCTTCATCAACAATTACCAAACCAAGATCTCGGAAAGGTAAGAATACCGCCGAACGTGCCCCCAATACTACCTGACATTCGTCCTTTTGAAGTAACGACTGCCAAGTTTCGGCACGCTCATTATCGTTGAAGCGAGAATGATACACCAGCAGTTTGTTTCCGAAGACCGATTTCAACCTTTCGGTTATTTGAGTAGTCAATGCTATTTCGGGTAAAAGGTACAAAACCCGTTCGCCCTTTTCGATAGCATCTTTTATGAGTTGAATATATATTTCGGTTTTACCCGAAGAAGTTACACCATGAAGTAAAACAACCTGTTTTTCTTGGAAATGAGCATATATTTCATCGTATGCTTTCTCCTGAAAAAGGCTCAAAGCATTAGACGAGAGCAAATTTGCATCTCCATAATCGAAACGTCCGATTTCATTCTGAAAAGACTCCAAAACACCTCTTTCGATAAGTGCATCAAGCACAGACGGACTAATACCACATTGCTCGAATAATTGTTTTTTTCTAATGAAAAACTCATCTAAATCTCCAGATTTATTTTTTAGATCCAAAAACAAAAGCAGCGCCTGTTCTTGCTTTTTAGCCCTTTTCAGATTTTCTAGAATACTAGATAATTCGATTTCGGAGTAATTTTTCGAGAGCCTTATCGATGTTTCGGTTTTTGCTAAATATCGATTTTGTATATTTTCATTCAGATAGGCAGCCCCCTTATCCGTAAGAGCTTTTATATACGGAATTACATTAGATATTCCGGTTAATTTTTCAATTTCGGCAATACGAAGGGGTTTAGAATCGGAAAGAACATCGAACACTTTTGTTTCATTGGCAGTAAAAGGTTCTTTAGCCTCAAAAGAAGCATCTAAAAAGACTAGCGTTTCGCTTTCTAACTTTAAGGCTGAGGGCAAAGCTGCTTTATATATCTCGCCCAAAGTACACATATAATAAGAAGCAATCCACTCCCAGAAACGCAGTTGCTCGGGTAAAACAATGGGGTGGGTATCTAAAACTGAAATTATTTCCTTTATTCCCGTTTTCTCTTCATCCGATTGATATATCTGATGCACAATAGCTGTGTAGAATTTCTTCTTTCCAAATTGGACAATAACCCTACTACCAACAATAACCCGATCTGCAAGCAGATCGGGTATCTTATAAGTAAACACTCCCGACAAGGGCAGTGGAACTATCACATCAATATAAAGATGTTGCGTCAAAAGAAATAAGTTAAGTTCACACTCCAATTAGAAGGTCTTTTTCTCAAGACATCACCAAGATTAGGGGCATCACCCGAATAATTTTCAGTCAAAGCCTTTCTATAATACATACCGATTTCAAGATGTTTAAGAAGTTCAACTCCTGCTCCTGCATCGAATCCCATCCCAAACGATTTCGATTTATATTGTTCTACTACGCTTCCTTTCGATTCAAGATCGCCTCCACTTAGTCTAAATTCGGCATACGGACCCACAATAATGAAGACTCCGAAAAGACCGACTATACTAAATTTCTTCTTCAAACTCACCGGAACGCGAAGGTAATTATAATTGGTAAGATTATAATTGTCATCTTTAAGATCAAATTTCTGGTGTCCGTAAAGTACAGCGGCTTCCGCTCCCCATCCAACAATAGGAGCCATTACTTCGACAACTCCGCCGACTTGAAATCCTAAGCGGTTGTTTGCATTTAAGATATCTTTGTTAATACGATTATTGCTAACATCAAAACCTCCACGAAGACCAAATCTGACTTGTGATGACGCAAGACCTACATTTAATAATGCAAGAGATAGAATAAGCAGAAATCTTAAGCTTAATTTTTTCATTTTGTAATATTTTAAGTTCTTATGGAATAGAAACAAAGAATGACCTAAAATTGTTTAAGATAAAAGGAAAATAAAAAAATAGTAGCACGACCGGGAATCGAACCCGGATCTAAAGTTTAGGAAACTTCTATTCTATCCATTGAACTATCGCGCCAACTCTGGTATCTGCAAAAGTAATTGATTTTTGTTAATACAGCAATATACCACAGTTCATAAATTTTATTTATTGTTTATTTATAAAGCTATGTAACTGATACTTTTTTATTTTACGCACTAAACATAGGATAAGATATAATTGTTTTATAATTTTGCTCTCTATTTTTCGTTTCTTAAGAAATGATCGAATATTTATACTCACTAATATGTCCGAAAACCAAAATAACAATATATCATTGCTTCAAAGCATTGACTACCCGAAAGACCTTAAAAGTCTTACTTTAGACCAACTGGAAACTCTTTGCAAAGATCTTAGAACTTTCATCATAGATCAACTATCGGCAAATCCGGGTCATTTTGGGTCTAGCTTAGGTACAGTAGAACTTACTGTAGCTCTGCACTATGTATACAATACACCTTTCGACCGTATCGTTTGGGATGTAGGCCATCAGGCTTATAGCCACAAGATATTAACGGGACGCAGAGACCAGTTCCACACAAACCGCAAGTTTGGAGGATTGGCAGGATTCCCTAATCCGGAGGAAAGCGAATATGACACTTTCTCGGCAGGGCATGCTTCAAATTCGATATCGGCTGCACTGGGAATGGCTGTGGCATCAAGCTTGAAGCACGAAAACAAACATGTAGTTGCTGTTATCGGTGACGGATCACTTACGGGAGGTCTGGCTTACGAAGGTCTGAACAATGCAAGTTCTCAGCCTAATGATTTACTGATTGTACTCAATGACAATGACATGGCAATTGATGACAATGTAGGAGGCTTGAAAGATTATTTGGTAAAAATGACAACTTCGCAAACTTATAACAGGATGCGTAATGACGTTTATCAGAAGTTCAAAAGAAAAAATCTTATTACCGAGAAAGGCAAAAACTTTATCCTTCGATTCAACAACAGTTTGAAGTCGCTAATCACCAAGCAACAGAATATTTTTGAAGGACTCAACATAAGGTATTTCGGACCTATAGACGGACATGATCTAAAAGGCTTAATCCGTATTATTCAAAACATTAAAGACTTAAAAGGTCCTAAACTCCTTCATATACATACCATAAAAGGAAAGGGTTATAAACCTGCCGAAGAATCGGCTACCGAATGGCATGCCCCCGGCAAGTTCAATAAAGATACCGGTGAAAGAATTATCAATCAGGCAAAAGACCAGCCTCAGCTTTATCAGAATGTTTTTGGTCATACACTTGTTGAATTAGCCGAAAAAGATACGCGCATAGTAGGTGTTACTCCTGCCATGCCATCGGGATGCTCTATGACTTTTATGATGAAGGCATTTCCCGAAAGAAGTTTTGATGTAGGTATTGCCGAAGCTCATGCTGTTACTTATGCAGGCGGTTTGGCAAAGGAAGAATTGATTCCGTTTTGCAATATATATTCATCGTTCATGCAACGTGCTTATGATCAGGTGATACACGACATAGCATTACAAAAACTTCATGTGATATTCTGCCTCGACAGGGCTGGGCTAGTTGGTGAAGACGGACCTACGCATCACGGAGCTTTTGACCTTGCTTATATGCGCTGTATACCTAATCTGATAATTGCATCGCCATATAACGAACATTATTTACGCCACTTAATGTATACGGCTACGTATGGCAATGAGGGACCGTTTGTAATACGCTATCCGAGAGGACAGGGTGAATTAAAAGACTGGGAGTGTGAAATGAAGATTCTGCCCATAGGTAAAGGTCGTAAGTTGAAAGACGGCTCCGATATGGCTATAATATCAATAGGCCCGATAGGAAACACGGTTACAGCAGCTATCAAAGAACTCGAAACTCTTGGCTACAGTATTGCTCATTATGATATCATATTTTTAAAGCCGATAGATACAGACCTGCTCAACGAAGTTGCTTCGAAATTTACGAAAGTGATGACGGTAGAAAACGGTGTAATAGCAGGTGGTTTAGGATCGGCTATCCTTGAACATTTTTCGGAGAACAATTTTAACAACATAGAAGTTACACGTGTCGGATTACCTGACGAATTTGTAACACACGGTTCGATTGCCGAATTAAACAAGCTATGTGAAATAGACGTAGCGGGAATAAAGAAACGCATTGTAAACGTCCTGACAAACGCAAAAGTTGAAACCCCTATACCATGAGAGTAGTTATCGCAGGTGCAGGTGCTGTAGGAACACATTTGGCTAAGCTATTATCGGGAGAAAATCAGGATGTTATCATAATGGATCCCGATATTGAGAAATTGAATTTCTCGAAAAGCCATTTCGAAATAATGACGATGGAGGGATCATCTACTTCTCTGAAAGATTTGAAGGAAGTAGGAGTTGAAGAGGCCGATTTGTTTATCGGTGTAACCCCCGACGAATCTGTCAACATTACCTCTTGCATGCTTGCCTCTAAGATGGGTGCAAAAAAAACGTTTGCACGTATTGATAACTTCGAGTATTTACTACCCAAAAACAAAGAGTTTTTCGAGAGCTTAGGTGTCGACTCGATGGTTTATCCTGAGATGTTGGCAGCCAAAGAAATTGTATCAGCCATAAAAAGACCGTGGGTAAGACTTTGGGTCGAATTATTTGGTGGTGCTATCATTTTGGTGGGTGCCAAAATCAGAAGTAACTCGGAACTGGTAGGTAAATATCTGCACGAAATATCTGTAAATCCTAAGAAATTTCACATTGTAGCCATAAAACGCAACAATCGGACGATTATCCCCAAAGGATCTGATCAGATAATATCGGGAGATATTCTCTTTTTCACGACAACAAAAGAATTTATAGACGAAATTCCCGCTATTACAGGCAAAAAGAATTTCGAAGTAAAAAATATAATGATAATGGGAGGAAGCCGGATAGCAATCCGCACCTGCCAATATTTACCCAGCGACATGAAAATTAAGCTACTTGAGTCAGACAAAAACAAGTGCTATCAGTTGTTGCAAAAACTACCCAAGAATGTGACGGTCTTCCATGATGACGGTCGTAATTCCGAATTTCTACAAGAAGAAAGTATCAAGGACACAGATGCTTTTATAGCCGTAACAGGAAACTCCGAAGCAAACATACTGGCTTGTCTGGCGGCGAAAAGGTTTGGTGTGAGAAAAACTGTAGCCGAGGTTGAAAACATGGATTACATATCTATGGCCGAAAATCTGGATATTGGTTCTATCATCAACAAAAAATTAATTACAGTCAGTAATATATATCGTGTTTTATTGAGTGCAGACGTTTCGAATGTGAAATCTCTAACATTTGCCAATGCTGATGTTGCAGAGATTATTGCACGTCCCAACTCAGCAATTACCAAAAAAGAAATAAAGCGTCTATCTTTGCCAAACAATATGACATTGGGAGGCTTGATACGTAATGGCGAACCCATGCTGATAGAAGGGGATACACAGGTAGAACCTTATGACAATGTTGTTGTCTTCTGTCTGGATGATGCTTTACGTGATGCTGAGAAACTTTTTAATTAGAGTCTCAGACTTATTCTATTATTTTTAAGGTCTAAAGACCCTAACTTTATAACTTTACTCTGGCTATAATCGTTAAGATGGGAAATTTTAATTTTCGGTTCATCTTTAAAACCATGGGATTCTTACTTATTATAGAATCCATTTTATTGATGATTTCGGCTGCTGTATCATTTTATTACCATGAAATAAGTGGAGATGCTTTTCTTATAAGTGCTTCTATTGCGATTGGTGTGGGGGTGATATTTCGCCTTGTAGGTGCCGAAACCAGAGAACAGTTTATAGGAAAACGCGAAGGATTTCTGGTCGTAGGTCTTTCGTGGGTTGTATTATCTGCTTTCGGAATGCTTCCTTTTATCTTTAGCGGGGTTATTCCCAAAGTAAGTGATGCATACTTCGAAACCATGTCGGGCTTCACAACTACGGGCTCTACCATCATTCCCAATGTAGACGTTGTTCCACTCGGTTTATTATTCTGGCGTTGCCTTACCCAGTGGGTCGGAGGTTTGGGTATTGTTGTATTTGCTTTGGCAGTACTTCCTATAATCGGAGGAAATGCTTCTTTTCTTTTCGACGCCGAGACTACAGGCATAGCCCGTGATCGCTTTCAGCCACGAGTAACACAAGTTGCCAAGAGGCTACTTCTTACTTATGTAACTATAACTGCTATCATAGCCGTTCTGCTTTGGTTAGGTCCGATGAATGCTTTCGATGCTATTTGTCAAGCCATGTCGACTGCTTCAACCGGAGGTTTTTCTACTAAACAAGACAGTATTGCTTATTGGAACTCAGCATATATCGACTACGTAATCAGTATATTTATGTTTATCGGGGGTATTAACTTCTCGTTAATTTACTTCTTGTTCAAAGGCCAATACAAAAAACTGTTTCAAAATGAAGAGTTGAAATGGTATTTTCTTATTTACATAACATTTACCGCCGTTGTAACGGTAGGTTTAATATATTCGGGCAAAATCAGTATTGCAGAAGATGCCTTCCGAACCTCACTCTTTCAGGTGACATCGGCTATCACCACAACCGGATTTTCGACTGCCGACTTTACGAGTTGGGGCCCTTTTTATATGTTCCTTATATACTGCTTGATGATGATTTGTGCCTGTGCGGGCTCTACCTCTGGAGGTATTAAGGTAATCAGGATAGTTGTACTTTTCAAGAATGCGGTCAATGAGTTTAAACGTCAAGTACATCCAAATGCTATTCTGCCTGTGCGTATCAACAATCAGGTACTGCCGGTTGATATTGTCACCAAAATACTTGCTTTTATATTCCTGTATTTATTAATACTCTTTGTTAGTTTCCTCGTATTATCGTTCACAGGTATAGGCTTCGAAGACTCTATCACAGCTTCTGTTTCGTGTATGGGTAATGTAGGATTAGGAAGCTTAAGCGATAGCGGACACTTTGGTCACCTTTCGGATACTGCCAAATGGTATCTGTCATTCTTAATGTTGACAGGACGTTTGGAGTTATTTACTATCCTGTCGCTATTCATGCCTGCTTTCTGGAGAAAATAAGGTCTGAAAACTTCTTTTTATAACTGACACCTAATAAATATATTTATGAGAAAATATACCATATTCTTTCTCTTTCTAACTTCAATGTGCTTTTACGCCTTCGGGCAAAAGCAGACGGTCAGTTTATTGTTTGCAGGCGATGCCATGCAACACCAATCACAAATAGATGCTGCCAAAACCAAAGATGGGTATGGCTACTCTTTGTATTTTACTCAGATAGAAGATCAGATAAAAGCCGCCGATATTGCCATTGTCAATCTCGAAACAACCCTTCCCGGCAAAGGATATACAGGGTATCCGTGTTTCGGGTCTCCCGATACTTTTGCATATGCTTTGAAAGATGCCGGATTCGATGTTTTTCTCACCGCCAACAACCATAGTCTGGATAAAAGAAAACAAGGACTCGAAAGGACTATCACCATGCTCGATTCTATGCATGTAAAGCATTTGGGGACTTATGTTGATCGTGATAAAAAGGATTTGTATTATCCTTTGATGATTATTAAGAATGGCATCCGCATTGCCATGCTCAATTATACTTATGACACAAATGGAATCAGGCTGCAAAAACCCAATATCATAAACCTCATCGACAAAAAGCAGATATTATATGATATTCAGTGGGCAAAGATGATGAAACCCGATATTATCATTGCCAATATGCACTGGGGTATCGAACATAAGTTATCTCCCAGTAAAGAGCAGAAAGAGCTGGCTCAATTCCTTATAAAAAACGGGGTAAGGTTAGTTATTGGCAGCCATCCTCATGTGGTACAGCCTATTGACATACAAAGACAGAATGATTCCATTCAAAATATTATCGTCTATTCATTAGGGAATTTTATATCGGGAATGAAAGGCGATAATGTAGAGGGTGGTATGATGGCTAAAATAGACCTAAGCAAAGATAAAGAAGGGGGTGTTCGGATCGAGAGTTGCTCTTACTCTTTGGTTTGGGTAAATAAACCGATAGAAAACGGAAAACCGAATTTTCAGCTTATACCTGTTGAAAAATATCAAAACGAGGAGGGAAAGTTAAAATTGGGTGAAGAATCTTACCATAAAATGATTCGGTTTTCGGACACAGCCAAGAAAACAATCGAAAGCCTTTGGGGGATTACTGATAGATAATTAAAATCAACTATTTAATGATACGAATCAGTAGTTGATCTGTTATGTTTAATGTTCAATTATTCTAACGCACCCTATTGGGTTTGTTTTTCATTTTGTCTTGATACAAAACGAAACAAAAGATCAAGACTGTGCCTTTTGCTCGACCCGCTACGGTCTCGAAAGCTAAAACAAAAGAAAACATTTAACGAACGATATCCTTTTGTTTTTTTAACGCTTTCTTCATCCTACGGGTACCCCGTGCAACCGGCAAGGTCGGGAAGCCTGACGGACAAAAGCCATTTGCAGGCGTCAGCCCCAGTGCATCAGTGGCACAGCCGTTGGCTGACAAGCGAAGCAGGCGTAAAACTAAACGTGCCGAAAGGCAATAAGTTTAGTTTAGCCTGTAAGCTTAATTCAGACAGGCGAGCCACGCAGCACAAAGCCTTTTTGATTCCTTTTGCGGCTTTGGGCAAAAGGAATACAAGCAATCTCTGATTGCGCGTAGTAAAAGACAATTTAATAGAACAAACAGTTTCACCCCTACAGCCAAAGCAATAAATAGTTCTGTGGGCCTAAAAAGTGCTTAACTCCTGAAAAAATCGCTAACTTTGTATATAGAAACAAAATGATATAGTATGGAAACAGTAGTGAGCGGTATTCGCTCGACCGGTAATCTCCACTTAGGCAATTACTATGGAGCCCTGAAAAACTTTATAAAAATGCAGGAAGAAAACAAATGTTTCTTCTTTATTGCAGATTATCATTCTCTTACGACTCATCCGGATCCGAAGATATTACATGGAAATGTAAAGAATGTGCTAACCGAATATCTGGCTGCGGGTATCGACCCCGATATATCGACTATATACGTACAGAGTGATGTACCCGAAGTATGCGAACTGTATCTATTGCTGAATATGCATGCATATATGGGAGAATTAGCTAAGACCGTATCTTTCAAAGAAAAGGCTCGTAAGCAGCCCGAAAATGTGAATGCCGGTTTACTTACCTACCCTACTCTTATGGCTGCCGATATATTGATGCACAATGCCGACAAGGTACCTGTGGGAAAAGATCAGGAGCAACACCTCGAAATGACTCGCAAATTTGCACGCCGTTTCAACAATTTTTATGGTGTCGAGTATTTTAAAGAACCGATTGCCTACAATTTTGGCAGCGAATTAATTAAAATACCGGGACTGGACGGCAGTGGAAAAATGGGAAAATCGGAAGGTAACTGTATTTATCTTTTTGATGAGCCTAAAGTCATAGAGAAGAAAGTAAAAAGGGCATTAACAGACGAAGGACCTCAAAGCCCTAATTCTCCAAAACCCGATTGTATCGAAAACCTGTTTACTATTCTGCGTGTGGTTTCAACCGAAGAGGTAGTGAAACATTTCGAAGATAAATGGAATTCATGCGAAATACGTTACGGCGATCTTAAAAAGCAATTGGCTGAAGATATTATTGCGGTAACATCACCTATTCGCGACCGTATTCTTCAAATTCAGGACGATGAGGCATACTTACACAAGGTAGTAACCGAAGGTACTGAAAAAGCCCGTGAAAGTGCCCGTAAAACATTACGGGAGGTACGTGAGATAATGGGATTCAAGAATTTCTAAAAAACAATCACGATATATATAATAAAAGGCTGATTTCTTGCGAAATCAGCCTTTTGTATTATTTGGTAGCGTTAAATATTTAATGATATATCTTTATTGGTAGAGGCAGACCTATGTGTCGGTACTAAATAGGTGAACACACAGGTTCACCCCTACAGCCAAAGCTATAAAAAGGTCTGAGACTTTAGTTACATATTGTTTTGGGGCTTTAAAAAGCGGTTTGTCAAATATCTTCGTACCGGTATATCGTATAACTTCAAACAGATATACGCTACAATAATACTTCCTGCAACAACTCCTGCTGCACCGGGCAATGATTGTTCAAATGTGAGGTCATTATTCTTTACCCATGCGAAATAGAGATAAATAAAGGGGTAATGCACCATATACAGAGGATAAGAAATATCTCCTAAGAACTTGCATACACGAGTAGTATATTTATCGGTACTTTTTCCGGAAGCCCCCAGATAAACCAAAATAGGAAAAAACACAACACAGCATAGTGTATCATATATACCGTTCATCCATAAATGTTCGGCTCCACCTATTCGGGGTACAGCTAAAAGAGCAACGATAAACAAACTGCATATCCAAAAAGCTCCCTTTATATTAGCAGGTTTAAATATACGCGACAGAAGTAATCCGGCAGAAAATGAGAATAACAAGCGAAAAGAGCCTCCGGTAAATTCTTCTCCTGTCAGTGAAAACCCTACACATATATCACCTAATGGTCCCCATACAGCAAATGAAGCCAAGCCGCATCCGGCAACAAAAACCAATACTGCAAGAGCTTTAGTTGAGAGCTTACGAATAAACAACACATAGAGAATATTACCGATATACTCAAAAAACAAAGACCAACTGGGGCCATTCAATGGGAACATCTCCCCTACACCTCTTATTTCGGTTCTTGTAGTAGCCGGAATCAAAAACATATTCAACAATGTGGCAATAAGCAAAGCCACAACAGGTACTACCGATACATCCCATACAGAGCAGCCTTGGGTATAGAACATGATGGCTCCTATGATAGCTCCCATTACAACCATCGGGTGAAGACGTATAATCCGGCGTTTGATGAAATCCTTGGGTTTCATTGTACCCCAACGGTCGTCGTAAGCGTAACCGACAACAAATCCTGACAGTATAAAGAAAAAGTCGACTGCTAAATAACCGTGATTGATTCTTTGGTCTAAGTGACTGGTCGCAAAAGCTTCGAATATATGGAAGAATAATACCATGATGGCCGCCACTCCGCGTAATCCATCGAGTATATTGTAATGTGGTTTGGTATCTGCAAATGCAGCGTCAGAAATTTGAGTTTTCAGCATTAAATTTAATTTTGAAGGATAAACAAAGTGGCAAAAATACAACGTATTTCTTTGCAAAAGTTTGTCCTAAATCAAAATTGGCAATCAAGCCTGAAATTAATCATTGGCTCGAAGTCGGCTGAGTGTAGAAAGGGTAATCCCTAAATAGGAGGCAATATATCTTAAATTGGTTCGCTGTTCCACATAAGGAAACTGCTTTTTGAATTCTTCGTACCGTTCTTTGGCAGGTAAAGTCAGACGTTCTTTGTGACTGCGATGCAAGCGTCTGTATTCATTCTGATGAATGATTCGCCCCCAATTACTCAATTCAAGGTTAGTTTCGAAAAGGCGGGTCAGATCAGTTAGCAATATACTGTAAACCTCCACGTCTTCGAGCGTTTCGACAAACTCTTCACTCACTTTTTTATAATACAACTCATCCATACTGAATACAATACCACCTTCACATGAAAATGAGGTTGTTATCTCTTCACCATCGACCAACCAGAAAGAACGTGTCATTCCCTTTTCTATGAAATAGGCATATTTACAATATATATCTTTCTTTATCAACTGATGCCTTTTAGGAAAATGACACAAAGTGACGCAGGTTTCCAATTCCCGTATGGTTTCATCGGAAATAGGATATAAAGATTTCATATTGTTTATAATATTTTCCATGTTCAATAGCATTTTATCTCTCAATACAAACCTGCATGATATCACATCATATAACAGCACAGAACTTTCCAGAATAGGTTTTGACCTACATTTCAAAGATACAAGTTTTCGATATCAGATCAATTTCTATTTTAACATTTCTGTTTTTCAATAAGGATATCGTTATTTTTCCAAACTTCGAGAAAGTACATAATAAACAGGAAAACAAGGTACACTCTCGTTATGAAAACGGTCGGAAGCTGTTACCGAATAATAAATTCCCTCCTCTATATCGGGCGTCTGAAGTTGTATCTTATTACCTCTTATTCCTGTGGCTACTATGCTTTTAACATTCCTGATATCAAAATCCTCAGTTGATGATTCATAAACGGTATACACCTGACCTTCCGAAGGATTAGACGATTCCCATTCTAAGGTGGTTGTACCATCGGCAGCACGATAAACCTGCATATTCAGAGGCGAAAGAGGGGCTGTATCATCCAGCCATTTCATTGAAGGTAATTTTGCCGGATAAGTATAATAGTGTGTCAAAGCATCTTTCAAACCTTTTGTGTTGCTCAATACATTGCCTACCCTGTAATAGGCTGCTCCTGCAGCTTGGCTGGTACGGATAAAATCAACCTGTTGAGTTATATCTTTTAATGGCCAGTTACCTTCGGTAGACATCAACCGATATACTCCAAGACCGGGAACTACAAAGCGTCCGTTACTTGTTTTGACCCACTCATCTACATAGGTTCCAAATTTAGCCTCATTGTAATACATCATCGGGTATACTGCATCCATCTTTCCATCCATCATCCATTTACCGGCATCCTGATGTACGCTTGAATAAGCAGTCCATGTACCTTTCATCGGATCGAGGTCTTTGTATCTGCCTATCGGACTGCAACTAACCTGCACCCAAGGCTTTGCCTCTTTGGTTTGATCGTATATATCCGATACTAAGGCATTTATATTTTCGCGTCTCCATTCTTGTAATGATTTTCCACGACCATACTTGGAAAATGTATCGCTATCGGGAAACTTTCCGGCTGCCTCCGGGTAACGGATATAGTCGAAATGAATGCCATCGACATCATAGTTCGCTACAATTTCATCGACAACCTTCAATATATGTTTTCTCGCTTCAGGGTTTCCCGGATCAAGATACCATTCGTCTTTATATAATTTACAAAGTTGGGGGTATCGTGATACAACTGATGAACGTCCTTGATCTTTGACTTGTTTTTTTGAACCGACCGGAAAGGTCACAATCCACGCATGGCACTCGAGTCCCCTGCGATGGCATTCCTGTATAGCATAAGCCAATGGATCGTATGCTGTAATAGCTCCAATGGTTTTATCTTTGGAAATATAAGGGCTCCAAGGTTCTATTTTTGATTGAAAAAAGACATCTCCACGAATACGCACCTGAAAAAGTATGGTGTTAAAATTTGCCTCCTGTAACTGATCCAAAATCTTGCTTAATTGCTTTTGCTGATTTTCGGGCGATAAAGAGGGCGAAGGCCAGTCGAGATTCCAGTTAGTTGTCAGCCAGGCTGCACGAACTTCTGTATCGGGATTTTGAGCTGTTAATGGTGCTGAAACTAGTCCGCACATAAAAATTAAAAGGAGTGAAAGTATTTGTAGTGGCTTCATATTTCGAAAAAGTATCAAAAATACACATTTTACTGTTTAGTTCACGATTAAGTATTGCAATTTTTTTTCGCTCCATCCTAATCTGTCGGAATATACCTATATATCTGTCCTATATTGGCAAACAAGCAAGTTCCCTTTTACTTCAAAACAATAAAAATGCATGTGAGCTTAAACAGCAATTCAATAACAATAAAACATCCTAAAAGTTTACTTATCTTTGTAGAAACCATGATAAAGCTACTGAATTTTATTTTATGAAAACAGATATTGAAATTGCCAGAAGTATCAAACTTGAGCCTATCAGTAAAATTGCTCAACAGATAAATATAGCTGATGAACACATCCATAATTATGGGAAGTACATGGCCAAAGTGCCGGCATCGCTTATCGACAATAACAAAGTAAACCAAAGTAATTTAATATTAGTAACTGCCATAACACCGACTAAGGCAGGAATCGGTAAAACAACGGTTTCGATAGGTCTAACTTTAGGCTTAAACAAAATAGGAAAAAAAGCGGTTGTAGCCTTGCGTGAACCTTCTTTAGGTCCTTGCTTCGGTATGAAAGGCGGAGCTGCAGGCGGAGGTTATGCACAGGTTCTCCCTATGGAGGATATTAACCTGCACTTTACGGGAGATTTTCACGCCATTACTTCGGCTCACAATATGATATCGGCTTTGCTTGATAATTATTTGTATCAAAACCGAGCAGCAGGAAAAGGGTTGAAAGAAATCCTTTGGAAAAGAGTACTTGATATTAACGATAGAAGTTTACGATATATAGTTTCGGGATTACATGGTTCTGCAAACGGAATACCCACTGAATCGGGATTCGACATTACTCCTGCATCCGAAATTATGGCGATCCTCTGCTTATCGAAAGATATTGAGGACTTGAGAAGGCGTATCGAAAAAATCATCTTGGGGTATAACTATGACAACACTCCTTTTACCGTAAAAGATCTGGGTATTGCCGGATCGATAGTTGTATTGCTTAAAGATGCCATCAACCCAAATCTGGTACAGACTACCGAACACAATGCGGCGATAGTACATGGTGGTCCTTTTGCCAATATTGCTCACGGATGTAATTCTATTATTGCGACTAAGGTTGCGATGAGCCATGCCGATTATGTAGTTACAGAAGCGGGATTTGGTGCTGATCTGGGTGCTGAAAAATTCTTCAATATAAAGTGCCGGAAAGCAGGATTAACACCCAAATTAACAGTTATAGTGGCTACTGCACAAGGGTTAAAAATGCACGGTGGTGTTGCCATTGAAGATATCAAGAAAGAAAATATCGAAGGCTTGAGAAACGGATTGGCTAATATAGAGAAGCATATCTCGAATATGCAATCGTTTGGTCAGACGGTAGTTGTCGCCTTCAATAAATACGCACAGGATACTCAGGCAGAGCTGGATATTATCACAGATTTCTGTAAGAACAAAAATATAGGATTTGCCATTAACAATGCTTTCTCGGAAGGCGGTGAGGGTGCTATGGAGTTAGCGAATCTGGTAGTTGAAACAATTGAAAACAATCCTTCGAAAGCACTTGCATTTACATACGAAGACAACGATTCTATACAACAAAAGGTAGAGAAGATAGCTAAAAAAATATATGGTGCAGACTCGGTTGAGTTCGGTGGAAAAGCTCTCAAAATACTACAATTGATTAAAGGTACGGATATCGAAAAATATCCTATATGTATTGCTAAGACTCAATATTCGTTTTCGGAAGATCCGAAGGCTTACGGTGTAGCCAAAGGTTTTACTTTGACTATAAATGATATGGTAATCAATAACGGTGCTGAGTTTATTGTAGCCATAGCTGGCACTATAATGCGTATGCCGGGGTTGCCCAAGGTACCGCAAGCAAACCATATTGATATTGTTGACGGTTTAATTGACGGTTTAAGCTAAGGTTGCAGACCTTTTAAGACATTATTTCTTATGAAAAAAGTATTCGCCTTGTTTTTACTTCTTGCAATGGTACTCAATACCCGTGCTGCGGTGGTGTATACAAAACAAGATTCACTTATATATGAGAAATATATCAGCCAATTAAAAGCGGAAGCAACTTTACCGATTGGTGAATTGATTGTAAAAACTGCTTTGTTCTTTAGGGATACTCCTTATGTAGCCTCAACTCTCGACAATAATCAAGAGGAACAATTAGTTGTCAATCTGCATCAATTCGATTGTACCACTTTTGTCGAAAACTGTATTGCTCTGAGCAGAACACTTAAAACGGGGGATTATTCATTTTCAAACTTTTGCAATCAGTTGAAATCAATCCGATACAGGGATGGAAAAATAGAAGATTATACTTCGAGGCTTCATTATGTAACCGATTGGATATACAATAACTCAAAGAGGGGAATACTGGAAGATAAAACTCTTGCGTTAGGAGGTATAAAAGATACTAAAACGATCAACTTTATGTCTACGCATACAGATGCTTACAAAGCCCTGCGTAGTGACTCGAAACTCCGGCAAAAAACAGCCAATATCGAACAACAAATAAACAATAGAGCTGAATATTATGTTCTAAAAAAAGAGGATATAAATAAAGTCGGCAATCGGATAATTAATGGAGATATAATTGCATTTGCGACCGGCATTGCGGGTTTAGATTACTCTCATATTAGCATTGCCTATCATTACAACGGCAAATTGACTTTTATACATGCTTCAAGTAGAGCAATGAAGGTAATTGTAGAACCTCAGCCTTTGTATGACTATTGCGTGAAATCGTCAAAATGTACAGGCATAAGTATTTTCAGAGCAATCGATTTATAGGAGAAAAAACAAATATAACTAACAAACTTTTATACTAACCAAAACAGTAAACAGGTCTTAATTTTGAACAATGAATAAAGAAATATTTATAAGAATGAGTAGTTGGTCACAACTCTTTTTCCTTTGTCTTTTTAGCTTTTCGGGCTTGGTAATAGCCGCTGTTCTTACCGTTGTAATAGGTCAATCGACAGGCACTCTGGGGTCGTTAGACTTTATGAAAGTCATGCAAGTAGTTCAGGTTGTTTTAATCTTCTTAATTCCTTCTTTGTTATGTGCTCATTTATTTCACAAATCGGCTCCTCGATTTCTGAAAATCAATAAACCCATTGATGTTAAGTTCTTACTGCTTTCGATTCTTCTTATTTTTGCGATTCAGCCCTTAATAGCCTTCACCGGTCATTATAACAGTATGATAACTTTACCTGAATCTCTGGCAGGAATAGAGAAAATGATGAAGATGATGGAAGAACAGGCTCAAGTATTAATCGAAAAAATGCTTACCACCGATTCGGTTATTATACTATTGATAAATCTATTTGTTATTGCCATTACTGCAGGTGTCACAGAAGAGTTTTTCTTTAGAGGATCGATGCAGCAAACCATCCGAAAGATATGTAAAAACGGACATGTTGCTGTTTGGATTACTGCCTTTATATTTAGTTTTATCCATTTTCAGTTTTACGGGTTTGTTCCTCGTTTGCTTCTGGGGGCTTTATTAGGATATATTTTTCTTTGGTCGGGCAATTTATGGATTGCAGTAATTGTACATGCCATAAACAATACAATAGCTGTCTTAACTTTTCACTTCTTTCACAATACACCTATGTACGAGAAGCTCGAAAACTTTGGGGTAGGCAATACAATCTGGGCTACAGTTGTAAGTATTATTTTAACGGGAACTATATTGGCAATTCTTTCACGAGAGTATCAAAAAAATAACCCGCAGGATTTTACTATATAAGATCTTAGTATTTTGTCCTTAGACAATTTAGTGGGTTTATCTATATATAAAGCGAATAAGGATTAAGATATATGTTCTATTTTTCCTAACGCACCCTTATGGGTTTGTTTTTCATTTTGCCTTGATGCAAAACGAAACAAAAAATCAAGGCTGTACCTTTTGTCCGACCCGTCACGGACTCAAAAGCTAAAACAAAAGAAAAACGTTTAACCGACGATGTTCTTTTGTTTCTTAACGCTTTTTTCGCCCTACGGGTACCCCGCACAATCGGCAATGCCAATAACCTGACGGGCGTAAGCCTTAGTGCATCAGTGGCACAGCCGTTGGCTGACAACCGAAGCAGGCGTAAAATTAAACGTGCCGCAAGGCAGTAGGTTTAGTTTAGGTTGCAAGCTTAAGTCAGGCAGGCGAGCCATGCAGCACAAAGCCTTTTTGATTCCTTTTGCGGCTTAGGGCAAAAGGAATGCAAGTAATCTTTGATTACGCGCAGTAAAATAGAACGTATAAATTCAGCTACTAATTAGTATAAATAAACAAGTTGAGTAAATAAAAATAATAAAGCAGAAAAAAATGTCACTTTTGTAATGTTTGTAATGTTTTTCACAATAAACAACTAACAAACAACGTATTAACAAATCAACAAAATATACACTAAAAGACATATTTTGTAACCTTTGTCCCTCTGAATGTACAAGATTGTTACTTAAACGTAACTTTACTCAAGGGCATAAGAATCGACATAATACAATTGTTCTGGATGGAATTAACAGGAAAAAAAGATGGTTTAGGATATCTGATAAAGTGGATTATCAGACTGGGGGACCTTTTAGTTATTAATTTCACTTTAATTCTCTTATCCAAGCTTCTGTTTGCAGACGACGCATTCACCTCATTTATCAATAATGTCCGTTTAGTCGAAACCTTGCTTCTAGTCAACCTCGTTTATTTTGTTGTTGCAAGTATTATTCCGATAAATCTGTCGTCTAATATTATCTTCTTTGACAAGATTGTTCATAGAAGCTTCTCATTTATATCGCTTTACTTCATATTGCTTACAGCAGCAATGCTATTGCTTGGAATAGACAGAATCACTTGGATTGATTGGTCGGTTTATTACATAGGTCTGTCTATTATCTATATAATCTGGCATATAACGGTACGGATCATTTTAAAATGGTATCGCAGTAAAGGCTACAACTACAAACGGATTGTTATAATCGGGAGTGGAAACAGGGCGACGGATGTTTTCAACGAGCTAAAGTCGAGTGACTACGGATATAAAATACTAGGGGCTTTTGATGAGATTCCTAACTTATCAAATCCATCCATTAACTATTTAGGGACACTGTCTCAGGTTGAAAAATACTGTATCGAAAACAAAGTAGACGAGATCTATTGCACTTTGCCCAACAGCGAAGAATCGGTTATCTTACGTCTGGTGAATTTCTCGGAACGAAATATGATACGATTCTTTCTTGTTCCCGAATTTTATGAATATATAAAGCGAAAACTGATACTCAACTCACTTCAATCGATACCCGTTATAGGAATAAGACCCGAACCTCTTCAGCTAGTCTACAACAGGGTATTGAAAAGAATATTTGATATTATTTTTTCCTCTATTGTCTTAATATCAGTCTTTCCTGTTATCTATATCATATTTGGGGTTATTATTAAACTGACATCACGCGGATCTATTGTTTTTAAACAAAGAAGAACCGGTTTACAGGGTGAGGAATTTACATGTTACAAGTTTCGAACCATGTATGTCAATGATAAATCGGATTCTCTCACAACACAGCAGGTTGATCCACGAATCACGCCCATCGGGAAGTTTATGCGTCGCACAAGCATCGACGAGCTACCTCAGTTCTTCAATGTTTTAATCGGTAATATGTCTGTCGTAGGACCTCGTCCGCATATGATTAAACAGACGTCTTTATACAATGGACTTATCGACAAATTTATGATACGCCACATTGTAAAACCCGGCATTACGGGTTGGGCTCAGATATCGGGATACAGAGGGGAAACCAAAACCATCAAACAGATGGAAGGTCGGTTTAGACGCGATGTGTGGTACATCGAGAACTGGTCTTTTATGCTGGATATTAAGATAATCGTTGTGACTACCCTTCAATTGCTAAGAGGCGATAAGAATGTTTATTAAGCGGTTTAATAAATCTTCCTCTGATTAAGTGCCGCCCGATAACGGTTCGCATTTTTGACATGCTCGGCATGTGTAACTGCAAAGTTATGTCTTCCCGAAAAATCCTCTTTCGCACACATATAAAGATAGTCATGCTCTGCCGGATTCAATACAGCCTCTATTCCTTTGATTGAGGCAACTCTAATCGGTCCGGGAGGTAATCCCAAGTGTTTATATGTATTATAAGGAGAGTCCACTTGTAAATGCTCAAAAAGAATACGTTTCAAGGAGAAGTCTCCTACTGCAAATTTAACCGTAGGATCAGCTTGCAGCAATTGTCCTAATCTCAACCGATTCAGGTATAATCGTGCAACCACCGGATATTCGTCTGAGAAATAACATTCTTCCTCTACGATAGAAGCCAGTATGGAAACCTCAACAGGAGTAAGTCCCATCTTTTCGGCCTTTGCTTTTCGCTCATCTGTCCAGAATTTAGAATATTCATCTTTCATCCTTTTCAGAAAACTATCCAATGAGACATCCCAATATACTTCGTAGGTATTCGGTACAAACATACAAAGTATCGTTTCGGTGGTAAACCCTAATTTAGAACAGCTTTCTTCATTATTAAATGTAGCCATCAGTTCGTCTTCGGTTATCATCAACTGTGAAGCAAGTCTCTTAGCCAAATCTTCCTTAGTTCGAATATTATTGAACTTCAATTTAACCGGTGCCTGATGCCCTCCCTTCAGGTCACTTATTACTTCCTGAATACTCATATCCGGTATAATTGCGTATCGCCCGGTTTTCATATTATCGGGATACTTCATATAGGCAGCAAGCCTCTTAAAGGCATTCAGATCCGAAATATGGGCGGTAGTATCCATCTGCGTGAGTACTGCATCGAAACTTTTATCCTTATCAACATAGATATAAACAGTACCTTTTATCCTGAACTCAGCATCCAGAAAACTTTTAATATATACAAAGATACCTCCTGCTGCAAGAATTACTACAGCAAGGATTATAAACAAAACATTGCGCTTAGTTTTAGCCATTTTCTTAATTATGATCGTAGACCGTCTTTATTATTCACAAATATGGTAAATAAGCCAGCTAATACTACAATAGGTTAGCTATAACTATTTTACGATATCTTGTGATCAAATCTTTGCCAAAATTAATCATATTATTTAGAAAAAATGAGAGAGTGATCTTGTAAAATCAAAACAAACAGCTATATTTGCATCGCAATTCAGTATTGCCTACGTAAAACCGTTGATTGGAAGTGTGGGTGAGTGGCTGAAACCACCAGTTTGCTAAACTGACGTACGGGTAACTGTACCGGGGGTTCGAATCCCCCCGCTTCCGCAAACAAAGCACAATGAATAGAGACTTTCAGAAATGATCGTCTCTATTTTTTTTTATTCTAGGGATTAGTCAATTTAAAACTATGTATTTTTGCCACTAAGATTGATCAGTTATAACCAACCCTAAACATATTTCCTTAATGTCTAAAATATTAATTTATATCCTATCCTGCTTTCTTCTATATAGTCTAGGAGCTTGTTCTTCATGGCAGAATATAGAATATACCACAGCAAGTACCTACAACTCTCCCAATAGCCCCAGTATTATTCCACAAGAACTTACCTCTATAAAATGGGCATTATTAAATGTAAGAGCCAACTCTAAAGAAACATTTATCATACCTTCATTGAATAATATCCTTACTCTATCATTTAAGGAAGAAGGACGATTCAACGGATACTCTAGTTGTAATAGTTTTTTTGGGGAGGTAGTAGTAGAAAAAAATTCTATTGAATTTAGACAAATTACATCTACACAGAGAGGGTGTGCTAGGACTATGGAAGTTGAAGAAACAATATTTAAGGCACTGAGAGAAGTTGACAACTATACGATTCAAAATAGAAAGTTATTCTTAAAGAAGAATTCCAATATCTTATTGACTTATTCTCTCGCAATGTAATACTTCCCGAATACTAACGATTCCGAGAGCTATTTTCATGGAGATACAAAAAAAGCAATTACTTACATACAATGTAGATAATTGCTCTTTTAAGTGACCCCGGAGGGGCTCGAACCCTCGACCCATTGATTAAGAGTCAATTGCTCTACCAACTGAGCTACGGAGTCTTTTATTTGGTGGTACAAAAGTAAAACAAAATATTTATTTAAGCCATATTTAATCTGTAAAAATACAGATGGTCTTCTATTTTTAAATTCGACTTGTGACTAAATTTACACTTTAGCGACTAATAAATCAATCAAGTAAACGAAATGCATAATAAAGATTTAGAAAAAGATTTTATGAATATGATAAAGCTTCATGAGCGTATCATATATAAAGTTGCATCTTTTTATGCAGATATAGACCAAAGTATTAACGATCTGTATCAAGAAGTCATTCTTAATCTTTGGAAAGCGTACCCATCTTTCAGAGGAGAAAGCAAAGTGTCGACATGGATATACCGGATAGCTTTAAATACTTGCATCACTTTTTTTCGTCGTAACAAACGAAAGCCTGATCACACGGATTTAGTAGGTGATATTGCAGATATACCGGATAATAATGAAGAAATAACAGAATTATATAATCTCATAAATAGATTAGGTAAAATCGAAAAGGCTTTGGTTCTTCTCTATTTAGACGAAAAACCTTATAAGGAGATATCCGAAATAACAGGCTTAACGGTAACTAATGTATCTACGAAGATAAGCCGAATCAAAGAAAAATTAAAGAAAATGTCTAATGAATAAAGTTATAAACTATGGACTTGGATAATATAAAAAAGACATGGAATGATAACCTATTCACTCCAAGTCTTACAGACGACAATATACGGCATATAATATACAAGAAAGGCAAAACAGCCCTAGGGCGCCTACTCTGGTTTGAAGTAATAGGACTTATAGTTGTACTGCCTTTTATAGCAGCTCCATATATTCATGCATTGTATCTCCCGAGAGTTCCTTACCCGGCTTTAACAAAATATTTCTTTATTGTTTGTTGTATTATTAGCTTCTGCTGGCAGATATATAAAGTACAACTTTTAAACAAAATTGACCTTAAGCAAATGGATATATTATCAGGACTCAAAATTATTTCCAGATACAAACTTTTTATAAAAAGGGAGCTTTTTGTCGGAGTCGCTTTTGCTTGCATTATTTTAGGGTCATTCTGCTATGAATATATAGACATAATATCCGATCAAGGAAAGGTTCTTTTCTATTTATTCAATATGGCAATATTGATAACCGTATGCCTTATTATGCTTGTATTTTACAAGTTTTTTTATAAAAAAAACATTGAGAGTATAGAATCTTCGTTGAAGGAGGTAAAGGAAATGGAAACCGACTCATAAGAGACAAGAGGAGTCTATTTACTAATCCAGAAGTCAAGGTATTGTTGTGCTACTTTCATATAATCATGATGCTTTTCAATAAAAATTCGCCCATCTTTAGCACGTTCTGCAATTGTATTTTTATGGAGGACTAAATCTTCCAATTTCTTATAAATATCCTGCTTTTCGGGATATACATTTACAATGGGACGAAGTTCGGATTCTTGAAGCAAATTATACATATCGGGCTCTCCTCCTCCCACAAGAACTTTCCCTAATGCCATCGTAAGCAAGCCGTTCATTGCAGGCGAATAGGAGTACAACTGATCTAAAACAACGTGTGCATCCTGAATACGGCTTAAGTATTCGGAATACATAACTGATTCAACTTTAGTCACCCGTGCATCATTAGGATAGGTTCGGGCTAGTTGCTGAACAACTTCATACAAGATATCAGTGCCTTTAAATTCATTGCGAGCCTTATTTATACCAATAAAGAAATTTATTTTATCTATAGGAGGAAGCTCTTTCTGTTTAACCTCTCCAATATTTACAGGCAGAGGTATATATGCCAATTTTTCGCTGTAAGATTCTTTATAAGCTTCGTAATATTCGTATAGGCAGGCTATAATACCATTGCATGATTCTGCTATCTCGATGTTAGCATCCTGACGCTTCGTTCCAAGCCAATTCTCTTCCAGATATTCACTCTTGGTTCGCACATTCTTTACATCGCCTATATAAAATTCCGAATATTTATACTTTTGATCCAAGCAAGCCTTTATCCAGAAATAATCATCACCAAAAGCGCCCAGAAAAATTTTCTTATTATGTCGCTTCAGATATCGGTATAGCTCGATATTGACCCGGATATTTTGTGTAGTAAAGCACGGATTGGTTATTTGAACAATATCGTAGCCTTTAAAATTCTTAAGATTAGAGTAAATTGTAAGTAGATTGGAAAGCGTATCTTTCAGGTTAGAACTTTTACGTTTGAGGTCTATATCACGATGATAGTTCTTAAAACCGTCTCCATCAGATGCAACTGTTACATCATGCCCCATAAGCCTTAAGCCTTCGGACAATGTGAGGTGTAAACCACTATAATCTCCTAATAACAGTATTCTCATCTAAAACCAGAATATATAGGTGAGTCGAGAGACTTCCTTTGATTTGATTAGTTCCATGCCGGATCGTAGCTTGACAAACGGCTACGTTGCTCATATTTAAGATCCTGCAACATAGACGAATTAACCCGCAATGACACATAATATGTCGCATAAGGTCCTATCGGATTAAAGCTAGCTGTTATATTCCAACAGTGTAGATTTCTAGACAAATTACAAGTCATAAAAGAAATCCGGTTATTCGGTACATCATAACTCGCATTAAAGGAAAAATTCCAATTTTTGGTAGGCTGTATCGAGCCGTTAAAACTCAAATTGTGAGTGATAACACCTTTGAAACCTTCCCTCTTCTGATCAAACTGCGAGACATAACTCATATTGTAGTTGATAGACAGGTTCCATTTTATTTCATTCTTTAAGAATCCGTCTTCATCGTATGTACCCCCGTCCTGCTTTTTATTAAAAAGACTTTGACGAGGTCCTCCTTCTTCGGGAATATCCCCATCAGCATCCGATAAATCGGCTTCCGGATCATCTTTTTTCTTATCATTAGATGTACTATCCCCTCCTTTACCAAACCATTTTTTGAACGTATCCTGATTAATCGAAGGCGATATGGTATATCCCGTACTTACGAGCCGTGCCAGCCCCCCTCCATTTCGAATAAGGAACTCGTTCTGCTTTATTCCTTTTTCATTATATACATATGGATCCCATACAGCGTTTAAATTGACTGTTAAGTTTTTACTTAATTTAAGACGCATATTGGTTCCGATATCGCTTAATTTAAGTGAATCGGCCATCATATTATAACTGAAATTTATACCTAAATTATCAATCAGACTAATAATCTTAGTAGAATCATTAGCGGTACCCACTTTCATTTCGATGTTATTCTCGAAACTAAAGTTTATGTTACCCTGCCTGCCTGCACTCGAAGGTGTAAATATTTCATTCGCAAAAGGAGAGTATAAATGAGTCTGCAATTCGCCATTGGCATCATAGTACGAATATTTCTTATATGAGCCAAAACGAGGATCAGTAAAGTCGGGATTACCGCCAAAGCTAATTGCAGGAGTAAAAACATGTCTTATCTTCTGTATTTTTCCTATTTTAAAAATCGGTTCATAGAAACCATACAACCGTGTTTGGAAGCTTACATTATAATTAAAATCATACGATCGGTTAAAAGAGTAGGTCGTGTCCGCCAAAACATGTTTATTTTGAGCTGGATCCCATTTTTGAGTAATTGATCGTGAGTACCACCTTTCGTTATAACTAAATGTAGGTGTTATATTCAAATAGTTCAACGCACTGAAAGTAGCAGCAGTTTGTACCCTATGTTGTACTGCATTACGCCAATCTTTTACCAGATTCGACTTAAACAACATATTATTTTTCGTAGTAATACTATTTTTTAATTCACCGGTATAATTCAAAGAGACTTTCTCATACCATTTTTCAGGTCCTATAGCATCCTTTCTTTTGAATGGAAAAATACGGCTCATCGTAGCCGTCAGATTAGGCAATGTCAGTGCAATAGTTGAGTCGCTCATTACCTGATTGGCATTCACGTTGGCTGATAATGTAAATGGCGAATTCGGAAAACGCTGAGTTAAGTTGATAGAAGAACTTCTTGTATTATCTGTTCCCGAACGTGTAAATGCAACATCCAGGTTATTCGTATTATAAGAAGATGTACGATAGTTAACACTCGCCGAAAGCGTCCTGTACATATTTGCTTTGGGATCCTGGGAGTGTTGCCAGCTTATTGACATATCTCTGGACTCACTGAATGTATCGGGAATATCACGATCCCCTCGTTTTGTATATATATAGTTTATGTCAAAGGAACCGCTATATCTATAACGCTTTTTGTAGGACGATCTGGCAGCAAGCCCCCATGATCCTTTCGTATATATTTCTCCTGTTAATGCCAGATCTATATTATCATTTATAGCAAAATAATATCCACCATTACGAAGATTAAAACCACGATCCATATCATCTCCATACGATGGCATTATAATACCTGACGAGTATTTTTCACTAAATGGAAAAAAGCCAAAAGGTATTGCCAATGGCAAAGGCAGATCTTCGATTACTAAATATGCAGGACCTGTTACCACATTTTTTTTAGGACGCACTTTTGCTTTTGTAAGCATCATATAGAAGTGAGGATGCTCGTGATCGTCGCAAGTAGTGTACTTTCCGTCACACATAAAGAATGTATCATCAGCATTCTTTTTCGCTCTATCGGCTACAATATAACCTTCACCCTGTTGGGTTATGACATTTCGGATATAGCCTTTCTTGGTTTTGAAATTATAACTTACCGTTTTCATTTCATATTCGCCGCCGTTATCCTTAAAGACCGGAAAACCAAATTCCTCCCCTATCGAGTCTAATCCATAGCTGGCATGTACAATGCTGCTATCCATACTCATTGTAATATTCTCCGCCTTTATACTCATTGTCTGATAGTCAACTTTACTATCTCCGTATAAATACCCTCTATTATCGGAAGTAAATACAATAGAGTCATTAGCTGCATAATCAACCGGAGCATCCAATGAAGCTTTTTTACTTTGAGCAGTATCTTGTGCTATTGTATCGTTCGATTGAGGGTGCAAAGTATCTGTCGTAATAGCACGACCGGAGGTTACCGAATCCTGCAAAAACGAGATATTAGAATTACTCCCCATTTGTTGATGTAATTGAGCTCCCCAAAACGGAGATGAGAACAATACAAACAGGAAAGTATATATACAGTAATGAGTCTTCTTCATCAAAAAGGATTCGACCTGATAATTCAAACTGCAAAACTAAGCATTTAATAAAAAAGGAAAAGCTAAAAAAACGAAAATCTATCCCGATTAAGTAACCTTATGAAGAAAAAGATAAACTTTTTAGGATTATTAGTGTTGTTTCTAAGATTCAAAACGTTTTTCGGTATTCGAAATACAAGTTTCGCTCTATACCTATCATTTGCAAATAACGATTGTTTTTTGCCTTCTATCGTAGTTCAATTTTATATTTTTGATAATTACTTTATATCCTGAAATAAGCAACATATAACATTTTTAGTACCTTTGCGAACTATGCGGAGAACTCCGATTCTCAGCCTATCTAAATTCAAAGGCAAGAGTATATTAGTTATTGATGATGAATACAGTACACATAGATTTATGTCCGGTCTGCTCCAATGGTGGTTGTACAGAGACTCTTATTTGCAAAGATCATTTGGCTACAGGCGAACTGTTTTCAATATACCAATGTCCGGGTTGTGGTTTTGCTTTTACTCAAAACTTCCCTTGTGAAAACGAGATCGGTAAATATTACGATGCCCCCGAATACATTTCACATTCCGATACCCATCAGGGAATTATCAACTCTTTATACCATTGGGCGAGAAAAATAGCATTAAAATCGAAGACTAAAATAGCATCGAAATATTCTTCGAAGAATGCAGAAACCTTACTCGATATTGGTTCGGGAACAGGGTATTTTCTTCAGGCTATGCGTCTTAAAAAATGGATTGTCACAGGTATTGAGAAATCGAAACCAACACGCGAATATGCACATAAAAAATTCGGACTGAATATTCAGGATGCCGAATACCTATTCGATATGCCTGATAAGATTAAGGATGTAGTGACCATGTGGCACGTTTTGGAGCATATCGAAAAACTCAACGAAACGATGGCAAACCTACATCGAATATTGAAAAACGATGGTGTTTTAATTATCGCATTACCCAATAAAAAATCAGCAGATGCTTTAGCTTATAAAGAAGAATGGGCAGCCTATGACGTACCTCGTCATCTGTGGCACTTTTCTTCTGACGATTTTACTTATTTTGCTGAAAAACATAATTTCAGAATCGAAAAGACGAAAGCTATGTATTTCGACCCTTTTTATATAGCCATGTTAAGCGAAAAAAACAAAGGGACATTTGCAGCTAGTTTAGTCGGACTCATAAAAGGAACTGTATATTTTATCCAAAGTCTGTTCAGTACCCGCAGATGTAGTTCTATTATTTATATCCTAAAGAAAAAGTAGGTCTGCAGACCTTTTAAATCCATACACAATATGATACAAGAAGAAAAGCCAATACTGAAAAAATTACTACAACACGTTATAGCTATTGTTTGCTTCTTAGCGGTTACCTTCATATACTTTAGCCCTTTGTTAGAGGGAAAGGTTCTCCCGCAAAGTGACGTTCAGCAATACAAAGGAATGTCGCGGGAGTTGGCTCAATATTACGAAAAAGAAGGACAATCTTCGGCATGGACAGGCTCCATGTTCTCCGGTATGCCTGCATATCAAATCGGAATCTGGGGTGGATCACCTAATTTCCTTGATTATCTTGAAGCCCCTGTAAAAGCTTTAGGAAGTAGTAGTGCAGGAGCAGTTTTTGCCGGTATGCTTATGGCTTACATCTTATTTTGTGTGATGGGCGTTGGATTTTTTCCTGCCATATTAGGAGCTGTAGCTTATTCTTTATCCTCTTATAATATTATCATTCTTGATGCAGGTCACGTCACCAAAGCATGGGCAATAGCCTACCTCCCTCTCATCGTAGCAGGATTGGCTGCATGCTTTAAGCGAAAATATCTCATGGCTGGACTTCTTATGGCTTTGGGACTCGCTTTACAAATAAAGAATAATCACTTACAGATTACCTATTATACAGGAATACTATGTGTATTCTTATACATAGGTCTGCTTATTAATGAAATTCTGAAAAAAAACATATCCGGATTGTTTAAAGCAACAGGTGCTTTGGCCGTTGGTGTCGCAATAGCTGTGCTTTGTAATTTGGGGAATATATACGCCAATTACGAAATGTCGAAAGAAAGTACTCGCGGACAGTCGGAATTAACTCAACCTACACAATCGGAAAAGCAATCATCAGGTCTTGATAAAGAATATGCCTTTGCGTGGAGCTACGGCAAAATGGAAACTTTATCTCTCTTAATCCCTGATATACATGGCGGAGCTTCGGGTGGAATGTTATCTCCATCGTCTAACCTTTACAAGGCTATCAGAGCAAATGCGCCTCAGGCTCAGGTTGACTCAGCCGGAATACAGGCACAGACTTATTGGGGAGATCAGCCATTTACTTCAGGTCCTGTTTATTTCGGGGCAATCATCTGCTTCTTGTTTGTGCTAGGACTGTTTGTTATCAGACATTCCATGAAATGGGTATTGCTCATTGCAACTGTATTCTTTATATTCTTATCGTGGGGACATAATTTCGAATTGTTTAATGATTGGTTCTTCTACCATTTCCCGATGTACAATAAATTCAGAGCCGTATCCACAGCTCTTGTAATTCCTGCTCTCACCATGCTTATTGTAGCCGTGTGGGGACTGAAAGACTTTTTCGGAGGAGAGATTAAAGAAGAAAAACTAAAAAAATCGCTTTATATATCGGCAGGAATAACAGCCGGAATAAGCCTTTTATTATGGTTAGCTCCCGGAATTTTCGGCTTCGAGTTTACTACTGCTGCCGATAGCCAATGGATGTCTCAAGTACCCGATTGGTATTACTCCGCACTTTTAGCCGATCGTAAGGATTTATTATCTTCTGACGCTATACGCTCATTCTTCTTTATCCTATTAGCGGCAGGAATCTTGTATTCTACCATCGCTTTAAAGGGTGATAAAAACAAGATTACCGTATACTGCTCAGTTGCACTGCTAGTATTGGTAATTACCGATCTTTGGGGAGTAGACAAACGCTACCTGAACAACGATAAATTCCAAAGCAAGTTATCATATGATTCAAACCGTCCATTCCCTCAAACGGAAGCTGACAAAGCGATCTTAAAGGATAAACATCCGTCGTATCGTGTCTTGAATCTAAATAATCCATTCAATGAAACTAAAACCTCTTATTATCATAAATCGATAGGCGGATACCATGCTGCTAAATTGAAACGTTATCAGGAATTAATTGACTATCGCCTACAAGGAGAAATCAACTCGATAATTAAGTCTTTTGATACTCAGAATATTGACAGTATAATCGGTGCTCTTCAAAAAAATACAGCATTAAATATGCTTAATGCTAAATATATTATATTCCATCCCGAACAAGCTCCATTGCAAAATCCATATGCTATGGGTAATGCCTGGTTTGTGGATAATTACACCTTTGTAGATAATGCAGATAAAGAAATAGCTGCATTAAATACACTTGATATAAAAACGACTGCTGTTGTAGACAAGAGATTCGAGGATAAGCTAACAGGCTTCTCTATTACTCCTGATTCTACGGCAATTATCGAACTGACCGAATACAAACCCAATGCGTTGAAGTATAAGTCGTCAGCTCAAAGTGAACAATTAGCTGTCCTATCTGAGATATATTACCCTAACGGATGGGAAGCATATATCGACGGAAAGCCTGCTGAACATTTTTGTGCCGACTGGACATTGCGTGCTATACGTATTCCGGCAGGACAACACGAAATAGAGTTCAAGTTTGAGCCTCACGGATACAATACTGCCCGTGGCATAGCTTCAGCCAGTAGCGGTTTATTGGTATTATTACTGATTGGAGGTATAGGTTCTATTTTCTACAGAAGAAAAGATAAGCATTTGAAATGATAAGATTTTCGCTCATAACCTGCACCTATAATCGGGATAAATATATTGCACAAACTCTTGAGTCTGTTTGCAAACAAACATTTAGTTCTTTAGATTACGAAGTAATTGTTGTTGACAATAACAGCACTGATTCTACAGCAGGTATATGTGAGGAGTTCAGACAAAAATACTCTGATCGCCAATTCAGATACTTTAAGGAGATTAATCAAGGATTGTCTTTTGCTCTCAACAGAGGAATAAAGGAAGCTCGAGGCAAATATATTATTTTCGTGGACGATGATGAAACCATTATCGCCCAACATTTGGAGCGTTTGGACAACCATCTGAAAAATTATCCGGATGCAGAGCTTGTTGCATCGCCCGTTATCCCTGTATACGAAGAAAGACAACCTAAGTGGATGTCTCATTATACCCAACGCCTTATCGGAGGATACTTTGATCAGGGCAATCAACCCAAGAAGTTAGAAGCCAAAAACTATCCGGGCACAGGGCATACCATTATCAAAAGAGAACTTTACGAAAAGTACGGATATTATAACACCGAACTTGGTCGTAAAGGAAATTCATTGATAGGAGCAGAGGATAAAGACATGTTTAGTCGTCTGAAGAAAAATAATATCGATTGTTATTATTTTCCCGATATTCCGATATATCATCATATACCTGCTCAAAAACTGACTGATGAGTTTTTTCAGAAACTGACTTATTCCATTGGTAAGAGCGAGCGAATACGCACCCTTTCCGTATCAAAAAAAGAATATCAAAGAAGGTTGATGGACGAAGGTATAAAATGGGTGGCATCTTTCGTTTTATGCTTTGGATATACAGTTATTTTTTCACCTCAAAAAGGGATTCGTTTGCTACAATTCAGGTGGAATGTAACTAAAGGTTTATTAGGTAAGTAAATCCAACGACCTACAACAAAAATCAAACTATGTGATTTATGAAAAAGAAGTCCAATAATCGTTTTGCAAAAATATTTCTAATCATTGTCCTCATTCTTGGAGCATTATTTGTTTTTAGAGGAAGTATCTATCGAACAATAGCTACTTATAAAGAAGATGGCAGCAGAAAAAACTATAAAGTAAAAGATAAAAATCTGGCAATTTTTATAGAAAACAATATAAAGAGCAGTCAAGCCGGAGATATAGAATCTATTGTAGATCTTTCTCAGGAGATTACTGACGCAGCCTTATCTTATGATGAAAGTGCCAAGGAAAACGACCCGAATAAAACTGTTTTATTACACAAGGCAAATACTCAGGGATATGCTGCTTTTGCTGCAAGTGTAGGAAATTATCTGATCGACAGATATAAGCTTTCGGAAGTATGGGAAGCCAAACCGGTGAAAGGAAAATTACATTTATTGGGCACAGATATGCATTCCCGATTTAAAAATAAGAGTTTTAAAGAATACGATTTCGTTATATTCAGAAACAAAATCACCAAAAAGGAGATAACTATCGACCCTTCCCTATACGCCCGCCGTGGTATAGAGCGTATAACCAAGCAGTAAGATCTGGGTGAAAGGTTATAATTATGTTACAATCCTCAAAGACGTTTAGTTACTCAAAACAGATTGGGTATGCACGATAAAAATACAATTTCTCAACAAATTAAAGACTATGCCCTGTCCATTGGATTCGATGCGTGTGGCATATGCCAAGTTGAAGAAATTGAAGTTATAGAAAGCAATCATTACCAAGAGTGGATTGACAAAGGCTATCAGGCTGATATGGACTATATGGCTCGCAATGTCGAAAAGAGATGCGACCCTACCCTATTGGTAGATAATGCCAAGTCGATCATAAGCCTTGCCTTAAATTACTTTCCACACGAGCGGCAACCCGAAACAGCTCCTCAATTTGCATACTATGCATATGGCAAAGATTACCACGATGTAATCAAAGCAAAACTACAGGTTCTGCTTGAATATATAAAGACTCTCATCCCAAATGTTAACGGACGGGTATTTTGCGATACCGCTCCTGTTTTGGAACGATATTGGGCTGCAAAAGCAGGGTTAGGATTTATCGGAAAGAACACTTTACTTATAATTCCTAAACGTGGCTCTTACTTCTTTTTAGGGGAGATTATTATAGATACAGCACTATCGTACGACACCCCTCTCAATCTATCCTGTGGCAAGTGCACACGCTGTTTAAGTGCATGCCCGACCAATGCTATAGAGAAGCCTCATTTGTTAAATGCAAACAAATGTATCTCTTACCAAACTATAGAGAATAAAAGGGAAATAGATAAAACCATAGTTCCTCTACTCAACAACCGAATGTATGGTTGCGATATTTGTCAGCAGATATGTCCGTGGAATAGATACGCTCGTCCTCATTCAACGCCTGAGTTTACACCAAGTCAAGAATTCTTATCGATGGATTATGAAAAGATTGCCTCTATGGCAGTAGAAGATTATCAACGGATATTTAAAGGTTCGGCAGTAAAAAGGGCTAAATATTCGGGAGTGATGAGAAATTTTAAGGCACTAAAAAATACATCTGAAGAATAGATTGATTTCTCAAATATAATATTCCGACACATCAACAATTCCGGCCTTCATAGCATACTTAGTTGCCTCATGTACGTTGTTTACTTCCAATTTTCGGAATATATTCTTCCGGTGGGTTATAATGGTGTGAAAACTCAGATTCCTTTCAGCAGCTATCTCTTTGGTTGTTCTTCCTAAAGCTATTTCTTTAAGAATTTCTCGTTCCGTATTGGTCAAATTATGATCTGATGCTGACTCCAAAGAACGGGTCAAACTTTTGATATGATTATCGACTCTTTTACAAAAATAACTCTCGCTAAAAAGAGCCGAGCGAATAGCAGCATCTATTTCATCCAATGAGCTTGATTTCAAAACAATACTAAAAACCAATCCGTTAGCTTGCATCTGTTTTAGAAAAGAATCGCTCAATTCATCAGAAAAAAGAATCCAGTCTAATTTTGGATAACGTTCACTCAACATTTGCAAATCGTTAATAGATGTGAAATCAAACAAAGTATAATCCAAAACAATCAATCCGTCTTCGTTTTCAGGCAACAACTGTATCAAGGCAGATTTAGTATCAACATCATAGATATGAGAGATTTGTTCAAAATCTTTCACCAGATATTTAATCCCTAAACGTGTTATATCTTGCGTATCTGCGATGATCAGGTTTCTCATTTTTAATATCTAAATAGATTATATTACAAAAATAGGAAAAGTCACGATATATATATCCATTAAAATACTTAAAGTAAAAATGACATAAATAAAATACTAATAAACAATGTTTTACAACATATAATTAGGCAACTGAGACTCTACAGATTAAATAATTCGATACAATAGACCGCTAAAAATAGTTAAGGTTATCAACCTTTTGTTTAATCAGTAAAAATGACAAAATCACAACACTATGTATATCAAATAGTTATACCGATGGTTCATTTTACAATTTTGTTAAATACATGAAAGCAAAGCACTTTTGACTTGCTATTAACAAAATAATTATGTTATCTTTGAAAAATGCACTTCCAAAATAAAGTGCTTTTATCGTTCAATTTTATCATTTTTATTTATGGAAAAAACCCTTGTTATACTAAAGCCTTCAGCGATTCAGCGAGGACATATCGGAGATGTTATATCTCGATTCGAACGCAAAGGACTACGATTGGCAGGGATGAAAATGATACAGTTGGATGATGCTATTCTAAGTGAGCATTATGCGAACTTAAAAGACAAACCCTATTTTCAACGTGTTAAGAATTCGATGATGGTATGCCCTGTGATTGTTCAATGCTGGGAAGGCGTGGAGGCAATAAAAGTTGTAAGGAGTATTACCGGAGCAACAAATGGACGTGAAGCTGCAGCAGGCACAATCAGAGGAGACTTTTCAATCAGTTCTCAAGAAAACATTGTACATGCATCCGATTCAGCAGAGTCTGCTCAGATTGAACTTGCACGATTCTTTAATGAGAACGAACTATTCGACTACAAACTTTGGGTTCTACCTAATCTGTATGCGAATGATGAGATATAATTCAGTTACAAATCAAAAAGTTATTGAACGTGAATTTAAAAACGATTAAAGCGTACTCCTTAGCGACGCTCTTATTTCTACCCTTGTGCGCTTTTGCCCAAACGCCGCAAGATGACAAAAACGACAGTCGAGTCGAGCTTACCTATAAGCAAAGACACAGTAAACCAGCAAACGATCTCTATGCTGATGGTATAAAAATCAAAAGAGATCTATCCCTTATCAAAGAAGCTCAGGAAGAGCGTATAATGGATATGGATGAAATCCCACAAGACGAGCTATATGGTGGAGTATGGAATAACCGTTATGTAAATGTTTATGGTTCTGTAGAAAGCGTGCCAGAAACATTTAAGGTCGACTTATCCAATTTCACAATGCCGACTATGGGTTACACCACATCTAATTATGGACGCCGTGGCAGACGTACTCATCACGGAATCGATCTGAAGGTACAAGTTGGAGATACAATATACGCCGCCTTCGATGGCAAGGTTCGTGTTTGCGAATACGAAAGAAGAGGCTACGGATACTATGTAGTAATTCGCCATCCTAATGGACTTGAAACTGTTTACGGTCACTTATCTAAATTTTTGGTATCAGACAATGATGTTGTAAAATCAGGAGATCCTATTGCTCTTGGAGGAAATACAGGAAGATCTACAGGTTCACACCTACACTTCGAGACCCGCTTTTTAGGCAGATCAATCAATCCGATAGATATTATAGATTTTGAGAATAAAGTATGCCATCGCGATACATACATGGTGCATACTAGCACTTTAGGTACTCCGGGGAGAGCAGCCCGTTCTGTTGCTAATACATCAAGTCGGTCTTCGGCAAAAAGCACAAACAAATATGCTACCGGTACTGTTTCGTATTACCGCATAAAGAAAGGCGATACTCTAGGCCGAATTGCCAAAATACACGGAGTTACAATTAAACAATTGTGTAAGCTTAATAATATGTCGACAACAGAAACTTTGAGGTTAGGAAAAAGCCTGAGAGTATCTTAAAAGTCACGATGTTATAATATACAGAAAAGCATAAGGTAAATCCTTATGCTTTTGTTTTTTTTCATACCTTTGTATATAGCAATTAAAGATAAGTATCTAACCTTGTGTTATAATTATAACCCTCTGTTGGTTTTACACTTACAAAAGCAAAAGGTATCAGTCCTAAAAAAAGAATTTCAGATAATGACAGAAATGCCAAATACGGAACAACAGTTCAAACATATTATATCGATTTGCAGAACCCTTTTTGAAAAGAAGCTTACCGACTATGGTGCATCATGGCGCATTCTTCGCCCCCAATCAGTAACAGACCAGATATTGATAAAGGCAAAACGGATAAGAAGTCTCGAACAAAAAGGCGTAAGCAAAATTGATGAAGGTATAAACTCGGAGTTTATAGGCATTGTCAATTATGGCGTTATCGGGTTGATTCAATTACATCTTAAGGCTACCGACATGGTTGATTTAAACACTCACGAGGCCTTGGAATTGTATGATAAATATATAAACGAGACTACTAATCTTATGTTTGCCAAAAACCATGATTATGGGGAAGCCTGGCGCAGTATGCGTATAAGCTCGTTTACTGATTTAATATTGGTAAAACTATACAGAACCAAGCAAATAGAGAACAACGAAGGACAAACATTGGTATCGGAAGGCATTGATGCCAATTACATGGACATGATTAATTATTCTATTTTCGGATTAATTAAACTCGAATTTCCGACAGACAGCGAATAACTTTATAAAATGGGTTAATGGGAAAGACAAAAGATATTATATTAAAAACGGTTGTTGAAATTTCGCGCATTTTACTCGGAATTACATTTGTTTTTTCGGGTTTTGTAAAAGCCATAGATCCACTTGGCACAACCTATAAGATACAAGATTACCTGACCTCATTCGGATTGGTCAATTTCCATGATATTGCACTGCCCATATCAATCATATTATGTGCGGGTGAGTTTTGCCTGGGCATATTTATGCTATTTGGTCTTTACAGAAAATGGACATCCCGCCTTTTGTTTCTGGTGATGCTTTTTATGACTCCCCTCACTCTTTATCTGGCAATAGCTAATCCTGTAAAGGACTGCGGATGCTTTGGAGATGCCCTCATAATAACTAATTGGCAAACTTTCTTCAAGAATATTGTACTATTGGCTTGTTCGATAGTTGTACTCATCTGGCATCAGAAAATTACAAATCTGTTCACGGGAAAATTCTACTGGTTCGTAGGACTTTACATCATTGCATGTAGTATTGCTTTTTGTGTATACAGCATTCTGAATGAGCCCATCATCGATTTCAGACCTTATAAGGTTGGAGCCGATATTCCTAAACTAATGACCGTAGAAGAGGATAAAGCCCCAATCTTTGAAAATGTCTTTATTTACGAAAAAGATGGTGTAAAAAAAGAGTTTACAGAAGAGAACTATCCTTGGGAAGATTCAACATGGGTATTTGTAGACAGACAAAGTAAGCTGATAAAAGAAGGTGAGGAACCTTTGATTCGTGATTTCTCAATCACACGTTTATATTTGAATCAAGACCGAACCGAAATAGAAGGTGAAGAAGATATTACTACAGAAGTATTAAGTGATAGCAGCTATACTTTCCTGATGATTGCATATTCTCTTTCAGATATGCAAAAAGACTATCTAAGTTCTTTTGAGGATGTGAATAACTATGCAAAAGACCATCAGTATAAGTTTTATTGTCTCACCTCATCTCCTCGCGATCTTATTCTTCAATTGGAGAAAGAAAATATTACTAACTTTGATTTTGCTCTGTCGGATGAGAGAAGTCTAAAAACAATTGTACGCTCCAATCCGGGTTTAATTTTACTTAAAAACGGGGTAGTTATCAATAAATGGTCAGACAGAAATGTTCCTACCGAAAGTTATTTAAACAAACCGATAGAGGAGCTTTCGATAGCCAATATGCCCGATACAAAACAAGAAAGCAAAAGGTATTTGTATATTGTTGCTATCATATTATTTACACCATTAATTGTAATTAAATTACTGGATGCATTATTATATCATCGAAAGAGTGTTACGGATAATAATAACACCAACGAAAAGATAAACTAAACTGGTAAAAAGAAATATTAAAAAGGGTAAAACTATCTATCGTTGTTTTGCGAACTTACTAATTTTTTAAACTAAATAATATCATTTCATTATGAGAAAGAACATTGTTGCAGGAAACTGGAAAATGAACAAAACTCTTCAAGAAGGTTTAGCTATAGTGGATGCTCTTAAAACAGCATTAGCAGGTAAAACAATCAATTGCGATGTAGTACTTGGTACTCCATTTATACATTTGGCTAGTGCTTCTGCTGCTATTGGCGATCAAAAAATCGGAGTTGCTGCACAAAACTGTGCTGACAAAGCTTCGGGCGCATATACAGGTGAAATATCTGCAGCTATGGTAGCTTCTACCGGTGCTAAATATGTAATATTAGGTCACTCTGAACGTCGTGCTTATTATGGCGAAACAGATGCTATCCTAAAAGAAAAAGTACTTTTAGCTCTTGCTAACGGACTTACTCCTATTTTCTGTATCGGAGAAGTATTGGAAGAAAGAGAAGCTAACAAACAAGAAGCTGTAGTAAAATCTCAAATCGAAAATGCTCTTTTCGACCTTTCTGCTGCTGATTTCTCTAAACTTGTATTGGCTTACGAACCAGTATGGGCAATCGGAACAGGTAAAACTGCATCTTCGGAACAAGCTCAGGAAATGCATGCATTTATCCGTAAAACTCTTCTTGAGAAATATGGAAAAGAAGTTGCCGACAATACATCTATCCTTTACGGTGGAAGCTGTAATGCATCGAATGCAAAAGAACTTTTTGCAAATGCTGATGTAGATGGTGGTCTTATTGGTGGTGCTTCTCTTGAAGTTGACAAATTTATGCCTATTATCGAAGCTTTTTGAATTGATTCTAATTTAAAATAATATTACACGGGGAGACATTTTAAATCTCCTCCGTGTTTTTCAGTTATAAGTAATTTGTCATCAACGGACTAATTTTATTATCTTGGCAAGTATAATAACCGTAAATAGAATTGTTACGTACAGCAATAAAGACCTGTATTTATCCGGTTCGACATTCTGAACCAAACGATCTCTTTGATTGTTAAACCACTAACACTCCGACAATTATTTATATTTCAACACATTATGAGAAAATCATTTTATATATTTCTATGCCTTTCTGCTATCTGCTTCTATTCGAATGCACAAAGTAGATCTATTGTTGACGACCTTAATACAACTAAGGCGGGACAAGGAAAAATTGTTATATATCAAGACGAAGGTATAAGAAGCCTCATTGGTGCAAATATGATGACTGCCAGCATATCCACCAATCCGACTGCTGTTGCCAGTCAATTATCAACCACTACAGACGGAACCGATGCTCCTAAAAACTTTATAAGAGCAAAAGGATACCGTATACAGGTTTACTCGGGTAACGATCAAAAAGTGGCTAAAAACGAAGCCAATTCGAGAAAAGGAGCCATACAATCATCATTCCCCAACATGGAAGTAACTGTATCGTATAATTCTCCCGTATGGCGTGTCAGAGCTGGAAATTTCAAAACACAAGAGCAAGCTAGTCAAGCGTTAAGTGAATTGAAAGCCAAATTTCCGGGATTCAAGGAAATGCGTGTCGTTGACGATGTCGTTAAAATCCCAGTAGATTAAAGTCTCAAACTCTTTTATTGCTTTGATAAACAAACCTGAAATTGGGCATTTAAGCAACAGATAGTATTTAATGTCGCATCTCAAAACGATAACTCTAAATAAGTTTTATACTTGAGTAAACAACAAATGGTCTGAAATATTGCAGCTTAAAGGGCAGCAATAAATAGTTTAAATTACATATTACTAAATTCGAAAAAAATGTCTTCAACAAATAACGAAGAAAACAATATATCGCAACTAGCCAGTCACTACAAATCTGTCATCGATTTATTAGGAGAAGACGCAACTCGAGAGGGTTTACTTGATACTCCGGTGAGGGTAGCCAAAGCAATGAAATTCCTGACTAAAGGTTATAACGAGAGTCCGGAAGATATTCTAAAGAAAGCTCTTTTCAAAGAAGATTATAGCCAAATGGTTATTGTAAAGGATATCGACTTTTACTCACTATGTGAGCATCATATGCTACCATTTTGGGGAAAAGCACACGTTGCCTATATTCCTAATGGGTATATCACCGGATTGAGTAAAATACCTCGTGTAGTAGAAGTTTTTGCCCGACGTTTACAGGTTCAGGAAAGATTGACTACTCAAATAAAGGATTGTATCCAGAAAACATTAAACCCAATGGGCGTAATGGTTGTAATAGAGGCACAACACATGTGTATGCAAATGCGTGGAGTTGAAAAGCAAAATTCAACAACTACAACTTCCGATTTTACAGGGGTATTCAATACGGCTAAAACACGTGAAGAGTTTATCAATCTGATAAGATAAAGGATAATACCTTTCTTAAATTTTGGTACGCATATAACCTGATAATTAACTTAATACTCTCTTTATGAATAACTATTTCATTATACCGGGGCTTGGAAACTCAGGGGCAAACCATTGGCAAACTTATTTTGAGAACTCAGGTGAGAATTTTCAGAGAATAAACCAACAGGAATGGAATGCTCCAAACTGTGAAGAGTGGATGAAAAATATTGATGATACAATCAGTAAGTACGATTTATCCACAGTTATTTTAATCGGACATAGCTTGGGATGTGTAACCATCGCCAATTGGGCAAAACAATATGGAAGGAAAATAAAAGGTGCTTTGCTTGTTGCTCCAAGTGATATAGAATCTCCTCTATATACCTTCACCTCCAGTGGATTTACTCCTATCCCTTTAGATCGGATAAACTTCGAAACCATTATTGTTGCCAGTTCCAATGATCCTTGGGTATCTAATGAAAGGGTAAAACTCTTTGCTGATAGTTGGGGAAGTAAACTTATCAACATAGGTGCTGCCGGACATATTAATGCCGAATCTGGCTACGGCGAGTGGCAAGAAGGGCTTGATATTTTGAAAGAACTCGACTAACCAGTCGCTTCTCGTTTCTCTTTACTTATTCAGCATTTATTTTAGTATAAAGCCTAATTTCTGCAACAGAGCTTTATCTGCATCGTTATATACATTCTTAACTGTATAACTTAAGTACTCACGACGAAGAGGATAATTACCACGCAAGGTACTAAAGGCATACGGGTTGCTTATTAACCGATTGTGATCGTCTGTGGGATCATAGGTAATCAAAATAGCTTTTTCTAGCTTATTTCCATCTAAAACAGCCCAATCTATAACAGAATTTTCGACCTGAGGTATGACTATTTTACTAAGGGGTTCTTTAGATAAAGCCCAAAAGTCGGCAATAGACGCTAAAGACATTCGGGTAGCATTCCCTTTTCCATCAGCTGAGTAACCCGCAATATGAGGAGTTGCAATATCCACCATATTCATGTAATCAAGATCAATAGAAGGTTCTTTTTCCCAACAGTCTATAATGGCTCCTGCTATCTGCTTATCGGTTAATGCCTTTTTTATAGCAGTTGTATCAATAATCGCACCACGGGCAGCATTTATTATTATGGGTGTTTTACCCAAGCTTTCGAAAAACAGCTGATCTGCCAAATGATAAGTAGCGTGTTCGCCTTCGCGAGTAAGCGGTGTATGAAATGTAATTATATCTGCCTCTTTTTTGATAGTATCCAGATGTACGAATTCATTGCTTCCTTCAACTTTTTCGCGAGGTGGGTCATTTTTTAAGACACGCATTCCTAAAGCTTCACAGACTAAAGCTACTTTTTTACCAACATTGCCTACTCCTACGATCCCTATTGTTTTATCTTTCAATAAGAATCCTTTCCGCTGAGCCATAACAACCAAGACTGAGGCAATATACTGTTCAACCGAACCGGAATTACATCCCGGAGCATTTGCCCACTTGATATTATGTGCATCACAATACGCTGTGTCGATATGATCATAACCTATCGTTGCAGTACAGATAAGCTTCACACTAGAACCTTCAAGCAAATCCTTGCCAAAGTGTGTTACTGTACGCACAATTAAGGCATCTGCTTCTTTAATGGCTTCTTTGGTAAAGTCGGCTCCCGAAAGATAAGTTACCTCTCCATACGACTCGACAACGCCTTTTAAAAACGGTATATTTTTGTCTGCTACTATTTTCATTTTTCAACTAAGGTCTCAGACCTTTTTATAATTTACTAAATCATTTACAATGGGTATAGAAAAGGTCTCTGATGGACAATACCTCTTGGGCTTTACCATCAAAAACCAAACTTCCTTTATTCAGAATAAGATAACGGGAGGCAATATCGGATACATCATCAAAGCGGTGAGATGAATATAAAATCACTTTTGATTTACCCAACTCAGCAATAAGCTCTATCATTTTAGCATGTTGATTAGGATCCAGTCCGTTAGAAGGTTCATCCAGAATCAAAATATCCGGATTATGGATAAGGGCTTGAGCAAGTCCCACACGACGCCTATTTCCATTAGATAAAGCGTGTATCTTCTTATGATACTCCGATTCGAGACTTACGGTTTGAATCATTTCGTCGACGCGCTTTTTAACCTTCGAATGGGCCAGGTAAATAGAAGCTGCATATTCAAGGTATTCACGCACATACATATCTTCATAAAGGGGATTGTATTCAGGTAAATAGCCTATGTTCTGCTTTACCTCTTCCGGCTTCGCTAAAATATCTTGTCCGTCAATTAATACACAACCTTTAGTCGCAGAGAGAACTCCTGCAATAATATTCATTGTTGTACTCTTGCCTGCTCCGTTAGGTCCCAGAAAAGCAGCTATCTCTCCTTTCTTCAAACTAAAACTCACATCATGAAGAGCCTCAGAGTTTGCATAACTTTTAGATATATTTTGAACTTCTATCACTTCAATAATTATTTGGTACTTTCGGTATGCACTTCCTGAGCAGGACGTTTTCTTCTCTTCTTAAATACTTGAAATAGTTCTTTTAACCTCTTTGCTTCTTTGGTATAAACAAGACCTATCCCTTGGGTTGTAGGTGCTTGTCTATAGAGTCGCTCATTGGTTCTATTAAAAACTTTAGCCTTTATATTACGAGTCAGGGCGTATGCAATATCGAAGTCTCCAATAAATGAATTATCGGCGTTTGACTGATCTGTCCGATACCCCACATTACTGTTAAATTCTAATTTGTCTTCCAGAAATTTACGTGACAAACTAACGGTCATATCCATATCAGAGAATGATCCGTCATTCGAAGAAATATTGGTTCCGATAGCCCATTTATCACCCAAGGCATTCCCTAACAAAGCATTTAAGCCGTTAGACAGTGCACTCGAAGCTACACTGGTTAGAATTCCGTCAGCCATGTTTCCTCCTACTGAAGAGCCTTCTGAATGGAATGAACCTGTAGCCACAAGGAAAGCAAATTGTATCGTTTTCTGGTTATCGGTAGCAATCATACTCCTTACACGCTGCCTTGTCTCATCAGGGGCATCGGGTAAAGTTATATTATAACTGACATCCATCTTATCCATATTCCCCTTAATAATCAACTCACAATCGACGTTTACACGTGACGGGTTATTCGCGTCTTCACCAAAGCTTCTATCTAACGTAGTAAGGTCAGCTCTTACTCTCCGATATGCTGTAATGTCAAAATTAGTTTTCAAAGGATCTCCATTAAATACCAGCTTACTACCCTCTCTGATTTTAAACTCAAGGGTTTTTATATTCTGTAGCCTCAGTCTTACAAAACCATCCGAAACCGTGTAATCTCCAAAAGCATTCATTGCTTCAGACCTCATATCATATGAGAATTTAATCAGTCCGGAACCTTTTACCTGCATAGCATCTCCTGTGAGCGGGTTAATTATAACACCCATCTGAAAATCGGGCGTAACTGTCAAATCGACTGACAAGCGTAGAGGTAATGTCTTTTGAATTTCTGTTACAACATTGTCCAGATTATCCTGTTCAGGGACATTTATATAAACAATACTCTGATAAACGGTAGCTTGAGAAGTTTGAGGAATTTGTACATTCAGAACTGAATTACGTCCATTTCTGATCTTCATCTTCACATCAATCAGATCATCGGAGCCATTTACATTCACCGTCCCACTTGCAAATACCTTCCCATAGAATAAACTATCGGTTCTACTCGCTGTATTTAGCACCAACAGATTATTTAAGTTCATATCTAATGAGTATCGCATATCTTCAAAATTCGTATGCGTCACCAGTGCATTTAGCGTCCCTTTATTCTTATAACTATCTTCGATAATAAGATTATCAAAACCAATCTTATTAGGTTCGATTTGTATTGTATCCGAAATATGATATGTTACATTGGTGTAATCAATACCCACATATGCATCGTTTACACCCAACCAACCATCAACTAAAGGTGCAGTAATACGTCCCTTAATATTCAAGCCGGTACTGATACTACCCGAAGCTTTATTCAGCATATCTGCAACAAATGGCTGTACCCAGGCAATATCCAATCTATCTAAATTTAATTTTAAATCCAATGAATCACGGGTCGGATATACCCAGCCCCGCAACTGACTTTTAGAGCCAACTTTCTGTAAATCGGCTTGGAGACCAATCGCCCCAACCTCTTCACTCCAATAGCTTTTTACTGAAAGATCTCCCAGAGTATCATTGAATATGATAATATTCGAGAGAGCCATATTATTGGTATATAACTCAGGTGTCCCCAAGATATTCATTACCCTTATATCTCCATCGGCAATTGCACTCACATTCTTGACATCAAATGCTTCAAATATATCTCCAAGATGAGCATTAAAGAATGATACATTCAGCGTATCGGTTTTCTGATCGGAGATAACGCCGTCAACTCCGAAAAATCGACTTAACATCCTGTTATTACCTACTGTAATTCCAAAGTTCGAGATTGTAGTTTTGACTCCTTCATTTACAATTTCGGCATCCATCAGAGACATTTTGAGTTTGCCTACATTCAAATCGCTAGGCAATAAATGAAGATAAGAGATAAGTTCCCCGCTTTCAGACATTCGCAGGTTTGCCAAGGCTTTTACACTGCCGTCGAAACTGAAGCTTCCGGTATCTGTTTTAGCTGTTAACAGGGCATTAATAGTATCTGATTCTATATTTGTATTAAGACCTACTTTTATTCTTTCTGAGCCATTATAAAGAATTGTGTTACCCACCAGATTCATCAATGTATCGCTATTCCCAATATCAATACGCGTATTTTGAATACTTAACTCTCCGTATTCAATGAGTGGCACATCTGCCGTAGCTTTAAATATATTTTCTTTCGTATTTACCAATCCACTTATTATCATCGGCTTAACAATATTAGCCGGAAGATCGAAAGTACGACTCAGGTTTTCAGTATTATCTAATGTAAGACTAAACCTGAAATCATTTTGCATACTTCTTTGACGATAATATTTGGGCTTAGGAAATATACCCGGTAGGTATTGATTCATTATAATACCAACTTCATCCGATAATGTCATAAAATTATATTGCCCCTCAATACTTGCGTTCAATAAAGATGAATTCAGGGTTATAAATTTTCTGGACTCATCTGTAAAGCCGGCCTTCAATTCTATTTTACCCGGAATAAAAGATAAGCTATCTCGTGAAAATACAAAGTTCTCAACGATCACATCTCCTTGTATTTTTGCAGGATCTAATCCGATGATATTACCTTTCAATTCGAAAGAGAGTAATGGATTCTTCCATTGTAAGCTGTCAATAAACCGATCGACCTGTAGCTTCTCGACACTCATATCAATATCAATTTTAGGAATCCTATCTTGAGTCATATCGGCTTTTGCCTCAAACTTTCCGGCAGGGAGGTCGGCTTTTATCCATGCTCCCATTTTTGCCGCATTATAATAGGCTGTGAAGGGAATATTATTATAATTCTGCCTATGATATTGCAATGAGTTTACCTGCCCTTTCACATCTGCACGTAGCGATTGTCTGGGTGTTTGAGATGCAGTCAGATTCAAATTCATAGACAAACGCCCCAATTCGGGATTAGCTAATAACCCTCCCAAATTAAAGTTTTGAGTTTGTAATCGGGCTTTTACATTATAATTTTGGAAAGTAGTATCAACCGAACCTGTGGCTAACATTTGTATAGAACCTTGTTTAGCCCATGCCTCAGCTTTTATATTCAGATCGCTCAGTTTACCATGAAGATTTCCGGTAAGCCTGATATCTCCTAAAGTTTTCAACATATCGGGAGCTGTGAATGTTGAATCGCCTAACTTGGCAAAATCAACAATTGCATCGGGAGTAATCTGGAAACTGGTTATATCCAAATTCAAATCTGCCAGATCGTAACGTTCGTAATTTGAAATCGAGCCATTAGCTTTTATATTAGTATCATCACCATAACTCAGCAATAAGTTTTCGATATTCACCAAAGGCAGTTTACCTTTGATCGAAGTCTCCAGGATAATATCATTTTGTAAATACTTCAAACCGGGCATAAACGGATACAAATCGAGCTTCGATAATTTCGACTGTTCAGTTACAAGAACTACTTCATTTGTTGACAGATTATAATGTGCCGATGGTATTTTCAATACTGAATTAGGGAGGCTCAATGATGCATCAGATAAATAATAGGTAGTGTTATCTGAAGTCAAATGTGCTTTCAGCTCCGTAATCTCAATACCTGTTTGCTCTTTAAGTGCGAGTGATACTAATGTTATATTAAGATTTTCGGGGTCTATGGAAGGTAATTTCAAATTGGCATTAAGCTCTGATATATTTATATGTGAAGCATTAAATATTCCCGGCGTTATTGTATCTGAAAGAACATCGTATTTAAGCCTCGCATTTTTAAGGGTGACATCAACAATGTCTATAATCAAACTACTTTTTGTTGTATCGACTACTGTTGTATCACTGCTGCTAAAGGCATCTATTATAAATTGAAAGTTAAAATCAGAACTCGATGTTTGTTGCGATAAATTAGCGGTAACATCCTCCAGTTCTATTTCATTAATCAATAATTTGTTTCTCAACAAAGACCATGGGCTGATATGAACATCTAAATTTCCGGCATAAATAAGAGTATCTTTTGCCTGATCTTCAACATATACCCCTTTTAAGTTCACATGATTGAAAAGCCTGAGACTAACTGCATCTATCCTAACTTCGGTTTTTAAAATTGTTCTTAGTTCACCCAAAGCAAAATCAACCAGTTTACGCTGAACTGCAGGGATGGATAAAATACCGTATAATATGATAATTAATGCAATAAAGCTTAATATTATATAAGTTAAGCCTTTAAACGCTTTCTTTATATAATTCTTTTTCTTTAGAGGCTTATTAATCTCTGTTCCTTTCTCTTCCTGATCCATACTTTAAGGTCTGAAGCCTATTTTTCCCTTTGGCGAATATTTCCCCTAGGCTGTTATAACTCAATAATATCGAGAAAATCTCATTTCAAACGGTCTGCCCACTCATCTTCTTTAAATCCGACAAGTACACAATCATCACCGATGACCAGAGGGCGTTTTACAACCATCCCGTTAGAAGCCAATATTTTAATGAGTTCTTCATTGGATGCTGTTTTTACCTTTTCTTTTAGATTCTGTTCTTTATAAACATTTCCGGATGTATTGAAAAACTTACTTATAGGTAACTTACTTCTATCGATCCAAGTGGTTAGCTCTTCGACTGTCGGATTATTTTCCACTATATGCCGACTTTCTACTTCTATATTATTTTCCTTAAGCCATTTTGCCGCTTTCTGACAAGTACTGCACTTTGGATATTGTAGAAATAAAATTTTGTTCATATCTGTATATTTTATTAATCAAATTGTCAATTGTATTATATAACTGGGCTAAACACTATACGCAAAGTTAAATTTTCTTTCTTATTTTCTCTCAAATGTAAGTTAATAAGTACGAGGAAAATTTATCGTTAGAGCATCGGATATCAAAAAAAGAGACCGGCTTATAAGTAATATATTCCGGCTTATTACGAATAACTAATCAGTGCATTTTCAGCATTCAAGTAACAAAAGAATATGCGACTCTAAATCACTATATCTGGTGATTGTCTCATTCTCTTTATTTCATTACTTTTACTAACACTTTTAGCGAGCGTATTGTTTGCATAAGTAAATAAAACAGCTATAAAAACCTATAATCTGAGAATTTAAGTTCTCAGAACAATTTATTAGTTTGATAAGTAAAGCAAAAATAGAGAATTATACTCTTTACATGTTTCCTCAATTATTTTCTTTTACTTATCATTAAAAAATTACTTTTGTTTAAAGATCAAAAAACTGTCAAATGAAATACGATGTCATTATAATTGGTGCGGGATTAACCGGACTAAGTACTGCTTTTTATCTGAAACGAAAAGGATTCAATATTGTTGTCCTCGAAAAGGAAAATCGTACAGGAGGATCTATCCGTTCGCATAACGAAAATGGATTTGTATTTGAGGAGGGACCCAATACGGGAGTAATAGGTAATCCGGAAATTGCTGAACTTTTTGAGCTTTTAAACATTCAACCCGAAATTGCTAATAGTGATGCCGAAAAACGACTTATACTAAAAAATAATACATGGCATCCTCTACCTTCGGGAGCTGTGGGTTTTCTGAAAACACCCTTGTTTTCATTGGCTGATAAGATTAAGATTACATTTGAGCCATTCAGAAGGAAAGGTACTGATCCGGAAGAAACGATTGCATCACTTGCTTCCAGACGAATTGGTCGGTCTTTTGTAGACTACGCAGTTAATCCTTTTATATCAGGGATATATGCAGGTGATCCAAAGAAGCTTGTCACCAAATATGCCCTTCCCAAGTTGTATAATCTGGAACAGAATTACGGCAGTTTTATAGGGGGAGCCTACAAAAAAAGTAAAGAAATTAAAACAGATAGAGAAAGAAAAGCGACTCGAAAAGTTTTCTCAAGTAAACAAGGATTCAGTTCCCTAATTGAAAAATTAGTAGAAGAGATCGGTGCTGAGAACATTATTTGTTCTGCTGAAAAAATACGGATTATACCGAACGAAAAGCAATATGAGGTTACTTTTCTCCAAGAGGGAAATCCCTCTATTTTTACAACAGACAAAGTGGTATCGACAGTGGGGGCTCATGCTCTTCCTCAGATGTTGCCTTTTGTTGATGATTCGGATATGCTGAATATCTCAACGCTCACCTATGCCAAAGTTATTCAGGTAGCAGTTGGGGTAAACAATGAAGCAATTGATGATAAATACATTTCATTTGGAGGATTGATTCCTGAAAAAGAAAAACAGAGAATACTCGGTGTTTTGTTTCCTTCTTTTTGTTTCGAGAATCGGGCTCCCCAAGGATATTCTACTTTGGCCATATACATGGGAGGGATTCGAAACCCTGAACTATTTAACTTGAATGACAATGCTATTAAGAATATAGTAAAGGAAGATTTGGATAAGTTATTTAATATTCCACCATCTTCTATTCAATTTATGAAGATATTCCGCCATCCATATGCTATTCCTCAGTATGAAAAATCGAGTGGGAAAAGATTCGAAACGATTGAAAGAATAGAATCTCAATATCCCGGCCTAATCATAGCCGGTAACTTACGCAATGGCATCGGGATAGCCGACAGGGTCAAGCAGGCATATGATATTACCGAAAGTATGTTAAGGTCTTAGACTTTTTATTGCTTATAAGAGGTCGCAAGATACTTAATAATGAAGAACTCTAATCTTAAAAATACTTCTCACAAAGAGATTTTCATTTTTTCGATATATCTTTGTCGCCAAAATAATTGTAATGAAAGTAATAAACCTATCTGAGCAAAATTCTATCCTAAATCGTTTTGTCAGCGAAATTCGAGATGTAAATATACAACAAGACAGCATGCGCTTCCGTCGAAATCTGGAACGTATCGGAGAAATAATTGCGTATGAAATTAGTAAGAACCTTTCTTATGAAACGCAAGAAGTTCAAACACCTTTAGGCAGTGCTCCGGCTAACTTATATCAAGATCAAATCGTATTAGGAACCATACTTCGTGCCGGATTAGGTTTTCATCATGGATTCCTTAATTATTTCGATAATGCTGAAAATGCTTTTGTATCTGCTTATCGTAAATATCGTGAAAATCACGAAAGCTTTCATGTCAGTATAGAATACATTGCTTCGCCCCGTTTAGACGATAAAGTACTTATAATTACCGATCCTATGCTTGCAACAGGAGGTAGTATGGAGCTTTCGTACCATGCTCTTCTAACAAAAGGCTCGCCTAAACATGTACATGTAGCAACTGTTATTGCCAGTCAGGAAGCAATAGATTATTGCAAAGCAAAATTCCCCGATGCGACTACCACTATTTGGGCTGCTGCTATAGATCCCTTATTGAACGAAAAGGCATATATAGTTCCCGGATTGGGAGATGCAGGCGATTTGGCTTACGGTCAGAAAGATTAAGGTCTCTGACCTTTTCAGTAATCTAAAATAGGATTACGTTACTACAATTTATTATACGAAACTCTAGAAATGGGTATAGAAAAAGGAATATTCAAGCGTACGGAACTTCTTCTTGGTGATACGCTTATGAATAAAATAGCTTCACAACGGGTTATCATATTCGGTGTTGGAGGAGTAGGCAGTTGGTGTGCAGAAAGTTTGGTACGTTCAGGTATCAGAAATATTACTATTGTTGATTCGGATCGTGTCTGCATTACAAATATAAACCGCCAATTACTGGCTACTACAAAGACCGTAGGTAAGGTAAAAGTGGAAGTTTTAAAAGAACGCTTATTGGAGATAAACCCAAAAGCTGAGATTAATGCTCTTCAGCAAATATACAGTCCTGAGACATCGGAATCTTTCCATCTGGACGAATACGATTACATCATTGATGCAATAGACAGCCTTACCAATAAAATGGATTTGATACGCACGGCAACTAAAACTAAAGCCGTACTATTATCATCGATGGGAGCTGCCTTAAAAATAGATCCTACCAAAATAAAGGTTGCCGAATTCTGGCAGGTAAAAGGTTGTCCTTTAGCTGCAGCATTACGCCGCAAATTCAAGAAGAGCGAAAAACCATCCCGTAAATTTCTATGTGTATATAGTGAGGAGGTTTTAGAAAACAAAGGAGCCAATGAATCGTGTGGAACAGAGAAGTGTCTTTGTCCAAAAGCAAAGAATGGCCCCGGAGATCCTGATCTGGTTAATCACGAGTGGTGCAGTATGAAAGCTCAGATCAATGGAACTTTGGCACATGCTACTGCAATATTCGGTTTTACTTTAGCCGGATTAGTGATGCAAAACATATGTAAAGAAGAGAAAGTATCTGCTTAAAAGTAGGTAATCTAAAGACATCATACATGAAAGACCAATACCTGACAGGGTATTGGTCTTTTCTATTTTTTTAAAATAATATTAGGTCGCAGAACTATTTATTGCTTGAGTAAGCAAAACAACAAAAGATAGTGGTGCTATTCAAATGTTTGATTAAGTATTTTCTTTTACCGATTATAGAGCGGCTTTGAAAGAAAACCACTTCCACCAACTATTTTTCTTTTCTTGTACAGGGGTGTTACCATGCATTATATTATAATAAACCGCATCACTGACTACTTTTGCATCGGAAGAAAGATTCTGACCGATAGTAAGTAAAGAAGGCAAGCCTAATATTGAAGTTACACCGGAAGGAATATAACCGAGAAAAAAGTTCCTTTCAGCATGTATTTGTCCCAAAAGACCAGTTATTGTATATTCGTCCGTCATCAACTTTCGCCCCAAATCTAAACCAAATGAGTATGTCAGTGTAGTCAGCAATTTGTCAACCAGCACCACATCTACATTCATATGGTCTGATAAGAAAGAGGCAAACTCTTCTCTCTTACCAAACAAAACTGCACCGCCCAGAGCTGTTGCCGCTTCAATTTTATTAATGTCTGCGTCAGAGTCTAATAAATAAATTCCGCATGAATCATTCTCATCAGTTTTCGAGATAAAATCCTCAAACATTCTTTCTGTTTCGGCATTATCCCCTTGTGTTAAAAGTCCCCCAAATAATCCGGCAATAATCGGGTCAGATAATTTTATCAATGTTGCTTCATCTATCTCCAATTTAGTAAAAACTTCTTCCAGAAATTGAGGAGTGATTAATTGCTTAATATTTTTAAATATAAGTTCCATAAATATCACTTATTGTATATTTTGGGAACAATATTAAAAAATAATACGATGTAATTTTTATCGTCATTTGTGAATAATATATTTATTATCTGAATTTGTGTGTAAATGACACAAGAATTAAAAACACAAATAAACGCCTGATAATATGTGCAGATAAGGTTTTCTACACAATTATGGATAATAATCAATAGATAAAAAAACTTAACTTTTTTCTCTTTAAAATCTCACCGTCAAACTTTTTGTTGGAATAATTCCCTCCCAAAAAGGAATTTAATTGTGTTTAATTCTAAAAAATTATCTCGGATGACTTTACTTTCGGATAAGTCGAATTTGCATATTTTTTCTAACTTTGTTTACTGAATAAGATATAAGATCTTATTATTGCCTGGGCAAGTATAAATACAACTGACAGTTATAATTAAATCGTGTTATATTAAATACTCATTGCCACTTAAATAGAATAGTTCTAAATAACAAAAACTATACAACCGTGTCGAAAAAAATAGCCGAAACCCCTTTAATGAAGCAATATTTTGAAATCAAGAGTAAACATCCTGATGCAATACTTTTATTCAGGGTCGGCGACTTTTATGAAACATTTTCACAAGATGCAATCGATACTGCCGAAATAGTAGGTATCACTCTTACCCGCAGGGCTAATGGGGCTGCTCAATTTGTAGAGTTAGCCGGATTTCCTCATCATGCGTTAGATACTTATTTACCTAAACTTGTTCGTGCCGGGAGACGTGTTGCTATTTGCGATCAGCTTGAAGATCCTAAGCAGACCAAAAACCTCGTAAAAAGAGGTGTCACCGAACTGGTTACTCCGGGTGTATCTATCAACGATAACATACTTAACCATAAAGAAAATAACTTCGTTTGTGCCATACATTTTGCCAAAAAGAATTTCGGAATATCATTTCTGGATATATCCACAGGGGAGTTTATGATTGCAGAAGGCACAAAGGAATATATAGACAAGTTACTTGCTAATTTCTCTCCGAAAGAGATATTGATAGAACGTGGTAAAAAGAAGTTATTTGACGAATACTTTGGTGCCCGTTTTTTTACATTCGAGTTGGATGACTGGATTTTCACACAAGATGCAGCAAAAGACCGTCTTCTTAAACATTTCGAAACCAAAAACCTAAAAGGGTTTGGTGTCGAACATTTGTCGGATGGCGTAATATCCGCAGGAACAATCCTGCACTATCTCGATTCTACACACCACACACAGATAAGCCATATCACCTCTTTATCGAGAATTGAGGAGGATAGATATGTACGTCTCGATAAATTTACCGTTCGCAGTTTAGAGTTAATCTCGACAATGAACGAAGGAGGTAAATCGCTCTTGGATATTCTTGACAAAACAATATCACCGATGGGTGCACGTATGCTTCGGCGTTGGTTGGTTTTCCCTCTGAAAGAAGTGAAACCGATTAATGACCGCTTGGCTGTTATCGAATATTTTTTCCGTGACCCCGGCCTTAAGCAAGTGCTAGAAGAACAATTGTCTCTTATTGGCGATCTTGAACGAATTATCTCGAAGGTGGCTGTTGGACGTGTTACTCCTCGAGAAGTAGTTCAGCTAAAAGTTGCTTTAAAAGCCATTGAACCGATCAGGGATCTGTTCTTATCTTCGGATGAACCCAGCTTGAAGGAAATAGGAGAAAGGCTCAATCCGTGTCCCATTATTCGTGATAAGATAGAAAAAGAAATACAAAATGACCCTCCTGCTCTACTCAACAAAGGGAGTGTTATCAATAAAGGAGTAAATGAGGAATTAGATAAGCTTAGGGCAATTGCTTATTCGGGTAAAGATTATCTTTTGCAGATACAACAACGCGAAATAGAAACAACGGGCATATCATCTCTTAAGATTAGCTTTAACAATGTCTTCGGGTATTATATCGAAGTCCGCAATTCACACAAAGACAAAGTACCTGCCGAATGGATACGCAAACAAACGCTGGTAAATGCAGAACGATATATTACTCAAGAGCTTAAAGAATACGAAGAACAGATTCTGGGTGCAGAAGAAAAAATTCTTACGCTCGAAACCACTATATACAATAATCTGGTAGCCGACTTAATTGAGTACATACCGGCCATTCAAGTAAATGCGAATCTGATTGCACGTACTGATTGCCTGCTTTCTTTTGCTAAAACAGCACAAGAGAATAAATATATTCGCCCTACGATTGAAGACTCTGATGTACTTAACATAAAGAATGGACGACACCCTGTTATTGAGAAGCAGCTACCTTTAGGTGAAGCATATATTGCCAATGATGTTTTTCTGGACAGTAATTCCCAGCAAATAATCATCATCACGGGACCTAATATGGCGGGTAAGTCGGCTTTACTACGACAGACAGCATTAATTACCCTGATGGCACAAGCGGGAAGTTATGTACCTGCCGAATCGGCTCAGATAGGTATTGTTGATAAAATATTCACCCGTGTAGGAGCCTCCGATAATATTTCATTAGGAGAATCTACATTTATGGTGGAGATGAACGAGGCTTCGGATATTCTAAACAACTTATCTGATCGCAGCTTAGTGCTATTTGACGAATTAGGACGCGGTACAAGTACTTACGACGGTATATCTATCGCTTGGTCCATTGTCGAATACATACATGAACACCCTAAAGCCAGAGCAAAAACATTATTTGCAACTCACTATCACGAATTGAATGAGATGGCTAAATCGTTTAAGCGAATCAAGAACTTTAACGTATCGGTAAAAGAGGCTGATAATAAAATTATATTCCTTCGTAAGTTAGTAAAAGGAGGTAGCGAACATAGTTTCGGTATCCATGTCGCTAAAATGGCCGGTATGCCTCAAAGCATTGTGAAACGTGCTGATATTATACTGAAACAATTAGAGACCGATAACCGCAAACAAGGTATTGCTAAGCCTATTGCCGAAATAAACGAGAAGAGAGAAGGATATCAACTTAGTTTCTTTCAGCTCGATGATCCTGTACTTAGTCAAGTCAGAGATGAGATACAATCGTTGGATGTGAATAATCTCACACCGATGGAAGCACTTAATAAACTAAGCGATATAAAGAAAATAGTATCGGGGAAATAAATAGGTATCAGATAGCAGACCTTTTAAAAATACTTGCTAACCTTTTACTGCTGCAGAAAGAGTTGGAGTGATTTCACAAAGGACGACCACGATAAGCGTTTCTTTTCGATTTTTACATTATCAAAGTAATGTTGTTTATCATTATCAAAATAAGTCTTAATACCCCCTGCGATTGATTCCGGAGAAACTTCAACAACAATACCTGTTGCAGAAGATAAAACGGTTTGCCCCAAGGCTCCCGCATTAGTAGCGATTATGGGTATTTCCATCTGATAAGCCACCGCTACAACTCCACTTTGGGTAGCATCCCTGTAAGGCAACATCAATACATCTGCAGCCGAGAAAAGGGTAGATACCATATCATCGGGAATATATTGTTCGAATACTTTTATATTATCCTTAAGAGGAGACGCATCAATTAACTCCTGATATTTTTGAAAATCACCATAGCATTCCCCCCCTATTATCAGTTGGTAGTCTTCATCCAGATGAGACATAGCCTGTATAAGCAAGTCTAACCCTTTATAATCACGAATAAGTCCAAAGAAAAGGAGATTCTTTTTTCGGGAATCTATATTTAATAACCGACAAGCCCTAGATCTATCTATACGCTCCTTATGCTGATCATAAATTGGATGTGGGGTGACCAAAATTTTCGCTTTAGGTATAAGCTTCTGTAAATCATCTTTTACAGACTGGCTCAAAACAATAAAACTATCGCATTTTTTAAAGAAGTACTTGGCAAAAACCTTATCAAAAAAACGCTTTTCGTGAGGAATCGCATTATGGATAAGAGCAACAACCTTTGTTTTTTTATTCACAAGGCTGCATACCATACCCAATGCAGGTGCCACAAATGGCATCCAGTAAACTACAATCAGAATGTCGGGATTATATGCATTAATCGCCTTAGCTGTAGATATCCACGAGAGTGGGTTAATGCTACTAAGAATACGATTCGATTGAGCCGCAAGAACAGGCTCTTCGTCTTCCACATACTGAGTTTTACCGGGAAAAAGGAAAGAAGGATATAACAAAGAGAAAGAAAAAGCCTCGATTTCTATATTTTCCGTTTCACTCAACTCCTTATAAAGACGATTGCTAAAAGAAGCAATTCCTCCCCTATAAGGGTAAAACGGTGATAGAATAGCGATTTTCATTGTTCAACTTCGTCTGAATTATTTACAGATTTTCTATTATATAGAATTTCATCTACCTTTTTCAGTATTACGTCTTCTTCAATCCGATTCAGGCAGGCGATATCTTTTCTAAAGCAGGGTACTTCACCAAAGACCGAGCATGGACGGCATTCAATTTCAGTCTGTACTGCATTTTCGGGGTCTTGTTCAAAGCCATAAAATCCTAAATTGGGATGTGTGGCTCCCCATATCGAAATAGCAGGCACTTGAACTAAAGATGCTAAATGCATATTGGCAGAATCCATAGAAATCATAACATCTAAATAAGATATAAGCAGAAGTTCGTTCTCTAGATTTAATTTGCCTGATATAGTAATCACATTAGAGTATTTATCTGCCCATTTTTGCATCAAAGTACGCTCTTCAGTTCCTGAACCAAAAAGAAATAAGGTAGTATCTAATCGCTGAGAGAGTTTGGCAATAACATTTTCCATTTTCTCTAAAGGATATACCTTTTCTGCATGCTTCGAAAAAGGTGCAATACCTATCCATCGTCCCCTCTTTTCGGTTACTACTGCTCTAAGAGGATATAAGGAGCGCTCTTTAAATACGAAGAAGTTTGTAAACACCATCTCCGCAGGAAATCCTAACTGTTCAAAGACTTCCATATAACGCTCTGTTGTGGGCTTTAATGCAGGAACAACCTCTTTGGTCGAGATCATTCTTTTCTTCTCTTTACGTCCCTTGTCGATATGTGCGACTTGCTTACCTAAAATTGACATATAAGATCGTACAATTTTAGTTCTCAGCACATCGTGAACATCTGCTACATGCGTATATCTATAGCGGGTAACACTTCTCAGTAACCTGAATATTCCGAAGAATCCTTTATGCTGTTTATTTACATCAATAGTAACTGCACCGATATTAAAACCTAAATTCTCAAATAATGGAGCAAAAGATTTACGGGTTAAAACTACAAAACGATCTTGAGGATATCTTGCCGCAACCGAAAATACCACCGGAACCAGCATCGCAACATCGCCAAATGAAGAAATACGAGTAATTAAAACTCTTGCCATTATTATATTAAAAAATTATTGTCGTCATTTATTAAGAGTATTCCTATTTACTCTTCTTTTCGTATAAAACAGGATTTAAATCGGGATCATTATACATTTTCATTTGTTTGTATACTTTCATATACTTCGATCCGTTTTCAATATCTTCCATCAATTCATCTATTGCTTTTGAAAGATCTTTGCGTTGTTCCAGCAGAATAGCTAGTTTTTTGGCGCATTGTTCGTGATGCTCCGGGCTTACATCTTTTCGATCAACCTCCTGTTGCATGTGATATAGCTTTAATGCTAATATCGATAAACGGTCTACTGCCCAAGCAGGACTTTCGGTATTTATCTTTGCATCAGCCTTAGGTTGTATGTCCTTATATTTATCCAGAAAATAACTGTCAATTAACTCAACCAGATCAGTACGGTCTTGGTTCGACTTATCAATACGACGCTTTAAATCCAAAGCAGCAACCGGATCAATCTGAGGATCTCTTATTATATCTTCGAAATGCCATTGAACGGTATCAATCCAATTTTTTAAATATAAGTAATATTCTATTGTCTTTACCTCATATGGATTAGAAATAGCTGTATCAACATTATCCGTTATGTGATAATCTTTAATAGTCTGATCAAAGATTGAATTACACAGGCTTGTAAATTTCATCTTAATAATTTTATTGTTAATTTAAAACAAAAAAGGTACTTTTACTATTCACCTATACTGCATATAAAAACAATATCTGCTAAATAAAAATACCTCCAACCAATAATCTACAAATATATATTTTTTATTTTTATTTCTTGTTAGAAAATAAGAGGAAATATAAAAGTGACACATTAAGATATGCCTTTTCACCTTGTTGCCCAATTTTCCCTATCTAAATTTCTATAATTTATGGCTTCCGCAAGATGTTTTGATAATACTTTGTCCGAATTGTCTAAATCGGCAATGGTACGTGAAACTTTAAGAATCCGATCATAGGCTCTGGCTGAAAGGTTAAAACGATTCATTGCTGTTTTCAATAATTGTAATCCCTCATCATCGGGAGTTGCATATTTACGCATCAATTTAGATGTCATCTGGGCATTGCAATGAATTGAATCCTCATCCTTAAAACGTTTGTCTTGAATCTCCCTGGCTTTAATAACCCTCTCTCTTATTACCGCACTATCTTCGGCAGCCCCCGAGCTTGAAATTTTATCGAAAGGAACGGGAACTATTTCTATCTGGATATCAATACGATCCAGCAATGGCCCTGATATTTTATTCAGGTATTTCTGAACAACGCCTTGCGAACATACACACTGCTTTTCGGGATGATTGAAATAACCGCAAGGGCATGGGTTCATAGAAGAAATCAACATAAAACTGGCAGGATATTCTACCGTAAATTTAGATCTGGAGATAGATATCGACCGATCCTCCAATGGTTGCCTCAAGACTTCAAGTACACTTCTGTTAAATTCGGGTAATTCATCCAAAAACAGCACTCCATTGTGAGCCAAACTTATTTCTCCGGGCTGGGGATAAACACCTCCTCCAACCATGGCAACATCTGATATGGTATGGTGGGGCGAACGAAAAGGACGGGTACACATCAGCGAGGTATCTCCTCCGATCTTACCTGCAACACTATGTATTTTGGTGGTCTCCAAAGCCTCGTGCAGAGTAAAAGGAGGCAGGATCGAGGGTATCCGCTTTGCCATCATCGATTTTCCGGCTCCGGGAGGACCTATCATTATAATATTATGACCTCCTGCAGCAGAAACTTCAATTGCACGTTTCACATTTTCCTGACCTTTTACATCGGAAAAGTTAAACTCAAAATTCTGATGATTATTTAGGAATTCGGTTCGGGTATCTATAACAACAGGCTCTAAGTCGGCTTCGTTGTTATAAAAATTTACGACCTCTGTTATATTTTCAACACCATATACTTCCAGATTATTAACGACTCCTGCTTCTTTGGCGTTTTTCTTTGGAACAATCAAACCCTTAAAGCCTAATTCACGAGCCTTAATTGCCATTGACAAGGCTCCTTTTATCGGAAGGATAGATCCGTCCAAAGATAATTCACCCATCAGCATATATTCTTCCAGCTTGTCAGTTTTCAGACTGTCCGAAGCAGCCATGATACCTACTGCAAGAGGTAAATCGTATGCAGATCCTTCTTTTTTTATATCGGCAGGAGACATATTAATAACAACTTGTTGTCGGGGAAATTTATATCCGTTTACCTGTAATGCAGAAATAATACGCTCATGGCTTTCCTTTACGGATGCATCGGGAAGTCCTACCAACATAAATTTTATGCCTTTTGAACAATTTACTTCTATTGTTATTTGTGTTGCATCAACTCCTTGTACGGCTGCGCCAAAAACTTTTACTAGCATCGTTTTGTGTTATAAATAATAGATATAAGATTCCTTTTATGTATTTTAAAAACTTAAGGCACAAATATAAAATAAAAAACAGGAAGACTTGACTGATCTCCCTGTTTTCCGTAAAATTGCATATTTTTACAGCTATATATTACTATAAACATTTATTAATGACCGCTGTCTTTCCATCAAAATAAAATGATCCTTTTGCATTTCGAACTTTATTATTCAATAAAATTTTTGCATGAAAAGAACCTTTTATTTGCGAATCAAAATAAGGATAAGATTCATTTGACGCTTCAAAGTGTTGGACACAGACCAAACCTTTAGTCACCGAATCTTTAACCTGTCCAAAATAGAAAATAAATATAGTATCTGCCTGATTTGTATAATTAATTTGATTAACCCCAAGTGTATCCGGTTTGATTTCAAAATCATTTACATCCCATGTTAATTGAAACTTTGCACTATCATTTTCTGCTTCAATCATCAAAAGCCTTGAACAAATATAAGTTAGCGTAACCCTTTTGTTTAAAACTAGGTTTATTCCATCGACATTTAATACTATAGCATTAGAATCTAAATCTTTATTTAATGTCAAATCATATATTTCTTGTGGCGTTTCCTCTTGTTCATTATCGCATGCTATTATAGCCACTAAAAAGAGTATTAAGAATGGCATTGCAAATATTACTTTTCTCATTTTCCTTTATATTTAATTTGTGTAAACAAGCCAAAACCCTTAAACGTATAACCTTCATTTACGGGAGTAAACAAATGATACCACCCGTCAGAACTTCCACCCCATCCCCAGTTATTATGTGATTGTGCAAAATTCTGACGCCATTTCTCTATTTCCCAAAACCTTTTTCCTGTCCATTCAGTCGTCGCTGAAAATGTATATCGATTACGCGATTTCCGATAAAGCCCATCAATAACCCACATATGACCTGCATTTAATTTAATATTTTCACTATTATAGACATATTCACACTCAATTATAACAGGCTGCCCTTTAACCAAATTATTATATAAAGTATCAACTGAAACTTTCTCTCTTCTGTCAAAAGCGTAATTCGCAGAATAGCCCAAACTTTGTAAAGTAGGAACAACATTGTATGAATTTATACCGCCTGATGATTTTCCGTCTACGCATTTGTAAGTTATATTAGCTTTAGTCGCAATATCAATCATTAATTTAGCTACTTCTTTACAAGAACCATTGGCATAATTTGCATTAGTTGGTAATATTTGAGGTGCAGATTTTATTAAGCTCCAATTATAAGAAGCAGGTTGGCGATGATATGCCATAATCTGAGCTATAGCAACGACTCCACATCCAATTTTCCCTCTTTTATTTGAACAAAGCATTTCCACATTATCATTATATGGAGCCTCCTGGTGCCATTGGACAGCAACGAGGCTACATGGATTAACAAACTCATCCCATTCTCCGACAAACTTTGTCCCATTGTCATAAGTATAAACGACTAGTTTTGACCAAATAGCATTAAACTCACTCTCCGAATAAACCCGACTAACAAGTGTTGAGATATCAGAATCATAATAATAAGAACTAGATTGTTCCGGTTGATAATAATCTGATCTTGTTTGCATCTCCGACGGATTAGACTCTTCTCTTACTACTTCTTCAATCATTTTCGGAATAGAAGATGTAAACAGACGAAGTCCTTCATTAAAAACAGTATCAGCCAAACTTCCGTATGGTGCATAGGCAATAACTTCATCGAATCGCCTATCACCTACTACAAGAGCAAAACCTGTTTTGTTACCATCTTCTGATATTGTAAATTCATAAATAGGAATATCTTCATCCTCATCCTTCCCTATTGTCGATCTTGTACTTACTTTAACATCGCCATAATCAGAAGCATTTTTAGTTTTACAATCTAGAATATTTAGTATTGGACTGCTACTCCTAAGTTGGGTATGGTTATTAAGATATGACAGTAATACATTTGTCGCATCTTCTTTAGTCAATCTATTTGAGTTGGTAATAACTTCTTTATTTTCAAGAGAAGTTTCCAACTGAACTTCGTTGCTACATGAATAAAATATAACAATGCTTGTAAAAAATAAATAAATGGATTTTCTCATAATTAAAACATTTGTGTAGTTTATGCTAAATGCTAAATTTGTATCTGAGGTAAAGATAGTATACAATAAAAAAACGAATAAAAAAAAATTTATCCGTTTATTCATAATTTTAGCATATTGCTGATCCTCCCAGAGAGGTATACTATCAGTCTTTTTCTTTATCTTCTTTATATTTTTCAACCAGACTTTCTAACGTCACATTCCTCTCCTCAATCACTCCATCGGGAGAAATAAGTATCATGTAGGGAGCCTCGGTTACATTGTATTTTTTTACAGCTTGCGAATTCCATTTTCTTCCATCCAACAAAACAGTCCAATCCAAAGAATTAGCTATTTCTACAATTTTGGGATCAGGTGATTTATCATTCTCATCAATTACAATGGCTATAAATTCGACTTTGCCTTTTAGTTTCTGTTGTGCTTCTTTCAGTTGATTAAAGTATCCTTCGTTAGATGGAGCATCTTTTAAATCAAAAATCAACAAAACTCTTTTTCCTTTAAAGTCGCTAAGATTGACAGTCTTTCCACGTGTACTTTTCAGTGTAACATCAGGAGCAACAGATCCCACCATCGAGATTCTGATTCTATCATAGTATTCTTTCAAAGGTGTTGTCAGGTAAAAATTAGCAGCCTCTCCTTTTAATTGTTCAATATCATTTCCTAATAACTCAATAGAAATATTATTAATCGAAAATTCATTCATTAGTATTACCGATGATATTTTAGCCGGATTGCTTTCTACACATTCTCGAACGCATCTAGCCAACTGAAAATTGACATTTTTAAGTTCCGACACATCCATATTTTCATTTTTAGCTAAGATCCGATATCTGGACTGTAATATATTAGCATTCTTTGTTTTAAATTCAGTTAAATCATCATTCACCCTACCACCTCTTATTTCTACCAGATCAGCTTCTAAAGCATTGCCTTTAATACTCACTTTATAATTAGGCTCGAGAAAAAAAGTAATCGGCTTTAAACCTTCTCCTGTAAATAACGAAACTAATGCCTGAGTCTCAACATGCCCTTTGTATGTAAATTTACCTCCTTTATCTACTTCAATAGTATCAATAGTCATAGAGTCTTGTGATATTTGTTTTATCGCATAAAGACTCGACACTGACAGATTTTCAAGCTTACCTTCGACAGTAAAATTAATGTCAGATGTATTTGTGCAACTTATGGCAGTAAATATGATAAGACTGAATATCATCAGCCCTTTTATCATTACAGAAGAGATTTTCAACGTTTTCAATTTCTTGATTTTTTTGTATACTTAATAGGTACAAATATTATACCTATTTTTCTTTTGATTGTTATCTTTGATTAGTTTGACGCAAAGATAGCATTTACGTTTAATTCATTATTGCATATTTTTGTTATTTTTAACAAAACCAAACGCTTTTTGTTCACATAAAAAGACCTTTTTTTGATACGCTGCAATATGGGATAATAAGTATCTTTGCTTTTCATTTAAATGAAGTGTAACTATGAAGATCCTAAGAGTCTGTTTTATCACAATTTGTACATTATCATCGTTTATATCAATGGCACAAGACGCATCCATTCCACTTACCTTAGAAGATTTGATTCCGGGAGGCAATTCGTATGCTAAATACAGAATCTCGTTCCCTCAACAGCTACAATGGTGGGGCGATACGCCTGTATATGTCAAGGGAGATTCTATAATGACTGTGGCAAAATCAGAAAAAGAAACAGATATCCTTCTGATTGACAAAAAAACAATCAACTCCGGTTTAGAAGCAAATGGAAAAGGCTCAATAAAGTCTTTAATATCGGTTAGCTTTCCTTATGCCAAAGAGAAAATCGTTATTCTTAATAATGGAGGTGAAACTTTTCTGTACAATATAGAAACGAATCAGATTATTGCCACATATAATTTACCCAAAGGTACTTCCAATCACGATTTCTCGGATGTGAGTAAGACTTTTGCTTATACCAAAGACAACAACCTATATGTATCGCAATTGGGGAATGAAATTGCAATTACATCAGATTCAGACAAAGGTATTATAAATGGACAGGCGGTACATCGTAACGAATTTGGGATCAAGAAAGGCACTTTCTGGTCACCTTCGGGCAAGCAGCTTGCCTTTTACCGAATGGATGAAACCATGGTCACCGATTATCCTCTTGTAGATATATCTACACGTATAGCAGAACTAAAAGATATCAAATATCCGATGGCCGGAATGAAGAGCCACAATGTAACGATAGGTATCTTCAATCTCGAAACTCAAAAAACAATATTCTTAAACACTGGAACACCAAAAGAAAAATATCTAACGAATATCGCATGGAGCCCCGATGAGAAATACATCTACCTAGCTGAGCTAAACAGAGGGCAGGATACTTGTAAAGTTATCCGTTACAACGCCATATCAGGGAAGCAGGATGCTACCCTGTTTACCGAAATCCACTCCAAATATGTAGAACCTGAGAATCCGGTATTGTTCTTAAAAAACGATCCTCAGTCATTTTTATGGCAAAGCAAAAGAGACGGGCATAATCACCTGTATCAATATGATGTAAACGGGAACTTAAAAAAACAACTGACATCAGGCAATTGGGATATTACCGAAGTTCTGGGTTTCGACGAAGCAGGCAACAATTTATACTATATCTCAACAGAAGTATCGCCAATCGAAAAGCATATTTATCAGCTTAATCTGAAAAGTGGAAAAAGAACTCAATTATCTAAGGAGGAAGGCACTCACTCGGCAAAGGTAAGTACCTCGGGAAAGTATATCTTAGATCAATACACTTCGCAGTACAATCCGGGAAAAATAGCTATAACTGAAACCAAATCCAACAAGAGCCATACTTTCTTTCAAGCTAAAGATCCTTATGCTAAAATTACAATGCCCGAAATCGTTATAGGATCAATAAAAGCCAATGATGGAAAAACTGACCTGTATTATCGATTAGTTAAGCCTATGAATTACGATTCGTCTAAGAAATATCCTACCATTGTTTATGTATATGGAGGTCCTCACTCTCAGCTAGTAGATAATTCATGGATGGGACAGGCACGCGGATGGGATATTTACATGGCAGAAAAAGGCTACGTTGTTTTCACAATTGACAACAGAGGAACTTCGAACAGAGGGATCGACTTTGAAAACATCACACACCGTCAATTGGGTGTAACAGAAACCCAAGATCAGATGACAGGGGTAGAATTTCTTAAATCATTGCCATATGTTGACACAAATAGAATAGGTGTGCATGGATGGAGTTATGGTGGATTTATGACATTAAATTTGATGCTCCGTCACCCCGAAACATTCAAAGTCGGTGTAGCAGGAGGGCCTGTTACCGACTGGAAGTATTATGAAATTATGTATGGAGAACGCTATATGGATTCACCAAAAGAAAATCCCGAAGGCTATGCTGAAACAAACATGGTAGATCGTGCAGGAGACCTAAAAGGCAGATTACTACTTATTCACGGAGATGAAGATCCAACGGTTGTATTACAACATAATTTACAGTTTGTAAAATCAGCTATAAAGAAAGGCACACACCCCGATTTGTTCATCTATCCGGGACACGGACATAACATGACGGGCCACGATCGTGTACATCTTCATGAACATATCACACGCTATTTTGAAGATTATTTATAATTTTCGCTACCCAATTAATGATTTTGCGTATTTATTTTCAACAAAAAAATAAGAAAAAAATAAGTCTACGCCTTAAGATCCATACGGGATTTTAAGGCGTAGATCATATTATAGTCCCAAAATTATCCTCCTTTTTTAGTATTTCTTAAAAAAAAAGTTATCTTTGCACATATCAATATAACATTTTATCAACCAACAGCTTATAAACGGAGTTTCTGTTCAAAGAAAACCCGACTGATAGGCGTGTCTTTATTTTAACTAAAAAAGTAAACTAAAAGCAATTTTCCTATCTTTTCTCAAACTTATTTTAAGTTTTCTTGTTTTATTTATTGTACAATTTGCGTGTGATTATTATTTAGAGATAGAATCAATATCATCTATTAAAATTTTATCAAATAGATTATACACTAAATTAACTACTGAACAAATAGGATCCAGATTTACAGAAAGGCTAATAGTATCATATTCTATTACCGCTTATAAAAGTATTAAACTATGGTAAAAAAAATCTTACCTTTGATTATCGTTTGTATCTATGCGATAAATTTCACATATGCCCAAACAACTCATGGAGTTGGAATCGGAACAGCAACAGTTGATCCATCCGCCATTCTTCAAGTAGTAAGCACTAATAAAGGAGTTCTTTTTCCTAAAATCGGCTTAACATCGACTACAGACATAACTACCATTGCCAATCCGTCTGTCGGGCTTCTCATCTATAATACAGGAACGGGAGGATTAGATACGCCCGGATATGTATATTGGACAGGTACAGAATGGGAAAAATTAACCCTTACAACTGTTGTCAATCCTGTTATAACCGGCTTACTCTGCAACAGAGCCGAATTTTCTCCGGCTACGTTTACGGCCGGTGTGCCTTATGATGGTATAATGACTATTCCATATACAGGAGGTAACGGAGGAGCATATAACACAGGTACACCTATGACTTCGTTAGTCAATACAGGGCTGACTGCAACACGTGAGACTGGTGTATTGGCAACAGGTAGCGGACAGTTGGTGTATCGGCTTACAGGGACGCCCGCTTACTCTTCGCCCACAGCAGCTTTATTCAATATTAACGAGTTTGGTTTTAACTGTATAGCTGCATTAAGTGGACAACAAATAGAAGTTGGACAACAGCTATCATTTATAGCGAGTTTAACTCAAGCACAGAATGTAAACGGAACTATTTTATCAACTTATTATCCAACGCAATTGCCTACTGTTGATGGCTTACGTATGGATCTTATCTCAAATGGGGCAGCAACTTATTACCCTAGAGTATATAATGTAAGCTCCGAACAAAAAATTGTAAGTTTCCAAACTTTCTCTGTTGTAGGTCTTCAGAATGTAACAAATCTAAATAGAACTATTTATAGAAATACAGAAGTAACAGCCAGTGATTGGGATTATGTAAATGTAACTGCAAGAACTACCACCCCAAACTTTACGGTTGCCTGGAGCTCCTCAACATCTTCAACCGTTGTTACCGATCTACAGGTACAGGTAAGTCCATCAGTCTGGCGCTGGTATGAAATGACCTGGTGGGCAATGGAGATAAACACTGTGAAAATTATTTTTATGTCATTAGTCAGAAAATCCTAACGGCTATAATCAGTTTTACTTATGAAAAAAAGAATTTTATTTTTTACTTTTTATAGCTTATGGCTATCAACAAGCCTTATATATGCCCAAGTAATAGGAATCGGAACAGAAACTCCTAATGCTTCAACAGTACTTGATATAAGCAGTAGTAATCAAGGGGTATTGTTTCCCAGAATAGCTTTAATATCAGATACCGATCAGACAACGATACCTAACCCCGAAGAAGGGCTTTTAATTTATAATACCGGAACCGGAGGCTTAGTCTATCAAGGACTTGTGTGCTGGGATGGAACAAGCTGGAAAAAAATTAATCTTACAGCTACTGCCTCGCCTGCCATATCAACTTTACAATGTGAAAATGCAAAAATAAGTCCAGCTGTTTTTCAAGCCGGAGTACCTTATAGCGGAACCATGACAGTACCCTACACTGGAGGAAATGGAGGTATTTATCCTGCCGGAACCGCCATACCATCAACCGGATACAATACAGGGTTGACGGCAACTTTACAAGCCGGGACTCTTGCATATGGGGCAGGTGAACTAACTTTTACTCTATCGGGAACTCCTTTATACGACTCGCCCGTACCTGCAATGTTTAACATTAACTTTTTAGGACAAAGCTGTAGTGCAGCCGTAAGTGGAGCAACTTTGGGTGTTGGATTATCCCAGACTCTTATTACATCCATACCTACTACAGGTATAACTACCGGAACATACTTATCATCTCTAAAAACCGGTCTGCCCCTTATAGACGGTCTAAGAATGGACTTGATATATTATGATGCCACTTTTTACAGACCCAGAATTATCAATACAAATGCGACCAGCCAACTAATAAGCTTACAATCATTTGCAACACAAGTAAATGAATACAGAAGCAATCTGAATCAAACCGTTACATCTGGAGCCAGCATGCAAGTCGATAATAACGATCTCGTTTATTGGACAACTGCTGCTGCTGAAGTGATAACTGCCAATGTACAGGTACAAATTGTTCCCGGTGTATGGCGTTGGTATGAAATGAAATGGTGGGCAATGCAAATCGGCACTCAAAAAGTAATATTCATGTCAGTTATCCGAAAAGCATAATGTGTTGTCAACCTAATTATAAAACATTACACATGAACAAGAAAATTTTAACATCCATATTATTTCAACTATGCATAGTGGTTATCTATGCACAGGTAGGGATTGGCACCACAAATATTTCCTCTTCGGCGATGCTTGAAGTTACCAGCACAAATAAAGGGGTACTTTTCCCCAGGGTAGCACTAGATTCCAATACAGATCAAACAACAGTTCCTAACCCTGCAGTAGGTCTCACTGTTTACAATACAGCTGCCGGAAATTTCAAAATAGAAGGCTATTTAACGTGGGACGGATCAGTATGGGTAAGACTGGCTTCCGAAGAAATACTGGCTCCCGGCATATCGGGGATACAATGTACAGGAGCAACAATCAACCCAACGACATTCAATGCCGGAGTACCTTATGACGGGATTATGGAAATACCCTACATAGGCGGTAACGGTGCATCTTATCCTGCAGGCTCACCAATCCCTTCAACGGGTAATACAGGGCTTACAGCTACGCTGCAAGCAGGAGTATTACAGCAAGGAAACGGGGTCTTAAGATATACTTTATCAGGAACTCCTCTTCTTGATTCTCCGGCAACAGCTTATTTTAATATTAACGTACTCGGAAATACTTGTACTGTTGGCGTAAGCGGTACCTTAGAGCTAGATATCGGAAGTTTTATTACATTTTCGGGAGTATTCAATACAACAGGGCTTGCAAACGGGGTTCTTTTATCGACTCAGTTTCCAACTCAGTTACCTATTATTGATGGTTTAAAAATGGACTTGGCATATTATGATGCCACTTTCTATAGTCCACGCATATATAACGTTTCAACACAAAATCAGCTTATCAGTTTACAGACATTTGCTACAGAAGTAAATGAAAACAGAACAGCATTAAATCAAACCGTTACCCCCGGTAGTTTTTTGCAGGTAGATGTTAACAATATCGTTTACTGGACAACTGTTTATGCCGAAGTTATAACTTCGAATGTACAAGTGCAAGTTGCAGCAGGTGAATGGCGCTGGTATGAAATGAAATGGTGGGCTATGCAAACAGCTGTAGGCAGTACCTCAAGAACGGTATTTTTATCGGTAGCACGTAAAGCATAAATAGATATAAAAAAGCAGCCTAAAACTGCCTTTTTTATCAATCAGATTAATACTTTCACTTCTTCTTATTTAATGTAAATGATGCTAATACCGCTTTATGGTCGGTAGGCCAAATTCCCTTGCCTATTCCAAAAGGATCCTGCGTATTGTCTTTTACTCTTTTACTGTATGCAATAGAACCATCAGGTCCCCATATGATAGCATTATCCAATTCCAACCCATCGAAAGGTGCGTAATAAATAAAATCGACACGCTCACGTTCATCGGCATCGGGTGTCCATGTCAGCTTGCTTATATCTACTAATGGATTATCGGCAGGAAAAGTTATACCGGGATGAGTAGCAGGATCAGGATGAGCTTTACGATATGCATCTACATATCCTTCATCAGCAAGCATAGTGCTTACAGTCCAGGGGACAACGACTCCATGTCGGTCAAACATATCTTTTGTGCTTTCAATCCAGTCCTGATGCGATGGTTCATTAAAATCTCCGCCTATAATAACAATCCTATTCTTTGCCCTGTCTTCCTTTGCCTTTTCAAGAATCGCTTTCATACCATCGTCTCTTTTAGATAATACATTATCGGCCAGAATCGAATCTACATCAAGCATAGGGGTACGTTTTTTCCAAGTAGATCCATTATAGCCTTTTACGTCATAATACGTATCATTCAGATAATCCAAGTGAGTGGTATAAACAGCCACTTCCTGTCCGTTCATATCCACTAATGCCCGATATGCACTCCCGTGATCATCTACACATGGATATACGGTTGTTGAATCTATAATCGGATAACGGGAAAGAATACCCGAATCATAACTATAAAAAGAATAGAACACTTGCCCGCTATCTTTTAACGATTGAACAATTCTATCACAGAATCGGGTATCATCATAATTCCGGACTTCGCTCAATGTCACAAAATCGGCTTTCGAATCGAGTATCTGCTGAATAATAGCCTCGTATCCTCCCGGCACCACAGTACCTTCCTGCCATATATTAAATTGAAGAACTTTAAAGGTTTCAGTATCAGAAACAACATTGGTCTTGTTTGTTTTCCCTCCGCAACTGAGTAAAAGAAAAGAAATACAGAATAGATAAATAATCTTTTTCATTAGAGATATTTTTAAGGTTTGTAGAAGTCTGGGACTTCGTTGCATATCTAACAAAGATATCGAACTTAAAAACAACAGTCGAATTTGATCAAAAAAATAACCGTAAAAAATATTTTTTACGGTTATTAAGGTCTCAGCCTTTTAATATTTTGAAGTGTAAACAACAGTCATTTAAACCAATCTCTTATTTCAATTCTTCAAGAATAGTAATCAGATAGTCATAAAATTTCGCTACTGTATCAATTTCCACGAGCTCATCGGGTGAATGAGGATTCATGATAGTCGGACCAAATGAAACAATATCCAATCCCGGAGTACTGTCTAAGATGATTCCACACTCAAGACCTGCATGCACAACCTGAACGATAGGGTCTTTTCCGAATTTTGCATTATATACATCCTTCATTACCTGCAAAGTCTTAGAATGTATATTAGGCTGCCATCCCGGATAAGCATTTACTGCTTCAACCTTAGCATCAGCTAACGAAAATAAGCTTTGGATACTGGAATCAAGTGCCTGTTTTTTTGTTTCGGACGAACTGCGTGTAAGGAATTTTATCTCGACTTTTCCTTCACTCGATTTTACTGAAGCTATATTTGTTGAAGCCTCTACTGTCCCCGGAAATTCCTGCAACATACTTATCACACCATTAGGGCATGCTTCTACAGCATTGATAAGATCGTCTTGAATTTCTTCAGGGATCAACGTTTTAGGTAAATCGGTTTTCTCTGCTTTTAAGGTCAGATTGTTTTCTATATCTCGATACTCTTCATTGTAAATATCATTATATTCATCAACCAAGTCTAAAAGATCATCCACATTTTCGGCAGGAACTGTTACAATTGCAAATGCTTCTCTAGGTATTGCGTTACGTAGCGACCCCCCGTCTACAAATGAAAGACGAGCTTCAACTTCGGCTACTGCCTTTTTAAGCAAGCGAAACATCAGTTTATTAGCATTACCTCTTCCCAAGTGAATTTCACCACCGGAGTGACCGCCTTTAAGCCCTGTAAGGCTTATTTTGACAGCAACATCACCTTCGGGAACTTCAACTTCTTTGAACTGCCACGATACATTTTCGTCAATACCTCCTGCACAACCAACACAAAGCTCACCTTCTTCTTCTGTATCCAGATTCAAAAGTATACTTCCCGTTAAGAATCCGGCTTCGAGACCAAATGCTCCTACCATACCTTCTTCTTCGTCGATAGTAAAGAGTCCCTCTATTTTACCGTGTTTAAGGCTATTGTCTTCCATAACAGCCAGAATAGCAGCTGCACCAATACCATTGTCGGCACCTAAAGTGGTAGAACGGGCTTTCACCTTATCTCCGTCAATATAAGCATCAATGGGATCTTTTAGGAAATCATGTTTTACATTCGAATTCTTTTGCGGTACCATATCCAAATGTGCTTGCAGGATTACAGTCGGAGCATTCTCCATACCTTTCGACGCAGGTTTTGTAATAAGTACATTACCTACCTTATCCTGCTTAACGTCTATATTTAGTGATTTAGCAAAATCAACTACATATTTTTCGACAGCCTTGGTATGTCCGGTCGGACGAGGTATTTGAGTCAACTCATAAAAATGTTTCCAAACACTTTCAGGTTTCAGGTTTAATATTTCTTTTGCCATAATAAGTATATTTTATTGTTTTATTTTTCCACTTGGCGACACCAGAACTTTTTTTATAGTTGTATCGGGAGTTCCATAAGCATCATATTGAGTTAATTCAATCACGTGCTGCTTCCGGTATATCTTAGCCGTTGTTGTCCAGGCTCCTTCTGCATTATCATAATAGACTTCCAGAAAGTCGATCAAGTTATAATTTTTATCATAATTGGCTAACCATATAGCAGATTCCGATTCATAGTCTTCATAGATCAAAAAAGACTTGAAAGAGTCTCCCCAATTTACTTCTTCAAGAATATAATATGAGAATTGATCCTGTCCGTCTTTGAGCCTCGTGAAGGCTTCCAATTTATATAAATCTGTATCTGCAATCTCTTTCTTCTTGTTCAGCATATCCCAAACTTGAATATAACCGTAACCAACAAGCAGGGGTTCATCCGTATCCTTTTCTATAGAGTTAAAATCAAGAGATAAAAGATTTTCACTAAATACAGGAAAAAGAAATCCTATACATAAAAATATGCATATTAATCTTTTCATTTATGCCTGCTCTTTACGACCAATGCTCCCATTCCAAATAGTCCACATAATACAATCCACAATGATTGGATCGCAAAAACAGCAAAAGCAAATGCCTCTCCCGAATCTTTAGCAACACCATACAATCCCAGAGATAGCACCACTGCAGCATGCCAAACGCCCATACCTCCATTTGTAGGAATGGCCATACTTAAGCTACTTAGAGCAAAAGCAATGAGACCTGCGGTAAGACCTAAATCTCTTGTGAAATCAAATGCGTAGAAAGTAATATAGAAATATAAAAAATAAGACAGCCAAATGCCAACACTATAGATTACAAAGCGAGACTTTTTCTTCATCTTAAACACAGCCTTCATATCTTGTCCTATCGATTTGAAGAAGCCTTTAACTTTAATGATAGGGGCTGTATTTTTAAATACTGTGAATACAATTATAATGAAAAGAATAACACCAATAATGCTTCCGATAGTCCACAGCGATGAAAACACATTATGTATAGATTGCGATAATGCCTGATTTTCCTTTATATAAGAAAGAAAGAAATCAACATTAAAGCAGCATGCCAACAAAATAATACAAGCAACCATTACAGTATCGCTAACTCTATCAAGAAGCATAGTTCCAAAGAGTTTTGTAAAAGGTATTTTTTCATCTTTCGAAATAACCGCACATCTCCAGACCTCTCCACCACGTGGTATTGCAATATTGACAGCATAGCTACCCAATACAGAATACACTAAGCTTGATGTTGGAGGATGATAGCCCAGTGGCTCTATCAACAACTTCCATCTGAAACCCCGTATAACGTTGCCTAAGGCACCAAAAATAAGGGAAAACAAAAGGATAGCAAAGTTAGCATCCTTGATAGTGATCCACATTTTACCAAAATCCGTGTCACGGTATAAAAGCCACAACACTGCTACCCCTAGAGCTAAAGGGATAAGTACTTTCAAAAATTTACTTATTACTGATCCTTCTTTCTGAGGTTCGTCGGTTTGATTAATATCCATTATGTTTACTTATTCGGTGTAAATGAATAGCATTGATGCGTATTACAATGATAAATTCATTAACTTTGTTCGTTGCAAATATAAGGATATTTAATAAAATGAGGTCTCAGACCTTTTTATTTCTTTAAGTAAGGGTGACGCTGTGTGTTCGCCGATAGACTACAGCCACACATGTACAACCTATAAGTATAAAATATAGCATTAAATAATTTGCATTACTGAATAATAACAAGCTTTGATTGTTACACCAGCCAAAGCAATAAACGAGTCTTAGACTTTAAGATATATAGATGGGAGACGTAAGAGCAAAGAAATTTCTGGGACAACATTTTTTGAAAGATTTGCAAATAGCGAAGCAAATAGCTGATACTTTAGACGATTTTTCGGATGTTCCCATAATAGAAGTTGGTCCCGGAATGGGGGTACTGACCCAGTATTTGCTCGAAAAAAATCGCGATCTTACCGTTATAGAAATTGACCGCGAATCGGTTCCATATCTCAACCAACATTTTCCTGCTCTAAAAGGACATATCATCGAAGGTGACTTCCTGCAACTGAACCCAACGGATATTTATCCCGATCAGTTTTGTATTATAGGTAACTACCCTTATAATATCTCTTCTCAAATATTCTTTAAAGTTCTCGATTACCGAAAGCATATTCCATGCTGCTCGGGTATGCTTCAAAAAGAAGTTGCCGAACGTATTGCATCGAAACCCGGTAAAAAAGCATACGGAATACTTAGCGTGCTCCTACAGGCATGGTACGATATCGAATATCTGTTTACGGTAAGCGAAACTGTTTTCGATCCGCCTCCCAAAGTAAAATCGGCTGTCATACGATTGGTACGTAATAATAGGGAAAGCCTGGGTTGTGATGAGAAGCTGTTCAAGACAGTTATCAAGACTTCTTTCAACCAACGCCGCAAGACATTACGTAATTCGATGAAACCGCTTTTGGGCAAAGACAATGCTATATATACAGACCCTATTTTTGAGAGACGTCCCGAACAATTGTCAGTGGAAGAATTTGTATATTTGACAAACCTTACACGTGAACACATGCCGCAAGGTGCAGAAGACGCCGGCATCAGACGTAAAGAATAGGGGTCACAGACCCTGTTTATTGCTTTGGCAAGACAACAGAACAGTTAACAACCAGTAACTCATAACTAAATACTTATTATGTCTGAAGTAAGATTATTCTATCACAAAGACAATGTAATTCGTATCAGTCGCAGTATCGAGTTCTTGAAGACTAATCCAATTAAGAATTTTCTGTGGATAGACTTGAACAACGTTGATGAAGAAATAGAGAACGAATTAGAGGATTATCTGAAAATATATATTCAGGAAGAGGAAGAGATGATAGAGATTGAGATGTCATCCCGATATATAGAAACGTACGATTCGCTGGTTGTCAATTTTAACTTCTTACGTCCCAATTTCGAGAAAGAATTGGTCTCATTCATTCTGAAGAATAATATACTGATAACTGTTCGTGACGAGGATCTTACTTCGTTTCAGGAAACAGTAAAGAAGATATCAGCCAACCCACGAAATTATCCTACAGGCTATCATGTGTTTGTTGCACTACTCGAAACACGGGTAGAAGTAGATGCTGATATGATCGAGGAAATGACTCAAAAGATTACCACGCTGAGTAATACACTGACCATGGAAGAAGCCGACGAAGAGCTGTTGATGGAAATCAAAGACCTTCAGGAAAAGACTATGATGTTGCGCGAAAATATAATCGAAAAGCAACGGGCTGTATCGAGCATGTTAAAGAGCGAATTAATCAACAGAGAGCTGCATGGTAAACTAACCATTATCGTAAAGGATATAAACTCGCTACTCGAACATATCAAGTTTAGCTTCGACAGACTTGATTATCTGCAAGATACGTTCCTCGGATTTGTTAATATTGAGCAGAATAAAATCATCAAGATATTTACCATTATTTCGGTAATATTTATGCCCCCTACCCTTATTGCGAGTATCTACGGAATGAACTTCGACATCATGCCCGAACTCAAATGGGACTACGGATATATTGTAGCCATCGGTTTGATGTTAGCTTCATCGGGAGGTATACTTGTTTTCTTCAGGCGGAAAAGGTGGTTATAGAAACAACAGAATATAAGTAGTGACAAAATAGTTACATCAGTAAATATATTTGCCGCTTTTATCTACAAGCTAAACGCCTACAATTAAACGATTTAAATCGAAAAAGATTACAAAAGTGACAAAAGTGACACACAAAATACGCTTTTCAATCCCCGATAGCATATAAACACAGTTACATAACTATTAATACAAACTTAAACCATTTAGTAATGAAACAATACTATTTATTTATTTTCATTATCTTTTTTATAGGTTGCAAAGAAGAACAAAAAGAACAGGAATATCAAGTAATCAATATTGAAAAAAGTTACCCTTATTTAACTGAAAAGCATTCTACGACCAATATAGCCCCCCATATTTTAGACTTGTTTAAGCAAAAAGTATATTTAATAAATTCGTTAACCCAGCTAAATGATAATCCACTGTTTAATTATTGTCCTGAAACTTTAAAAGAAGAATTAATTAAATGTGATTTTAATCAATATTCATTGATCATAGCTTCATCTTCCACTTTAAATGAAGTTGTAGATTTGAAAGGTACTATGCTATTCAATAATTATAACTTGGACTACCAATATAATCAAGCTTTTTATTCAAAACCTTTAGTAGAACCTATCAGTAACATTTATTTTGTTCTGAATGCTTTCTCGGTAAAAAAAATTCCTGATACTTCGAAAATTTCTTTTTCAAAGTCTATGTTGATAATAGACAAATAAAAAAGAGTGTTGTTTATTAAACAACACTCTTTTTTATTCTTTATAAGTATAAGATATTTACTTCTATTTCTTTATAGCCTGTTATTAATTCCATGTCTATCAACTTAACAATTTCTTCTTCACTGATAGTTTTAAGATTAAAGCACTATATTATCATCATTCCTACAGAAATACAACACCAGAGGTAAAGCAAACATTATTATACAATTACGCTATAACATAATGAAATGAATCATCCTGTTTACTCATCCGCCAGCATAGACTTGATTTCGGCTTCTATTTGGGGATATTCTTTCCCCATCGAATATATCAAGCCTCTGAGTATTTCGTATTTATCTGCACATTCTCTTATTTCAGCTTTATCTTTCTTATGATTCCTCCAAATAAATAGGACAAATGCAAATAGAACACAGAAGACAATTAAGCCGATTATAAGCAAGAAATTAATATGCGACTTGAATTCTTGTACTTCTCTTTCCTTTTTTACTAAGTAGTAGTTTTTGTCAGCAGCTAATAAAGCCGGTGCATCTGCTTCTTTTGCAATCTGCTCTTTTGTTATTTTTTCGAGTTCACTATATTCGAATGCCTGCTTGTAATCACCCAATTGCTTATAATACTCAGCAAGAGCGGCATACATCTCTTTGGAAGTATATTTATATGTTACTTCGGGAAGATCGGCAATTACCAAATCTGCATATTGTTTAGCTGACTTAACATCTCCTTTTTTATTATAAGTATTTAGTAAATAGAGATTTATTTGTCGAATTTGATCTGCATTAGTAATATCCATCACTAATGCTGTATGGAAATACTCTATCGCTTTATTATATTCCTCCATACCATAGCAAACCACTGCTAGATTTTGTAAAGAAAAACTCTTATATTTTTCATTGCCTGCCTCTGTTGCATTATTTAAAGTCTTGTTAAAATAATAATAGGCACTGTCAAGCCTATTACTATCTTCATAAGCTCTACCAATATTAGTAAGTATTCTTAATTTTCGTTGATCAATATTACCTACTTTATCATAATAAGATAGTGCCTTTTGATAATTTACGACAGCACTATCATAAAGCTCCTGTTGATAATAAATATATCCAATATTATTTAAACTTTTACTTACCAATAAGCTATTATCAAGTTTCTCAGAAGTAGAGTTCACGGTGTGCATATAGGACTCTAAAGCCTTTGAAAAATCACCTCTATAATCATATAGCTGTGCAGAATAATAATTTGCAAGATCGCTATATTTAGATTTTTCTATTTCATTGAAATATCGTTGTGCTTCGAAAATTAAAGTGTCTGCCTGTATATCTTGTTTCGTTTCATATTTCGCACCTACATAAATGACAATGTATTGCATATAAGAATCTTTATCTAGCCCGTCTAAGTCACCAATAGAGTCCAGCAAAGTAAGTGCAATATCAGGTTCTCCAACAATTAAGCTATTATAAGCTTTATCTAGTGAGATTTTATTTTTCTGACAAGAAGATAATAATAACATTCCGATAATCAGAAAGAGTAGATATCGGGGTAATTTCAGTAGTTTCATAAAAAGATGTTTGGTATCAAAAGGTAATAATTATTACATCCTTATTCTATCTCGAAAGGTTATTAGAGCTATGAAATAAGCTATCGGAACAATTATTATTAAAACTAATTTCTTTGTCCTCAATTATGGGAGTTAATTTATCTACAGAATTTACATATCCATTCATAGACTCATCTTTACCTCCACCTGTAGTTCCCCCACCGCCCATTTCATCTTCACACGAGGTAAATAATAATAAGATAGTTGTACTAATTGCAATCAGTAAAGTTTTCATAGTTTATATTATTTCATGCGTATTTTTGTAATTGTTCAAAAATAAAATAATTATTGTTTCTATCCCAACCTTCTCTTGCGATAGACTCTTTTTTATAAATTTTCGTTTCAATTATTAGATTAATATTAGATTTTAAGAGCATAATAAAAAAACTTCGCCAACAAGTATCCTTAGACTGCTAAAGAATACCTGTTGGCGAAATATATGATAGTAAAATAGAATAAGCTTATTTCACCTTTCTTCTAATTATCAAAATATTCAACAAAGAGAGTAATACGAAAATAGTAATTCCTATAAGTAGTGTATATACCGAGAACCGAGCCTCAGCCACAGGAAGCAATTTTCCCACGAAATTAAGGTATTGTGCCCTGACAATAAAAGTTATGGCTAAAGACAGAACCAGAATAACCAGATTGAGGCCTACAGCTAACCATTCGTAGGGCTTTACAACAATAGATTTACTATATCCTATCAACCGTAAAGTTCTTAATTTATTCATATTTTTCTCGAGTAACAAATAGATACTCAATACCAATATAAAGAAAGACAATACACATATTAACACACCTACCGAAACCACAATTCCAATTATAATTTTCAGGAAGAAAGACATCTTGCTGGCAGTTGTATTATCTCCACTAATCTCAAAACCTTTATCCTTAAAATACCCCGAGAGGTTAGGATCTGCTATATTAGAAACCTCAATAATCAATCGGGCAGGCTCCGATGGAGTACCTCCATATTGCTGATTTGCCCAAGTCATAAATGTTTCGGGAACCAATATCGAGTTTATCCGGTTCGAAAAACCCACGATACGCCCTTTCATCTGCTGCCTGAGACCGTTTTTTCCTGTTATAGATATATCAAGATTAATCAATCCGATTAATTGTTCCGAAATTCTCGGCATAGAACTAGCTTGTGCAAAGCCGAAATTATAGAGGTCTAAATAATTTTTAGGGAGAATAATGGGAACCGTATTGTCAACAGGAGAAAATCTCCAACTGTCGGATGTTACATCAATGAAATGATCGGGAACCGATTCGAAAAACATTTCGGTATTAAATGCAATACCAAGCTTCTGACTATTAAATCCACCGAATACATTAAATTGCGACGGTGTAAAAGCCCCTACATTTTTCACAAACGACTGCTTCTTCAGATCATCTATTTCGTTTTGACTAAAGCCATTGGATCGTGACGATAAACCGCCCAAAATTCCTACTTTTTTAGTTATCGTCAAATAGTCCTCTTTAAGAAGTTTGTCTTTTCCGGTAAAGAGTGGATTGATATCAAAATAAAACTGAAAGGCCAGTAAAACAATACTCATCCCGATAAGGCTGGTAACTGCAAAACCTATTAACTGGGGTTTACTTATATTTTCCCGCAATAATTTCCAGATCAATTTCATAGAGCAAAAGTTTTAATATACTCCAATGGCAGATTTTTCCCGATTGATGTTGCTATAATAGCTGCTCCCTGTTGCCATGCCTCTCTCTGAAGCAATACGGCGGCAATAGACGCATTTTCGTCATCCAGATGACTAATGGGTTCGTCCAGTATCAGAAAATCGAATGGCTGACACAAACAACGGATTAATGCAACACGCTGTTGTTGTCCCCAAGACATCTTTCCGACTAAAGAATGTTTTTTATTGGATATGCCCAACATATGAAACATCTCATCAATCTGATTATTTTCCTTATAACGAGTCAGATTATTCTTCAGTTGTACATTTTCAAGTGCTGTCAACTCAGGAAAAAGACAAAGCTCCTGAAAAAGAAGGCTGATATTTGTACAACGAATATTATCCCACTGTTTGGTCTTTAATTTGCGTATGTCTGTATCATCGAACAGTATTTTCCCCGAATAATCGTCCCTGTAGCCATATATATAGCTGCAAAGCGAGCTTTTTCCTGTGCCCGAATTGGCTTCGACCAGATAATATTGCCCTTTTTCGAAGCTAAAGTCTTGCAACCAGACATCCGATTGCAAATCCCTTTCATTAGAGAAGATTTTAGGAATTGTATTATGGAAGACTATTTTATCCATCTTAATTTAAATCAGGTAACAGTCAGCAGTGACCAGCCAACTAGAGTGTTAACCGATCACTGTGTATTGTTTGTTGTTTTATCTGAACATGCCTCCAAAACTGGATATTAACTGATCCAATTGTTTGCAAATAACAGCTAAGCTATTTTTATCTTTAGTAGCCAATTCGAGTCTGCCCACTCCTGTCAAATCTCCGGCACTGGCAAATTCATATTTTCCGAATTCACTTAAGAAGGGTCCGAAAGCCTGAAACGCCATATTATTTGTCATATACGATTGCAATACCTGCAAATCGCCCAACATCACAATAGACTTATCCTTAATGACATTCGAGTAGTTACTAGTCAGATCAGATGCTTTGAGGTTATTGTATACCACTTGGTTATTGGTAAAGAAAAACGTATTGCCGTTTGCTCCCCAATAAACATCTACATTATTGCTGCTTATTTTAAAGTTGGTTGGCGATAGTTCTGTATATTTCATTTCACCATTAGCCAATTGTTGTTTAATAAAGCCGATCACCTCTTCAGGGTTAGTTATATCGGCAAAGAAAACAAATTCGGGAGTAGGTGCTCCCATGTCGCTAAAGATATCATCTTTCTGCTTCGTGGCAGTTTTAGAAGTTACCGCAAAAGTGATATCTCCATTCAAATCTTTTAAAATTTTCTGGATTTCATCCGATTCAACACCTTCGGGAAGTTCCTTGGTGAGTAATTCGATAAACCCTAATTTCTCTAAATAAGAATATGCACCCTCTCCTTTTACATTGGCTGAAGCCAGAAATAAAGGATCATTGGTAATATATTTCAGTTGATCGCCTTTAATGTTACCACTTAATTGAGCCAACAGGTCTTTAAATTTTTTCTCACTCTCAGGCGAATCATAAAAATATTTATTTTCAAATCTGACCTCTCCATTTTCGAAAGAAGTATATATACCTGTAGATACACCATCGATATCAGATAAGAATTTCTTAAACGGAATGGTTACATCTGTTGCCTTTGCTAATCCCGCTAAATCAGGAAGAGTCTTATCCATGCCTTTCATCGAAAAGAAAGTCGAGATGTCTTTTTTGCTTTTCAGAAATTCAACAAATTCCGGATTCGAATTTATACTTTTATCGGCACCTTGCTTCAATTGTACTCGAGCCAACTCTGCCAGATTAGGAGTTTCCTTCACATCACTTGCATTACCATAGGCTGATGCAATATCAACCAACAGCAACAGTTTATTACCGTTCCATGCTACACAGGTCTGCGATTCGGGAGCAACAGTATATATGCCTCCTTCTTTCTTTATATCTTGTTCTTGTACTAATGAGAATTTCACCAGTGCCTCTTTCACCTTATCGGCATTATTAACACCTGCCACTACTCCATAAACCTTGTAGTTTGTGTAGAAATACAAGTCGCCCTTCAGGTCTAAGCCCAAAGAGTTTGCATCATTCAGAAAGCTATCGAGCAACTTTATTGCAGCTTCGTCTTTCAACGTCACTTTATACATGCTTATAGCTTGTTGAATCATGGGGTTACTGAATATATCATATTCGGATTTTGTAACCAATGATTTGGCATCAACGCAAACAACATAGTTGGCGTCTGCGGGAATAGCATCTTTTGGATCTTTGGAATCGCTGCAAGAAGTGAAGATAAACAATACTCCTAAAAAAAATGAAAGTAATTTTTTACTAGTCATCTTAAGTTTTAATTTAAAATTCTTATTTTAAAAATAAGGCCTCAGACCTTTTTGTTGTTTGGGTGTAGGAGCGAGCCTATCTGATCGACCATCGAAGACAGAGAAACAAAGCTACCCCTCGAAATTGATATAAAACATTAATAGACGAAAGGATGGCATAATCAATAAGCCATCCTTTCTATATTCTGAGATAATCAGTATCTAAATTATTTGATGCCTAATTCAGCTTTCACTAATTTACCTGCATCTACCGCACTTGTCGAAACGTAAGGAATTGCTCCTACTTCGATAATATAAGTATAACCATTTTTATCACCTACAGATTTAATTGCAGCTTGCATTTTTTGTTGTAGTGGAGCTAATAGTTGTTGACGCAAATCTTGGAATTCTTTATCGCTGTTTTCAAGATAAGTTTCATATCTTTCTTGAATTTGTTGTACTTGTTTTTGACGGTCTGTCAATACAGCTTCAGTTGGCTCAGCTGTAGAAGCTTTAAATTCTTCCATTTTTTTGTCGTACTCAGCTTGTATTGCAGCCAAATTCTTTTTAATTTCTTCTTGCTTTGTAGCTAATTTAGTTTCTACATCCTTAATTTCAGGCATTTGAGTGAATACTTCCTGAGTATTGATATAGGCTAGTTTATCTTGTGCGTATACTCCTATCGGAGCAACAATAAGAAAAAGGATAAATAGTTTTTTAAACATAATGCTTTGGTTTCTTTGTTTTTATTGTTTTTTTTAATTCTTTGATCGCAAATGTATATAATTTATTTTGAATATCCGAGCTTCGATAATACTTCATTACTGATATCAATACGAGGAGATGCAAAAATCACACTACTCGCTGATGCTCTGTCTAATACTAATTGGTATCCTTTAGTATCCGAAATTTCTTTAACAGCATTATAAATATCATCTTGTATAGGCTTAATCAAGGCTTCGCGTCTTTTAAAAACTTCACCTTCGGGTCCAAAATATTTACGTTTCAATTCTTGTACTGCTTTTTCTTTCTCAACGATTTCCGCTTCTCTTTTTGTTTTTTGATCTGCTGATAGGAATACAATTTCAGATTGATAAGTTTTATACATGTTTTGAACTTCCTGTTGAGAAGTTTCTACTTCTGTTTGCCATTTCTTTGATATAGCTTCCAACTGTTGATTGGCTGTTTCGTAACTGCTTATATTTTTTAAAATATATTCCATATCAATCAATGCGAACTTCTGAGAATAACCGCTTGCTGTAAAGGCAAGGAATAATCCAAAGAATAGAATAAGCTTGTTCATAATGACTGATGTTTATATCTTATATATAAATAGACAACTATTTCGCCAATTAGTTTACTCTATAACTAGTAAATAGTGTTAAAATCAACATTTATTAAAACTCTTGACCGATAATAAAGTGGAATTGGCTACCTCCATATTGGCGGCTACCGTTTACTTTATCGAATCCATAAGCCCAGTCAATACCAATAAGTCCGATCATAGGCAACATAATACGTGCACCAAATCCGGCAGAACGTTTTAAGTCAAATGGATTAAGATCTTTAATATCGCTCCAAGCATTACCTGCCTCTACAAACGATAATATATAGATTGTTGATGAAGGCTCAAGTATCAGTGGATAACGAAGCTCCAAAGCTAAACGAGTATATGCACTTGCATAATATCCGATAGATCCGTTTTCATATCCACGTAATCCTACGATTTCGGTTGCATATCCGGAAGAAGCTCCCGACATACCGTCTCCCCCCATATAGAATGTTTCGAAAGGCGATTTCTTGTGTTTGTTATAATAGCCGACTAAACCATATTCGGCACGTGTCATCAATACAGGAGTCTTCTGTATAGAAGGCATCAGTGACGTAAATGTTTTAGATTTAAATTTCCATTTGTGATATTCTACCCATCTGTATTTCTCTCCTGCATCTAAATCGGGGTTACTGTAATCAACTCCATTCCATGCTGAATAAGGAGGTGTTGCTTGTACGCTCAATGAAAACTGAGTACCTCTACGAGTATAAATCGGATTATCGATAGAGTTACGAGACAAGGTTACAGAAGCACTGATGTTATGACTTTGTCCGTTACGAACCAAGAAATAATCCCAGTTTTTCATGCTATATAATTGGTACGATAAACCTCCTTCTAATTGGAAGTAGTCATCCGGCCAATTCAAACGCTTTCCATATCCAACCGATACACCAAAGGTTTTGATCGATTTATCAGGATCCAGAGAGTTATTCAGATATGATTCTTGAAAACCCGAACTATACTGATTATTATAGAAGTTATTCAAATAGCTATTGTTAAAGAAGCTACTGTTTACACCTGTCTGGATAGAATAGTATGCTCCTACAGATAAGAAGTTAGGACGTTTTCCTCCAAACCAAGGATCTGTAAACGATATTGAATACGATTGGTAGTATTTACCATTCGTTTGTCCACTCAATTGTAAAGTTTGTCCCTCACCTTGTGGTATAATTCCTTTATATGATCCCGGATTTAATAAGTTTTTCAATGAGAAGTTAGTAAACTTCAAACTTAAACGACCCAATATACCTGTTTGTCCCCATCCTGCAGAGAACTCAACCTGATCATTTGCTTTAGACACCAATGGATATCCTATATCTACAGTTCCTGATTCAGGATCTGGCTGAATATCGGGTTGCATTTTCTCCGGATCGAAGTGTCCCATTTGAGAGATTTCACGTAACGAACGCATCAGGTCATCACGACTAAATAGTGCTCCCGGTTTGGTTCTAAGTTCGCGTCTGACAATATCTTCATACAGACGATCATTACCCGAAATCATTACTTTTCGAATTGTAGCCTTAGGACCTTCCACGATACGTATTTCCAAGTCAACCGAGTCTCTGTCGATATTTACTTCTACAGGGTCTGCCTGATAAAATATATAACCATTATTGTAATAGTAGTAATTACCTACGGCATCTTCATCTCCTGTTAAACGAGCTGATAGTTTCTTCTGGTTATAAATATCGCCGGCTCTCATATTCAACACATTGTTCAATTGATCTGTAGAGTATTCAGTGTTACCCACCCAGTTGATACGACGTATAAAATATTGTTGACCTTCGTCTAACTTAATATCTATTTTTACTTTCTTATCATTGTATTTATATACTGTATCCCATAAGATTCGTGCATCACGATATCCTAATTCGTTATATTTTGCAATTAAATTCTCTTTATCCAGCTCATAGCTTTCGGGAACATAGTTTGTAGAACGAAGGAAGTTACGAACTTTGGCAGACATAGTATGTTTATGTCTTGTTTTCTTCATTGCTTTCTCTAAAGCATCATCAGAAACTTCTTCGTTACCTTCGATACTGATGTCATATACTTTAATCTTTTCTTTCTTGTCTATTGCTATATTAAGAATTATCTGATTTTCTTTTGATAAATCGGGATTCTGAGTAACAGTAACTACAGCATTATTAAAACCTTTGTCATCAAAATATTTTTTTATGATACTTTTTGCTCTGTCAACCATATTAGGGGTAATCTGATTACCCTTTACCATACCGATTTTGCTTTCAAGATCTTCTCTTTCTCCTTTCTTTACCCCTTCATAGGATATATCGGAAATACGGGGACGATCTTTTAAATCGATATTCAGCCAAATTTTATCGCCTGATATCTTAGTCGCAGTAATTTTTATATCAGAAAAAAGTCCCTGTTTCCAGAAACGTCTTACAGCATTTGTTACTTCCGTACCGGGTATCTCAATCTTATCTCCTACGGATAAACCTGAAAACCCAATCAGAACAAAATCTTCGTACATCGAATTTTTCACGCCCGTTACTGTTATATCGGCAATCTCATACTTTTTAGGAGTAAGAGTATAGGTTATAACAGGAAGTGGACCATTATCAACAGAACTAGTTGAATTCGCTATTGCTTCATTCACCGCTTTCACCGCCACACTATCCGTCGCTTGAACTTGTGCGTCAATCTTAAATATAAAAGATGATAATAATAAAGCAAATAAACCTCTTTTGAGCATATTCTTTTTTTGTTTAATTCGATTAACGGTTGATTTGTTCGCTTGTCTTTCCAAAACGTCTCTCGCGGCATTGATAATCAACTACAGCTTCATACAAAGATTCCTCACGGAAGTCAGGCCATAACGTTTCTGTAAAATGGAATTCTGCATAAGCAGCCTGCCATAAAAGAAAGTTACTTATGCGGATTTCGCCCCCTGTACGAATCAATAAATCGGGGTCGGGTATACCTTTTGTTGTCAAAAAATCACTTACCGTAGACTCATCAACGTTAGTCAATTCACCAGAGTTTATAGCAGCGGCAATCTTTTTAGTTGCTTCTGTTATTTCCCATCGTGCCGAATAGCTTAAAGCCAAAACCAACGTAAGGCCTGTACTCACAGAGGTTTCCTGAATACATCCGTCAAGTGCCGCACGAGTAGGTGCCGGCAAACGGTCCAAATCGCCTATCGCCTTAAGTCTTATGTTATTTTTAAGAAGATCGGGAGTTTCTCTTGCTACAGATTCAATCAATAAAGACATCAGAGCCTCAACTTCTTCAGCAGGTCTGTTCCAGTTTTCCGTCGAAAAAGTATATAATGTTATATAAGAAATACCCAGTCTTGCTGCAGTTTCTATTACATTACGCACAGACACGGCACCTTCTCTATGCCCAAATGTCCTGTCAAGATTGCGTTGCTTCGCCCAACGACCATTGCCATCCATTATAATAGCAACATGGTTTGGTAACTGATCTTTATTTATTTTTTCTAAAAGCGACATCTATTTTGTCTTTTATATATGAATTAAGGTCCAAGACCTTTTTATTGCTTTCGTAAGTATTCATTAGAACCTAAGGTACTCAATAAAGACTATCTACACATGATTTACTACGTACTCCAAAATCCCAGGTAACAGAAAACATAGTCAAAAGATACCAATCTTTATTCTTGAAAAAACTACTTTCTATTTTATAAGGATCGTCCAATGACAAGCCTCCTGTTTTCTTGGTTACGTCGAACGAATCTCCAAAAAGCTTTCTGAACGAAAACTCAAAACCCAGATTCAAACGGTCTTTCCATTTATATTTTAATCCGATTCCTAAGGGTAAATTCATTCCCATAAATGTTTCTTCGCCGGAACCGATTGTCATTCCCAATCCGGTAAAGATATAAGGTGAAAATCGCCTCGTTCCCAGATACTGATACTTATCGCTATAATGGAAGAAGTTATATTCAACCTGCCCTCCTACTTCATAAAACGTTCTGCTGAACGAAGTATTTTGTCCATTAGGAAAAACATTTCCCGATTTACGTGTATCGCCCGAAACTCCTCCAACTACAAAATTGGCCTTATAAGCCCATCTGAAGTTGCGATTGTATCTTAATACTGCCCCCATTGCAAAATTAGGACTCATAAACGGGTTGTTTTTATTAGCATCTCCCATATAGGTCGAGATACCTGTCATTCCTCCTATTTCATACTCATACTCTTGAGCAGATATATTTACAGAAGAAATCAACCCCATGAAAATTAACAGGAGAACATATATCTTGTTACTATTTTCATGTTTGTTTTTTGTCATCAAAATATTTTTGTTCTGCAAATAAGGTCTAAAACCTTTTTATTTTCGATTTAATACAACACCGAAGCACTTTAAACAGTTAAATTACTGATGTGTTACTGTCAAAGCGATTAGGGGATAAGGCTGTTTAAACGTCCTTTCCATACATCACTCACGCCTTTACCACCGGACACTCCTCCGAATATCCAGATATAGTTACTGTCATCAACAATTGCTGTTTGCCCTGTTCTTGCCGAAATCTTAGGGTCTAATTTTTGCTTATTGGGTGCTACAATCCATGACTCTCCCCATAAAGCTGAGATGTAGAATCGATTATTGCTTAAAGCATATAACTTATCGCCATATACAAAATTAGAAAGCCCGGCTCCTTTAAAAAGTGTATTTTTTATAAATGGAGACATCTCTAACCCGTCATCCGAATCTTTTATAAGCCATGTATAGCTCAATTCTGATCCTGCGGTATTGACTCCTCCGGTTAAAATAAGCATTCTTTTATTCTTATTAGTGCTTACGCTTGTAAAAGATGCCGCTTTCTGCAAAGGAAAATTCGAGGGAACCTGGTTATCTGTAGGTGAAACACTTATAGTTGAAACCTCTGTGATAGTAACTAAGTCCTTAGTTTTTCCAAAATAGTATTTACCACCATTATTGTACGTAACCAATAACTGATCATCAGCGCTATTGGCTGCAGGCAGAACACCTAAAATAGACATTACTGTTTTGCCGTTCGTTAATTTAGTCCAATCCTTACCATTTACTGACGAGTATGAATTGCCTGTTTTATCTAAAGCATAGAAAACATCATTCCTTAAGAATATACTCTCGGCTTTTACCGCAGCAGGAAAACCTGATAATGTTTGTTTAACCCAATTGACAGCGCCCTTATCGGCTGTATATAAAAGAGGTGTACTTCCATTGAGACCATAAGTATAAAATACACTGCTCTTTAATATCGTTTTAGATTCACCAAACGTGCTTGGATAAGAAGTCATTTGCTTCCAGAGCATCGTGTCGGGATCTATTTTGTGAGTGCGGATATCAATATTATAAGATTTAAGAGTTCCTCCCTGTGATGTTACCGTGAACTTTACAGGTAGTTTTCCGAAACTGACAGAATCCGTCAAATTCCAGGTATAACCATTAATAGAATCCGGCGTTGTGATCAATACCTGACTTGGTGATGAACTTGGATTAAAGGTTATTGCCACTTTAACCGTATCTAACACTGTGCCAAAAGGCAAAGAATCCGGGTTATAAATAACTCCGGCTACCTGATCAATGGCAAATTTAGTCTTGTTTACCTGTATAAATCGAATAGAATCCTGCGCTCTCTTCACCGAGTCTTTACTTATTGGGGCTATGGCACTAATTCCAAACGAATAGATTTGAGCATCCTTTGATGACGAATTATAGTTAGTAGTAGTGTCATTATCACTGCAAGATGGAAATAAGAGAAAAAGAAGTAAACCCGATAACAGGTAAGTTATATACTTTATATTCATTTTGTTTATACGGTTTTATACAGTATCAGTGTGCAAAAATAGAAAGATTTTCCACTAAAACCCGAAGAAACCTAATATTTATAATATTTTATAATTCTGAGTGTTTACCAAATGTATGGCTTGTGAGTCAATGATTTTTCGATCATCAACAACTTCACCCCGTATGTTGGGGGCTTTTGTTCCCTCTACAAAGCGTCTGTCGGCTATTTCTATGTAGGCTTCGTCCCAAGCTCCGAGGTCAATAAAACTCTGTAAAAGAGTTGCTCCACCCTCAACAAGTAACGAATTTATCTTTCTTTTATTTAACTCTTTTAAAACTGAAGGAATCAAATGTTCATCAAACTTAAGAGGAATAAAATTGGTTTTATCGTTTACGATTTTGCTCTCGACTTTTTCGGTAAACAGTATTGTGTTTACACTGTTGTCAAAAAGGTGATAGTTCTCAGGGATTCGCCTGTTTCTATCGAGAATTATCCGATGGGGATTTTTACCAAACCATAAACGGGTAGTAAGTGACGGATTATCGTTTACTGCCGTATTGGTTGCAATCATAATAGCCGAAACCTCTGACCTTAATTTATGAACCAATGTCTTCGTTAAATTATTAGAAATAGGAGTAGGTTCTATAGGCTCTCCTTCCTTTCTTTTTTTATCAATAAAGCCATCGCTTGTTTGTGCCCATTTAAGGTATATATAAGGTCTGTTTTGAGTTTGCGAAACAAAGAACTCCTTGTTTTGAAACCTTGCTTCCTTTTCCAGCACCCCTATAACAACTTCAATTCCGGCTTCCTGTAACATTTTCACTCCACGCCCCGATACTTTATGGTAGGGGTCGAGAGTGGCAATCACAACCCGGGGAATCTGCATATCAATAATTAATTGCGAGCAGGGAGGTGTTTTTCCGTAATGAGAGCAGGGTTCTAAAGAAACGTAAATGGTTGATTCCTTCAACAGATTTTTATCTGAAACACTGTTTATTGCATTCACCTCAGCATGAGCTTTCCCATACTGACGATGATAGCCCTCTCCTATTATTTTACCATCGTGTACCACTACAGCTCCCACCATAGGATTGGGCGCAACATGACCTTTTCCGTTGGAAGCCAACTGCAAACAACGTTGCATATATTTTTCGTCTGTTAGCATTTTATTCCTGTTTCTATACCTTCCGGAAGAAAGATTCAAAGTAAACTTGTCCTTTCCTCTAATTTATTTAATTTTGCCGATATGCAAGATATACTCCAAAATATCCGAAAATCATTATCCGGATTTTATCCAGACAATGAAATATCGGGACTTGTTAGATTATTGATCGAACACGTCACTAAATCTTCTATGCCGGCACTTTTATCTGACAAAAATACGAAAATAACGTCAGAAGAGGTTCTAAAAATAGACAAGATTGTAGAACGTCTTCAAAGATTCGAACCTATACAATACATATTAGGAGAAACCGAGTTTTACGGATTACCATTTACGGTTAATCAAGATGTACTTATTCCAAGACCCGAAACCGAAGAATTAGTAGAACTCATTTTAAATGAAAATAAGGGAACCCAACCTCACATATTAGACATTGGAACAGGCAGTGGATGCATTGCCATCTCTTTACAAAAACACCTCCCGAAAGCCTCTGTAAAAGGCTGGGATATATCAGAAAAAGCCTTAGCCGTTGCCACACTTAACCGCAAAAGCAATTCTGTGAATGTAACATTCAATCAGGTAGATATACTCTCTGATTATCCGACTGATCAGCATTTCGATATCATTGTTAGTAATCCTCCCTATGTTTTGGATTCCGAAAAAACGGATATGCACGCCAATGTATTGGATTATGAACCTCATACCGCCCTTTTTGTTGCAGATAACGATCCACTTCTATTCTACAATCGAATTGCCGATGTAGCCATTCAATTATTGACAAACGGAGGAAAGTTATATTTCGAGATCAACAGAGCTAAAGGACAGGAAACCATAAAAATGCTCGAAAACAAAAACTTCTCAGAAATCCGATTGATCAAAGATATCTCAGGAAACGACCGCATGGTAAGAGCCGAATACTACAAAAGATGAAATATTCCGAAACCCAAGCTTTGCCGAAGATTGCCGCTTACTGCTCCAAAGCAGAAAGGGCCGAGTCTGATGTGCGCAAGAAACTGCTAGGATGGGAATTGGACGGGGAAAGCTCTCAACGAATCATCACCCGCCTGAAAAAAGAGAATTTCCTGAATGAAGAGCGTTATTGCAGAAGTTTTATAAAGGATAAAATACAATTCAACAAATGGGGAAAAGTAAAGATTGTCTTTGAATTGAAGAAAAAACGTATTTCGGAATCCATAATCAATTCTTGTTTCGAAGAAATAGAGAGTTCCGATTTTGAAACACCCCTGATGAAAATACTGGCAAACAAGGCAAAAAGCGTGAAAGCTTCCAATGACTATGAGAGGTGGACTAAATTAGTCCGCTTTGGAATGGGAAGAGGATATTCACTGGATCAGATAAAGAAATGCCTCTCAAAAATATTGGATACCAATGGCGAAGACTATTTTGAATCATTTCCTTGAACTGTTTTTCCCCCGATTATGTGTTTGTTGCGAAGACAGACTCATCGAGAATGAAAAATCTATCTGTCTAAACTGTTTACACAAACTCCCCAAAACAAACCATCTTAGCACTCGGGGTAATAAACTTGAAGTATTTTTTGCAGGACGCTTTCCCTTCGAACGTATAGCTTCCTTTGCCTACTTCGTAAAAGGAGGAAGTATTCAAAAAATTATACACGAAATCAAATACAAGAGCAATCCTCAATTTGCCTTTTATATGGGTGGGATTTGCGGAAAAGAAATCCTTAAAAGTGGGTTTTGCGGAGAGATTGACTACATTGTTCCTATACCTTTACACAAGAAAAGATTAAAACAGAGAGGTTATAATCAGGCTTTGATGATTGCCAGAGGAATATCAGGCAAAACAGGTTTTGAGGTAAGTGAAGACAATCTTATTCGGATTATACACAATCCGTCTCAAACAAAAAACTCGAGGTTCGAACGCTGGAAAAATACAACAGGTATTTTTGATATAAGCGACAAAAACCTCTTTCAGGGCAAACACATTTTACTTATTGATGATGTAATCACAACAGGCTCTACTATCGAAGTATGTGCAAAACTCATTCTATCGTGCCCTGAGGCAAGGATAAGTGTATTTACGATAGGAGTAGCGATTTAGCGAAGATCCGATTCTTCAAGGATTTGTTCTCTTTCAATTTCGATCTTTTTCTTCTCTACTACAGAAGGTTTAGATATTTGAATTTGCCTTGTACGTCTATATATAAACATATTTATAAGCACCCCCATGCCCAAATCAACTATTAGGACAATATTACAATTGAAATAATGAAGTAAAATCCAATTACTCACAATAAGAGCAACCCCTGTTACCACAACAGCAAATACGGTTCTTTTTTTAGAAAGACCGAGATCTATCAGTTTATGGTGTATGTGATTTCTATCAGGAGAAAAAGGAGCTTTCCCCATAGATATGCGAACACACATCACCTTTAATGCATCAAATAAAGGTATAAATAAGGCAACTAAGACCAATAGTAACAAGCCACTCGGAACAACCTCTACACTTGGAGGGTATTTAACTAACCGCAACATCATGAAAGCCAACATATAACCTAGAGTTAATGACCCTGTATCTCCCATGAATATTTTGCGTGTGGGGTGAAAGAAATTATAGTAAAAAAAAGGCATAAGCAAGCCTATCATTATAAATGCAATTCCCGCATATGTCCACATTCCATAAAGCCCAAATAAGATACCATACATCATTAAAGCTACAAGACTTATACCCGAGGCCAAACCATCAGCTCCATCAATAAGGTTTATAGCATTGGTTGTAAACATAATCAGACCAATACTTAACAAGACTCCTATTACAACAGGAATCTCGTGTATTCCCAATAGGCCGTACAGGTTATCGATGTATACACCACTACCTACGATGCAGAGTGAGGCGAAAAATTGTATTACAAATTTCTTTTTGAAACCTACACCAACCAAATCATCCTTCGCTCCTAATAAGTATATGACTAATAATCCACATACCAAAAGTAAGATTTCGGGTATTCTATAAAAGAATAGTTCCTCATCCCAAATTTGAAATCTGAATCTTAAAAAGAGAGAAAATAAAGCAACTAAAAGAATTACCGGTGTAAACGTAATTCCACCTAAACGAGGTATAGGGCAACTGTGTTTTTTCCTTTTATCGGGTAGATCAAATAATCGTTTTTTCTTAGCAATATAAATGACTCTAGGTAAAAGCATCATTTCAATAATTATTGAAATTACACATGCAATTCCTATGATCAGTACATTATATAGTTTTATTTCTTCCATGACATTATATTAACCTCTGCAAAAAGAAGAACGCAAAGATTTTATAATTATTGTACTAAATCTCAATTTTTAATCAATAAATCTTTTCGTGATCTCCGAAAAGGCATCTATGCGACGGTCTCTAAAGAACGGCCAGATACGGCGAACATCCTCGGATCTTTTAATATCAATTTCAACCAATTGATTTTCCTCCTTGTCATCCGAGCCTCGCCAAAGAATCTCACCTTGAGGTCCGGCAACAAAACTGCTTCCCCAAAACTGAATACCATTAGTTTGATTCGATGGATCAGGTTCATATCCAACCCTGTTAACCGAAATTACGTGTAATCCGTTTGCGACAGCATGCCCTCGTTGAGAAATAGTCCATGCATCTCTTTGTCTGGTCTTTTCATCATCCGAATCAGTTGATTCCCAACCGATAGCTGTGGGATATATAAGAATGTCAGCTCCGGCCAGAGCCATAAGACGTGCAGCTTCTGGGTACCACTGATCCCAACAAACAAGAATACCCAGCTTACCTAAAGATGTTTCAATCGGCTGAAAACCAAGGTCCCCCGGAGTAAAGTAAAATTTTTCGTAATATGCAGGATCATCCGGAATATGCATTTTGCGGTATTTGCCGGCTATAGAACCATCCTTTTCGAGAACAACTGCCGTATTATGATACAAGCCTGGAGCTCTTTTCTCAAATAAAGAAAGTACAATTACAACGCCCAGTTCCTTAGCTAACAAACCAAACTGATCAGTCGATTTTCCAGGGATTGATTCAGCCAGATCAAAAACATCCGTATTCTCTGTTTGGCAGAAATAAAGTGAATTGTGTAATTCCTGTAATACCACAAGATCTGCTCCTTGAGAAGCAAGGTCTCTGATATTCGTTTTTAATTTATTTATATTAACTTCTATATCCGAAGTATTTGATTGCTGTACTATTCCTATTTTCATTTTTCTAAATATTAAAAGATTAAAGAAATCCTTCGGGATACTGCATGGTAATACAATGCAACGATCCATGTTGTTTAATTATAGCAGAACAATCTATACCAATTACTTTTCGTGTGGGAAAAGCTTTCTGCAACTGCTCCTGAGCCACTAAATCTTTTGGAGTATTGTAGAATGGAAGGAGAACAATCTCATTCATTATTAAAAAATTGGCATAGGTCGCAGGAAGACGTTGACCATCTACTATAACCTTATCCGCCATAGGCAGTTTGATAAGTTTATAAGGATTACCTTCGAAATCACGAAATTTTTTAATTTGTTTCTCCATTTGTAAAAGAGCATCATAATGCTCATCAGCCTGATCTTCACACTTTACATAAGCAATAGTATGCTCATCACATAAACGGGCCAATGTATCGATATGGCTATCCGTATCATCACCGGCCAAGTAACCGTGTTCTAACCATAAAACCTTTTTTAAACCAAAAACATCTATCAGATAGTTTTCTATTTCCGATTTTGTAAGAGCTGAATTCCGGTTAGGAGACAATAAACATTCGGAAGTGGTAAGCAACGTACCTTTTCCGTCCGACTCTAATGCTCCTCCTTCAAGAACAAAGTCTTTCTTATTTACATATTGTACATCCGATTGAAAAACCTTAGAAGCAAATAGTCCTCTGTTTATCTGATTATCATAATTAGATGGGAACTTAAGTCCCCAGCCATTAAATGTAAAATCCAATATGTATTTCTTATTGCCTTCATCAAAAACCGAAATTCCGGCATGGTCTCGTGCCCAAGTATCATTAGTAGGCAACTCTACCAAAATAAGATTTTTAAGCAGGTTTTCATCTACATTCAGCATCAGCTTAACAGCTGCATCATCGCGACAAACAATGATCAATTTTTGGTATTGAAGAATTATGCGTGCAAGATTGATATAGCACGTAGTTATCTCTTCAAGCATATAATCCCAATCCGTACCATAGTGAGGCCATGTCAATTGAATAGCACTTTGCGGATGCCATTCGGCAGGAAGGGCAAATGATTTATTTTGATCTTTTTTCATTGCTTCTAACATCATAAATTAGAATGTAAAATTACATATTTTACATCATCTTATGCAAACAAGCCGCAATTAAATAGTTAATTGCGGCTTGTTTTAAGGTCTCAGACCTGTTTATTGCTTTGGTAGGTAACAACTAAAAGAATAACTGGCACCTATTTTTTCGACTGAAAGCATATGCTAAATTAAACACTTACTATTTCCATTGTATCGGAAGCGATCATGAACTCTTCATCGGTCGGAATTACTACGATCTTCACTTTCGAATCGGGAGTACTTATTACAGCCTCATCTCCATGAATTTCGTTATTTTTATCCAAATCAAGTTTCACGCCCATAAATTCCAAGTCCTTACAAACTACTTCTCTTGTTATAGAATGATTCTCACCGATACCTCCTGTAAAGATAAGAACATCCATACCTCCTAAAGCAGCTGCATAAGCACCTACATATTTCTTGATACGGTAAGTAAACATATCGAATGCCAGTTCGGCTCTCATATCTCCTTTATCGACACCTGCACGTATATCTCTCATGTCTGATGACAATCCCGAAATACCTAACAAACCACTAAATTTATTAACGATAGTAGACATGGTTTGAGGCCCTACATTTTCTTTTTCCATGATGAAAGACAAAACGCCTGCATCAACATCACCCGAACGGGTTCCCATCAACAAACCTTCAACAGGAGTCATACCCATGCTTGTGTCAACCGATTTACCATCTGCTACGGCAGCCAAAGAACCTCCGTTGCCGATATGTGCCGATACTATTTTTTGACTCTCATAAGGCACTCCTAAGAATTCGCAGGCACGACGGGTTACATATCTGTGGCTTGTTCCATGAAATCCGTAACGGCGTATCGCATATTTTTCGTATAATGAATAAGGCACACCATACATATATGCTTTCGAAGGCATAGTTTGATGGAATGCCGTATCGAATACTGCCACCTGAGGAATATCGCCCATCAGATCTTTAACGGCATTAATACCTGCCAAATTAGGTGGATTGTGAAGCGGTGCAATATCGATACATTCTACAACCTTTGCCATCACATCGTCAGTGATAAGCACACTCTTGTTGAACTTTTCACCACCATGCACTACACGATGCCCTACAGCATCAATCTCACTAAGAGATTTTATACAACCATACTTCTCGCTGGTCAGAACACCTAATATATATTCTATACCCGATTTGTGTTCTAGAATTTCACCTTCGAGAATAACTTTATCGTTTTTGAAAGGAAATTTGAGAAAAGAACCTTTTAATCCTATTTTTTCGATGGCTCCCTGAGCAACCACATCTTTGCTTTCCATATCGAAAAGCTTATATTTTATGGACGAACTTCCGCAGTTCAATACTAATATTTTCATGATCTTTTACTTAGGTAATTTCAACTATTTATCGCTATACTTCATAGCTATAACCAATTTATTGCCGCCATACCTGCCTAAGCAATAAAAAGGTTTGAGACCTTATATTAAATTGTTAGGTGTCACACGTTTTCCGGCTTCATCATAGATGTAGAAACCTCTTCCTGTTTGCACTCCGTATTGTTTTGAGTGATACAGTCTCCACAAAATGGGTGATGCTTTGTACTTACGGTCTCCATATTCATTGAACATGTCTTCCATCAGCATAACAATTTTCTCAATACCCAAAAGATCTGCTAATTCAAATATGCCATAACGTTGTCCATAAATCACGGTGAATTCTTTATCGATATCTTCCATCGAAGTCAAGTTCTCCATTAATATATGACATGCTTCATTTAACATAACTGTCATCAGACGCATACTCACCAAGCCGCTACTTTCGCGAACTTCTATCGGAAGGTGCTTAATAAGGTTAGAGAAACGGATTATTTTTTCGACTACTTCGGGAGACGTAAATGTTCCTTTTACTATTTCGAGTAGTTTTGCATCACTGTGAGGGATAGGAAAATGCAAGCTCACGCAGCGCTCTTTATACTTGAGGTCTGCCGAAAGTTCACTTATAATTACCGTTGTTGCATTGGTTGCAATAATAGCATCGGGAGATAAAACCTCTTCTAATTTTTTGAATACCTCTTTACGTAACGATGTACTGCGTGCTCCATTGGCTTCGTAACGAATACATTCTATTACGAAATCACAATCTCTAAGGTCCGAATAATCCAAGGATCCCGTAATACGTCCCATCGTACCCCGTTTTTCGCCTTGAGTCAACCCCCAGTTTTCTATTTTTGTATCTAAACTCTGCTCAATTTCTTTCAGAGCATCTTGTATTTTATCTTCCGATATTTCGATAAATACTACCTCCATACCCGATTGTGCTGTCAGATTAACAATACTGCGTCCATCACGCCCGCAGCCGACAACACCTATTTTCGAGAACAATGCTCTCTCCTGATCTTTTTTACTTAATCCGTAACCTTCTATCGGTTCTACTATTTCAGCCATATTTATATTATTTAAACTTCAATAAATTTAGTGTCAGATTAGATTATTAAGTGATAATAAGCTTTGAATTATAACACCTTTCCAAAGCAATAAAAAAGGTCTGAGACCTTATTTCTTTTTTGCAGCTATTGCCTGATTAGCAGTTACAGCTACCATTTTATATATATCGTCTACAGAACAACCTCTCGACAAATCGTTAACCGGAGCAGCCATACCTTGAAGAACTGGACCTACTGCTTCGGCACCCGCCAAGCGTTGTACTAATTTATAACTGATATTACCTACTTCTAATGTAGGGAATACAAGCACATTGGCTTTACCGGCAACCGAACTTCCGGGTGCTTTACTGTTTCCTACGGATGGAACCAACGCCGCATCGGCTTGCAACTCTCCGTCAATTTCTACGGTCGGGTCTAATTTCTTCGCCAAAGCCGTAGCTTCAACCACTTTGTCTACCATCGGATCTTTAGCACTTCCTTTTGTAGAGAAACTTAGCATGGCAACTTTAGGCTCTTCGCCAACCAATGCTCTTGCCGTGTGTGCAGAAGCAATTGCTATTTCTGCCAATTGAGGTGCTGTAGGATTAGGTGTTACTGCACAGTCTGCAAATACGAGTACTCCATTAGGTACATATTGATTGTTTTCCACAAACATCATAAATGCTCCTGAAACTACACTAATTCCGGGTGCTGTTTTTATGATTTGCAGAGCAGGACGCAAGACATTTCCGGTTGTATTTTGAGCTCCGGCAATTTCGCCGTCAGCATCTCCGTTTTTAATCATCAAGCAAGCCAGATACAAAGGGTCTTCTGCCAATGTTACAGCTTGTTCGGGTGTCATACCTTTTGCTTTACGCAATTCGAAAAGCAAATCGGCATATACTTGTTTTTTAGCATTATTTTTCGGATCAACAATATGTGCCTTATCAATATGGCTTAAATTAAATTTTTCTGCCAGATTTTTAATTTCGGTAGGATTTCCTATCAGAATAATCTCTGCAACTCCATCAGCAAGCAATTGGTCTGCTGCTTTTATTGTTCTTTCTTCTGTTCCTTCGGGCAATACAATACGTTGTTTGTTTGCTTTGGCTCTGGCAATAATTTCATTAATAAGATCCATAATCTGCTATTTATTATTTTACAAGATCGTCTTTAACTTCATTTTAAGTGTTATAACGGCAATCTTTTTATTTAGTTTTTTTATTAACACAAATATAGTAAATTGTAACATGGACTTTACAATTTTAAGCAATAAAAATATCTTGTATTTTAAATAATTATATATCCTTCCACCAAACACACAAAACAGACAAAGTATCTTAACACTCTGCCTGTAGCATATCTTTAGTATAATTTATTCAAAAAAAACGTTTTTGAGTTTGGCGAAGGATTGGGATCAATCCTTATTCCTTTAGTGATTTTCGAGCCAATATATATATGGTTTTATCCAAAGTTGAATTGATGCTTGAGTATCTTGTTTAAGAAAATCCAGTGCTCCCCGAGAAAATGCATATTGCTTTTCTATCAAAGGGTATACAGTTTCATCAAACAATATATTTTCACGGATTTGTTCAATCTTCAATAAATCTGTTTCCGTAGGCTCATCACAGTATCCTAAATCGGGACTCACTAAATAAATCATTGTATCATACCATTGTGCACTAAGGTCAGTATTCTTTTGCTCTTTTGCCGAACATACTACAATATCTACCATATCCAGCCAAGGCAATTGTGTTACCCCCTGCTTCTCTTCCCCTTCAATTACACCACTATCTACTAGTTTTTCCCAAATCGAACTACCTGCCACTATATGAAATAAAGGTTTTCCGTTATCCTCTTTTCCTATATCTTTAATTAAAGATTCGCTGTCTAACCAAAACCATGTTTCATTATTTCTTTTAGCCTCTTCTATCTTAGGTTTTAATTCCTCATAATCAGGATGCTTATCTATCGGAATACTTATCAAATAATGATATTTCTTTAAAATATCATATACTCTAAAATATGTATAACCAGTATCAAACATTTTCTGAAACTCATATAAACTATGTATAATATTACGCTTATCCTGCAATTTCAAATCTTTATTATTGTCTATACAAGATACAGAGTCTATTACAACTCCTTCAATTTCGTACATTCCCATCGTGAATTTATTTTTTTGTTAGTGGATTGTAAATATAAGATATTTAATTCTTCTTTTATTTTGACTCTAGCTGTTTGTGATTACATCTGAACTAAAAAAGAACATAAACATTTGTTCGTCAGAAAATAACTCTTATCTTTGCAGCGAATTTTTAATCAAAATAAAAAACGAATTATGTATTTAGATTCGCAAAAGAAAGAAGAAATCTTCGCTAAATACGGAAAGTCTAACACTGATACTGGCTCACCTGAAGCGCAGATTGCATTGTTTTCGTACCGTATTTCGCATTTGACTGGTCACTTAAAGTCAAATCACAAAGATTATAACACTGAACGTGCTCTTAAAATGTTGGTAGGTAAACGTCGTCGTTTATTGGATTACCTGATCGAAGTAGATATCAACAGATATCGTGCTATCATCAAAGAGCTTGGAATCAGAAAGTAAATTCTTTTCCAAAAGAACAAAAGTTACTCCTAAGCAATTAGGCAGTAACTTTTTTTTCTTTTAACATTATTTCCTCCCCCGAATATTAACATTCGCACCACTCTTATATCTTAATTAATTAGCAATCAGTTCAATGCTATTTACAAGTATTCCATTTCTCATTCTATTTATTATAACTTTTACCCTGTATTATTTACCTAAGGTATCTAAGCATCAGGTATCTATATTAGTAATTGCCAGTTTGATCTTTTATGCATACGATCAACCTTGGTTTACACTCTTACTCCTATTTTCTGCCGGAATTAACATTGCTGCCAGTTATTATGTAGTATATGGAGACCCGAAAAAAAGAAAGCTTGTGGCAACAACGGGCGTTGTCCTCAATGTTATCGGTCTGGCTTTCTTCAAATATAGCCCGTTAATATCGGCTACTTTTTTCAATCCGGAAGGTTCAATAGGACATTTTCTCTTAATGATACCGTTACCTATAGGTATCTCATTCTTTACCTTTGAAGGGATCAGTTTATTAATTGATGTATGGAGGGATAAAGAAGCCAATGAGAAAGCTAAAAGTTTTATTCCTGTTTCTTTAGCACAACACGCTCAACGGACCTTGTTCTTCATTTCGTTTTTCCCACACCTTATAGCCGGCCCTATATTGAAGGCTCATGACTTTTATCCTCAAATAATGGATAAATATTTCAAAGAGATAAACTGGGAAAGTGCCTTTAAAAGCCTGACTGTAGGATATTTCTTAAAAATGGTTGTAGCGGATAATCTGAAAAATTTCACATTCTGGATCAGCTATCCATTTTTTGAAGCCTATTCATCCATGGACTTACTGGTAATTCTGTTCGGATATACTATGCAAATCTTCTCCGATTTTGCAGGCTACTCACTTATTGCAATAGGGCTTGCCAAACTATTCGGTTACGATTTTCAAACCAACTTTGACTTTCCATATATCTCGACTTCTTTTAAAGAATTCTGGAGACGCTGGCATATATCGTTATCTACGTTTTTGATGCAATATTTATACATACCGCTCGGAGGAAGCCGTAAAGGTAAGTTTATGACTTACTTCAACTTAATGCTCACTATGACATTAGGAGGTATATGGCATGGGGCAGGTTGGGGATTCGCTCTTTGGGGATTCGTTCAGGGAAGTTTACTTGCTATTGAACGTCTGGCAAACGATAATTTCAAACTGAAACGCAGATTACCTAGATTTTTCGACCCGTTCAAAATATTCATTGTGGTAGGTATGTTTACCTTATCATGGCCATTATTTGTATTACCCAAGTTTGAATACACACTTGGCTATTTTCGGGCAATAGCACATAATATATTTCTCCAGAGTAATGTAAAACTCAATATGTATATATTCTTGTATTCTATTCCTGTAATCGTTTACCATTTATTGTACCTTTCGAAAGGCACAAAATTTTGGGACGCATTTAAAAAGAAAGAATATATATTTTACGGAATCCTGTTGTTCTTTCTTATAACGAATGCCGGAACCAGCGGTTCATTTATTTATTTTCAGTTTTAAGGTCATGTCCCTTTTTGAATTTTAGGAAGCACAAAATATACCGACAGGATATTTATGCCACTAAAATATAGTATTAAATATTATTGCTTACTTAATATATTATTCCGATTATGATAAAAAAGGCTTTACTGTCATTCTTTATTATCTTCATGACATATACGATCATAGTCACCTATGTGGTAGATCCTCACAAATTTGTTTCGGAACACCAATGGCAAGACAACCAAATAAAGGCTCAGGAGTATTTGTATTCCAATACCGATTCTATTCAGCATATTATTGTAGGCTCTTCATTGGCCGACAGGCTTGTAGTTGGTTATCTACCTGACATATATAACCTCTCGATGGGAGGATTAGGGGCTTTTGACGGATTGCAAACAATAACGAAAAAAGGAGTATATCCCAAAACGGTTTTCATCGAAATGAATAAGCTCGACAGAAAAGCTTCAACAGACTTTACAACATCGTTAAATAATCCGATAATGACTTTTCTCCGCAAGTATTTTATATCTATACGTGATGGAAAACAGCCTATGGGATTCATTGCCATACCTTATGGTGAGAAAGTTACAGCTTATGGATTATACCTTGCACAGACAGCGGTTCATACTATAGCCGGAAAGATCATTTCAAGAGAAAAAGAAGGGTTAGAAGAGGTGGATATGGTTACTAAAATCTTACCCCGATTATTGGAGGAAGAATCACATATACCCAATGCAGCAGACCTGGAAAAAGATGCTCAGAATTTAAAGAAGTATGTTGATATTCTTGAGAAGAATCATGTAACCGTGGTATTTTTCGAAATGCCAATACAGCATCAGCTATGCGGCCTAAGCAAGCCCGAAGCGATACGAAATCAGTTCTACAAAACATTTCCCCGCGATAAGTATCAATATATAGATATGCCTGACTGTAACGATTACACAACAACAGACGGGCTGCATCTTGACAAAGCATCAGCAGAAAAGTACACGTTCCTTTTTAAGGACGCAATGAGTAAACTTAAGTAGTTTCAGATTCGTCCTCCTGATCGTTAAATTCTTGTGATACAGGTTCTGTATCATTATTTTTCGGATTAGCACTTCCCTCAAAATTAGTGTTTACAACATAACGAGGTGATAGAAGATTAACACCGGCTTGCCTGAAAACCTCCTGTGCATTTTTTCGTAAATCAGAATATATAGTAGTCATTTTATCTGCCTCTTTTGTATAAACATTCAGCTGGTATTCGACATCAAAATCATCTAACGAATTCTGCAAAATAAAAGGCTTCTGCTTTTTTAATAAATTATCAGTACGCGAAGCTACCTTCAATAATAAATCGTGAACCTTTTGCCAAGGCACATCATATCCCACTGTAACTGATATATAGAGAATAAGACCGTACTCGCGGGCTGAAACCGAATAGTTAAGAGTCTTAGAATTCATCACACTGGAGTTGGGAATTGTTATTATTTCATTTTTAAGCGTTCTCACTCTTGTAACTAGAGCCGTTTTTTCAATAACATTACCCACACAATCATCCATCTTAATACGGTCACCTATCCTAAAAGGACGCATATACGTAATTACCAGCCCGGCAACAAGATTACCTATTATTGAAGTCGAACCGAGCGAAAGCATGATACCGGCAAAAACCGAAACTCCCTGAAAAACAGTCGAGTTTGATTTAGGCAGATACGGAAAGATCAATATAAACATGAATATATACAATACCACATTTAAGATATTATAGGTAGGCGTAGCCCAATCGGGATAAAATCCCTTAATGGTAATCTTACCTGTCGCAATCTGGTCAGCAAAAAAACGGAAAAATTTGCGGATATACATAAAAATTACCATAATAACCAAAATGGTAAAAAACTCCGGCATATAATTAATCACACTGCGTGCTATCGATCTTACAGGAGAAAGAACATATTCCAGTAGCTGGTCTGAAAGACTCATTGTATTCGGAAACACTTTGAATAATGCCCATATACACAGATATAAGGTCATTATTATCAACACAAAACGAATAAACTTAAGCAAAAAGATAAAAAGATTTACCTCTCGGTCTGCATCAATAAGCCCGAATATACCTTTGATCCACTTTCCTCTTTGAAGCCTTATAAAGATCTTAATTCTTCTAAATAAAAAGAAGATAAGTCTAAAGACTAGAAAACCGGCAATTAATATCAAAGCTACCCATCCCGCCTGTATAGCAAGCCGCTTAAGACTATTTTCATCACGATGCTTGTTTATTGCATTTACAATCTCATCTTTGAAAATTTTTGCTGTTTCGACTTTCGACTTTCCACCCAATACAGCCTGCATAGTATCTATACTAGCTATTAATTCTTTTTTATAAACAAGTTTGATATTATCCTCTATATCCATAAGTTTTATGGAATCTTCATTAAAAAGAGGATCGTCATACAGACTTCTTATGCGCTCACTAATAGCATCTGCCCTTTGCTCCGAGGTAAATGACCCCATGCTCCCATATATGTAAAATATAGTATCATGGAAGGGAACAACAGGTGCTTTTTTAGGAAATAACTTTGCAACCTGAATGGTGTCTATCTTAACAATCTCGATCGGCTTTTTGGGGGTTTTATTCTTTTTTTGCGGTAAAGCAGAATCTGTCGATAATATCATTAACGCAATCAAAATAAATACACGATATCGTATTGAAAATCTTTTATACATATTCTTGAAAAAATAAAGGTCTGATACTTATTATTATTTTATTAAATGTCAGAATAAAATAATATCCGAAACAAATATACTTAAATTCATAAATCTAAAAATCAATCACCCACAGAACTTTTTTAATTATAATATCAAAACATAATACACTGTAAATAAGAACAATAAAATCGACAAATATGTTTACTACTCATAAATATGCTATATGCATCAATTTTGCATATATTTATCCGTTTAATATACAACAATAGAGTATATAATACTGTTTTAGAAAAAGAGAATCATTTATTTAGTATAGGATATAAAATACAGAGAACAAAAAATATCTACCTTTGTTAAGATTTAAGGAATGCAAAATTTTTAATGTCATATTTGAATAATTAAAATTTGCTTTCGTTTTATAATAATCAAAGCAATAAACAGGTCTTAGGCCTTAGTTCAACTAATTAAAACTTCAAATGGATTTTTTCAATTATAAAAGACGAAATTCGTCTATCGCAAAAATAGGGAATACCCCTCTTGGTGGTGACAATCCGATCAGAATACAATCGATGACCAGCACCAACACTAATGATACCGAAAATAGTGTAGAACAAACAATCCGTATCATTGAAGCCGGTGCAGATTATGTTCGCTTAACGGCTCAAGGTGTGCGCGAAGCCGAAAATCTTAAAAACATAAAAGAGGAACTACGCAAAAGAGGTTACAATACCCCACTTATTGCCGATATCCATTTCAACCCACGGGCTGCCGAAGCTGCAGCCAAATACGTAGAAAAGGTACGTATCAACCCGGGAAACTTTGTAGATGGGGCAAAGGTATTTGAAGGTAAAGAATTTACTGACGAAGAATATGCTATAGAAATAGAAAAAATACGAACTAAACTAACTTCGTTCCTCAACATCTGTAAGGAACACAATACAGCCGTGCGTATTGGGGTGAATCACGGATCATTGTCGGATCGTATCCTTACCCGTTACGGAGATACTCCTGAGGGAATGGTAGAATCGTGTATGGAGTTCCTTCGCGTCTGTCTAGAACAGAATTTTACGGATATAGCCATATCCATGAAGGCATCCAATACCATTGTTATGACTAAAGCTGTACGGTTGCTCGTACAGAAAATGGAAGAAGAAGGCTTGTCTTTCCCTCTTCATTTAGGCGTAACCGAAGCCGGAGACGGGGAAGACGGACGTATCAAATCGGCAGTCGGCATCGGAGCATTACTTTCGGATGGAATTGGTGACACTGTACGTGTTTCATTGAGTGAAGACCCCGAATTTGAGGTTCCTGTTGCAAAAAAGATGGTAAACTACATTTTGGAAAGAGCAAACCATCCCGAAATAAAAGCAACTCTCAACCCAAGTTTCTCTCCTTTTTCAACTGTTAAACGCAAAACATATACTATAGAGAATATAGGAGAAGATAAATTACCGATTGTTATATCGAACAGATCGAATGGTAATTTCGAATTTAACGTACATTTCTTACCCGATTACATATATGTAGGTAAAAGTTTACCTGCCGAAGCTCCTCGCTCTATTTCTGCGATAATAGATTTTGAGGGTTGGAAAGAGGAGAAAAACACCTATCCCCTATTCAATAAGAACAATTTCGATAAAATAAAGGAAAATAAAGCTGCTGTCAAGTTTCTTCAAATAAGCTATCCTGAACTGTCGGATGAAGTAATCTCTCTTTTAAAATCGGATAAAAGCATTGTGGTAATTATCTCAACCAATCATAAAAACGGTGTGGGAGAACAACGTGCATTTATACATACGTTAATGAATAACGATTGTGCAACTCCCGTTATCCTTAATCGTAAGTATACTGAAAACGAGGCAGAAGACATACAGATAAAAGCTGCTATTGACTGTGGAACCATACTTCTCGATGGCTTTGGTAATGGTATCATGCTCGAAAACGAGGGTAATATTCCTCAAAAAGATATTGATTCTTATTCATTTGGCATCTTACAGGCTGCCAGAGTCCGCACAACCAAAACGGAATATATTTCGTGTCCCAGCTGTGGACGTACGTTATTTGATCTTCAATCGACTGTTGCACGTGTAAAAGAGTCAACCTCCCACCTAAAACATCTGAAAATAGGTGTAATGGGTTGCATTGTTAATGGACCGGGCGAAATGGCTGATGCCGATTACGGATATGTAGGAGCCGAGAAAGGTAAAATCTCATTGTACAAAAGACAAGATCTTATCGAGAAAAACATTCCTTCGGAGCAAGCTGTCGAAAGGTTAGTTCAACTAATAAAGTCTCATGGCGACTGGGTAGATCCTGAGTAAACTGAGCTATAAACCCATTATTCGTTTACCATATCTGATTATTTAACACAGATATTGTGAAAAAGAATTAAGATTTATTCATATTTTTGGGGGGTACTAAATATTAAATGTACTTTTGCCGAGCTAAATATTTGATTTATAAAAGGTATTGATGAAATTTGGTTACTACTTACTGGCTTTACTTATTAGTTTTTGCTTCTCTTTGGATCTAAAAGCTCAATGGGATGCACAAGTAAGTCAATATTGGAAAGTTAAAACCTTCTTTAATCCTGCCTTTGGTGCCGAAAAAGATTCTATACAAGCAACCTTGCTGCATCGTCAGCAATGGGTCGGAGTAGATAACGCTCCCAAAACATTTATTGTATCGGCAGATATGCCTGTCAATTTTATGGGACGTAAGCACGGAGTCGGTATATTGGCCATGTCAGAGTCGATTGGTTTATTTAAGAATACGTCAATTGGCGCTCAATATGTATATAAAAAACGCTGGAAAAAGAATATCCTGAATGTAGGCGTACAATTAGGATTTACAAGTATCGGATTTGATGCATCACAAATAGACAAAGCCGGGCAGGAAGATATTGAAGATATCGGTGCAACTGATCAGACAAAAGTTTTTGACGGTAACATCGGTATAGCGTGGGTAGCCCCGAAGTATTACATTGGGATATCATCCACTCATATCACCCAGCCTAATTTTGACATAGGTGATGATATTACAACATATATTGCCCGTGCATATTACTTTACGGCAGGATACAACATGAGACTGGGCAAGTCATCGTACGAATTACAACCTTCGGTATTGATAAAAGCCGATAATACAGTTGTACAATACGACGCAACAGCAAGACTGGTCTATAAAAAAATGTTCAATGGCGGTGTCTCGTGGAGAAAAGATGACGGATGGGTGTTTTTACTCGGAATAAACATCTTTGGTATTGATGCAGGATATGCTTATGATCTTTCAACATCGGAAATAACCGTAAAAAGTAAAGGATCGCACGAGTTTTTTGTTCGCTATGCAATGCCTATCAAGCTTTCGAAGAATGGACAAACCAGCCATAAAAGCATAAGGATACTTTAAGATCGTAGATCTTTTTATTTTTATTACTTTGGCAAACATGCAACAACATATTTTATAGCAATTACAACGAATACAGAAACAAAACTTTTATGATAATAAAGAGATCCGGACTCTCAATAAATTATATGAAGAATTTACTTTTTGCTGCTATCGCTCTTTTAATGCTGACTACCTCTTGTGGAAAACCCGGAGGAGCGGGAAGCGTCGGAGGTGAGCTGACAGGTGTGGGCAGTTCGTCATGGGCAGAATCGAGCCCTTACGGTATGGTTATGGTATCTCGCGGCTCTATTGCCATGGGACCGGCCGACAGCGATTCTCTATGGGGAATTACCGCCAATGCCAAAGGTGTATCGGTAGATGCTTTTTGGATGGACGATACCGAAATTACCAACTCGGAATATCGTCAGTTTGTTTATTGGGTACGTGACTCTATTCTTCGCGAACGCCTTGCAGACCCTGCATACGGAGGTGATGAAACGTATAAAATAACGGAAGACCGTTACGGTGATCCGGTAAAACCTTATTTAAACTGGAAGAAGGCAATACCTAAACGTCCGAACGAAGACGAGGAACGTGCTATATTAAGCTTGACCGAAGTAAATCCCATTACAGGCATAAGAGGTCTTGATCCCGAACAATTTAATTTCAAATACGAATGGTTTGATCATACAGAAGCGGCCAAACGCAGAAACAGATTAAACCCTGCTCAACGTATTTTAAATACGGATATTCAGGTTGATCCGAATGAAATAGTGATGATATCAAAAGACACCGCTTTTCTGGACGAAAACGGAAAGCCTGTGAATATGACTATCAATCGTCCGCTTAGTTCACTATTCGATTTTCTAAACACCAAGATTGTTAATATCTATCCCGACACCACTGTTTGGGTAAACGATTTCAATAACGCTTATAACGAACCTTATATGCGTATGTATTTCTCGCATTCGGGTTACAACGACTATCCGGTAGTAGGTGTAACATGGGAGCAAGCCACAGCTTTCTGTGAGTGGAGAACCATGTTCTTTAAAATGGGAACGGGAACCAGAGGACGCAATATTGAGCCTTACCGCCTGCCTACAGAAGGTGAGTGGGAATTTGCAGCCCGTAGTGGTAGATCGGAAAACAAATATCCATGGGATTCGGAAAGTACTCAATCCGAAAAAGGTTGCTTTATGGCTAACTTTAAACCGGGAGAAGGTAACTATACCAAAGACGGTAATCTTATAACCTCACGTGTAGGAAGTTATTCGCCCAATGCTTTTGGTTTGTATGATATGGCAGGAAACGTTTCGGAGTGGACATCTACAACATATACCGAAGCAGGAAGTGCAGAAATGAACGACCTCAACCCTCAATACAGATACAATGCAGCCAAAGAAGATCCTTATGCATCCAAGAAGAAGGTAATAAAAGGTGGTTCTTGGAAAGACGTAGGACGATTTATCCGTGGCGATATGCGTGAGTCTGAATATCAGAATCAGCCCCGCTCGTATATCGGGTTCCGTTGTGTAAGAACTCAAATAGGATTTGCCAAATCAAAAAGATAAAACAATAAACAAGCAGACTGGTAAACAAGTAAATATATAGCACTTGTAACTAATATATAAGAAACCATGGGTAAAAAGTACAGACGATATAAAAACTTTCTTGAGAAATATCTGGATAGCAACAGCGGTAAACGATTCTTTAATGTTGTTTATAGCGTAGGAGCAGCCATTGTAATTCTGGGTGCCATGTTCAAGATTCTTCACCTTCCTTTCGGTAATCAGATGCTTATGATAGGTATGATCACCGAGGCTATCGTATTCTTACTGTCAGCGTTCGAAAAACCTGCCAAAGAATACAAATGGGAAGAAGTGTATCCTGCTTTAGTGGACGAAGAAGGCTTTATCCCCAGAGCAGAAAGAGTGCAGATGCAACAACCGAATAGCGGACCTGCTATACAACAAACTTCTGTACCTTCGCAACAAGGCAACGCAGGTGCTTCAAGCGGAAGTACAGGTAAGAATAATACGAATACTAGCAATACAGGTAACAACTATGCCAACCAAGCCGGAAACAACGGCGGTGGTGGCTCTACCGGTGGTGGAGGTGGTACAACCATTATAGGAGGAGGAAACTCATCTTCGGGAAGTTCTGGTTATTCGGGAGGCAACCAAGGAGTATCAACAGGCTCAGCAGGCGGAGGAACATCTGTTTCAGGAGGAACATCTGTTTCAGGAGGAACGGTTGTTACAGGAGGTGCTGTAGTAATAGATGGTGCCAATGTGGTAGAAGCATCCGCAAAGTATGTAGATCAGATGTCTCACATGTCCGAGAACATGGCTAAGTTTGCTCAGGTAACCGAATCACTTGGAAAAATATCAGAATCTCTATTAGGATCATTCCAAACCATTATTGATAATTCGGATGGAATAGGTACCAATACTCAAGGGTATGTCACTCAAATGGAAACTCTCAATCGTAATATTTCGGGATTAAATACCATCTATGAAATACAATTGAAGGGTGTGAGTGGTCAGATTCATACTATTGAAGAGATTAATGCAGGTTTAGACCGCATCAAAAAATTATACGGAGGATCGCTTGTGGATAGTTCTATCTTCAAAAATGAGACCGAGAAAATGGCTCAACAGCTTACCGAACTTAACAAGGTATATGCTCGTTTGCTGCAAGCTATGACAAGTAACATGAATATGGGCGGAGGCTTTAACCCGAATCCGATAGGAAACGAACCTCAACCTTGATTTGAGGGCTTTACCCTCTAAGAAACAGATTTGTAACTTGTAACTATTAACTTGTAACTACTAATGGCTTCAACTAATCCAAGGTCTCCAAGACAGAAAATGATAAACCTGATGTATCTGGTGTTTATCGCTATGCTTGCTATCAATCTGCCCGAAGAGGTACTTGATGGCTTCGACATGGTAGACGAAGGATTGAATCAAACAATAAAAAGTTCGGAGGCTCAAAACCAACTGACTTTTAAAAGTCTTACAGATATAAACAATCAGAACCCCGTAAAAGCGGAGCAATGGTATGCTCCTGCTGCTCAATTCTCGAAAGCATCAGATGAATTATACAATTATATTCAAGATCTGAAAACTCGCATTGTAAAAAAGGCTGACGGAGAAAAAGGGGATGTAAACAATATCGAAAACAGAGAGAATATTGATGCCGCAACCGATATTATGCTGGTAGGTATCAATAACGAAGCTAAAAAGCTAAAATCGTCCATCGATGTATATCGGGAACAAGCTATCAACCTGATTACAGGTCCATCGAGAAAAGACATTATTAAAAACAGACTGAATACCGACAATCCCAAAAGAGGAAATAAGGATAATAAAAACTGGGAAGAGGCTTTATTTGAACAAATGCCAACCTCTGTAACGGTTACCATGTTAACCAAGATGCAAAGCGACATACGTGCCACTCAGGGTGAAGTATTAGCTGATCTTTATAACCAGATAGGAGCAAAAGACTTTCGTGTAAACAGCTTACAAGCCGAAGTGGTTCCAAAGTCGGAATTTGTGATGGAGGGAGGAGTATACGAAGGGCGTGTAGTACTTACTGCTGTAGATACCACCAAACGTCCAAGCTTTAGCCTACCTTCGATCAATGCAAACGGAGAATTCAAAATCGGAGCAGGAGGCGTAGGAATCAATAAAGTATTTTCGGGAATGGTTACACTCAGTACTCCCGATGGCGAAGTTATTACCCGTCCGTTTAAAAGCGAATACCATGTTGTTCCACGTATGACTACCATACAGGTAAGCGATGCCAATGTATTGTATCAAGGTGAAGATAATAAACTGACTATATCCGTTCCGGGATTGTCAAACGATCAGCTTCGAGTAACTGCTACCAACGGATCTATTACTAAATCGGGTCAGAACTGGATAGCTAAGCCTACAAAAGCGGGTACTAATATGAAAATATCGGTATTCAACGGAACAAACTTTGTAAGCGATCAGGAATTTAAAGTACGCCTCCTACCCGACCCTGCACCTTATATAGAATATGCTGATGGTGACGGTAATCTTAAAAGATACAAGGGCGGAAGAGTTGCCAAGGCTGTCATAGTTAATGCTACGGGCGTAAAAGCTGCTATTGACGATGGATTAATCGACAGGCAGTTTCCTGTCACCAGATTTACAACTGTATTTTTCGACGGTATGGGAAATGCAATTCGGGAAGTATCCGACGGAAGTAATTTTTCTGAAAGACAAAAAGCTCAAATCAGACAATTGGCCAGAGGAAAGAGTTTCTTTATATCCGAAGTAAAAGTAAGAGGAAAAGACGGTGTGGAAAGAGACCTTACAGCCATCGAAGTAAGAATAAACTAATTTATAAAAAGGTCTGTGACCTTCGATTAGAACAATATTATATATGAAAAGATTATTTCTAACAATTACAATAGGGCTATGTGGTTTGCTAATCACTCAAAATCTCTTTGCTCAACAAGATCAAGGAGAAGCTTTGCGTGAACGTCTTACCAGACGACAAAACCAACAGAACAATTCAGGTGGAGTACCTCCCTTGACTGTTAGAGCTCAAATAATGAACGAATCGCAATCGCAAACTCAGGAAATAGGTAATGCTCCCTGGATACGCGAAATATATCGTTTTATTGATTTGGAAAAAGAAAAAAATGCGACTCTATATTATCCGGTGACACCTATAGGAGATCGCACAAATCTTTTCACGTTGATATTCAGGCTTCTTCAAAACGGAGATATTACCGTTTACAAATACCAATTAAATGATATGGAAGTCTTCAACGAAGAAAATAAAGAAACCTTCAAGGATGTATTGGAGCGTTTCGAAATTATGAATCGTCAGGAGAACGGAAAATATATCGTAGAAGACATAGATGTTCCCAGCAACGAGGTATTGGGCTATTATGTAAAAGAAGCATGGTACTTCGATAAAAATAATTCGGTTGTAGATATCAAAACACTGGCTCTATGCCCTGTAATTATCAGACAAGATGATTTTGGTGTGGATAGAAGCCGTTATCCGATGTTTTGGGTTCCTTACGAAAACATACGCCCTTATACATCGCGTATGCCTATAATGATATCGAGTTTGAATAACGCTACGACAATGACTATCAACGATTATTTCGTAAAACATTTGTTTCAAGGAGATATCGAAAAAGCAACCAATGTACGCAACCTGAGTTTGGCTCAGCAATATCCGGATGAAGCTAAACGCAAAGCAGCTCAAAAGAAAATTGAAGAACAGCTAAAAGCGTTCAATGCTAATCTTTGGGTGTATAATGATTCTATTGCTGCCAATACCGGAGCTGCCCAGGCAAACAACAAAGGCAAAGGCCCGAGCATAAAGAATGCACCGACAAGCAATAGTACAAATACAACAACCAGAGCAGCAGTGCAAAAAGAAGCTAAATCTCAATCGGCACCATCGCGCAGTATGAGAAACCGAAAGAGAAATTAAGGTCTCAACCCTTTTTATTGCTTTGGCTAGCATAACAACTAGAGATAGTTATACTGATAGAATATCGCATTAAATATTTAACGCTACTTAGGGTAACAGACATCAATGTGAAGATTAATGACGAAAAAATATATTTTCGATAATAACTCCCAAAAGGTATTACTATGCCTTTTGGGAGTTATTAATATGTTGTTTGTCGTAAAATACTGCCCTGCATATTCATTTTTATCAGCAGCAATTTATGGTATTGTTCTATCTTCCTCCTATTCCTATTATAAATACTTCTTACAAGACAAACTGCAAAAGCGACACGTATACATTCTCCTTTTTGCATTAATCGTTTGCATTACTATTTCTTTATTACTGCTGGTTGATCCATACAACGTTACTGTAGATCGTTGGTCTGCCTTATACAACTGGTGTGATACACTTTTTCAGGGTAAATATCCTTATGATACACTGACTCATACACATATTCCGGAAAACTACCCGTCACCATTTCCCATATGGCAAATAGTACATATCCCTTTTTACTTTCTTGGCGAAATGGGCATAGGACACTTGGTAACTCTTGCATTGGCATGCTATGTCTTATATAAATATCAGAAATCGTTTAACCTGACTCTGTTTCTATTCTTGATACTACTATCACCTTGCTACTGGTGGGAGATAACTGTTAGAAGCGATTTAATGAACAATATGTTCATCTGCCTGCTCTTTATCACCATATTCCATTTTAGCTTTAGAGAGACAAGATATATGCTTCCGTTGGGTATCATTATAGGATTGCTGTTATGCACCCGTTTATTTACAGGAATACCTCTGGCTGTCTATTTTATACCCTATTTTATTAGAAAAAGTACAACAAATAAACTCAAGCTTATTGCGGGTTGCCTCTTAGGTTTTGTTTGCCCGTTTATACCTTTCATGATTTGGGATTTCGACAGGCTGTTTTTTTTCGAGTATAGCCCTCTTATGCTCCAAACCAAACAGGGAAGCATCTATACATTAATTGTAGGACTGATATTTATAGGGATATTCTCTTTTTGTTGGAAAAACTACAAAGAATACCTTCTCTATATTTCGGTTATACTCTTTAGTTTTATACTTTTGAATTTTATAAAATTCATCTATCACGATGGTTTTATGACAACTCTTACAAACGATCTTTTCGACATATCTTATTTCAACATTACTATTCCATTTGTTGTTTTAGGTTTATGTCTCTCTAAAACAGACAAAAATGAAAATGAGAAAATTAGTCTTTTCGACAAATAACGAACATAAACTTGAAGAAGTCAGAGCCAAACTAGGCAAATACTATCAGGTCATAAGCTTAAAAGATTTAGGTGATGATACTGATGTTCCCGAAACAGGCGATACTCTAGAGGAAAATGCCATGATAAAAGCCGACTATTTGTGGAACACCTATCAGCTAAATTGCTTTGCGGATGATACCGGTCTCGAAGTAGAGGCTTTAGATAATGCTCCGGGAGTATATTCGGCAAGGTATGCAGGCGAACACAAAAGTTCGGAAGATAATGTAGCCAAACTTCTTAAAGAACTCGAAGGTAAAGAGAATCGCAGAGCCCGTTTCAGAACGGTTATCGCTCTTATTATGGGAGGAAAACGTTATCTGTTCGAAGGTAAAATCGAAGGAGTCATAACAACTTCTCCAAAAGGTACATCCGGCTTTGGATACGATCCGGTTTTTCAGGCTGACGGTTACGATAAAACATTTGCAGAATTAACTCTCGAAGATAAAAACAACATAAGCCATCGGGCAAAGGCAGTAGAACAGTTGGTGCTATTCTTAAGAAAATAAGGTCTCAAACCTTTTTATTGTTTATTTAGGGTGCCATCCAAAACTAATTAACCGTCTAACACAAACTGTTATGTGGAAATGGAAGAAGGAATTCTTTTATTTTTCGAAAGGTGATCGAATTGCCATTATTCTGCTATTAAACTTAATAGTTGTGAGTGGAGGTATTTTTATTTTCATGAATAAATTTACTTTTACAGACGCTGTTTATCGTGATCAGAATGAAGAGATTCAGAAAGATTTTGTACAATTCGAAAACAATCTTGAAGTTATAGAACCTCTTAAAGAAGAATCAGCCGATAATAATGAATCGCCCGCAACTCCCCACAAATCGAAAAAAGAAAATAAGCAAAAACTGCAATTGGGTCAAACTATAGATATTAATCTGGCATCTGCCTCAACTCTAACCCGTATTCCCGGCATTGGAGATGTATTTGCAGAGCGTATAATCGAATATCGGAATTCTCTTGGAGGATTTGCTTCGCTTGAACAATTATACGAGATAAAGGGTATTACAGTTAATAAATTCAGCAAAGTATTGCCTTATTTGGTGATGCAAAGAAAGCATAAGCTTATTAAAATAAATAAAGTCTCCGCAGATCAACTTATAAGTCATCCTTACTTCGAAGAAAAACAAATTCAGGCTCTTGCTGAACTAAGAAAAGGCGGAAAAATCAATGATATTTCAGATTTATCAAATAATGAGAGCTTCACCTCAAGAGATATCAATCGGTTAGCTCCTTATTTAAGTTTCGACTAAGGTCAAGGTCACAGACCTTTTTATTGCTTTGGCAAGTATAACAAATATAGATTGTTACAACTATAAAATATACCAATAAATTTTATTCTTTACTTAAAAACAAAAACGGTTGCCCAAATTGGACAACCGTTTTCTATTTTATAGTCTTTAAGCTTCTAGTTACGAAAACTTTGGTTTGCGACCACCTTTACGGTGTTCTTTTTTGTCTCCACCGCCAAAAGAAGAACTGCCTCCTTCGCGTCTTTTAGGAGCTCTGTCGCCACCACCTCCGTAAGAAGATGGTCTTCTGCTGGCACCTTCACGACGTTCTGCAGGAGCACCGCCTTGAGCTTCTTCGACTGAAATACGGCGTCCGTTTTGCTCTTGACCTTTCAGTCCGCTGATTACACGTTGGGCATCACCTTCGGGTACTTCAAAGAATGAGAAGTTAGGAAGTAAATCAATACGACCGATTCTCACTTTTCCCGGAACGAAATCGTTAATCAAGCCCATCAATGTAGCAGGATTTGCATTATCTGTACGTCCTAAATTGATGAATAAACGGGCATATCCTTTTTCTGCTGAACGAGAACCTCCGTTACCTCTTGATTCGAAGCGGTCTTCGCCTCTTCTGCTGTTACGAGATGGCATACCTCTGTCGTCACGACTGTTATATCTGTCAGATGGAGCTTCTATTTCGTCTGCTTCGCGGTAATAATCGATCAAACGATTAAACTCCATTGAAACAACACGTTTGATGATATCTTCTTTTTCAAGCCATTCCAAACGACGGTATATCGAAGGTAAAAGACGGGCAATTTCTTCCTCGTTTACTTTTACTTTTTCTATTTTGTCTGCAAAGCTTAACAATTGTTTTTCGCAAATCTCATCTCCCGAAGGAACTGTAGCTGCTTCAAACTTTTTGTTCATTATTTTTTCGATCTCACGGATTTTACCTTTTTCTTTCACGTGTGCAATCGCAATCGAGATACCTGTTTTTCCGGCACGACCTGTACGACCACTACGGTGGTTATACGATTCGATATCGTCAGGTAAACCGTAATTGATTACGTGAGTCAAGCTATCCACATCCAAACCACGAGCAGCAACGTCTGTTGCAATCAATAATTGGATATTGTGCATGCGAAATTTTTGCATTACATAATCACGTTGTGATTGAGATAGATCTCCGTGTAATGAATCTGCACTATAACCGTCTTGTATCAGTTTGTCTGCAATCTCCTGAGTCTCGCGACGGGTACGACAGAAAACGATACCATATATACTTGGATTGTAGTCAGCAATACGCTTCAACGCCAGATATTTATCTTTAGCGTGCACCATATAATACACATGCTTTACATTGCTCGAACCTTCATTTTTACGACCAATGGTAATATCTTTGGGTTCACGCATGTATTTTTTCGTAATTTTTGCAATTTCGTTAGGCATAGTAGCCGAGAAAAGCAACATAGAACGAGTATCGGGCACTTTGGAAAGAATCTCATCGATACTCTCAGTGAATCCCATATTCAACATTTCGTCAGCCTCATCCAATACTACGTATTTGATGTTTTCAAGATCAACTGTTCTTCTGTTGATCAAGTCGATCAGACGACCGGGAGTAGCCACAATTACTTGTACACCACGTCTCAATGTTTTAATTTGGCTGTCAATACTTGAACCTCCATATACAGGAAGCACTCTCAAGTTGTCAATATATTTAGAATAATCTGCCAGATCACCTGCTATCTGCAAACATAGTTCGCGTGTAGGAGCTAAAATTAATGCTTGTGGTACATTTTTCTTTACATCTACTTTTTGTAGAAGAGGAAGCCCGAAAGCTGCTGTTTTACCTGTTCCTGTCTGTGCTAATGCTATAACATCTCTAACCTCGTCCAATAAATAAGGAATCACTTCCTCTTGTACGGGCATTGGACTTTCATAACCCATTTCTTCGATCGCTCTACGGATTTCCGGAGCAACACCTAATTCTTCAAATGTCTTCATTAAATATTTTTAGAAAATTTGCTGTGGAAGCAATTATTCTGTCCTCTGCCACCATTTTTACACTACGACTAAGAAAAGAGAGAAATAATTGATCCCCATGTTTTAATTCATATTCCTATCAGGAAAGCCTTCAACTCTCACAAGTTTAAAATTTTCCCTCAATTACGTTCTTAACGGAATATAGACCCTTAGCCCTGTTATCTCTGTGACAGATAATTTTGTTTTACGATTCTCTTTTGTAGTAAATTGAAAGAATCTTTATTCGTCTAAAACGCTGCAAAGATAGTAATTTATTTTTGATAACTGCATAACTTTGATATATAATCGTATACATACTCCTAAAAATAAGTAATAGTAGAAAAAGCAATACACAATGATACTCAATCGTCGATACTATAATCATCCAAGTAATTAAAAGGTCTGCAACCTAAAAAAATAGTTGTCAATTTTTCGGTTGTAGTCTTCATTTACTAATTATACTTTTGAACAAGAAAAAATTACAATAATGAAAGACGATACTATATATTACAAGGCTTTGGTAGAGAAAGATAAATCTTTCGAAGGAATATTCATTGTCGGGGTAAAGACTACAGGGATATTCTGCCGTCCTACCTGTACAGCCCGTAAGCCCAAGCAGGAAAATGTAGAGTTTTTTGCAACCACCAAAGATGCGATACTGAAAGGATATCGCCCATGCAAGGTTTGCCATCCGATGGAAAATCTCGGTGATACACCCGAATATATTAATAAGGTGATAGAATTATTGGATAAAAATCCATCCATCAAACTAAAAGATTATGATTTGAGACAAATGGGAATCGAACCGAGTACCATTCGTCGATGGTTCCAGAAGAATCACCAGATTACTTTTCACGCTTATCAAAGATTGCATAAGTTAAATACAGCATTTAAGAAATTTCAAACGGGCATAAGTGTTACTGACACAGCGTTTGACTCAGGCTATGAGTCCTTGAGTGGTTTTAACGATTCATTCAAGAAAGTCTTCGGGGTTTCCCCCTCAAAAAGCAAGACTCAAAACATTGTAGACCTTATGCGACTCGAAACTCCTCTAGGTACTATGGTTGCCTGTGCTACCGACAAGGGTATTTGCCTTCTGGAATTTACCGATCGTAAAATGCTGGAAACCGAACTTAAACATTTAGCGAAATCTTTAAATGCAACCATAGTACAAGGACACAACAAGCATTTCGATTTACTTAAAGAAGAAATCGGAAAATACTTCGAAGGGAGTCTTACCGAATTTACCGTAACCCTTGATACAGTGGGTACTGATTTTCAGAAAAAAGTATGGGAAATGCTTTTAAAGATACCTTACGGAACAACAGTATCCTACCAACAGCAGGCACATGCCATCAATAATCCGGCAGCGGTAAGAGCCGTAGCCAATGCAAACGGAATGAATAAAATCTCCATTATTATTCCCTGCCACAGAGTTATCGGAACAGATGGTTCTCTTACGGGATATGGTGGCGGTTTATGGCGTAAAAAAAGACTATTGGATTTGGAGAAAAAGAAGTTAATGCAATAAAAAAGAAGTGTCTTTAGGAGACACTTCTTTTTTATTATATAAACCTAATGCATTTACATTCATATTTATTGTTACTTTTTGAGTATCCTTTCTAAATATGTAACATCCAACAAATTCACAGTTTCAAAATTTCCTTTATAAAACACTCCATAGTTGTTGAAAACACAAGGTAATTCTTTTGCTTTTTGTAGCGTATCCACTTGAATTAAAGATGCACGAACGTCATTCGCGTCACAATACTGTTTGATCATCCCCATATTTTGATACACAAAAGGGCATTGCATATCATAATAAATTGTCAACTCTTTGCCTTCAATTTTTGGGTTCTTTGCATTTGGGGTGAACTTTGGCGTTGTTCCATCAAAAGTAAGGGCAAGTAATTCGTAGCCATAATCTGTACTATCAACGACTTCAAAGCCGAACTTCTTCGCAAATGATTGGTCGGAAAGCCATGATTTTTGTTTTTTTGATCCAAGCATACAAATGCCCGATTTACCTTTTTCTTTGGCATCAGCCAAACAATACTCCATCAGCGATTTCGCATACCCTTTTCCTTTGTGATCACCTAAAACCCATAAGCAATACACATACAAATAGTTGTTACCGATTATCGGAACCCAAGCTGTTTCAAGGGGAGCATATTCAATAAAAACAGTAGCTTTTTCATTTAACTTTCTAAAGACATGACCTTCACTGAGTCGGTCAGAAAGCCATTGTCGCTTTGCTTCAACACCAGGATGGGGCTTTTTACTGCGGATAATGCAGCATAAATGCTCAGTGGCAAGATTTTCGGCTGTTAAGTTTATAAAATCAGTATTCATGATCATTGTGGATAGATTATGAAGTACAATATAGTGAATTGTTCACTTTGTTTCGTCTAAATACAGCACGGGTAAGCTTAATATTTCAGCTCTATACGTATAATATCGTCTTGTATTGTAAGTGAAGAATTAGGGAATCCACTATTTAGTATTAAAGATTCTAATTCTTTTATCGACGGATAGTCATTCTCACCATTAAATTCTCTGGCATCATCAATTAAAATGATATGCTCGTATTTTGATTTGAATATGGTATTTAATTCTTCAATTATAGGACATTCCGTGGATCCTTTTGCTGTAAATCCACCCGAATAATGTCCATCCAACCAGAAAATCGATTTGTTATTTAAGTTCTTTATAATAGAGTCGAGAACCACTCCACTGTCTCCCTGCAAAATTTCTATGCTGGAATATTTCTTGAATCTTTTTACTGCTCTTTCGTGTAATTGCTTACTGAGCTCAATCGAATAAATTTTTTTAAATACTTTTCTCTGAGCATAAACCATATCTCCCAGATAAGTACCTGTTTCGATCAATGTATCAACATGATGTGTTTTTTGATACGATTTAATTACCAACTGCTTTACGATATGAGGGGTCGGAAGAGGGCATCCCTTACTTTTCCACGCATTCAGCTGCTTTGTATATTTGTAGTTAAGATAGTAATCACTTATAGGTTCCGGAAGAATTGACAGTATATGTTTTAGTGTACTCATTGCTTTATATGAAAAAATTTAGTTTAACTTCCGGATTTTAATTTTGCAAAATTAATTAAATTAGTCTGATTCGTAGAGTAATCGATTAAAAAATCCTATTTTCATCCTTTAATTTGAAACTATTCTGATCTTTGAAACAAACATATTACAGAACAAATTATTGGCATTATATTTTGTTCTTAATTACATCATTCTTCTTTTTGTGTGTATTCTCCAGTAATACCAGCCCCCTAATGAATTATTACGGAGGGGACAGTGCTGTGTTTATCTTAATCGGAAAGATGTTTAATGCAGGAAAAGTTCCATATGTAGATTTTTTTGAACATAAAGGACCTACTTTGATTTTTATTGAGGCAATAGGATTAAAACTAGCCGATAACGAACGATCAAGCATCTTTATATTGCAAGTTATAAATCTGTTTATTACACAAATCCTCATTTATAAGATTGCTAAGACTTATTTACCGCACTTTATAAGTATAGGTATTGTGATGTTGACTTTATTGGCTTTTTCATTTACAATACAAGGAGGAAATTCTACCGAAGAGTGGAGTTTGCCTTATCTGTATCTCTGCTTATTGATAACTATCGGTTTTGAGGATTATTCAGCTAGAAAACAAAAAGTATGCTTTGTGATTATGGGAATGAGTGCTGCCATATTATTCTGGATGCGGTTAAATAATATGGGGATTATTTGTGCTTGCCTCCTATTTATAATGATTATCGCCTTACAAAATAAAAACCTGAAACTATTTCTTAATCTGGCACTTGGGGGCTTACTTGGCTTTTTATTCATTTCGATACCAATAATTATTTATTTCACTCATATTGGAGCTCTTTCGGAGATGATCTATGCAAGTTTTCTTTTTAATTTTAGTTATATACAGTATCACTTAGAACAACCTTTTAGTTTAGTTGATCTGATTAAAGGATGGCTCAGTCTGCTTACTTTTATCATTGGAAGCATTTTATATTATAAAAAATACAGAGATTATAAGATGTTGGTTTTATGTATTTGCTTGTTTGTATTCGCTTTCGTCACTACCCATATAGGACCTCAATATTTTCATTACATGACTTTGAATTTACCCTTATTTTCGATAGGAGTAATACAAATTTTCTGTACACAAAAGATTCGGTTACTAAATAGAAATAGTAATCTAGTTATTCTCACAGGAGCATTTTTCATGTTATTCGGGTACACTTTTTATAAAAAGAATCAAAAACAATATATTAAAGACCAAGACGATACGCTATTTATAAGTAATTCAACTGATATCGTGGATAAAATTCCTGTTAACGAAAGACCTTTTATCTTTGCATACAATGTATCTGCACGATTTTGGTTGATAACAAATATACTTCCCGGCTATAAATTTTTCACCAACCAAGAATGGCATGGTTTGCATGATAAAAGTATTCTGACAGAGACTAACCGCCTGATCCAGGAAATACCTCCTCTCTGGATTGTAATACCAAATGATAATGCCAACATTAAATTTATAAATACAGAGTTAAGCAATATCCTCTTTGAAGAATACCAAGAAAGTTATAGAAATGATGATTTAATTCTCATGCGACGAATAACCTCCAATTGAGTGATTATTTAGAAAATCTAATTGTAGCTGATCTTTAAAAAATCCATAATTGTAGAATAGTTGATAAAAAATATCTATTTTTATTTTTTAATTAAAGTTAGCTCTCTCATCTGTCTTTTAAGAGCAACTTGAAGCGGAAAAATTTAACTATAACTAATTATACTTTACTTAATCATTCAAAATGAAAAAGATCTTTCTATCAGCTCTACTACTAGCATCTATAAGCACTTCGGTGGTGTATGCGAAAAAAAACAAAAAAGATGCAGCTCCACAAGCTAATCCTGTTTCGATACAAACTGCAAACGATTCTATCTTATATGCATATGGTGTAAGCCTTGCGGAACAAGGACTCGAACAGTATCTCATGCAATTAAAAGTAATAGCTGATACAACAGAAGTAAGTTCGGAATACAACAACCTAATAGCAGGTGCTACTAATCCGAAAGAAAAAACAAGACTGGAAAATGAGTTGAAATCGAAGCTCGACTCAATCAACATAAGTAATGCTCAAAATATAGAGATGTTACTAAAAGGTATAGGCGAACGCCTACAGGCATCCGACCAGAATTTCGCTTACGGTAAAGGCTTGGAAGTTGGTGACCAACTGAACAGAATGACAGTTGAATTTTCGAAACAAGTGCTTGGAAACGACGAATCGGCAGAGCTTAATAAAGAAGCTATCCTTTTAGGACTGACCAATGCTATCAAAAAGCAACCTCTGCTTATTCCCAACAGCAACGAAATGGTTCAAGCCCGTATAAATGCTTTACAGGAAAAAGAACAGGAAGCAAAGAAAGCAGCCAGTACCGAAGTGATTGCAAAAGGAGATAGATTCATGGCTGAAAATGCAACCAAAGATGGTGTTGTAACACTCCCAAGCGGACTTCAATACAAAGTTATTACACAAGGAACAGGAGCTATCCCCAAAGCCGAAGACCGTGTTAAAGTAAATTATCACGGAACCTTAATAGACGGTACTGTATTTGACAGTAGTGTAGATCGCGGCGAACCAATTACATTTGGTGTTACGCAAGTAATTCCGGGATGGACAGAAGCTTTGCAAATGATGCCCGTGGGATCGAAATGGATTCTGTATGTTCCTTATAGTCTTGCTTACGGCGACAGAGACGGTGGACCTATTCCTGCATATTCGAACCTCATATTCGAAGTAGAACTGCTTGATATCGAGAAGTAAGGTTCTGTTTTTATAGCTTTGGCTACTTGCCGGAGTTTTAAATTACTTACTTTATTCTGATACCAACTCCCATAAAAACAACCTAGAGAATCTGTAAGTATACCAGCGTATACTTACAGATTTATCCCAATATATATAATCTATGAGAAAAAGAATTTTAAGTGTATTTGCATTGGGTTTTGCATTGGTATGCTCGTCTTTTGGTCAGACACACGACCATTTTCTGACCGACCCTGCATATGCCAAGCAAGTAAACAAACAGTTTTTATCAAGAAAAGACCTTGCTACGAATCGCGAACAGGCACTATTCGGAGTATTTAATCAAAAGCTTACTACTCAAGAAAAAGAAGCTCTGGAATTTCTATATGCCTATATGCCACTTTCGGATTTAGCCGATTATGATGGCGAATTTTTCCTGAATCAAGTACGCACAGCTTTTAAAGCCCGTGAATATTTCGACTGGGGTAAAACAATACCCGAAGATGTATTCCGTCATTTTGTATTGGTATATCGTGTAAATAATGAGAATCTGGACAATGCACGTGAAGTATTTTTCAATGAATTGAAGGATCGGGTAAAAGGCATGACAATGGAACAGGCTGCCTTGGAAGTAAACCACTGGTGTCACGAGAAAGTAAATTACCGTGCTACAGACGGACGTACTTCTGCCCCACTCGCCCTGATGCGTACTTCATGGGGACGTTGCGGCGAAGAGTCGACCTTTACCACTATGGCAATGCGTTCGGTAGGTATTCCCGCCCGTCAATGCTATACTCCACGCTGGGCACATACCGACGATAATCACGCTTGGGTAGAAGTATGGATTGATGGAAAGTGGAACTATCTGGGAGCTTGCGAACCTGAACCTGAACTGAATGTAGGATGGTTTAGCGGACCTGCCAAAAGAGCCATGATGGTACATACCAATGTCTTTGGAGTATATGATGGAAAAGAGGAAAAAAACCTTCAGACTGACCTGTATTCAGTTATCAACCTTTTGTCAAACTATACAGATACACGTACTGCAAAAGTAAAAGTAGTGAACAAAGACGGTAAACCGGCAGAAGGTGCAACCGTAAAGTTCAATGTATATAACTATGCTGAATTTTATCCAATCACTACGTATACAACAAAAGCCGACGGAAAAGCATCAGTAATTACCGGAAAAGGTGACTTGTTTGTATGGGCAACCGATGGTACTAATTATGGGTATGCACAATCGCACCCCGATAGCCCCGAACTAACTATTGTATTGGATAAAACAGCCGGAAAAACATATCAGGAAGGAATGGTAATAAATCCTCCTGTTCCTCAAAAGATAAAAGAACTCTCTCCTGAGAAAATCGCAGCCAATGCAATTCGCCTTGCTTATGAAGATTCATTGCGAAATGCGTACATGAAAACCTTTATAAACGAGGTTGACGCTCGAAAATTTGCATCCGACAATGGCTTAAACGGTGATAATGCATGGAAATATCTCGAAATGTCGCAAGGAAACTGGCGTGACATAAAAGATTTCATGCAGCAAGAAAAGAACAATATGTATTTGTTTCCCTATTTGGCTTCACTTACAGCTAAAGATTTACGCGATACTCCATGCGAATATCTTGTGAGTCATTTAAATTTAGGCGAAAAATCAGGATTTGAAGCTGCTACACCTCAGGACATGATAGCAGGTTCTGTATTTTCTCCACGCATATCTATAGAACTGATAAGACCTTGGAGAGCATTCCTGCAAGAACGGATAGATGCTCAATATCCTACACAGGAAAGAGCTACAGTGGAACAAATCATCAATTTTATCAATAGTAACGTAACACTCGATGAAGTTGCAAACTATTATAAATGCCCCATTTCTCCTAAAGGATCTGTAGAGTTAGGACGTGCCGACAAAGAGTCACGCAACAGTTTATTTGTCGCTATATGCCGTTCGGAAGGTATTGCAGCCCGTATAGAGCCGGCAACCTCACGCCCTCAGTATTATGCGAATGGCGGATGGATCAATGTAAATCTGAATGACGAATCGGAGACTCAATATCCTAAAGGTACTATCATATTCAATAATTCGGCTTCTAACATCGTTAAACCCGCTTACTCTACGCATTACACGATTGCGAAATTTATAGACGGAGACTTTGTTACGCTTGATTTTGAAGGTGATGCTGCTTTAAAGACTCTTCCCGGACAAGTTACGGTAGATGCGGGATATTACCGCCTGATCGTAGGCAGCCGTGCCAATGATGGTTCGGTAACCGTAGAAACAAAATACTTCACACTGAATGAAGGTGAAACAAAACCTTTAGACATCATTCTTCCAAAAACCGAAGGTCGTATTCAGATACAAGGTATTGTTGATATGAACAGCCGAATAACCCTTGCCAATGGAACCGATACATCGCTGAAAGATATTGCCAACGGAAAAGGTATTATCATCTGTTTTGCAGATCCCGATAAAGAGCCTACCAAACACGTGCTTCAGGATATTCCTAACCAACAGGCTGAATTGAACGAATGGGGCGGCGGTATCCTGTTTTTAGTACCCGATGACAAAGTCAGTACAGCATTTGACGCATCGGTATTTAAAAACCTCCCTAACCAATCGGTATGGGGTAGAGACAACAATCGTAATTTGTTAAATGCAGCTACAGATGCTTTGCAAATCGAATTCTCAAATAACTTTCCTTTAACAATTTATCTGTCCGATATAGGAGGTATATTGTATTCATCGGAAGGGTACCAAATAGGTATCCCCGAGAATATATTAAAGACAATTAGAGCCGAGGCGGCAACTAAAAATCCATAAGATTTCTAGAAAAGCAGACAGTTGTTTTAAATAATCATAAAATAAGAAGGATGAAGGCGATTAAGCTTTCATCCTTCTCTATTTTTTAATAAATTGGTGGCGTAGTAAATAACAGAAAGTATTAAATATCGCTTTTCAGCACCATAACTGTCAGTCGATTTTACACTTGGATAGATAAAAAACAGGTCGCAGACCTTAGAGTTAGTAAACAGAAGCAATGATTAAAGACATCACCTCATTTTTTATACTTAGCTCGCTGCTAATTACAACAGGATGTACCAAACATCCTGATATTTATTTCTATTGCGATAGGGATAAAGACGGGGGAAACTATGTCTTAAAATGGGAGGTATCGCCAACCAATCCGGAGGATAAAATCAAGATATATATGTCTGATAATGACTCCGTATTTTTGGAGCCACCCACTGCTGAAACCATGGTCAGCGATTATGTGGCACGTATACCGGTACAAGACTCCATATCCAGAAAATTCTTTCGTCTGAAAGTCAATAAAACATTCTCGGGAATTATCTCCAATCACGTTTTCAAAATGGATAACATGCAAAATTTGCGTGATCTGGGTGGATATTTTACCAAAGAAGAAAAACAGGTAAAATGGGCACGGGTATTTCGTTCGGGAGATCTGTCGGAAATTACAAGCCGTGACTACAAAATAATTGAATCTCTGGGAATAAAAACAATTATAGATTTCAGGGATGTAGACGAATACGAAAATTTCCCCGATCTGTATACTGCCCCTAATATGGTTCACCTTCCCATAGCATCAGGCAACAGGGCGTATATAAGGGATAAGATTTTGGATGGAACTTTTTACAGAGGCGATGCCATTTTGTTTACACAGGATATGTATCGGTCTATGGTCGAAAATTATTCAGACGAATTTGCCCGTTTCTTTGATATCCTTTGCGATCCCAATAACTATCCTATTCTTTACCACGGATATTTGGGTAAAGACCGCACCGGCCTAGCCAGCTACTTTCTGCTAAGGGCTTTAGGGATATCCAATGAGGCTAATGAAGACGATTACCTGCTCTCAAACCTATATATCAGCGAACAAATGGTAATGGGTGAAGCACGCTATTTACCTGAACAGATGCAAGAGGCCGCTACAGTAGTCTGCAAAGCTGACAGATCTTATCTGAGATATGCTATATCGTGTATGGAAAATAAGAGTGGATCTGTAGATAAATATATGGAACAGGAATTGAAACTGACTGAGGCTAAAAAGGAAAAACTAAGAAAAATACTACTCTATAAATAATGCTCAATCAGTAATTAGAAGTGCGGTTTTTAATCTTCTCTATTTATAACCGGAAAAATAACTTCTCCTCTTTTGATCATCTCGATCATATTCTTATGCCCTTCAATTTCTAACTTAAGAGATTGGATATGATCTTTCAAATCTATTATATACTCATCTTTTAATTTTTCAACAACATCTTCCGCTACCAAGGAATGGGTAGCTGCATCTTGAGGATAAGGTTTAGCAGAATCAGACATATCAATAAACATATCTCCACTACCAGTTAGTAGCCAATGCAAATTGACATTGGGAAATTTTTCCCATATTTTGAATACATTTTTACATCCAGTATCAGTTCCTTCTTTAATAACTTTAGCCAAAGTCTTTCTTGAGACTTCAATATGATCCTCAAAAGATGTGATATTTTTAGCTCCTAAAGCAGTTATCAAAGAACTTAGCCTTTCTCCAAATGTCATAAAATATTTTTTTTGGTAAAATTTTCCAATTCAAATAAAATCGAGTGAAAATTTTACTATATTTGTATTCTCATTAACTTTACATGTTACAAAAGTAACTAAATTCGTGAATAATATGGCGATAGAAAAGAAATACTACTCTTTTACTCCCGGATTGGAACTATTATCAAAATCTGATTATGGTAAAATTCAAGGGGAGATTATTGATTTTTTAGGTTGTTCAAAACAAGACTATTACCGAAAACGGACTTGCTATGTAAATATTCCTGCCCATATCAAAGAGGGCATCGAACTAATATTCAAAAAATACGAAATTCATGACCTCAACTCTATTTGGGAAATTAAAGATTCCGAAAAGTAAGATAACCGAACACTCTATTTCGATTAAAAAATAGCACCGATAGGTCTTACTCCCTAAGATTTGCAAACTAGCCTGAAACTACAAAACGTTTTTTATGGAAGCTCAAATCCGTGTAGTACACAACGAAGCCTCTATTATTATAGATTCGCCTCAAACATTCATCTCATTCGACCAACGGTATGCTCTCAAAGGATATCCTATTCCCTGCGAACTCTTTTTTAAACCCATACCCGAAGTAATGATGATGATAGAATCGTCCGGAATTGTCGAAATAGATCCCGACTTTACACGCTATTCAACCGAATCGGGGGTTTGCAGCATACTTTTGATACCTCAAACAGGATATTCAAATGAAAAAATGATCCGATTATTTTCAAATGTACTGGTCAAATTCAATCTCGCTTAATTTTAACAACTACACTACTATTTTATATATCAATCGAGAATGAGCAAAGCTACCAATCTTATTTGGGAAGCTTTGCTTTCTTTATTAAGAGAGTATATGGTTTGAGTATGGAATTAAATTACGAGCCGGATTTAGTATTTAACCACGAAGGAAACTTCATTGGTATTGACAGATAATAATGCATCTGATATAAAAATAGCCAAAGATTAAGAAAGTCTTTGGCTATTTTAAGTTCGTCGAACTATTTATTGCTTTGGCTTTAGGGGGTAAACCTGTGTGTTCTCCTATTTCGGACAAACACATAGGCCTGCCCCTACCAACAAAAATATATCATTACATATTTTCTTTTACTTATTTATACTCTATTTCTTTTTTCCTTTAAATAACGACTTCGCTAATTCGCGGGCAACAGGAATCAGAAATGTGGTTGCTATCGCACCCCAGAATTTAGTACGTTGCTTAGATGCTTGCTGATCGGCTTTCTCCTGAGCTCGTTCCTGTTTTTCTTGCTCTTTGCGTGCTTTTTCATCTGTTTTTGCCTGCTCTGCATTGTCTTTTTCTTGTTGAATACTATTCAGACGAGCCATCAAAATTTCATAGGCAGATTCTCTATCTACACCTTCTCCATAATGGCGATATAATAAAGAGCCTTCTATCATCAATTTCCGTTCATCTGCGGTAATAGGTCCTATCTGTCCTTCAGGAGGTAAAATATAAGACCTTTCAACAGGTTGTGGAGCGCCTTTTTCATCCAGAAACGAAACGAGAGCTTCGCCCGTTTCCAATTCCGAAATAGCTTTCTCTGTATCGAAAGCAGGATTAGCACGGAAACTTTGGGCTGCGACCTTCAGTGCTTTCTGATCTTTAGGTGTATATGCTCTCAAAGCATGTTGAATACGATTTCCCAATTGAGCCAATACTGAATCGGGTATATCAGCTGGACTCTGGGTTACAAAGTAGACCCCTACCCCTTTAGAGCGAATCAGCCTCACTACTTGTTCCACTTTATCGACTAATGCTTTGGGTGCATCACTGAAAAGCAAATGTGCCTCATCAAAAAAGAAAACCAGCTTGGGTTTTTCGGGATCTCCTACTTCGGGAAGCACGTCAAATAATTTGGTCATCATCCACAACAGAAAAGTCGAATATACCTTGGGCGAATTCATCAGCTTATCTGCTGCAAGTATATTAATAATACCTTTATTGCCATTGGTTTGAATCAGGTCATCCAGATTAAGGTTAGGTTCACCGAAAAAGTGATCGGCACCGTCTTGCTCCAATTGAAGCAAACCTCTCTGAATAGCTCCTATACTGGCTGTAGATATATTTCCGTAATTGGTAGTAAACGAATTACTATTGTTGCCAACATACTCTATTATCTTTTGTAAATCTTTCAAGTCAATTAATTCCAGAGATTCGTCCTTTGCTACCTTAAAAATGATAGATAAGACTGCACTTTGTGTATCATTGAGAGCCAATAAGCGACTGAATAAAAGTGCTCCCATATCGGCTACAGTAGCACGAACAGGCACACCCTGTTGTCCGAATACATCCCAAAACTGAACAGGGGATTCCTGAAATTCAAATCCTTTATCATTCAAGTGGTACGACTCTACCCTCTTTACCACACTTTCTTTATTTCCTCCCGATTTAGCCACTCCTGACAAATCGCCTTTAATATCGGCAGCAAAGACAGGAACTCCCATTTTACTGAAAGTTTCGGCCAGATTTTGCAGCGTCACAGTTTTTCCTGTACCGGTTGCACCCGTTATTAAACCATGACGATTAGCCATTTTAGAGTTTAAGATTATTTCTTTATCTCCCGAAATCGCCACAAACGCTTTTTTATCATTATCAAACATAATTTTTGTGCCTTTTTGTAATAAAATTCGTAACTATACAAAAATAAACATTTAATCTATCTCACCTTATTTTAATATAACTTTATGAATGACCTAGTTATAAAAGTTCTTACCAGTTATAAAGAAGATGCTTTCGAATTATTTCTTCTTGCTGATCCATCTTATAATCAGATCAATAGTTACATTATGGAATCGGTTATATACGGTGCATACTTAGACGACATTTTGATAGCTACCTATGCCCTTCTACCTGTTGATGAACTCACTATTGAGATTAAAAACATTGCTGTCGCGGAAAATGTTCAGAGAAAAGGCGTAGGCACATTATTATTGGATCATGCAAAAGAAACTGCCATATCAATGGGATTTAAACAAATAACAATTGGTACCGCCAATAGCAGTATATACCAATTGTTGTTTTATCAGAAATGCGGATTTGAGATTTTTGAATTGAGAAAAAACTTCTTTACAGATAATTACCATCAGCCTATTTTTGAAAATGGCATTCAGGCTAAACATATGATTGTATTATCTTATTCTCTATAAGAATTTAGAAAGTGTAGCCTAATCTCACTTGAATGGTTTTCAATTGATCACCGTTTCTTTTTGCATTATCATATACAACACGGACAAAAACAAATTGTTTCTTATTCACACTCATATCAAGTCCTAGGGCTGCATAATAACCCAAAAAAGAAGTTTCAGGCAAAATATAATTATTCTTTTCAAATGGAGTTACTTGTACTGTTGTTTCATAATAATAAGTACTTGATTTACTAAACAAAGAAGATAGAGTTGCCCCTCCCTCAACTGTAGGCCTATATTTTCCTTTGGGGTAGGTATACTTCATTCCCAATCTTGCGACGAAAGTCAACGCATCAAAATTGAATTTCACTTTAGAAGTATATCCTTCATTACTCTTATAGCTTTTTTCTTCATCTGCTTTTACACTAGATAATGAAAGATCAACTAATAAACTAAAAGATTCGGATGACTGGGGAAGATAAAAATTGACTTGTCCTCCAATAGTTGGCGAAATATACTTGAATGGATTTATAAGTGCCAATCTTTCATCATAAAATGAATAGCTCTGAAAACCTAAACCTGCATATATTGAATACTTAAGAGCTATAAACTTTTTTTCTTTTTTTGCTTCAAATTCAATACATTGCTCTCCATTGGTACACATCTCTTCGTGATATTTTTTGGTAAGTTTTTTTATTGACTCACGATTAAATGGAGTTTTATATGCTTCTTGGGCTACCGGATAAGTATCCTTAAATAAATAGAACATAATACCTTTATATTTCTCATCTCCTCGATCCGTTGTTTTGTCATCCGGCTTCTTTGTAATATACGTCTGCTTACCTTTTTCATCCTCGAAAAAATAATATTCCAAATCATCTGCATAAAAATATAAATTCATCGTTCCCTGAAGTAGGTATTCTATAAATACTTTACGTGGAATACTGTCTATTTTTATATCTTTAGTCACATAATAACGTCCTTCATCTATAAATCTATAGCCTGCAATTTCTCCCGGAAAATATATTTTACTATTATCAGCCTCTGTCTCTTTAAAGTCACAAGATTTAGCATTCTTTTTATCTGTTCTTAAATTTATTAAGCCTCTGATTGTATCATTTTCATTGGTAATCAAATAACCCTGCTTGTAATTGTTTTGTGCATCAAGCATTGTTGAAAAAAAGAACAAAAACGAAAAAAAGAAAATTGTACGCATGTTTATTAAAATAAAAGATAATTATCTATTGTCTATTTGGTCTGCAAATATAAATCATTAAAAACAAATTTTATATGTTTTTCACATTCTATAAGTGCAACAATTGAGAAACTTCTGCATCTAAAATATAAAGAATAAAAAGAGGAGGAGTTTTACAATGAAAAAAATAAGATACAGCCTAATTTTGGTAATTAGCTTGATCGCAATTTTCACATTCAATTCATGTAATAATGATGACGGTTATAGCCTTGGAAACTACAGGCTGGATATAGCTACTGTAAATGCAATAGACAGCACTTCGGGTACTTTCTATTTAACATTAGACAATGGCAGTACTTTATTACCGGTAGCATCCGACTCGTATTACAAACCTCAGTTTAACAAAAGGGTAATCGTAAACTATACGTTACTATCCGATAAAACAGGTGTATACGATCATGCTATAAAAATAAATGCGATACAGGATATATTAACCAAAGAGGTAATTGATCTGACTTCTGAAAATGAGAAAGAAATAGGTAAAGATCCCATCAAAATTCTTGATTTATGGACAGGCGACCATTTTCTTAATATTCATTTCGGATACAATACTGGAGGAGAAAAAATACATGTTATCAATCTGGTAAGAAATAAACTGGATAAAGTAACCACTACTCCTAATGGTACGATTGCATTAGAATTCAGACACAACGCTAATGGTGATCCACAAAGATACGGTACTAAAAATTATGTTGCTTTTGATTTGCGACCTTTTCAAACAGAGAATAGAGACTCTATCCATTTTATCATTAAAGTTTTCGATTTCAATGATGAAACCAAAGAGTATCCAATAACGTATAAATACAAATAACGATACAAATTGCAAATTTACCTGTACTATGTATTTTTAATGCAACAGGTATTTTGATAATTACTTTTTGATTTTCCTGGAAAAGAGATCCCTGTGAAGAGGTCTCTTTTTTGTTTTAATGACAAAAAGTATTCAATAGGGCATCTTGTGGCTATTTTTGTGTAAATACAACAGGCTATTTACTTCACATGCCAAGGCAATAAAAAGACTTGAGACGTTAAAATTACAAACCAACTTATTATATTTGCAGATAATAAATATCTCAATATGAAAAAGATTATTATCTCACTGGCTATACTATCCACAGGTTTTGCATGCAATAGTGCACCAACTAAAGAGGTATCAAAAGCCGGTTCTGATAACAAGGATACTGTTTCTATAGTAGAAGAAAAGCAGGATACAACAACAGAAAATATACCATCAAAAGAGTCTTTAGATCAATATTTCACCAAAGACGGAGAATGGATTCAGATCAAAAATGCATTATCGGCAGATCAGACAGGTATATATGTCTATTTTCAGGCACCTGATGATGTGGCAAAAAATCTAAGAATGCGTATTCAATATGGAGGCGAAAGCGCTTATAAATATACTATTGACGGTGAATCGTTTACCTACAAAGCTAACCGGTCACAAGGTTCTGATAATAGATTTGTCGAAGGATCGTCATTTAGTTGGTATGATAATGATGTGAAAAATAAGGACTATAAATTCCTGCAAGCTCTTAGTAATTCTAAAAATGCCAAAGTAATATTAAGCAACGGCAGTTCTTTTACTATAAGTGACGAAACAAAAGCAGGAATCAAAAGAACTTTAGATTATTTTGAAGCTCTGGATGGATTACTTCCCAAAACCAATATGGTAAATATCAGAAGATAATAAACTGATACCTATTTTACTTAATTAGATACATTTACAATATACATATATGCCATTAAATAAGCTTACAATCATAAAAGTAGGAGGTAAAATTGTTGAAGAAGAAGACTCTTTAAAACAATTGCTACACGATTTCTCAAAAATAGACAGTTTTAAAATACTGGTACATGGCGGAGGCAGATCAGCCACCAAAATAGCCGAACGCTTGGGTATAGAAAGTAAAATGGTAGACGGCAGACGTATTACCGACAGCGAAACATTGCAAGTAGTTACGATGGTATACGGCGGACTTGTGAATAAAAATATTGTTGCCGGATTACAATCTCTGGGTGTAAACGCTTTGGGATTAACAGGTGCCGATATGGATATTATAAGATCGGATAAACGCCCTGTTAAAGAAATTGATTATGGCTTTGTAGGCGATGTAAAAAAGGTAAAAGGCGATGTTTTAAAACTTTTGATTGACCAGAATATTGTACCCATTATAGCTCCGCTTTCACATGACGGACAAGGTAATATGCTAAATACCAATGCCGATACTATGGCTGCGGAAACGGCTCAGGCAATGTCTCAATATTATGATGTAAGTCTGGTATACTGTTTCGAAAAGAAAGGGGTATTGATGAATGAACATGACGATGACAGTGTTATTCCTCAACTAGATAAGGCCAGCTATCAGAAATATGTACAAGAGGGTATTATTCAGGGAGGAATGCTTCCTAAGCTCGAAAATGCTTTTAAATCAATAGAAAAAGGAGTCAGTGAGGTAGTCATCACCAAAGCTTCTGAAATAGGAAAAGGCAAAGGAACAGTAATTATATAAACATCAATTTAAAGAGCAATATCAAGTATTTTTTACTTAAAATATAGTATATGAAACTCTCTTTAGTATTACTAATAGTTTTAACTCTCTTTTCAGTAAAAAGTATGGCACAATTTACCCAAGACGAGAAAGATTTGATAAATAGCGGAACGACAGAAACTCCATTTAGAGTACTGAAGGTTACAGACCAACAAGATTCTATCTTTCTGAGACAAAAATGTTCTGATATTGAAAATATAAACGAGTCGGAAGATCTTCAGTTATTAATAGATCGACTTAAGGCAACTATGGCGGCCGAATCGGGGGTTGGCATTGCTGCACCTCAGGTTGGTATAGGTAGAAACATATTCTTATTTACCCGTATCGATAAGGCAAATTATCCGGTAATAGTAGCCATTAATCCCAAAATAGTAAATCACCCGGAAGAAACCATATGCTTCGAACGCGACGGTTGCCTATCTATACCGGGCATCAGTGGAAATTCTATCCGTTATCCTTGGGTTGATGTGGAATATACTGACGAAAACGGAAATCTGGTTCAAGAAAGATTGGAGGGATATTCACGCGAAAGTGATTTTACGGGTATTATATTTCAGCACGAATTTGACCATCTGCAAGGGGTACTATTTATAGACAAACTTTGTTCTTCTACTGAAAAAAAATAAGAGTTCGAAACTAAATTTAATCTTGAATATTGAAGTTCTCGTCTTGACTGTCTTTATTCCTATTCTGTGGATTTTTATTTAATGCTTTATTTAGTTGCTCATTAAATTCTGACATAGTTTTACCTCCTAATGCATCCTTAATACTAAATCCAAAATCTTTTTTAGTTTTAGGTAACTTATTAGTTGTTTTTATTTCATCAACTATTTTGTCAAAATCAGAGATATATTCTTGGTCTTGAGTAATTCTAAATTTTTGATACTCTTCTTCTGCGATTTGTTTTGCTAACTTCGCAGAAATTTTACCGGCATTATCAAGAATGTTATACTCATTAAATCCAAGGAAAGCGTCTAAGCGTGCAACCCAATCAACCATCTTCATTACTTTTTGCCTTTTGGCTAAATTTTCGGCAAAATCCAAATACATTGAAACTACCCTGTTTAAACTATCTAATTCTTCTGCATACAAATAATTCTTAGCATTAGAAACATCGCTTTTTAAAATTTTACCCCCTTTTTTCTCATTTTTCCATGAAGTCAATCCCATATTAGGCTTTCTAGAGTCCGCTCTTTTCTTCACTAACTCAGCTGCAGTATTATTATGGATTGCAAAATGTAACTTATTTTGCACTGTCGCATAAAATTCATGTGTTATAGTCGAATTTGGATCATAATCAATACTACATTGTGCGTATATATCGGTAATTTTTTGATAAAAACGTCTTTCCGAGGATCGGATTTCCCTAATCCGCTCAAGTAATTCATCGAAGTAATCTTTTCCGAAGGCTTCCTTTCCTTGTTTTAAGCGATCATCATCGAGTGCAAATCCCTTAACCAAGTATTCTTTTAATACACTTGTTGCCCAAATTCTGAATTGAGTGGCTTTGTACGAACTTACTCGATAACCAACTGATATTATAACATCTAAGTTATAAAACTCAATTTCTCGACTAACATTTCTTTGTCCTTCAGTTTGAACTGTTCGAATTTTTCGAATAGTTGAACTTTCTTTTAATTCTTTTGATTCAAAAATATTTTTTATATGATAATTAATCGTATTTATTTCAACATCAAATATCTCAGACATAGATTTTTGTGTAGCCCATACAGTTTCGTCTCCAAATATTACTTGTATTTTTGTTGTTCCATCATTACCTTGATAAAACAAAAATTGCGACTGATTATCTAATTCATTCTCCATATATTAATCTCTATAAAGTAAATATTGCCAATATTAATAATAAAAAATTAAATCTAATCTTTTTACTGTTCCTATACATCCACAAATCTGCATTTTATTAGTTCCATACTTATTTTCGGCTATAACAAATAAGTTCTAATCCGTTGAAGCATAGACCATGCGGTTTTTTGGGTAACACCTATATCTTTAGCTAATGCGAGAGAAGAAATATTCTTGTTATTATAAGTCGCCAACCAAATTGCTAAGAACCATTTTTGAAGATCAACTTTACTATTATCAAATAGAGTATTTGTTTTTACATTAAAATATTTACCCGTATTCTTACAACGATACCTATTATTTTTACATCTGTAGACCTTGGAACTTGGATCAAAGGGACTTATAACCCTACCATTCCAACGTAAAATTTCTAAATGCTCAATACAAGCTTGCTCATCAGGAAAAGCTTGCAATAATTCTAATACTGAATTAAATTCCTTATTAATCATTTTTATTGTGAATATAAAAATACAAATATAAGAAGATAATTACATAGAAAAAGATTAAATCTGTAGATATTATATACATGATTACATAGAGAAAGCAAAAAGAAATATTGCTTAAAAACAAGAATTCATTTATTTTTGTAAGGCAATATTTCGGGATGTAGCACAGTTGGTAGCGCGCCACGTTCGGGACGTGGAGGTCGGACGTTCGAGTCGTCTCATCCCGACAGGTTACAAAGTATATTTCTCCACTTTTCAGTACTTATACAAAACAATTAGGGTATCCTAAAGGGTATTATCCAACCCAATACTTCGATTTTCATATCCCAAATATCATTTTTCGTTAACATATGCGGTATTGTTATCGAATAATTCTTATTTTTGTAATGTTGACACACTATATTAAAGTCTCAGAGCTATTTATTGTCCATACAAGTATAACACCCATTGGTAGTTATAACTTTAAAATACGACATTAAATACTTTTTGTAACTTAATAAGCAATAACATTTGATGCTATGCCATAGAGGCATAACAAAGTATACTTATTTCCCAAATAAGCATTAATAGGTCTGAGACCTTAATAATAATTGATAAATGAATCCCTCGAAGAAAAAAATACTGGAAAACGCATTTAATTTATTCCTCACCGAAAGTTACAGTTCCGTTTCTATGCAAAAAATACAAAATGCCTCCGGGGTTTCGCGGGGAGCTATTTATCATCACTTCAAAAGTAAGGAAGAGATTTTCGAAGAAGTGGTGAATGAGTATTTAATGCCTGCCTTTTCGAGTTATTCTATGATTCAGGAAGATGAAAAATCTTCGTTACAGAATATGATATATGCTTCTATTAAATGCCGTCAGAGCCATATTAACCTGCTGAAAGAGGTAACTTCTTTTAAACTTACTGATTTTTATTTTTTCAAATTCATCTTTCAGGCATCCGAACACTGCAAAGATTTTACGGAGCAAGTGAATGTATTATCCGAAAAAGAGTTTAACGGATGGAGAAACATTATTCAACTGGCTATGAGAACGGGTGAGATAAGATCAGATATCGAACTCGATTATGTGGCACAATCTTTTATGACCATTCCTCTAGGCTTGGGTATATTCTCGGCTTTCAGTAATTATATAAATATAAATACCAAAGATATACGATCGTCTTACCTTCGTTTCTATACCTTGCTTAAGAAACCCGGATTCATGTAAAAAGAGCCAAAGAATAATGCTTATCCTCTGACTCTTTTATAATAAATAGGTTTGAGACCTTAATTCTCGACAGTGTACCCTTTTACTTTGGCAAATGCCAGAAGAGATTCGCTTATCGCTTTCCCTAAATCTTCACCATCCGGATCGTTTTGAGATTGGTTATCAATATATTCCTGACGCTTCTTGGCTAAATCGGCTATTTCCTTTTGAATATCATTCCTTTCTTTTTCTTTTTGAGTAACCAGCTGTTTAATTTCATCTTTCGATTTGCCCTGTAGTTCTGTAGGAAGTTCTGCTTCTTTTATTTTATCCAAAGCTGCACCATCATCTTTCACCATATCGACCAAATCCCACGAACTGTTTTTGTACACCGATTTTGATTTACTTACGATACGTTCGGCAGAATTAGCTTTAGAGATAGATGCTGCATTTCTATCTTGAGTGACCTGATTCGCCTGTTTTTCATATCCTAATTGTCCATAACTGATATAAGTATCATTCAACTGTTGATTGCAACTACTTATACGATCATCGTAAGGAGTTTCTATGTAACGGACTCTGGCATTCGAATCTATATTGAAGAATTTACCTTTTCCTCTGACTGAGGCATCTTTCCATAAATCACGTATGCCCGTTTCGGGGTCTCCACAATGAATCGTATTTACGTATATATCTTTTCTGAGAGCCTGAGGTATAGATGTTTTATAGGATATTCTGCCTTGTTCAAATATTTCGTTTCCTGCAATATAGATTAGTTTCATATCCGACTCGTTACTCCCCCACTCCAACTCTTTTGTTGCTCGGCTTATGGCAGTTCCGCAATACTCTTCGCTACCGCTCGTTCTAAGTGCAAAGAGTTTTTCTGAGATCAAATCCAGATCGGTTGTCAAAGGGGTTATCTGATACATATAATCTCCTTCATACCTATTACCAGTTCCATAGGCATAGAGGGCAATTTCTATCTGTGGAGATTCTCCTCTATACTTTAGTGTCGTAAGTGTATTAACAATATTCCATAAGCGCGATTTGGCTTGCTCGATCAACCCATCCATACTACCCGACACATCTAAAAGAATGGCTACCTGAATTTTTGTAGCATTGGCAGATTTAACGGGTGCAGCAATTTCCTTCTCTTCCACTATATTTCGTGGAGCTGCCTGTGTACAACTTAATGCCATAAAAGCAAAGGAAAATAACATTGAACATGACAATAATAACTTTTTCATATCGTAATTAATTTATGTGTTTCTGGTTCAAATGTATATCTTCGGAAAATAAAATATCGACAAGAATGGGTAAACAGCCTGTTTGAATAGGTGAAATATAGAATGTAACTGTTTTAAAAGTATTTACTTTACATTCTAAATAGTGCAAAATATATGTATACAAGATATTTAATATACCTGGTCATTACTTTTTTACTGTCACAAGGCTCAATTGAGGCTCAGGATAGCAAAGGGCGTAAATCGCAAAGCAAAGCCATATTCGACTTGAGTAAATCGTTGGAAGATGGCGAATCGGACGAAAAGGTAGCATTAGAATACGAAAAGACGGCAAAAGAACAGATTGCTCAGGGAGAATATGCCAAAGCCGAAGATTACCTTAATCGGGCTAAGAAGTTATATGAGAAACTGAAAAACAAAGAAAAGATAGCCTATATAGACCGGGAAATAGCAAAAGTACAGGAGCAACAAAACAAACTACCTGAGGCCATATCTAGTTATAATCTGGCAGGTAAAGTATCGGAAGATAAGGTTCAACAGGCAATCAATACAAACGATGCCCAACGATTGATAAACAATTCGAACCCGAAAGCAAAATCATCTTATATACAACGAAATATAAATCTTTTGGAGAAATCTGCCAATACAGAGGATCGTTCCAATGCTTATCAGCAAATGGCAGAGGTGAATCTTGAAATGGATAATAAGGTAGAAGCCATCAATAATCTCGAGTACGCTCTGAAGGATGCCAAAAAGCCTGTAGAGATCATAAAGATAAACAAAGACATTGCCAACATATATGCTGCCGAGAATAAGCACGACAAGGTTATCGATATCAATAAAAAATTGGTAAAAGAGGCTGAAAAAACACAAGATACCAAGATTCAGGTAGAACAATTACAATCGTTATCGAATGCTTATTTTGAGGGACACGATACAGCTCAGGGAATTTCGTCATTGCAGGATGCTTACCATTTAGCCATGGAGGAAGGTCATACTATGGAGGCTAAAAAAAGTGTTGAACTACTTATCAATCAGTACAAAAAAGAAAAGAATACGCAAAAAGCCTTAGAATTATATGGTGATTTTATGAATCGGTTAGAAACCACAATTAAAGCAGACAGCTCATTCATGGATGCCCGTCTACTGCAATTAAACGAAGATAAAATAAAACAACTCGAGAGAGAACGATCTTTGAACGAACAGCTTATAAAGAAAAAGAATATTCTGAACTATGCCCTTATCGCTCTGATTGTATTGATTCTTATATTTCTTATTTTCACCATCAAAGCATTGTATTCTATTAAAATAAAGAATAAAAAGATTGCTTTACAATCGTTACGCCGCGAGATGAATCCTCATTTTATCTTCAATAGTTTGAATAGTATCAATCATTTTATTGCACAAAATAACGAATTGGAAGCTAATAAGTACCTCTCTTCGTATTCTAAACTGATGCGCAATATCATGGAGAATTCGAATAAGGATTTCATTACCTTAGCTACCGAAATAGAACAATTGCAGGAATATCTGGATCTGGAACATATGCGTTTCCAAGATAAATTTTCATACCAGATACAGATAGATAAGTCTTTGGATACAGATAGTATACTGGTTCCTAATATGCTTATACAGCCTCAACTTGAGAATGCTATTTGGCACGGATTAAGGTATAAAGAAAGTAACGGACTACTTATACTCTCCGTGAAACAGCACGAAGGCTATTTACAAGTCATTGTAGACGATAACGGGATAGGACTGAGTAAGAGCAAGGAGCTTAAAACAAAGCATCAGAAAATCCATCAATCAAGAGGTTTGAACAATACACTCGAACGTATCGGATTATTAAATAACTTGTATAAAAGTAAAATAACGATTGACATCAGCGAAAAAACAAAGAATGAAACAGGGGTTATTGTTATCATAACTTTTCCTCTAACCTTAAAATAAGTTTACAGAACTATTTACTTAAAGATATGCTACAAAAAATAAGAAGTGTAATAGTAGAAGACGAATCGGCAGCTCGTGAAGCTCTCAAAAGCTACTTGGCAAAATATTGTCCGCAAATAGAAGTCGTAGGCGAAGCACACAACAGCAAAGAGGCTATTTCGATACTTCATGAACTACAACCTCAACTGGTTTTTCTGGATGTGGAGATGCCTTTCGGAAATGCTTTTGATGTGTTGGACGAATGTAAAGACCTGTATTTCGAAACTATATTTGTAACCGCCTTTTCTGAATACTCGCTTCGGGCCTTAAACCAAAGTGCAGCCTATTATCTGCTTAAACCTTTAAGCATCGAAGAACTTATTCTGGCAGTCAACAAAGTACAAAAGCACATTATCAATAACGAGATATTTAACCGCAATAAAATTATTGTAGAAAATTTCAGAGAACCTAAACCCGAAAAGCAACAGGTAATACTACCTACTTTGGAAGGTTTTGAAGTCATCAAAATGGAGAATATAATCAGGCTCCAAGGCAATGGCAATTTTACCGATATTTATTTATCCGACAAAAGTAAAAAGATGGTATGCCGTTTTCTGAAGCATTTTACGGAGATACTTCCCCACCCTTTTATACGGGTTCACAAATCGCATATTATAAATATCCACTTTGTAAAATCGTATCATAAAGGTTCGGGCGGATATGTTGTTCTGGATGATAATACCGAAATAGAAATATCACCAAGTTATAAAGACGAATTTTTACAAGTATTCAAATAAGTGTGCATCCTTTTCAGTTCTCAGAACTTTTTATTGCTATAAAAATAAAAGGCTGTAGATTAATTAATCTACAGCCTTTTTAATACAAACCATTTGTTTTCCTATAACTAATTAATCATCTTCATCATCTAATATAGCCGCTATTTCGGCTTCTATATCTTTATATTCGGCAGCCATCGCCAGCAATTGATCTTTTATTCTCCGATACTTCTCTTCTTGAAATTTTATTTCTTCTTTATCTCTCTTATGTATCTTGAATATACTTGCTGCAAATACTAATAAAATGATACAAATAACTATTCCAACCAAGAGATATAGATATGCATACTTACGTAACTGATCGACTTGTTTATCTTTCTGATCCAAATGAAAATTTTTATCGGCAACTAAAAGGGATAATGGACGCTCATTTTTTGTGATCACATTTTTAATCGAATCTCCTAGTTCTTTATAATATAAGGCTTGTTTGTAGTCACCTATTTGTTTACAATAATCAACAAAAGAATTATATAAAACTTTTAAAGTTTGGTTATCTCCTATTTCAGCTAAACTTTTTTCTGAAAGATTAATGTAATACCTAGCTGAATCAGGCTGATTTTTAGCATTATATAAATCAGATAAAATAAGATATGTTTTAGCATAAATTTTGGCATCTGAAGTTTGTTTTAGGACATTATTTAGATAATTTAAAGACTTATCATAATCTTTCATACGAAAATAAATATATCCTAAATTATTCGATATAGCAACTTTAAATTCCTTATCACCCAGTGTATCAGCATATTTTTCAGCTTTCTGAAAATAAACATAAGCACTATCTACATCTTTAATTTCATCATAAGCACGACCTATTTCATTTGCAACTTGCATCTTATATTTATCTGTATCTTTTTCTTTCTCATAATAACTCAAAGCTTTTTTATAAAGTACAATAGCTGTATCCGTAATACCTTGCTCATAATACAAATTTCCCATAATATGCACGCCTTTACCTGCCAATACATTGTTATGAGATTGTATTGCATATGGTTCCGACTGCAAAAAAGACTCCAAGGCTTCATCGGACATATTTTTAGCACGGTATACTCTACCCGCAAAATAGTGTGCCAATGCAGCTTGTTCAGCATTATTTTTTTTATCAAAATACCGCTGTGCTTCAAAAATCAGAGTATCGTTTGTAATATCTTGTTTTGATCTTTGTTTTGCTTGTACCTGTATTACAATATATTGCATATAATTATCCTTATCCATATTTTCAGGATTCGAAATAGAATCCAAAAGAGTTAAAGCATAATCAGGGTTGCTTTCAGCTATATTTTGAGCTTGTTTTAATAAATCAATGGAGGTATTATCTTTTTTACAAGAAAAAAATAAACATATAAAAAACAGTAGTAGAAAGTTTGTTAAAGTCCTCATCACAAAAAAGTTTGGTTATAAATAGACTAAACGATATCAGTCGTTTTCAAAAATAGGTGTAGTAATAAATATAGTATCATTTACTTCATTCTGGGTAGATCTATTCATACTATCCGGATCTTTACCACCTACAGTATGCCCCGAATCCATTTCATCTTCACAAGAAGTCAAAAAAAGTCCGCAACAACCAATAAGAGCAATACCTAATAAAAAATGTTTGAGTTTCATAGTTTCTAAAATTTTATGATTGAGTGTGTTTATAAGCTGAAAATACAAGATAATTACTAATATTCTTCATAGTTTATGTGTATTAGATTCAATATCAAATAGATAATATTTAATAATAGTATTAGCTATTATATTGTGTATTAAATCATTTCATAATTTGAATCACAAAGTAAATTTAATTTTTCATTCTCTTATCTACCAAATAATCATTTAACAAAAACAATAGAAAACAATTATAAAAACAATTATTATTTGTTCCATTGCTTGTAAAATATTCAGATTTATTAATAAATGGTCATCTGTAATAATTTATTATATTTACCAAAACAATAAAAGGTTTAAAACCTGACTATCATAATGGATAATCTTCCTCATATATCAGTTATACTTCCGGTTTATAATGCTGAAAAGACACTATCGAAGTGTATTGAAAGCATTTTAAACCAAGAATTTCTTGATTTTGAATTGATCATAATAAATGATGGCAGTAACGATTTTAGTTTGTCAATTTGTGAAAATTATGCTGCACAAGATAGCAGGATAAAAATAATTAATAAACAAAACAACGGGGTATCAAGTGCACGCAATCTGGGTTTAGAGAATGTAAGAGGAAAATACATTTGCTTCGTAGATGCCGATGATTGGGTTGAAAAGGAATATCTATCGGCTTTTTTCAGAACCAACAAAAACCCTGATAAAGAAATAGTTATTCAAAGCTGTTTTGAAGATACGCAAATAGAATCGGCTATAAAATGTTTACTTCCTGACAAACAATATAATCGGGAAAAATTTGCTCGTGCTTTTCTTCAATTACGCATCTTGGGTTATGGTTATCCTTTTGCAAAACTGTATCAAACGGATGTGATAAATGAGCATAATTTACGGTTTGATACGCATATCCATTTTATAGAAGATCTTCTCTTTTTTCTTAATTACATGCAATACATGCAATTGTTGCGTACAGTTTCGGAAGCTCGATATCACTATACAATTCATTCATCCGATGTATCACTCTCCTATTCTCATAATCCGTATGAATCCGAAATAAAAGCTTATTATGCTGAAAAAGAAATATTAGAAACACTTACTGAAAAATTTAATTTTAGTATTCTCAGCGTTTATTATTGGAAAGCTAATAATGGCTTTTTATTTTACAGGGCAATACGGACTATTTATCGTCCGCAGTGGAAAAAACCTTTTTCGGAAAGAATATCTATACTAAAAGAGCAGTGGAACAGAGAAAATATTTATTGTTTAAAGGCGTATAGCCGGCAATCACTCAATGAGCAATTGAATAAAATAGCAGTAATGCTATATGTGAAAAAGCATATTTATCTGTATGATATGTATATGAACTTTTTTGTTTTTATCAGATACAATCTCCCATTTGTCTGGAAATTATTCAGAAAGAGTATAAAGGCTAAAAAGCATTAAGCAGATTGCCCTGAAATATTCCTACATTTTTGCAACAATGAATTATATCCTATTTTATAAATTTGCAGATAAGACACACCTAAATCTCTTGATACTACCAAAGGCCATTTCCAGTTGTGATATACTAATTGCACCATACCCGTCGCCAAAATAATACCATATATTCCCCAATGGAAAACACCCATAAAGAGTGGCGAAAGTAAGGCTATACTAAATCCCGAAAACAACGAAGCATACAGATAAGGTATTCTGTTTTTGGTAGTTAAAAGTAATAAAGGCAGCACATGATTGACATCGAGATAATAAACCACAAATAATAGAACCAAAGGAAGTGTGGGTAAAAAATAGGTTTGACTATGAATGAGTTCTAAAATACGGTTGCCAAACAACACTATAATTAATGCAGCGGAAAGATAAGTAAAAGTCATAATAAAGACACTTTCGCTGAATATTTTGCGAATGTCGTTCTTTCGATTCTCAATCTGAAATTGAGTAAAAAGAGGCATATGTGTCTGAAAGTAAAGTTGCGATATACGGCTTACAAACAATATCAATTGCATGGTTAACCCGTATTGACCTACCACCGATAATGGAAGAAACAGGGAAGCAAAAAAGATATTACCCCGTGTGGTAAAAAATATAGCCAACTCGGCCAATCCCACCTTAGAGGCATTGTATCGTATAATAGGGAGTATGTTTTGTGAATAGTAGGAGCTTTCTCTCAACAGCGCTTTCAATCCGTTTTTAAAAAAGAAACGATGGGCAAAAATTCTATTTACGATGACTGACAGACATGTGGCAATCGAAACCGAAATAATACCATACCCGCACATCAAACCAATAACAGTCACAGCAATATATACCAATTTGGTAATAATAATGAGTATATTATTCTCCTTTATCAGTCCTCTGCCTAAAAGTAGAGAGTTATAATAAAGATAAAAAAACTCGATAGATACCGCCACCCCATAAATGAACCAAGCAGTGAGTATATCGTCCGAATTATTAAGAGATGAAGATATATGCAGAATATAAATTGATCCTAAAACGGTAAGTAAACCCAATATGACAAGTGATACTGCTCCATAAAAAAGTTTCATCCCTTTTATTATACTTTTAAGCAAAGCATAATTAGGTCGATCCATTACAGGAGCCGAAGGGTCGATTCCCTCTTTAAGCAGCGTGGTTGCACCGCCAAAAGCATAAGCTACATTACGGGTAAAGGCACTCTGAAAGCCAAAATCGAGCAGTGCGACAAATGTACCGATAGTGAGGAAAATATACCATATGCCTAAAACATCTTGTGGAAGTGTTTTTAGAATAACAGGTAAAATAATAATACCTGCTCCCATATTAAAAAACTGGGCTACATAGCTCCAGATAATATCGGCTTTGGTTATTATTATTTTATTATGGTTATTTCCGGACATTTTAAATTAAGTAAAAGAGAATATTTAATGATGGTTTTGTAAACTTAAATTTTCTCACTGTCAATAACAGCAAAAGGTATGCTTAGTTTAAAGAAACCTTGATCTTCTGCTATCTTATTCATTTTATTTTCAATGATTTCGAAAATTTCAGCTTGTTTATCTTCGGATACAATATTTTTCCAGCTATCTAAAAAAGCAAGTCTTATAAAATAATACTGTAACATGGTCGATCCATCGGCAAAAGTATAATTAAATTGATCTTTTATGACCTTTTTTACCGAAAATCCGTTTTGTTCAACCAAGCTTACAAGTTCTTCGAGAGGTTTGCGCATCGTATAAATGTGATTCCGCATAACATCTATTTCCGTTTGCATGCCCCATTCTTTCAGCACCTCTTCCATTATATCATAAAACTCAATCATGGTTTCACTAAGATTCATGGTTTGAATGAATTGTCCCCCACTCTTCATTATACGTGAACATTCACTCAGTGTTTTATTCAGATCCGAAACGTTATTTAATCCGTTATTGCTCGTTATTAAATCAACCGATCTATCTCCAAGGGGTATATTTTCGGCTACACCTCTGATAATTTCTACATTGTCGATTCCATAAAAAGCTATTTTCTTTTCAGCTCTTTTAATAGCTGCTCCCCACGGATCTATTCCATATACTTTACTCGATTTACCGAATCTCATAGCCAATTCGGTAAGTGGAAAACCTGCTCCGAATCCGATATCAAGAACAGTACTGTTTTTTCTCATCCTTACATTTTCGAGTAGTTTTAAACCAAAAGGAGCAGCCCAAAAGGGTAATTCATCGAATAACTCAATTAATTCATCGGAATTAAAATCAAAAGTGGTGATTAAATGATCGTTCATAATCTGTGAAGTTTAGTAAATATTTATTGTTGTATTTCTCATTTACAATCCGAAAAAATAACAAATCTCAACTATTTTAAGGTCTCAGACGTATTTATTGTCCATCCAAGTATAAAAACAATTGGTAATTATAGCTTTAAAATGTAATATTAAATACTTTCTGCTACTTGAAATATGAGTCTTTTCAAAAGTAGATAAATATTACAAATATCGTATCTTTGCCTTGATATTAAGTACTATGTACCATCTATTTATTGCATTTTAGATTCAGTTTTAAATGCTGTACTTAGATATTTTACTAAAAAAACTCCACTTTATGCTTCTTTTAGAACCTCAGCACTGGACAGATTATGAGTTAATAGATTCGGGTAATTATGAAAAACTCGAACGATTCGGAAAACACATCCTGGTACGCCCCGAACCTCAGGCAGTATGGCAAAAATCGCTGCCGGAAAAAGAATGGGAAGACATGGCTGATGCTATTTTCAGACGCGAAAAGGGAAAATCGTCACAGGATGGTAGCGAAAGGGGAGAATGGATTCAGAAAAAAGGAATGCCCGATCAGTGGTTTATTAACTATGATTATAAGGATATGCACCTTAAATTTCGTTTAGGGCTTACTTCTTTTAAACATGTAGGTATATTTCCCGAACAAGCCGAAAACTGGAATTTTATTTATGATACCATCAAAAGCTTCGATGTAAGTGAACCCAAAGTATTAAACCTTTTTGCTTATACAGGAGGTGCTTCTATTGCTGCGAAAAGTGCAGGAGCTGATGTTACCCATGTAGATTCTGTTAAACAGGTTATTACATGGTCACGCGAAAATATGGAGGCTTCGAACCTCGATAATATCAGATGGATTGTCGAAGATGCTCTCAAATTTTGCAGACGTGAAATAAAACGAGGCAAAAAATACAACGGTATTATTCTCGATCCTCCTGCTTATGGTCGTGGTCCTGATGGCGAACGATGGATTCTGGAAGAAAACATAGCAGAACTGATGTCGATCTGCCATGAATTACTAGAGAACGAAAATTCATTTCTTATACTTAATCTCTATTCGATGGGATTTTCGCCGGTAATAGCTGAAAACTTAATTAAAAATTACTTTCCTGCTATCGAATCATATCAATATGGAGAACTTTTGATACCCGAAAAATCGGGGAAAAGATTACCTCTAAGCATTTTCATTCGATTCAAAAAAATAAAATAAGTTAGCAGAATTATTTCTTATTCAGGTAAACAAAACAGCTATAAATTGTTATAGTCTTAAAACGCTCATTAAATACGTTCTTTTACTTAAAATAAACATTATGAAAAAGTCTGTTTTTATATTCACATTTATATTTGTGTTTGTGATGGGATTTGCACAAACAAATACTACTCCTAAATACAATGTTCCTGAAGAATATTCTTTTTTGTTACGGGAAGACTACAATAAGTATGAACCTGAAATAAAGGAAGCTATAGACTGGTATTTATGGCGTTCGATGGGGATGGACAATGATAAAAGGCAAAATGCTGCAACTTTTTTCATGCAATGGCTTGTCGGAAGTCCGGCTGTGACAGTAGAAGTAGATACTAAAGTGGTGAATTTCGTAGATACTAATCCACAATTATTGATACCGTTTAGTATGGGATGGAGTAAATATGCCATAGAAAATGAGAATGCAGACCGTATTAAGGCTTCTGCAGCAGGAATAGAAGCTGCTGTTACTTATTATAACAAAAACAGAGCCTTTATGAACAAAGATGCTAATATAGAAAAGTACGAAAAAATGATAAAGAATAAGAAGCTTGAAAACTATATCAGTAAAAACCTTCCTCCTAAAAAATAAAAGAGAAAAAGAATGCTTGTCAATAAAGTGTTGATAACTGTTGATAATTTTCTGAAAAATAAAGTTGCAAAGTTGATAGCTCTAATAGTATATAAGATATTCATGAAATACAAAATTATTAAGCATAAATCTTTGTTTTTAATATCATACAGTTATCAACAACTATTAACAATGTGAATAAATAAAACTTTTAAACACTCATAGTTATCAACACCCGTTTAATAAAGTCTATAACAGTCAGAAAACCATACTATATGAGTATGCTAAAAAATGTTGATAAATGTATATAAGTCTGCATAAATTCAATAGTAACTTAAAAAGCAAGAAAAATACGAAATACTAATAAACAGTTTCAACAGGCTATTATTACTACCATATTAGTTTTTAGTTTAAAGAAGAATAAATAATACATAATACAATTGTTGATAACCCATTTTTGGATAACTGTATATTTTTAAGTAAATTCAGCTATTTAAGTTTTCAGAACTATTTATTACTTGGATACGCAAAATAGTTGTAGATAGTTATACCTTTAAAAAAAGTGTCGTACATATTTTATTATTACTTGTATTTATTCAAAGAATAAAAGGTCTCGGACCTCACTATATAATTATGAAAAAAATTATTTTAAGTTTATTAGTTATGGGATCGGTTATGGTCTCATGTAAAGACTCAAATATGAAAATAGATAAAGCTCAGTATTCAGGTAAAGATGTATCGGGTGAAGCATCTATCATAAGAAACAAAGAAACGAAAGCTGCCGAATTGAATATCGAAACAGCTGGTAAATGGATATTGTATGCCGGAAGTTCGGTAGAAGATATAGATTTTTCGAAACCAATAGCTGAAGGAGAGGGTAGTGGTGTCTTTCCTTTGAATGTGCCCGATAGTATACGGAGCTATTTTCAATTGGTAACTCCCGAAGGTAAAGCTATTCTGGCCGAACGTCATTTACCTATGGCAGGAGGGTACAATTTCAGGGATTTGGGAGGTATTAAAACATCAGACGGAAAATATGTAAAGTGGGGTAGGATATTCAGATCAGACGATTTGCATACTCTGACGGACGATGATCTTAATTATCTATCAAGCATTTCTCTTGTTTCGATAGTCGATTTCAGGTCTCCTGATGAAATTAAACGTTCTCCCGATAGATTGCCTGCTTCTGTTAAAACAGATTATGCTTATTCTATTACCCCCGGTAATTTATTAGCAGCTAAAAGTTTGACTGATCTTAAAGAATCGCAAATGGATAGTGCTATGATGGAAATGAATGTATTATTGGTGAGTGATACATCTTGTGTAAACAGATATAAAGATTTTTTCACCTTGTTACAAGAGGAAAAAGATGTTCCTTTGATGTTTCATTGTTCGGCGGGTAAAGACAGAACTGGAATGGGAGCTGCTCTTGTATTATTTGCCTTGGGTGTAGACGAAAATACGGTTATTGATGATTATTTGTCTTCTAATACTTATCTTGGCGACAAATATGCTCAGTATATTGCTCAAAATCCTAATCTAAAGCCCTTATTTCAAGTTAAAAAAGAATTTATAAAGGCTGGTATAGATCGGATAAAAAAAGATCACGGATCGGTTGAAAATTATTTGACTGATGTTTTAGGGGTAGATATTCAAAAATTCAGAGAAAAGTATCTATATTAGGATTGTTTATGTTTAGATATTTAAGTAATTGACGGTATTTAATGATACTTTATTAAATCATAACAAGTTGTATTTATTATACTTGTCGAAGTAATAAATAGGTCTGAGACTTTAAAATTATAAGTCTTGTCTTGCAGCTTTTGTGGGCTGTCATTTTTAGGTAATCAACAAAAAGGTCTGGCACCTTAACTTTATTGTAAAAGGTTTTAATTATGTTATCTACAAATTTTTATAAGAGAACTCTTACTTTAAGTATTGTACTGATATTGTATGCCAATTTAGTTTGCGGGCAGTCTAAGAGCGAAATTGAAGATTTATTAATGGATGTTTCTACAGTATCGGATTCTAAAGATATAATTAAAAACCAGTCTGCTATGAAAATTTCTGATTATCAGGAGGAAGCATTGGATATATTGACTGATTTTTTTACAGATGATACAAAAACAAATGTGTATTCGAAATGCTTAAAACGAAAGCTAAGTAAGGGTGAATTGGCTATTATTCTTTGTGATAGAATAGAAATTATTCCTTATTTCGAACTGATAAATATGCAAAATTTTACTCTTTTGTTTTGTAAAGACAACCCCAATTTTGTAGAACCTTATTTAGATATTATAAAGAAACAATCTCCTGCAAAATTCAGGGATAAATATATACAATGGCTTCACAGTGATAAACGCAGCAGCACTAAAATTTATAATTACTGAATTGGTTTGAAAGAGGTCTGTTTTATCTATAAAGTAAAGGATCGGAGCAGTACGATTGAAGACATAAAAAGTGTGTGTAATTTTTGTCACTTTTGTAATCTTTTTATATCTTAACTATTGATAATCAACTGTTTCTGAAAGTGACAAAAAATGTACTGAAAGTACAAGTAAGTGTGAGTTTTTTGTACCGTTTTGTCACCTTTGTAAAGTAGGATGTAAGTTTATTGAAGGAGAGTAAGTAAAAGTACACATTATTAGTTTGTATAATTTGACTATCTTTGCATCCTTGAAAATTAAAAAATTAAAATAAAATAATGGCTCTACAATGTGGTATAGTGGGACTTCCTAATGTAGGAAAATCGACCCTTTTCAATTGTTTATCGAACGCAAAAGCCCAATCGGCTAATTTTCCTTTTTGTACAATCGAACCTAATGTGGGAGTGATTACTGTTCCTGATGAACGTTTGAACAAATTAGCAGAATTGGTTAAACCAAACCGTATTTTACCCACAACGGTAGAAATTGTAGATATTGCAGGATTAGTTAAAGGAGCCAGTAAAGGTGAAGGACTTGGAAACAAGTTTTTAGCCAATATACGCGAAACAGATGCCATACTTCATGTATTGCGTTGTTTTGATGATGATAATATTACTCACGTAGACGGAAGTGTAAATCCTGTTCGTGATAAAGAAATAATTGATACCGAATTGCAGTTGAAAGATTTGGAAACTGTAACAGCTCGTATTCAAAAAGTAGAAAAACAAGCTAAAACCGGTGGAGATAAGGATGCTAAACGCATGTATGACATTCTTATTCAGTTCAAAGAAGCTTTGGAACAAGGAAAATCGGCTCGTACTGTTCAGTTTGATAATAAAGAAGACGAAAAGGCCGCTAAAGAATTATACTTGCTTACTTACAAACCTGTAATGTATGTTTGTAATGTGGATGAAGCAAGTGCAGTTTCGGGAAATAAATATGTAGAGCAAGTACGCGATTCGATACAAGAAGAGAATGCACAAATACTTGTGGTAGCTGCTAAGATAGAATCTGAAATAGCTGAATTTGAATCGTACGAAGAGCGTGAAATGTTTCTTTCTGAAATTGGTCTCGAAGAATCGGGGGTTGCACGTCTTATAAAGGCCGCTTACCAACTTTTAGGTCTTCAGACATACTTCACCTGCGGAGTGCAGGAAGTTCGTGCCTGGACGTTTATTAAAGGCTATAAAGCACCACAATGCGCAGGTGTTATACATACCGATTTCGAAAAAGGTTTTATTCGTGCCGAAGTTATCAAATACGAAGATTTTATTGCTTTAGGTTCTGAGGCTGCCGTTAAAGAAGCAGGTAAAATGAGCGTAGAAGGTAAAGAATATGTGGCTCAGGATGGCGATATTATGCACTTTAGATTTAATGTATAATAGCTAATTTGATGTTTCAATTTTTAGAAATAATAGGATATGTAATCCTCGGAATAGGTATTATTCTGATGTTTATCGGTGGTATTTTGGCTACCAAAGCCATGTTTTCCAATAATCAGGATAAGCTTAAAACGAACTTAGTAAAAGGTCTGAAATACTTTGGTCTTTCTATTCCTGTTCTTGTTATAGGCTTTGTAATAGGTATTTATGGTTCATCGTCTTTATCCCATCAAAGGGTACCTGAGGTTTATGTTCTGACGGAAGAAGACATCCATATTTTAGATAAAAACAGGGATGAACTTAGTGAGAAAGATATTCTCAAAATTCATCAGCTTACATTTTCACATTTAAGTCCACAGGATATTGAAAAATATTATGATAAACTGAAAGAGGCTTCTATAAAGATTTTACCTCCTACTTATCCTGAAGATCTTTTTGAAAAAAACTTCAAAGAGACTACTATTTATAAGGACAAATACGGAATTAAAGAGTAATGATTAGTGAAGCTTCAGATAAAGATTATCCTGTTTTAGTCCATGTATGGGAAAGTGCAGTTTTGGCTACTCATGATTTTCTTTTGCAAGAAGATTTTCAGTTTTATAAATCTCGTTTACCTCTTTATTTTGAAAACGTAACATTATATGTTTTTAAAGATGAATGCTTTACTGTAAAAGGATTTCTTGGGGTTTCGGAGCATCAAATAGAAATGCTTTTTGTTGAAAATGAATCGAGGGGTATGGGAATAGGCAAAAAATTACTTAATTTTGCCATAGATTCATTAGGATTGAGAAAGGTGGATGTGAATGAACAGAATACACAAGCTTTAGGATTTTATGAATATAAAGGATTTAAAAGAACAGGTTATATGAATTGCGATGCAGAGGGTAAAAACTATCCGATTGTTTCGTTAGAATTAGTCTAGTTGTATTTACACACTAAAGAATATCACTAATTAAAATAAATGTATGAAAAAGTATTTCTTAGCATTGGCTTTATTGGCCACTTTTAGTTTTGCTGCTAATGCACAATTCGGAAAAATAAATGTAGGTAAAGTAACTGATGCTGCAACAAAAGGAGTGAAGGCTATGACTTTGAGTGATGCTGAAATTTCTCAGTATGCTCAGGAATATATCGATTGGATAGATGCTCACAATCCTGTATGCAGTGTAACAGATACCGACCAAGGTAAAAGAGAAACTGCAGAGCGTTTGGCTAAAATTGCAGCCATGTTTCCTATAGATAATGTTAATGGTAAAAAACTAGATATCAAAGCTCTTTATGTTGTTGATGTAAATGCTTTTGCATGTGCTAACGGTAGTATCCGTGTATTTGCTGGTTTGATGGATATCATGACTGATGATGAAATTCTTGCAGTAATGGGACATGAGATAGGGCATGTGGTAAATAACGATTCTAAAGATGCTTTTAAAACAGCTCTGCTTACTTCGGCTCTTAAAGATGCAGTAGGTTCTACCGGAAATACTGCAGCTGCTTTAACAGACTCTCAATTGGGTTCTTTAGGTGAAGCTTTGGCTGGTGCTCAATTCTCTCAAAAACAAGAATCGGCTGCCGATGATTATGGTTACAATTTATTGAAACAAGCTAATCAGGATCCTAAAGCAATGGCTCAATCGTTAGGTGTGCTATTGAAATTGGAACAAGAAGCGGGTGCCGGTAAAACAAGTAAAGCTACTCAATTATTTTCGAGCCATCCGGGTCTTGAAAAACGTATAGCTAATTTAGAGAAGAAGAAATAATACACTATAAGTATTTGATAATAAAATTATAATAAAATAACCTGATAGTTTACTATCAGGTTATTTTTTGATCTGTACAGATCTATTTTACTTTAAATATCCCACAGGATGATTAAGCATCAATGTTTGGCTGTCACTCAATTTAAGAACCTTTTTTAGTTCCGCGTGATTCATCTGTGCCCGTGGTTTAGTGCCTAATCCCATTCCTGAACAGAATATAGATATGTTTTGAGATACAATGCCTGCATCTACTTTATTCATATCGGTAATATGTTCTATTGAGTTGTAGGCGGATGGTTTGTATGTTGACGCATCTGCTACAATATAAAGAATAGAAGGGGGTAGGGGATTATCCTTTTTTCCACCTGCTAATCCTCGGTAATCACCTTCCGATATTAGTATTAAATTGTTTGCTTGAGCATCAAATTTATATACTGCGTTAGGTAAGGCAACGTATACATCGATATCTTGGCTATTTTGAGCCGACGGAGCGGTCTTTTTACCATTCTCGCGGTTAATACCATTGGCAGCCCAAAGTAAGTTCGACAGATCTTGTATACTGAGTTCTTTGTCTGCAAACTCGGATGATGATTGTCTTTTAGCAAATGCCTCCATTACACTAATTCCACCTGTTTTTACCGGCTCATTCAGTTTTATGTCTTGAGCATTGATATTTACAAGTGAAGCAAAAGCTAATGCAGCTATTAGAATATATCTCATGTCTTTATGAAGTAGGATTTGTTATGATTTAAAATGATTCTCTATTTTGTCCAGAAATGCTTTTCTATGCTCATCACTTCCCGATGTGATGTGATCGCAATTGAACCATGTTGCATTCTTTATTCCTACAGAATACAGGCAGTTTTTATTGATGTCATTAACAGGATCACCCGATTCGCTGAAATTCTCTGTAGCTTGTTCTGATGTAGTTATTACAGTAGATTTTTCGATATTGAGAAGTGGATTCCAACCTTTTTCATAATTGTATGCAAATCCGTAAAGAAGCACTTTATCAAAAAATCCTTTCAAAATAGCCGGCATGTTCATCCACCATATTGGGTATATAAATACTACATGGTCGCTATTTTTTAGTAAGTTTTGATATTTCTCTACTAATGGATCCGAAAATCCACCTTTTGAATATAAAGCTAATTCTGACTCTGTCAGAACAGGGTTAAAATTGTCTTTATGCAGATCTATAACATGATAAGGACGATTATCTGTATCTAATTTGTCAGTAATTGTATCTAAAATCACTTTATTAAAACTACCATGCCAGGGATGTGCTAAAACTATTGTTACCATCTTTTTCTTTTTTTGATTAGTTCTATAAATTTACGCATTTCTTTTTATAGTCTTTTCCGGACTCATTTTTATAAACATTATTTAATATAAAAGAGCTGTAGTTCTAATACTACAGCTCTTTTTATACTAGTTTTGAATTACTTCTTATTTAGATTCTTTTAATACCATATCGATAGTAATTGCAGTAGATACTACAACTATTTTATCTGTATTTTCTTTGTATTCTTCTCTGATAGAAACATTGTACTTATCGGCAGTAGTGAAAATTTCTTTCATTGCACCTGCCCATTTTTTGCTGATTGTTCCGATAGGTTGTCCATTAGCTTCTGATATGGCAAAATTCCATCCTTTCCAGTCTCCTTTTATTTCTGCTATCTTGGTTTTGTTGGCAGCCATAATATGGAAGGTAGGTTTAAGAAATGCCCATTTTTGTTTAATGAATCCAAGAATTTCATGGTGTCCGTTTAATATAGCTATTTCTGACATGAAAAAAGTCCATCCTCTCTTTATTACTGCAAGAGTATTACCTTCTGTATCTACAATTTCCAATAAGAAAGGCATCATAGCTTTACCTAAAAATAATCGAAGGATTTTATGACCTGTAGATATTCGTTGTTTAATAAGACCTATTTGGTTACCATCTTGACCGAATACTTTATATTCTGCTTCGAATTTAAAGTAATTTACTTTTTGATCTATGAAATACTCATTGGTTTCGAAGAACTTAGGAAAATTATTCATAATACAATATTATAGTTTAGTTATTAGTTAGTGTACAAAAGTAATCCATTATGAGCTAAAAGCAATCAACCTGCTATGTTAATTTTTATTCCGAGTTCTTCAACCTTTTTTCCAATGGTTTTGAGTTCTTCCAAAGGAACTTTTTCCAGATTTTTCTCGGGTGTCTCTCTATCTATAGTGTAAATCATTACTTCTTTTGGATGAGTGGCTTTTATAATGTTCAGCCATCCTTCTATCTCTTTTTCGGTAGTATTATCAACCGTTTTTCCGTTATGGCTACCTCTTACAAACATGGTTTGCAGAATAAAATAGCCTTTAAATTTTTTTAATAATTCAACTTGTTTCTCTATATTATAAGTGGGAGAATTGGGTTGATCTATTAAATTGACTGTATCAATATATGCCGAATCGAGTTTAAGTATATTATTCTCAATCTTTTTAAGAGCATTAAACACACTTTCCTTACCGATATGCATTGCATTGGAAAGAACACTTATTTTAGCTTCCGGAGCGTATTTGTTTCGTAATTCTATGGTGTCATCAATTATTTCTGCAAAATGAGGGTGTAGGGTAGGTTCTCCATTACCGGCAAAAGTAATGACATCTATCTTTACATTTTCTTCTCTTAATTTCAATAATTTGTGTTCCAGAGCAGCCTCGACATTCTTACGATCGGGCAAAGCTGTTTTGGTTCTGCCATCCTCATTATATCCGCATTCGCAATAGATGCAATTGAATGAACACACTTTTCCATCGTATGGTAAGAGATTCATTCCTAATGAAGTACCTAATCTTCGACTGTGAATAGGTCCAAAAACTATTTCATCAAATAATAATGTTGACATAATTTATTACATTTTATCTTAACCATTCAATTCCGTATATAATTCCATATGCAAGAAGTACATAGCGTGCAAATTTACCTGCAAACATGCTGATATTTACAATATATACATTGGCTCTCATATAGCCGAGTGCAACTGCAATAACATCTCCCACTATGGGTAAGAAACTGAAAAAAGCCATAATAGCACCTTTACCGGTAAGCCAAAGATGTATTTTTTCAATTTTCTCTTTTTTTATTTTCAAGTACTTTTCTATCCATTCCAGTTTGCCTAATTTACCTAAGTAATAATTGGTCATTCCTCCCACCCAATTACCCACGGATGCTATGATGATGCATGTCCAAATATCAAAACCTGCTGCTATAAGAGCAGCAAATACAAATTCGGAGCCAAATGGTAATATTGTGGCTGCAAGAAATGAGGCTAAAAAAAGCCCTATGTATCCGTATTCGGCAAATCCGTCAAGCATATTTTAAGATTGTATTTTATTAAACATTTTTCTTCTAAATGCATAAATTGTTAGAGTAAGAAATGCAATTAACGTAATATATAAGCTATTTTTTTGAATAAAAGTACCTTCAAATTTTACTTGAACAAATCCAGATGTATTAATCGGAATCTCTATGAGACCGTTTTTACTTTTCTGAATATCTATTGTTTCTTTATTATTGTAGGCATAATAACCCTTGTAATAGGTCAAAGGAAGCTCTATGATTTCGTTATGTATTGTATTTATTTCGAATACAATTTTACTTCTCGATCTTTTTATATTATATATATCAGTATCAGCATGTTTTTTTGATATAACATTACCTCTTTCCACTAAATTATTTACAGTTGTCGGGATAGGGAGGTATTCTATATTATCAGCAAAACCTAGAAAGAAATTATTGGAAGTTCCTCTTTCCGGTAGATTTGTTATTCCCCATTTTGCATGTTTATAGGGCATACTATTTAAGTAAATAGAAGCAAATAATAGGAATATTATTCCCGAGAGAAAGAAGAAAGATTTAGTATTCCCTTTTAAATAATTAGTCACATAATACCCACAAGATAAAGCTAATAGAAAGCTCGAAAATTCAAATAGTCTCCATATAAACTGAGTTCTTCCAAAGATATAGTTAGGATATAAAAAGAGAGGAAGAAGATCCGAAGTATATATAATTATAAGAAAAGCGGCTATAGAAAACAGGTCGATGCTTCTTATCATTTTATCCTTTTCGGATATAAAAAATCGGGTAATCAAAGGTAAAATAAGTGTTATACCAATGCTTGGTAAAAAGCTATAACTTAAAAGAGCCTTTGGTAATTCTTTAGCAGCTATTCTAACAAAAGGGTAACTGCTAAAAGTTTCGTAATTAAAAGAGTCGGATATGGTTTGTTCAAAGAAGGGAAATAAAAAAATCGCAGAACATAATACCGTGAAGCATCCGGCTAAAATTAAATATAGAATTCTCTTTGGTTCTTTTATAAAATCTTTTACAAAGATTAGTAGCGTAACTGTCACAATAATAGATAATAACAAAGTAGAAAGTAAATGCGTCAATATAAATAAACTATATCCAATAGTCAAAATATACCATTTTCTACAATCGCCTTTGATAACCTCATACAATCCCCAAAATACTATGGGAAGAAAAGTAAATGTTATAGCCTCTGCAATAGCAGCTCTTTCGAAATAATCTTGTAATCTATAGAGACAGAAGGTGTATAAAATAGCGCTTATATATGCCGTATATTTATTTTTAAATACTTTATAAACAGATAGATAAGTGAGTTGTCCTGTTAATAAAGTAAAAACAAAATACATCAATTGGTAGGCTCTGAAAACTCCGATAAGATTACCGATTAAGGCAAAAGGTATAAAAGTGAAGTTTGGATAAAATAAATTTGAAGCATACCCGTAATTATCAATTGCTTGGCTGTCTATATACGTAGGGAATGTCCCGTTTTTCAAAGCTTCCATAAGTATAAGAAATCTATTATAATGGAAGGCTGCATCATGTCCTACGCTTACTAAAGTAAACATAGAATAACGAAACATTGTAAATATTGTCAAGCAGACGAGTAGGGCTAAAAATATCCAAAAATGACTCTTTTCATTTTTCAATTTTTCTTTAAATTGAGATAATATATTCATATAATGGGTGTAAAATATCAAATTAATGTGCTTCCAACCAGTTGTTACCTGTGCCGGAGTCAGCTTTAATAGGAACTATTAGTTTATAGGCCTTTTCCATCTCCTCAATAACTATTTGTTCCACGTGCGACAATTCATCATTGAAGGTGTTAAAGTTCAGTTCATCATGTACTTGCAAAATCATCTTAGAACGAATATTTTCATTTCTGAAGCGTTCGAAGATAGTATTCATGGCTATTTTTATGATGTCAGCAGCACTTCCCTGGATGGGTGCATTTATAGCATTTCGCTCAGCATATCCACGTACAGTGGCATTTCTGGAGTTAATATCCGGAAGGTATCGTTTACGGCCTAGAATAGTTTCTACATACCCTTTTTCTTTGGCTGTATTAATGATATTATCCATGTACTCTTTTACCTTTGGATAAGTTTCAAAGTATCCGTCAATCAGCTCTTTAGCTTCTCCCCGAGGTATAGAAAGCCTTTCTGCAAGTCCAAAAACAGATATACCGTATATAATACCGAAGTTAGCCGTTTTTGCTTTGCGGCGCATATCGCTTGTTACATCTTTGATTGCGATTTTATATATTTTGGCAGCCGTTGCAGCGTGAATATCTTCTCCACTATTAAATGCATCTATCATATTTGGATCTTGGCTAAGATGTGCCATAATCCTTAACTCAATTTGTGAGTAGTCGGCCGAATAAAAAGTACATCCCGGATCGGCTATAAAAGCTTTTCGTATATCCTTTCCATGTCCCTCCCTGATGGGGATATTTTGTAAATTGGGATTGCTCGAACTTAATCTTCCTGTAGCCGTAACTGTTTGATTATATGATGTATGTATTTTATCATCTCTTTTATTTATCAATAAAGGGAGTGCATCAATATATGTACTTAATAATTTTTTAAGACTGCGATATTCTAATATTTTTCCGATAACGGGATGAGTATCCCTTAGACTTTCCAGTACTTCTTCACTGGTTGTATACTGACCGGTTTTAGTCTTTTTGGGTTTTTCGATGACCTTTAATTTGTCGAAAAGAATTTCACCTACTTGTTTGGTCGAGTTTACATTAAACTCTACTCCTGCAAGTTCAAATATCTCGGCCTCAATATTTAACATTTCTTTGGTCAGATTTTCTGACGATTCTTTCAAAGCCTTGGTATCGAGTCTTACCCCTGTATATTCCATATCGGCAAGCACATATACCAATGGAAACTCTATATCATATAGTAAATGGCTTATACCGTTTTTTTCTATTTCTTTTTCAAGAATATTTTTTAGTTTGAGAGTTACATCTGCATCTTCACAAGCGTAGTTGCAAATATCTTTAGGAAATAGATCTCTCATGTTTAATTGGTTCTTTCCACGAGATCCGATTAATTCATCTATATGAATAGTTTTATAATTGAGATAGGTTTCGGCCATATAATCCATATTATGTCTCAATTCCGGATTTATTAAGTAATGGGCAATCATTGTATCGAATAATTTGCCTTTTACTTCTATCCCATATTTTTTGAGGACAATAATGTCATATTTTATATTTTGACCAATTTTAAGAATATTTTCGTTTTCCAGAATTTCTCTGAAAATTTCGACCTGACTTTTTGCTTTATCGAAATCTGCGGAGATAGGTACATAATACGCCTCGCCTTCTTCAACAGAGAATGACATTCCGACTAATTCGGCATCAATAGGGTCAACAGAGGATGTTTCCGTGTCAAATGAATAAAAATCTTTACCTAGTAATTTGTCTTTTAATTTGACCATTTCTTCTTCATTATCAATTAAATGATAAGAGTAGACCATGTCTTTTAACTCCATGAGAGTCGAATATTTTTTTTCTTCTGGAGAATCTTCCTTGAATTCTTCAAAGAGAACTCCTTGAGCTTCCTCTTTTTTAGGAACAAATTTTGTCTCTCGTTTTAAAACTCGATTAATGAGTGTTCGAAATTCTAATTCTTCAAAAAGGAGTTCTATTTTTTCGTCATCGATATTTCTTCTTTCAAATTCTTCTTTTTCAAATTCTATAGGAACATCAACTTTTATAGTTGCCAAAAATTTGGAGAAAAGAATTTGCTCTTTATTATTTTCGAGTTTGTCTTTTAGTGTTCCTTTTATGTTAGCAGTATTTTCAAGAATATTTTCGATAGTCCCAAATTCGGCAATTAATTTTTCGGCAGTTTTTGCTCCGACTCCCGGACATCCCGGTATATTATCGGAAGAGTCTCCCATCAAACCGAGTAAGTCGATCATGAGTAGGGGAGAGGCAATGTTGTATTTTTCCATGACAGCTTTGTCATCTAATACATCGAAACCATTTCCGGCAAATTTTGGTTTGTACATGAAAATCCGATCACTGGTCAATTGACCATAGTCTTTATCGGGTGTCATCATGAATACATCCATATCTTCTTTTTCAGCCTTTTTTGCAATTGTTCCAATTACATCATCAGCCTCATACATAGGCACTTCTACTATTTTTATATTGTATGCTTCTATTATTTGTTTTATAATAGGCACTGCCAATTTGATATCTTCGGGAGTTTCGAGACGTTGTGCCTTATAATGCTCATAGGCTTCGTGTCGGAAAGTTGGTCCTGCCGGATCAAATGCAACTGCAATATGGGTGGGATTTTCTTTCTTTAGAACTTCTTCTAAAGTATTGACAAAACCAAAGATTGCCGAAGTATTCAGACCTTTTGAGTTGACTCTCGGATTTTTTATAAATGCATAATATGACCGATATATAAGTGCGTAGGCGTCTAAGAGAAAGAGTTTCATACCAAAATATTAGTTAAATAGTTCTATTTCTCAGTAAAGTTACAAATAAATGCCTCTAAAAGCTGAATTATTTATAAATTTGCAATTCAACTAATTTTAGTATGGATAAAAAGCTTTTGATAGCTAAGCCAATAGCTTCAGAACTCGAACGTTTTACTTCTTATTTTAGAGAGTCAATATTTTGTAATAATCCTAGAATTCAGGAGATTATAGATTACATAATGAAATCAGACGGAAAGCATATTCGTCCGATTTTGTTATTGTTGGCAGCTAAAGCTTGTGGAGAAATAACAGAGACAACCTACCATTCTGCCGTAACGGTCGAATTGTTACATACTGCATCATTGATACATGATGATGTTGTGGATGAATCGAAGATGAGAAGAGGGATACCTTCTACTAATGCTATTTATGATAATAAAATGGCAGTTTTAGCAGGTGATTATTTCTTGTCAACCGCATTGATCAAGAGTGTATTAACTGGTGATATGGAGATTATTTCAGCTATTTCCGGATTAGGTCGTAGTTTGGCCGAAGGTGAGCTGAATCAGCTATCTTTGGCTAAGGAAATAATTCTGGATGAAGCAGAATATTTCGAAGTTATTAAGAAAAAAACAGCTTCACTTCTGTCGGTATGCATGAAAATAGGTGCTCAGTCTGTTGGTGCAAGCCCTGATCAGGTTGGTCGTTTTGAAAAATTAGGAGAATATTTAGGTGTTTGTTTCCAATTGAGAGACGATATTTTCGACTATTTTTCGAATAATGTGGGTAAACCTACGGGTAATGATATACGTGAAGGAAAAGTGACTTTGCCTTTATTATATGCTTTAAAAAATACTGATTCCGAAGAATCCCGGAAGATGATGCATATTATTGAGGAAGCAAATTTTTCTGATGCAGATATCTCTGCTCTTATTTCTTTTGCTAAAGAAAATGGGGGGATAGATTATGCATACAATAAAATAGAGGTATTTAGGAAAAAGGCTATTGAAATTATTGATACATTGGAAAATGGCGAAGTTAAAGATGCCTTGATAAATGCTGTAGAATATGTTGTGGAACGTGTCTATTAAAGATACGGATATGCTGCAATAATAGAAAGTGCTTAATAAGTAAATAAAAGTATTCAATAATATGTTTTAAGCATCCGGCAGTTTGTGATTGTTGTGATGTTCAGAGCGATAATAAGTCTAAGGATTTACGATATTATTTTATGAAAAAAATACTCTTGCTTTTAGGTTTTGTAGCATTCTTCCATCTTATTTCCACTAATGGGGTATATGCAGCACAGGTCACTTTGGGAGCCCATGATAAGGTTATAAAAATTTGTGATTTGCCTGATACGGAAGATTATACTTCCAGTGACGGTAAATTATTTGATTTTGGTTATAAGTACACTGTATTTGAAGTTATATTTTTACCTATTTTTCAAAAAGGCGAGGGGCAAATTGTAGGCTATATCGATGATGATAATTATGTAGTTTTATCTGAAAGTGATATTCAAAATATTGCTAAAACGAATAAAATTCAGAATTTGGCCGGCTTAGCTAAGATTCCGTTTTGGGATGTTTGGGGTGGAAAATTAGTGGCTATTGCGGTTATTCTTCTTCTTGTTTTTTCGATAATCAGAGATAGATATAAGAAAATTGACGAATAAAATAAAGGGTTATAATTTACAGATTATAACCCTTTTATTTTTATATAGTGTAGTAAAACTTGAGCAGTGATTACGCTTTTATTGTATCGAGTAAATTGTTTGCCAAGCGACTTGCTCCAAGTCTGAAATATTCATTATTGCACCATTCATCTCCTAGAACCTCTTTCACTACTGTATAGTACTTCACAGCATCTTCGGTGGTAACAATGCCTCCAGAGGCTTTAAAACCGACTTTGCGACCTGTTTTCTTGGTATATTCTTTAATTGCTGTACACATTACATAAGTAGCCTCCAGACTTGCACCTTCATATACCTTTCCGGTAGATGTTTTCAGGAAATCGGCTCCTGAGTACAATGATAATACAGATGCTTTCATGATATTAGAAGCTGTTTTTAATGCGCCTGTTTCCAATATAACTTTCAAGTGTGCATCACGGCAAGCATGTTTAATTTCGTCTATTTCCTCGCATAATTCTTCGTAGTTTTCATCTAAGAATAAGCCTAGATTTAAAACTATATCTATCTCATCCGCACCATTGGCTACGGCAAGTGCTGTTTCTGCTATCTTCACTTCCGTAAACGTTTGTGACGATGGAAATCCACCCGATACACAGGCTATTTTTACACCTTGGGCAGTAAGAGCTTCTTTTACCACTTCTGCAAAGTTTGGATATACACAGATAGCCGCAACATTATTTACATCAGGGTATGTTCCATCAAAGTCATTTACTTTTTCGGTAAATTTCCATACATCTTCTTTAGTATCAGTAGTATTAAGCGTAGTCAAATCAATACATGAATAAAGGGTTTTGTATACTTCAACTGTATTGTTTTCTGCAAATTTTTTAGATATAATTTCCTCTACTTTTGCTGCTATATCTTCGTCTTTTATAGCAGTTTTATATTGATTCAGAATATCAATATACTTGTTTGTACTAGTCATGATTGAGTCAGTTTATCGTTATTTATATGTCGGTTTTTATCCCTGTTTGTTTTCTTTTCCATGTTCTTGTTAAAAGCTTCCGTAAGGTCTACTCCGGTCTGGTTTGCCAAACACATAAGTACCCACATTATATCAGCCATTTCATCCGCCAGATTTTTGTCGAGATCAGCTTTTTTAAACGACTGATCGCCATAGGTCCGTGCCATGATGCGTGCCAGCTCTCCAACTTCTTCGGTAAGAATGGTCATATTGGTTAATTCGGAGAAATATCTGACTCCGTATGTTTTTATCCATTCGTCTACTTTGTTCTGTGCTTCCTGTATAGTCATATTTCGCGTTTTAAGCTATTCTTTTTCCTTTGAATCAATCCAAATGGTTACTGGCCCGTCGTTGATTAATTCGACCTCCATATGGGCTCCAAAAACGCCCGTTTGGATTTTATTATTTATTGTTTTTTCTAATTCTTTACAGAACTTCTCATACATGCGTATTGCAATATCCGGTTTCGAGGCTCTGATATAAGAAGGTCTGTTCCCCTTTTGAGTAGAAGCGAAAAGTGTAAATTGAGACACTACAAGGACTTCTGCACTTATGTCTTTTAGTGAGAGATTCATTATACCTTCCTTATCATCAAAAATGCGCAGATTAGCTATTTTATTACATAGCCAGGCGTTATCTTCGGCTGAGTCTGAATCCTCTATACCTAGAAGTACTAACAAACCTTTATCTATTTTTGATTTTATGTTACCTTCTACTGTTACAGATGCTTGTTTTACCCTTTGTATTATTACACGCATGGTTACTTTTGTTACTTTTTCTTGTTTGAAAATCAGCAGTTTAATGATTAGGTGTACTACTTTTGTTACTTTTGCCCCTTATGTGTGTACTTTTATCACTTTTTTAAAATGCTGTATTTCAGATTGTAATGAATAAAAAGGTTACAAAGGTTACAAAAGTGACACTTTTTCACCCCGTTTTTTTATTGTCTCTTATTTTACCTAGTATCCTTATTTATTGATAGATAAACTTGCTGACATATAACTAGGGTTGTACTTCTTATTAAGTACAAGTAATAAATAGTTCTGCGAACTTACATTACTTGTAATTGATTTTATTTTATACAAAAGTAGGAATAAATTTGGGTATGTAGGTAATAAAAAAACAGCACATTGGTCAATGTGCTGTTAGTAGATTTCTATTATTTTTTATCTCATTCTCCTAGACGATGTTCGTCATGATCTTTCGGTAAATATTTAACCAAAGTTTTCAGTTTGAATGCCAGGAATATTCTTAGTATTCCATAGAAAATAAATGCAAAAGAAATGATGTATGCTGCAAATAAACCTGCTATAGCGGGTTGAAACAATAAGATGATAGAGGCAAATACACTAAGTATTGATAATGCCAGTACCCATCCCCAACCGCTGTTTCTTACCGATTGAAGGTCAAATGCCATACCTATTCCCCAGATGGATTGAATAAGTATCCAGAAGGCGATAAAATAGCAAAGCATAAGAGGTGCAATATCTAAATTGGCTAATAAGAATACGGCAAATAGCAAATCGATAATACCCATTGCAAGCGTCCATCCCCAATTATGTATTACATTTTTGTTGGAAAGTGCAAATACGATTTCTGAAATTCCTCCAACGAAAAATGAGAAAACGAATAGGAGTGTGATTGCCGCAAATGTGGCAAATGGCGTAAACATACATATAAAGCCAACTACAACGGCTACAATGCCGACTAATAGTGATATCCACCAATTTTTAACTGCTCTTTTGAATGTAGAAAGTAAATGATTTTCCATAATGATATAATTTTATGTTTTCTACTTATTATAACAAATGAATAGTTAATTATGTTTTGGGAAATTTCTATTTGTTCTTGCCTGCTTATTGTTTAAGTGTTTGTTACGTGTTTTTGTGTCAATTTGATACTTTTTGTATCTTATTGCTCTGCTTAACCATTAATTTAGATGTCTGTGTCTTTTTTGTCTTTATTGAAATGCTCACCGATAAGTTTGGCTTTGTGTTTGCCCACAACTTCTTCTATTTCTTCCGATGTGCTTGATTTAATGCGTTTTATGCTTTTGAAATGCTTTAATAACATTTTCTTTGTTTCTTCTCCGATTCCTTTAATACTATCAAGTTCAGATACAATTTGTCCTTTACTTCTTAGGTTTCTGTGAAAAGTAATACCAAAGCGATGGGCTTCATCTCTAAGGTGTTGGATAACTTTTAGAGTATCAGAATTTTTATCTAAATAGAGCGGAATAGAGTCTTCCGGATAATATATTTCTTCTAACCTTTTGGCTATGCCTACGATGGCTATTTTTCCATACAATTCGAGTTCCTTTAAAGATTCGCAAGCCGCACTTAATTGTCCTTTACCACCGTCAATAACAATGAGTTGGGGTAGGGGAGCCTTCTCCTCTTTGAGTCTGTGATAGCGTCTGTATACAACTTCCTTCATGGTCGAAAAATCATCAGGGCCTTCTACTGTTTTTACCATAAAGTGACGGTAGTCTTGTTTGGATGGTTTTGCCATTTTGAATACTACACATGCAGATACAGGATTTGTTCCCTGAATATTCGAGTTATCGAAACATTCGATATGTATAGGAAGTTCTTTTAAGTGTAAGTCATTCTGAATCCCTTTTACGATTCTTATAGAGCGTTGTTCGGGATTCAGGCTTTCGGCCTTTTTGAGCTTGTCTATTTTATACTGTTTTACATTCTGAATAGACAGTTTAAGTAGTTTCAGTTTATCGCCTCTTTGAGGTATTGTAAATTCGGTATCCTGAAGAATAAGATCAGGAAAGAAAGGCACTACTATCTCTTTGGCGAGTTTTAGAAATCGATCTTTCATTTCGAGGATGGCGAGTCCCAATAGCTCTTCTTTTTGCTCATCTAGCTTTTTCTTGTATTCGAAAGTATACGCTCGTATTACCGATCCATTATGCACGCTTAGGAAATTGATGTAGGCTGCCGAACTATCTTCGTCGTAGCCGAAAATATCAATATTGTACATAATGCTCGAAACAACGGTCGATCGCTGTTTGAAGTTTTCTATTAATATATATTTCTCTTTCAATTTCTGAGCTTCTTCAAATTTAAAATCCGCAGCCAGATTTTGCATTTCCTCATAGATTGCCTTACTTGCAATATTTATATTTCCCTTTAGTATCTCGCGTACACTTTCTACATTCTTATTGTATTCTTCTAAAGATTGTAAACCTTCACATGGACCTAGGCATCTTTTGATATGATACTCGAGACATACTTTAAACTTTCCGTTTTTTATATTCTCGGGAGTTAAACTTAGGCTGCATGTGCGAATAGGGTAGAGCTTATGAATTGTTTCGAGTAATGCTTTTATACTTCCTCCACTGGCATACGGACCAAAATACTGTGATCCGTCTTTTACTATATTGCGGGTTTGAATTATTCGTGGAAAAAATTCATTTCTGATGACAATAGAAGCATATGTTTTGTCATCTTTCAACATTACATTGTAGCGAGGTTGATATTCTTTTATCAGATTGTTCTCTAATAAAAAAGTATCCTCTTCGGTATCTACAACAATATATTTTATATCTTTTATTTTACTAACCAGTATACGCGTTTTAGGACTGTCGTGATGCGTCTTTGTAAAATAAGAAGATACTCTTTTTTTTAGATTCTTAGCCTTTCCTACATATATAATACTTCCTTTATCATCAAAATATTGATAACATCCAGGTTTATCCGGTATATTCTGTATTATATTTTTTAAGACATCATTCATCTATGTAAGATTTAGTTTCTGTTAATTCGTTATCTCTGTATTCTAATTGGTAGTGGTAGATTTTTGGTTAATCATCGACGAGTAACACAAAATCTACCACTGCTATACTAAGGTAATAAAAAATTCGGGATATTAAATGTCGTATTTTATAATTGCTTCCACTTCTACATCATCAGGGAATAGTTTTCGACCCTGAAGTTGTTCCAATTCGATAATGAAGTTTACATATATTTTTTTTACACCCATTCTTTTGATTAATTTATATGCAGCAAGCATTGTTCCTCCTGTTGCAAGTAAATCATCATGGATTAGTACTACATCATCTGGTTCTAGCGAATCTTTGTGTATTTGTATTGTATCTACACCATATTCTTTTTCGTAGCTTTCTTCGTATGTATCCGCAGGAAGCTTTCCGGGTTTTCTGATTGGAATAAATCCGGCATTCATATTTAAAGCTAAAATAGGACCCATTATAAATCCTCTTGATTCAATTCCTACAACTTTGGTTATGCCCTTGTTTTTATACAAGTCCGTTAAAACTTCTGTCAGGTCTTTCAAGTTTTGAGGAGATTGAAATAATGTGGTTACATCTTTAAACTGGATTCCCGGTATTGGAAAGTCTGGAATATTTCTTACGGATGCTCTTAGACTTTCAATTTTTTTGTGTGGCATGATTTTATAAATAACTGTTTTAATGTGCTGTGACGCGTATTTTTGAAATTGTTCCACGTGAAACCGAAATTTGTTCCACGTGAAACCGGTTTCTTTTTATCTTCCCAAAAGTACAAGGAGAATCGAAATGTCATTCGGTGAAACTCCGGGAATTCGACTTGCTTGTCCGATTGTTTCCGGATTTATTTTGGCGAGCTTTTGGCGAGCCTCCGTCGAAAGAGATAAAATGCTTTCGTAATCGATTTTGTCTTTTATCAGAATGTTTTCTAATCTGGTTATCTTTTCAGCGATCAATTGTTCGCGTTTGATGTAGCCGTCATATTTGATTCTTATTTCTGTTGCTTCGATGATTTCCTCTTTTCTATTCGGAATTTTATCAATCTCTGCTTTGAATGCAGGGATAGAATCCAGAATGTTTTCGATACTTATTTGTGGACGGGTCAACAAGTCTTTTAATTTGACTCTTTGTTTTAAAGGACTTGTTCCTAATTTCTCCAATGATGAATTTATATATTCCGGTTTCAAAGGATAGTTTGCCGTGAATTCAATCAGTTTGTTTATTTCTTCTTTCTTTTCATTCAGAAGATTTATGCGGTCTTCTTTTACAATACCCAGATCATATCCCAATTGAGTGAGGCGTACGTCAGCATCGTCTTGTCTTAATAAGATTCTGTATTCTGCACGAGAGGTAAACATTCTGTACGGTTCATCCACACCTTTTGTTACTAGATCATCGATCAATACACCTATATATGCTTGGTCTCGTCTTAAGATAAATTCTTTATCACTGTGGCAATTCAAGTGAGCATTTATACCTGCAATCAGTCCTTGTCCGGCAGCTTCTTCATATCCTGTAGTTCCGTTTATTTGACCGGCAAAGAATAAGTTCTTCATTATTTTCGTTTCCAACGTATGTTTTAATTGGGTAGGATCGAAGAAATCGTACTCAATAGCATATCCCGGTCTGTAGATATGAATGTTTCTGAAAGCCGGTATTTTCTCAAGAGCCTCTATTTGGTTGTGGAGTGGGAGAGACGAAGAAAAACCATTTAAGTAATATTCCTGAGTGTTTTCACCTTCGGGTTCTAAGAACAATTGGTGTGAATTTTTCTCCGAAAAAGTTACTATTTTAGTTTCGATACTTGGGCAGTATCTTGGTCCTATACTCTTGATTTGTCCGTTGTAAAGGGGTGAATATTCAAGACCTTCTCTCAGCTTATCATGAACTTCTTCATTTGTATTGCATATCCAGCAACTAAGTTGTTTTAGAGTTCTTGGCTTGAAATCTAAGTAGGAAAATTTGTGGAAATCTTCTTCACCTTTTTGTTCTTCCATCAGCGAAAAGTCAACGCTTCTACCGTCAATTCTGGCAGGAGTTCCCGTTTTCATTCTATCTGTAGTGAATCCAGCTTCTCTTAATTGTTCGGTGATTCCGTATGAAGCAGGTTCTGCAACCCTTCCTCCTGTAAGTTGAGTCGATCCGATATGCATCAATCCGTTCAAAAAAGTACCGTTTGTAAGCACTACCGATTGTGCGGAAAATGTTACACCAAGACTTGTTTTTACACCTTTTACTGTTTTATTTTCGATTACTAGGGATGTAACCGCATCTTGCCAGATGAATAAGTTATTGGTGTTTTCGACAATTTCTCTCCATTTTAAAATGAATTGAGCCCTGTCGCTTTGTGCCCGAGGACTCCACATAGCAGGTCCTTTCGACTTGTTTAGCATTCTGAATTGGATGGCAGTTTTATCTGTAACGATCCCCATTTGTCCGCCTAAAGCGTCGATCTCTCTTACTATTTGTCCTTTTGCGATTCCACCCACTGCAGGATTACAGCTCATCTGGGCGATCTTGTTCATATCCATCGTTATTAACAGGGTTTTTGAGCCTAAGTTAGCTGCTGCTGTAGCGGCTTCACAGCCGGCATGTCCTGCGCCTACGACTATTACGTCATATTTAAAATCCATTGTTATTTACTTTAAAGTCTCCGACTTATTTGTTTTATTCGAGCAAGTATAAGTGCAACTATCTGTTGTAATTAGAGATATTGCGTTAAATATTTGCTGCTATTTAATTATTGTGCAAAGTTACTATTTTTATATCAGTTCATAACTTGTTTCTTTCCGTCTAAGTTTTCCGATTTCTTCTTTTTTGTCTTATTTTTACTTAAAATATAAACTATACCGAATAATATATTGAAATATGGTAACTGTAGAAGTATGTGCTAACTCCGTTCAATCAGCTATTGAAGCTCAAAAGGGTGGGGCAGTAAGAGTCGAATTGTGTGGTAATTTGTGTGATGGGGGAACTACTCCTGCCAAATCTCAGATAGAGCTTTCGCGAAATAATATTGAGATTGACCTGAATGTAATTATTCGTCCTCGAGGGGGGGATTTTTTATATGATAATCTTGATTTCGAATCGATGAAAAGTGATATTGAGCTCTGTGGCGAACTCAAATGTGATGGTGTTGTGATTGGTATTTTAGATAAAAAAGGGAATGTTGATATTGAAAGAAATGGTGAGCTAGTAGAACTAGCTAAAAAGCATGGTATGTCAGTTACCTTTCATCGGGCATTTGATCGCGTTCATGACCTATATTCGGCACTTGAAGATGTCATTCGTTTAGGTTGTGACCGTATTCTAACTTCGGGAGGCTATCAAACAGCGTTTGGAGGTAGAGAAGTTCTTCGGAAATTAGTCGATTTGTCGAATAATAGGATCATTGTTATGGCCGGATCGGGTGTGAATGAAACTAATGTTACGGAGTTGGTTCATTCTACAGGTGTGAAAGAAGTGCATGGAACATTTCAAAAGCCAATACAGGGGGGGATGAAATACAATAGTCCTAATTTCCCTGATAATTATAACAATTCGGGTTATTCCGAATATTCTTTTCTTTTATCTGATGCTAGCAGGGTGAAAGAAATAGTTAAAAATGCTAATTTGTAATCTCTTTATTTAAGGGCTAAATTTTGTTGATTTAGCATAGCTGTTTAATCAGATTATTTGATTTTAGATAAGAGCAGGTTTAAAGATTTATCTTTTTGCCTGCTCTTCTTATTTGATTTTTGTAATCAGATAATTTTAATTTTATTTTCCAAGTTGTGATATTATATATTTTATGTCTTGCTATATTTTAAACTTTTCGATCTAATATTTTATAAATAGTTTTTCAAATTTGGTAACTATTTTATTCTATTTTTTATTCTGATTTCTATTTTACTGTAAAATTGCTTGAAATATATTTCTTGAAATAATCTTAATTATATTTAGAAGTACTATTTTAATATAATGCTATATTTTATATTATTCTAATTATATGAATATTATATTATTAATTTTTTAATTATAAATTTTAAATATTGTATATAAGTATAGCAATACGTATTGCTAGTGATATAAATGAAAAATTATAAATAGATTATAGTTTTTTATTTTAGAAATATTGATTTTATATAAAATATTATTTGGAAAACTTTGTACTAGATCTATTGTATCATTATTGATTACTTTATCTTATATATTCATCTTTTTTATTTGTTAGCAAGACTCAATATTTATCCTTATGCCTTGAATTGATAGTTGGCTATTTTCATTCTTAAGAGAAAAATGATAAAAAAAGCTGGGCTATTAATTTATAGTCTTACGGTTTTTAATTATCTATAATGGGGCATTTTCATTTTATTTATTTGTGTTTTTTAAGGATCGCTTGTTTTATCGATGAAATCTCGAAGTTTGTTCTATTATAAATATATTTTTCTCGATAAAAACGATAATATATAGATCTTATGGGTTGAATATTAGTTTATTACTTATTTTACTAATGCTGTGATTTTTTGTTCTTACATCAGACTGATTATACAATAGGATAAATGAAGCTTTTATTGATAAAGATTCGATTTGAATATTCTAAGTAAGAGGAAATATTCATTATATCTTATAAAGATATAACTGTCTATATATCTTGTGATTGAAAAATTAATAAATAGTTTTGTGAGCTTAATTTAAGGTTATAGCTGCCCATTATATGTATTCAATGGGAAATTAAATGGACTGATATCTTAAATAGTCTGTTTATCAGAAGATCATATGATCATATGAATTATAATAATTAGTTTTTCTTACATTTGTAATATTTTGGATATAAATGGAGGTTGTCTACTTTTTTATTAATGACTTGTTTTTGTTTTAATATCCTGTAAAACAGAATAGTATATTTTATAAACTTATAATACAGATTTATTTAGATATGAAAATAGCACTTATTGGTTATGGAAAAATGGGTAAGGAGATCGAACGAATTGCCCTTGATCGCGGACATTCTATTGTTTCGATCATTGATGAAAACAATCTTTCCGGTTTTGATTCTGCTGAATTTAAAGGTGCAGATGTTGCGATTGAATTTACAACTCCGGCAAGTGCTATGAACAATTTCAGAAAATGTTTTGCTGCCGGTGTTCCTGTTGTTGCAGGTACAACGGGATGGCTCGAAAACATGCCCGAAGTAAAAGATGCTTGTGAAAATAAGGGACATACTTTCTTTTATGCCTCTAATTATAGTTTAGGAGTAAATATATTTTTCGCAGTTAATAAATATCTTGCGAAGATTATGAATAATTTTCCCGATTATACGGTGAAAATGGAGGAAGTGCATCATATTCATAAATTGGATGCTCCAAGCGGAACCGCAATTACTTTGGCAGAAGGTATTATCGAAAATGTCGATAGAAAGACTAACTGGAATCTCGAAGCAGAGTTGAAACCTTCCGATTTGGCTATACATTGTATCAGAGAAGGAGAAGTTCCCGGTATTCATGAAATATTTTATGAATCGGAGGCTGATATAATCAGTATAAAACATGATGCTAAAAACCGTAAAGGTTTTGCATTGGGTGCCGTTTTAGCCGCAGAATTTACGAATGGGAAAAAAGGATTCTTAGGAATGCAGGATATGCTTAATTTTTAAGGTATTCAACTGTAGTTTTTTCTAAACTGTAATAAATATTTATATTACTAATAATATATGGAAGCAAGAAATAATCAGAACAACCCTTCGGGTAAAAAAAGTCTGAAAGAGAGGCTGTCTCAAGCAACTCGCAAGCAGTGGATAAAATTTATACTAATAACCATATTCTGTATAGCTTTTACTATTTGGACGGGCTATTATGCCGTATTGTTATTAACCATCGTTTTCTTCGATAGTTATATCCTGAAATTTATACCCTGGTCGTTTTGGAGGACCAGTAAAAACGGATCTCTTCGCAAAGTTATGGAGTGGGTCGACGCCATTGGTTTTGCTTTAATTGCGGTGTATGTTATAAATACATTCTTTTTCCAAAACTATCAGATTCCATCGTCTTCTTTAGAAAAATCTCTTTTGGTGGGAGACTTTTTGTTTGTCAGTAAAATGAGCTATGGAACCCGTTCGCCAATGACTCCTTTGTCGTTTCCTTTGGCACAGCACACTTTGCCTGTTTTAAATATCAAGTCTTATCTTGATAAGCCACAATTGAAATACCAACGTTTTGCAGGTTTCGGTCAAATAGAACGAGGCGATATTGTTGTATTCAACTTTCCGGCGGGAGATACGGTTGCTTTGAATATGCAGCAAGCCGATTATTATACCCTATCCAAGCTAGACCCACGAGGTCGTGAGGGGCTATGGGCTAATAAAGAGAAATATGGAGAAATTGTTTATCGTCCGGTAGACAGGCGAGAAAATTATGTAAAAAGAGCTATGGGACTTCCCGGTGAGACTTTAGAAGTAAAAGATGACGAAGTCTATATTAACGGTAAAAAGGTCGAAGCTCCCGAAAATATGCAGTTGAGATATTTTGTTCAGACCGATGGTACTGCTATTTCCGAGCAGGTGTTTGATGAATTGGGTATCAGTAAGGATGATTATGCAGTATTAAACGAGCGGGGTCAACTATCCGCTAATTATTTTGATCCATTGAATGAGCTTAGAAGATCAAACCCTCTTTTGAATAAAGGGCTGCCCGATGAAGTGAAATTTGCAGCCGATAGTTTGCAACTGACTCAATTGGGTTTTGTTGCAAAAGGAAAAACATTCGGTTTGGTTTATACATTGCCACTAACTAAAAAGATGGTCGAAACTTTGAAAACGAAGCCTTTTGTTATCAATGTTTTTAAAGAAAAAGAACGTATCGAAAGAAGCGAAACCGCCGATGGAAAGATTATAGATTATCCGTTTTATTATCCTATTGATTACCCTACTAAATGGACTCGCGATTCTTATGGTCCTCTTTGGATTCCTAAAAAAGGCGAGACTATCACATTCGATACAGACGTAGATTATAAAGTGGCTGCTTATGAGCGCGTAATCAAAAATTATGAAGGAAACGATTTTGCGTACAAAGATGGTAAAGTTTACATCAATGGAAAGCCTGCCGATTCTTATACATTCAAGTTTGATTATTACTTTATGATGGGAGACAATCGTCATAATTCGGCCGACTCCCGTTCTTGGGGTTTTGTTCCCGAAGACCATATTGTAGGGCAACCTTTATTTGTATGGTTATCTTTGGATAAGGATAAAGGCTGGTTCGACGGAAAAATACGGTGGGACAGAATATTTACAAGTGCCAAAAAGAAATAAGGTATCAAATCTTTCTATCCATTGATAAGTATAAGTACAACTGACAATTTTATTGTACTTAAAAGCATGACATTATGAAGAAAACAAAAATAGTAAGATGGTGGGGCAAGGCGTTCCTTATAGCTTTACTGGTTGTCTTTTGTATTCGGGTTTTCTTTATACAATCCTATACAGTCTCCTCTTCCCAGATGGAGACTGCCTTGCTTAGAGGCGACAGGGTTCTGGTTAATAAGGTGTCTTACGGTATCAGGATGCCCATTACTCTGTTAACTATACCGTTTACTTTTGACCATTTATTCGGAATGAAATCATACTCCGACCTGATTCAGTTGGGCTATCACCGCCTTTTTGGAAAGATCGTAGATCGCAATGATGTCATTTTATTTAATAATCCTTTGGAGGTCGAAAAACCGCTCGATAAACGAAGTCTGTATCTAAGCCGTTGCGTAGCAGTTGCAGGCGATACGATAAAAGTACAGGGGGGCGATTTTTATTTGAATGGCATAAAAACGGTTTCCTCTCCTGACCTTTTACAGTCTTTTCGATTTAATAGAGATTCAAAAGATACCGTCTTCGCTGTAATAAAATCTCTCAATATAAGTCCTCGTGATTTAAAGATGGATTCGACATCTATATATTCTAGTCTTAGCAGATACGAGGTTTTCCTTATCAATCAGAAATTGAATGACAGTATTCAATTGCAGCTAAGTATTCAGGATAAAGTATCTTATGATCTGCTGATTCCTTCGGCGGGTATGACAATAGCTCTTTCCGAATTTAATATTCCCTTATACAGGCAGATTATTCACGATGAAGTGGGAGCTAACGTTAAAGTTGAAGATCTGAAATCTTATACTTTTCATTACAACTATTATTGGGTATTATCCGATAATGCAGAGGATGCCATAGATTCACGAACTTTGGGTTTTATTTCCGAAAAGGATATTATAGGAAAGGCATCCGTTATCTGGTATAGTTCAGACGAAGAAGGTTCGAGATGGAATCGATTATTTTCGTCTGTAAAATAGGTCTGAGACCTTCTGATTTAATTTAAAATGAGTACTTATTTATCTACCGCTTATCTTGCTCCTGTCGAGTATTACTCGAAACTACTCAAAGGAGATGTGTATATTGAGCAGCACGAGAATTATATCAAACAAACTTATCGAAACAGATGTACCATACTCTCGGCAAATGGTCCGATGGCACTATCTGTTCCAATAGAGAGCGCTGGAGGCAAAAAATGCCCGATAAGGGATGTTCGTATAGCCGACCATGGAAATTGGCGGCATTTGCACTGGAATGCACTTATTTCGGCTTATAATTCTACACCATTCTTCGAATATTATCAGGATGATTTCCGACCTTTCTATGAGAAGGAGTATAAATACCTTTTTGATTTTAATGAAGAGTTACGAAATTTGATCTGTCAATTAATAGATATAGATACGTCAGCTATAGGATATACTGATGAATTTCTTTTAGAGATAGAAGGACTAGATTACAGATCGAAAATTTCACCTAAAATAGATTGGAGGGTTATTGATCCTGATTTTGAATCTATTCCCTATTATCAGGTGTTTGAGCACCGTTTTGGGTTTACGGAGAATCTGAGTATTTTAGATCTTCTATTCAATATGGGGAACGAAAGCCTGTTAGTTTTGAGTAAAAGCATAAAAAAAACCTCTTGAGAATTCAAGAGGTTTTTTATTTATTTGATTATATGATCAAATTAGAATTTTAAGTTAACTCCTAATTCGATATTGCTCATGTCAAAGTCAAAACCAAAGCTGTTAGTTCTTGTGTCTTTTACTTTTCCGGTTTGGTATCCTAAGAAACCGAATTTACCTAGTAAAGCAACTTTGTTAGATACATTGATAGCAACTCCAGGTCTCAAACCTACTTCTAGAGTATTAGCTTTGTCTCCTCCGTTAGTTCCTTTAGCCCATCCATAAGCTACACCTCCGTCAAAGAATAAACCACCAAGGTCGCTTTTAAGGAATGTATAACGTAGGAAAGGATTTACTTTATATGAATTAACTGATCCTTCATTTACTAAAGCTTTGCCGTCAAAATCAAGACCTCCGTGAGTATGAGCACCACCAAGAGCGATACCGATACCTACATTACTATTTAAGATATATCCGAATTCAGGCATAACTTTGAAGCTAAGCTGGCTATCGCCTCCTTTTACTTTGCTTGACCATACACCTGCTGTTCCTCCAACCCACATGTTGCCTTGAGCACTTGCTGCAGAAAATACACCTAGTGCTACTGCAATAGTTAAGAATAATTTTTTCATAAACCTAAATTTTAAATGTGTTACTTTTTAGTTAACCAAAAACGTCACAAATTTATCCTTAATTTTGATAATTGAGGTTTATTTTCCAAATATTAATGTTAAATTAATTAAAATATGTAAGTTGTTTAGAGTGATATTTAGTTAAATTGGATGGTTTTGTATTCTTAAAATCATTAATATGTAACAGTTTGCCTTTCATTATGATAATTTAACTTAATCTTGTCACATAATTTCTATTGGAAGGGGTTTTTGCTGTTAAATAGATTACTGATAAGTCAAAGAATTAAGATTTTCTTTGTGAAAAATCTCGTTTGCAACTTCTAATAGATCAGAAGATGTTATTTGTTCTATCCTCTTTATAGTCTCTTCCATGTTGTTGAAATGATTGTAGTGCATAAAGCTTTTGGCTAAACCTAATGCCAGATTCTCATGATTATCGCCCGAAATTGCAATTTGTCCTATTAATTGTTTTTTCGCTGCAGCCAGCTGTGATGTTGTCAGTTTATTGTCACGGAGCCCTGCTAACTCTTTATATATTAAGTTGAAGCATTTTTCAGCATTGCGTTTATCACAACCAAAATAAATAGAGAAGATACCTGTATCGGAATAACATGTCATATTTGAATCTACGTTGTATACATATCCTCTTTTTTCTCGTAAAGAGATATTCAGTCGGCTATTCATGCCCGGTCCTCCCAGAATATTGTTAAGTAAATGCAATACCTTTCGTTTTGGGCTATGTAAATCATAGCACTTTCCTCCAATCAAAGCATGTGTTTGAGAAGTTTCCTTTGCCGTAATCTGCTCTGTTCGTTCAACAGCACCGGGAGCTACCCTTGCATGATTTGGTGAAAGAGTTTCTATTTCCGAAAGATACTTTTCAGCTAGTTTTATGATCTTTCTTATGTCCGTATTTCCCAATGAAAAGAACACCATATTCTCAGGAGAATAATGTTTTTGGACAAAGGTTCGTGCTTTGGCTGTATCAAATTTGGCGAGCAGATCGGGTTCTCCCAATATATTATGGCCTAACTGAGAATTACGGAATATCAGATTTTCGAATTCATCGAAGATTAATTCAGAAGGACTGTCTTCGTACGAATTTATCTCATCCAGAATTACATCTATTTCCTTTTCTATTTCTCTTTCGGGGAATGTTGAATGAAAAGTCAAATCGGTCAGAAGCTCAAAAGCCCGAGAGAAATGCTCTTGGAGAAATATCGAATAAATGACAGTTTCTTCTTTATTTGTATACGCATTTATTTCTCCGCCTACACTTTCCATGCGGTTGATAATATGATGCGAACGGCGTTTTTCGGTTCCTTTGAATAGCATATGTTCTACAAAGTGAGCCATCCCAAATTCATCGGGCTGTTCATCTCTGGTACCTGCATTGACCATAAATCCGCAGTATGAAACTTTACCTGCTAAAGGTTTGTGTACAATACGTAAACCGTTTTTTAGAGTATAGGATTGATATTCTTTCATTTAAATAGTTTTTAGTAAACCGGCTTACCCATAATTGTTAATTAGTATTTGTTTACTATTCGATAGACCTGTGACCTTAATTTGAGTTTTTAGCCTCTATTTGGCTAATAATAATTTTATCTAATTGTAATTTACTTTTTATCCTGTATTTACCGGGTATAACCATTGAGTCATTGGCTGTTTGAACAAAAAAGAACTCACTTATGTTCGGAAGCATTTCTATTGTTTTAATCTCAAATGGTAAGTAAGTTGTATTGTCATTCGGAGAAAAGAGTAAAAATTCTTTTTTAGGCAGTAGAACCGACAGTTCAGCTAAAGTAGGGTATGCCTCCAAAGGTGCTATCATTTTTAGAGATTTGTCTTTCGATTCAACGAATGCCGCTACCTCTGTAAATTTTTTATTTTGAGATATATAATATGCTTTTTCGGAAAAAAAACGAGCTATACTCAACATCGAGAGTAGTATTAAACCGGATATAACGATTGGTTTTGCCTTCGTTTTATACAATTCTACTCCATAGATTGCTATACCTAAAATTAAAGCTCCCAGCATACAACTTGTGTAGCGAGGAACACTTATTGGTTTTATCAAAAAAGTGATGGCGAAGGTAATCATTATTGTTGATACAAAAACCAAAATGAAATATGCACCCGCCCTTAATCTTTTATTCGATTTGTCTTGTATATGCAGACGTATAATAATGATGGTTAAAGTAAATATCAAACCTAGCATGATTAGTAATGCGGCAGACATGGTCCATATCGAGAATATTGTATAAGGATGGGATGGTTCTTTCGGTGAAAAGAAGTAATAACTGAATAGCAAGATATCTTTAAGGGTGGGAGTTTCTACCCAAAAATTCTCATGAACACTGTAAAACTGAGTGGTAAGTATAGGCACCCACGGGCTGTAAGCCAAAAGAAATATAATGCTGAAAAGTATGGGACGGACTACTGTTCGTTTTTTATTCAATAAATAGATAGTCAATATTAAGAATATGGAGAAAACAGCGATTAAAGCATAGTAATGAGTATAGGCTGCACAGATCCCGAAGAATGTCATTTTAGAATAGCAGAATAGCGTTTCTTTCTGAAACACTTCGTAGGCGTATACTGCACATGCCAGCACGAAAAACATAGCCCATGAATACATTCGTATCTCTACACCCAGATATTGGTTTACAGGCATCAGAATCATTAGTAATACGAAGCCGAACATAACCTTCTCTCCGAATAAACGTCTTATTGGAAATATTCCCAACAGACAAGAAGCCATAACTCCGAGATTTGAGAATATTCGCATTACAAATAATGAATCACCAAATATCCTGATAAAAAACTTCAACATGAAGTAGCAGAGTGGGGGATGCACATCGGTGGCCGTTATTTTCCATATTTCGGAAAACGAATGCTTCATTATAGCTATAGTATAAGCTTCGTCATACCAAAATGTCTGATTGATATAATTAATATATAGCAGACAGCAAAAGCTGATGAAAATTAGTCCACAGGTTGATAACCTATTTATTCCTTTTGTAAGTTTCATAAAGAAAGCTTATTAAGTAATTTAAAGTATTCTATAATGTATTTCTAAATCATAACAAATTATAGCTGTTATAGTTGGCAAAGTAATAAAAATGTCTTAGGCTTTACTTTTTCATGTAATATGCCTTTTCTTCGGCTGTCAACTTTTCTAGCGAATATCTCAACATGGTACGAGGCATCACTTTATGATGTTTATTCAGAAAATTAATCAATACAGTCTTATCTCTTTTTCCGGCTTCCCGGAGCATCCAGCCTATCGCTTTATGCATAAGGTCGTGCTTGTGCGATAATAATTGCTCAGACAGATTGATTATATCGGTAAAATCATTCTTTTTAATAAATGCAAAAGTTGCTATTACTGCAATCCGTTGATCCCATAATAATTCGCTTTTAGCTAATTTGTAAAGAATTTTACGATCTTCTTTATCAATTAAGTATTCTCCAAGTATATCCTTGGAGCTTAAGTCAACTAAATCCCAATTATTTATGCGATGAGAATGAGCGAGATAAAAATCGACAATTTGTTTTCGATCTGCTTCATTGGCTTTCTTAAATTTCTCAACCAATATAAATAAAGCACACATTCTGCATTCATGGTATTCATTATTTAAAAGATCGGTTAATTCGTTCGATGGAAACGATTTGTTTGCTTTGGCTATTTTCCGGATATCGGGAACTATTACTCCAATAAATTTATCACCTTCTCCATAACCTCCTTTTCCTGTTTTAAAAAAGTGAGGTAAGAAATCTCTCTTCTCTGGTGTTGAAGCTTTTTCTAGTTGTAATTGTATCTCTTTTGCAGTCATGGATTTAGTTGTCAGATAAGTAACGATGGATATTTATTGTTGTATTTTATAACCAGAATTGTTTGGTATAAGCAATAAAAAAGGTTTACGACCTTTAAAATACAAATATACAGATTAGTAGATATTTTGTTATCAATTCTAAATATAATTGAGGGTGAAATATGTTTTAATTTCCATCTAAATAGTAGCTACAGATTCTCTTCAGAATTACGAATGTATATTTATCCGTTGAATTGAGATATCACACTAACTAAACACTTAATTTTTCAGATATGAGAAAAATACTTTTAATCGGTTTATTAATAACCGGCTTTGCTACGACATATGCAAGTAGCACTTTTGTTGCAGATAATACCTTGGAACAAACTCAGGGTAGGAGATACAAGAGAGGGTATTATAAAGGAAATGTAGCATCCGAGGATCTTCCTTCTTCAATTACACGCTACTTGAAAAAGCATTATTCTGATTATGAGATTGTAATATCTAAAAGAAAAGGCAATGGTTATTATTACCTCAAAATAGCTTATGGGGGAAATGCTTACAGGTCTTATTACAGGAGTCTGGTTTTTGATGAGAATGGAGATGTTGTAAAAGGATAAATAAAAACGGCTTAGTTAAAAACTAAGCCGTTTTTATTTATTATTAAGTTCGCAGAATTACTTATTGCTTTGGCTAGTAAAACCGCGATAGATGGCTATCTCTATTAAATTAAAATCTGAGATATTACGATTTCAGTTTCCATTCGGCACCGTCTTTGCCGTCTTTTATATCAAATCCGATTTTGTTTAATTCATCACGAATCTTATCAGAAGTTGCCCAGTCTTTATTGGTTTTAGCCTCTGCCCGTATTTGAAGTAATAAATCAATAGCCTTAGAGAAAGCCTCCAGTCCATTTTCATTCGAGCTGGCCTCGTTTTTAATACCGAGAATTTCGAATAAAAAGATATCAAATAAAGCCTTAACTTCATCTATATCACCTTGAGTAAGGGTCGCTGTTCCACCTATTGCCGAGTTTATGGTGGTAGCCACATCAAATAGGTAGGATATTGTTATCGCCGAATTTAAATCATCATTAAGAGCATCGTAGCACTTCTGTCTTATAGAAGCTATGTCAACAGATGAAGTTTCGGATAACGGAACCTTATCAATTCGTGCGTATGCATCGAGTAATCTGTTTAATCCTTTTTCTGAAGCCAATAGAGCATCATTACTGAAATCGACAGTACTGCGATAATGTGCCTGCAAAATGAAAAAGCGAATAGTCATTGGTGAAAACGCTTGCGAAAGCAATTTGTGCGAGCCGGTGAAGAATTCATCCAATGTGATAAAATTACCAAGCGATTTGCCCATTTTCTGACCACCTATGGTAATCATATTGTTGTGCATCCAGTATTTTACCACTTGCTTATTTTCGGCTGCTGTATTTTGAGCTATTTCGCATTCATGATGAGGGAACATAAGATCCAATCCACCGCCATGTATATCAAATTCGGTACCCAGATATTTCATGCTCATCGAAGAACATTCGATATGCCAGCCCGGAAACCCTTCACTCCAGGGTGAAGGCCAACGCATAATATGTTCGGGAGATGCTTTTTTCCAAAGAGCAAAGTCAACCTTGCTGCGCTTTTCGTCCTGTCCATCGAGATCACGCGTTGTATTAAGCATTTCTTCGATATTACGATGCGAAAGGATTCCGTAATTATGCTTTTTATTATATTTTACAACATCAAAATATACTGATCCGTTACTTTCGTAGGCATATCCGTTGTTCAGTATTTCCTGAATAGTTGTAATTTGTTCAATTATATGTCCCGAGGCGTGAGGTTCTATAGATGGAGACAGCACGTTTAATGCTTCCATAGCCTTGTGATACCTAATGGTGTAATATTGCACTACCTCCATCGGTTCGAGTTGTTCTAATCGAGCCTTTTTAGCGATCTTATCTTCTCCTTCGTCCGCATCATTTTCGAGATGACCTACATCGGTAATATTACGTACATATCGTACTTTATAGCCTATATGAGTAAGGTAACGAAACAATAAATCGAAAGTGATCGCAGGACGAGTGTGTCCTAAATGCCCATCGCCATAAACTGTAGGACCACATACATACATTCCTACATGAGGTGGATGAAGTGGTTCGAAAACTTCTTTTTCTCGCTTAAGTGTGTTATAAATCACTAACTTTTGTTCCATATACAGACTATTAAGTAATGTTGAATATCTATTACTGTATTTTCTAAAATAACTGTCTTTAGTTATAGTATTTACTAAATCGATAATAAGGTTGTGATCTTATTATGTACTGCAAAAATACAAATAAGTAACGGAAAAAAAATTATGATACATTTTAAAGTTATAACTAACTATAATTGTTTTACTTGCCAGAGTAATCGATAGATCTATGACCTTAAATGTTTAATGAGTGTTCCGATGTTTTTCTCTTTCTCTGTGTATTGTTCTCATCTGATAAATGACTCTTCCTTCGAGTCTCTGAGGATTTAACCTTTGATTTAACGAATCGGCTATTACATAATCGTTTTTTATGCCGTTTGTAAAATGTTGGTTCCCTTTTGATTGGATCGGATTACTGTCATAGGCCTGAGTGTAATGAAAGTCAAAATCAGAAGGCAATTTATTTACCTCTATCAAATTAAAAGGTTTGTAGCTGACAGGTGTTTTTCGTTCGGAATAAACAAAAAACAGGTTTTCTTTACTCGGATACATAACCGATAGCATTCCTAGCCATCCACAAGCACTGAATGGTGAAATAAATACGGTTTTTTCGGTATTTTTATTTAAAAAATAATTTTGCAATTCAGCATATTCAACATTGCATTTTGCCATATACTGTCTTTCGGAGAAGAATCGTCCCACCGAAAGTATCCATAGCATAAATAAACTACCGAATACAAGTGTTCTTGCACTGTGGCTTCCGGACTCGTAAAGTTCAAAAAGTAATATAGATACACCTAAAACCAAACATCCTAATAAGCATGTCATGTATCGTGGAATCATGATAGGTTTCATTGCATACGATATGATGACTGCCGAAATAACGGGAATGAGGAATAATCCGATAAACACCAGAGCGGTAATTATCTTTGCTTTGTTCAGATTTTTATATTCTCTGATCGTTAATATGGCAATGGCAGCAATGAGTAATAGCATAATTGATAATGCCACCGACATAGCGGGCAGGTTAAATATCATATAAGGATGTGTAGGATCTTTCGGTGAAAAGAGATAATAAGTAAATAATAAAAGATCTTTGGGAGTAAGTGTTGTAATCCAGTAATTATGATTAACAGCTCCGATCTGATAAAAAAGTTCAGGGAGCCAAAAGCTGTAAGCGATAAGGAACAAAAAAATGACGATTAAGGGATTTCTAATCTTCTTTTTAGTAGCGATCATAAATAGTAATAAAACACCAAATATAGTAGCTGATCCCATTAACGAGTAATAGTGCGTATAGGAAGCACAAAGTGCCGATAGCAGTAATAGAATATTATTAAATGCATTATTGTTTTTATAGACTTGATACGCTGCTAATGCATTAGCCAACGTAAAAAACATACTCCAGGAGTACATCCTTATTTCGCTTGCTAAATACTGACTTACCGGCAAGAGACTAACTATGATAATAAAAAGAAGAGATACTCCGGCTCCAAAGTGTTTGCGTATAGGAAACATTGCTGTGAGAAAAATGGCTAACATTCCTAAAACTGAAAATATTCGTAATGTTAGTAGGTTATCTCCGAATATTTCTGTGAAGATTTTTAAAATAAAGTAGTAAAGTGGTGGATGAACATCGGTGGCTGTGATATTCCAAATATCAGAAAATGAGTGTTGTATCATTGCCATTGTATATGCTTCATCAAAAACGAACGATTCGTTAAAAGCATCGATGAATATAAACAAAGAAAGGGCCATTAATGTAATAACAATACTAGTCATCCTCTTTTTAGATTCAAATAAAGAGGTTAGATATTTCACCAAATTCATAATAAAATAGTGTCAGTTAATTATACGATTAAGTAGTTTTGTTGTCAATTTTTTATTGCACTACAGATCAAAATCTATAGTTTAGAGTAAAGCTATTTGATAGGCAAAGATAGTATTGTTAAACGTATATGAAACGAAAAACGGCTTCAATTTTAAATTGAAACCGTTTTTCTCTGTCTTTATATCTTTTTTTATTCGCCTCTACTGTAATTTGGAGCTTCGCTTGTTATAGCTACATCATGTGGATGACTCTCTGCAACACCGGCATTGGTGATGCGGGTAAATTTGGCTTTGTGAAGTGTTTTTATGTCTTTTGCTCCACAATATCCCATACCTGCACGTAATCCGCCTAACATTTGGTAAACAACTTCAAATAACGTTCCTTTAAATGGTACGCGTGCAGCAATACCTTCGGGAACAAGTTTCTTTATATCGGCTTCCATATCTTGGAAATAGCGGTCTTTAGAACCTTTCTCCATAGCCTCCAATGAACCCATGCCGCGATATGACTTGAATTTACGTCCGTTAAAAATGATTGTTTCTCCCGGTGACTCTTCAACTCCGGCTAATAGGGATCCCATCATTACAGAGTATCCTCCGGCAGCAAGCGCTTTTACTATATCTCCCGAATAGCGAAGTCCACCATCTGCAATTAATGGAACACCTGTTCCTTCGAGAGCTTTGGCTACGTCATATATTGCTGATAATTGGGGAACGCCTACTCCTGCTACTACACGTGTGGTGCAGATCGATCCGGGACCGATTCCTACTTTTACACCATCGGCTCCGGCTTCAACTAAATATTTAGCAGCTTCGCCTGTGGCTATATTTCCGACTACAACGTCTACATCCGGATATGTTTTCTTTACAAGTCTTAATACTTCGGTTACGCCTTTCGAATGACCGTGTGCCGTATCAATTACGATGGCATCTACTCCAGCTTCTACTAAAGCAGTTACACGTTCCAGTGTATCGTGAGTGACACCCACACCGGCTGCTACTCTAAGACGACCAAATTCATCTTTACAAGCAAAAGGTTTATCTTTTGCTTTGGTGATATCCTTGTATGTAATAAGTCCTATTAATGTATTGTGAGCATCCACCACAGGGAGTTTCTCGATTTTGTGATGTTGCAGTATGTCGGCAGCAGCTTCGAGGTCAGTCGATTGTTTGGTTGTAATCAGGTTTTCACTGGTCATTACATCAGCAATTAACTTGCTCATATCTCGTTGAAAACGTAAATCACGATTGGTTACAATACCGACTAATTTATTGGCCGTATCAACAACCGGAATTCCTCCGATTTTATACTCAGCCATCAGAGCTAAAGCAGCTCCTACGGTTTTGTCTTTTTCGATACTTACGGGATTGGAGATCATTCCGTTCTCGGCTCTTTTCACATACTTTACCTGCTTCGCCTGTTCTTGTATAGTCATATTCTTATGAATAACACCTATACCTCCCTCACGGGCAATAGCAATAGCTAGCTTGGCTTCTGTAACAGTATCCATTGCCGCTGAGACAAAAGGGATATTCAATGTTATGTTTTTTGAGAACTTTGTCGAGAGGTCGACATTTCGGGGAAGAACATCGGAGTAGGCAGGTATCAACAGTACATCGTCGAAAGTGAGCCCATCCATAACTATTTTATCTGCAATAAATGACATAAGACTATACCTTAAATTTTTATTGCACGCAAATATACTTATATTAAATTAATTGGAACTAATAGTTTTTATTAAAATTTCGCGAGAGTATATTTTTTAATAATTTATATTGAAATAATTTTTTAGAATGGATACCCGATGGCAAAGTGCCAGGCTGTTCTGTTGAGAGCCGGTTTGAAAATAACCCAACGGTCATTCATCTCACGTCCAGGGTCATAGGCTCTGATACCGTAGTCTAAACGGATAAGTAAAAATCCCAGATCGAAACGGATACCTGCCCCGTATGATAAAGCTATTTCTTTATAAAATTTGTTGAATCTGAATTGCCCGTCGGGCTGAGACTCCTTGTAGTTCTTTATAGTCCAGATATTACCAGCATCAAGAAAACCCGCTAGTTCGATATATTCGGAAACTTTGGTTCTGTATTCGATGTTCATATCCAGTTTTATATCACCCACCTGATTCACAAAGTCGTTCACTCCGGAAGTATCGGCAACATACGAACCGGGACCCAAGGCACGTGGAGCCCATCCTCTTACACTATTTGCTCCCCCTGAAAAATAACGGGTTTCGAATGGTAAAACATTTGAATTTCCAAAAGGATTTGCCACTCCTAATCCGATATGATATGCTAGTTTATTTTTGGAATTTAAGGTATGCGTTTGTGCAAAACTTATGTCTCCTTTAATATATTCAGCATAAGCAATACCTAATATTTGTTTAGCTCCTGAGATGCTATCGCGCGACGCATTATGGAAAGATGTTGCCAAACGAGGCAAAAGACCGCTGACGTCTATTCCGGCCCTTATACTGAATATATTTCGCGGTGTTCTGCGACCGGTTCTGCTGTTGGCATTAGTATAAGTAATATTATAGGTAGTACGTGAAATCAGTTGGTTTTTGTAACTTTCTTTCAGCATAGGGTTATTCGTATTGTTTAGGCGCTCTGTGAAGTCTGGAGAAGCCCACGGCATACGGATGTAGTTTATATCCCAGAGATTGAATGTATGAGCAAACTTATTTTGCTTTGATGTCCATCTGTAGGTTAACGTTGCATTAAAAAACTGCCTTGTATATTCTTGTCGATGTTGATTATTTACACCTAACGATACTTGGGTACTGGCCGAAGGCAGATCTCTCCATTTAGGTTTTAACCACGGAAACAGAAACTGAGGAAACGCTAGTGACGCATCAAAACCAAATTCGTAAAAGTTTTGGTTGACCATGTCAGGATTACTCGAATTTGAGATAAACTCATAAGCTCCTCTTAGTTTTAATTTTAGGATTTCTGCCCCATTGAATAAGTTTTGATGCTGGTAACTTATACTTGGTGCAATACCCAAATCTCCCGCAGAGTTTGTTCCTTGTATTTCTGTCTGAAAGAAGTGTGTATTTCCCGGTGAAATAGTTACTAATGCATCAATATATTGTACGCTGTCATTTGGGTTGCTTACCTCATTAAATTGGATGCTTGTTTGTTTAACAACCCCGATACCATTAAAAGCTCCTGTTGTGCGAGTAAACGCCATATCGGAATACATTTTGCCTGGACGGATAGAGTTATTTCTATATAGAGTTGATTTTCTCAGGAACTTATTTTTTCCATAAATAATCTTTATTCCTTTATAATTGACAGTATCAACTTCTGCGAATAATTTTTCGTTGCCTTTGGCCATCGGGTCAAATCCGCTTAAAATACTAACATTTCTTATTTTAAACTTTTTGAATGTAGTGCTATCTCTAGGGGGATAAAGTGATAAGAATAAATCGACCTTATGAGCGTTGAGAGTTGTATCGGCTTTATAATATAAAAGCTCTTTCGAAAACTTATAATATCCGATATTCCTTAAGTAGGAGGTCAGATGATCTCTTGAATCGTCTAAATCAATTTGATTAAAAGCTATTCCCGGTTTTATACTCGTATATTTTTTGGCAGGAGCAAGGCTTCGGGCAATAGTGCTGTTATCAATAGTGTAATCGTAATTACGAATTGTATAGACTCCTTTATTCTGAATGTTATAAGTGACCGATACTTTTTTGTCTTTTACCTTGAGAATCGTATCTACTTCTGCTCTCAAATAGCCCATATTACTAAGTTCTCTGGCTACTTGGGTTGCCGAGTTCTTGGTTTGTTGCGGATTGTATAATATGGGAGCCTGTCCTGCTTTTTGAATGATGCGGTTAAGCCATTTGCTGGTGTCTTGTCCTGCTATATTGTAAATCATTAACCTGATTTTATTATTCGGTTGCTGGCGAATATAGCTCTCGAAGTAGCTTGCATCAATCTCTTTTGTATCTGCTTTTATATCATATGTTTTTAGTAAATAACTACCATCGGGTATATGCTTTGTAGAATTACAAGACCATAAACATACAATAGCTAAAATGAAATATATGATTTTATTCATTCGTTTTCGAATTAAGGTTCCTGACCTATTTATTGTTTTTTTAAGTCGCATAGAAAATTGTCAGAATTCAAAAAAGTTGATAATTTATCTTTGATTCTTATTAATTGAAAATAAGAGTTGGGATCTAGATCTTTTGATTAGTATACGTGTAACTCTGGTTTATTTCCTGGAAATACTATAATAAATATTTTCTTTTACTTATTATTTACAAAAGTAATAAATTGAACTATTTTATCTAACAAAGATTCTTTTATCTCTCTATAACGGCTAAAGGAATCTCTATGTTTTGGCGAAATGAAATTTTAAGGTTTCACAGACTATACTATTTCTGCAAGTGTTATCTCTTACAATGTGTTATGATATATCGCAAAATCAATTTTTAATTTTTAGAGAATAATAGCCTGATCTATTTGAAAATTACTTAGTTTACAACCATTATTTTAGTAACAACACCTTCGGACCCATCTTCTGAAGATCCGAATACCAGATAGATACCGCTGTCAACACGCCTACCTCTCGCGTTTTGCATATTCCATGAATATTGTCCCCCCAAAGACCTTCCTTCGTTTATAAGGTTACCTTTGAGGTCAGTTATTTTTACTCTTGAGTTTGTTTGTAACCCGGTAACAGTAACAGATCCTTCGTAATTAGGACGTACAGGGTTTGGATAAGCATATACATTGGAAAAGTTTTCCGAACCTTCTGTGGCAACCCCTCCATATGACATAAGTCCTCTTTCTGTGCCTATATATACAGTCCCATTATGAGAATCAATAGCCAAAGATATTACATTGTTGGAAGGTAGAGGGCTATTGTCTAAAGTGAAATGTTCTAGTGTTTCCTGATTGTCAGCACTTATTAAATACACACCGGATGTTTGTGTCGCAATCCATTTACGGTTTGCACCATCTATTGCTATTGCATTTATCACCACACCTTCAAGTAGTCCTGTTACAGCATTCGATCCTGATTCTTTTTCTATCTTTATTTTATTGAAGACAACATTTTTTGAAAATATATTACTAGAGCTGTATACTACGAATGGACCAATATCGGTTCCTACCCAGAAATTTCCGTTAACATCTTCTGTTATTGCATATATTGCCGATATGGTGAGCCTTTTTCCGTCTTGATCTACAAAAGGGGTATTGCTGGTTTTGCTGATATATATGGTTTTGTCATCAGATGTATTGCCTATTGTTCCATTGTCATTAAAAATGAATAAATAAGCATCATCGCCAATACTAGTGACCCATTTGTTTGAATATCTGTCTATCACAATGTTTTTTGGGTTTGTAGAAGCCTTTGCAATTTCCGGATAATATAATTGAGTCCATTCACCACTTTTAAGGCGTACCTTTATTATATTTTCGACCATAGAATTGAGTAACCATAAGTTGTTGCTTTTGTCGAAAACCATTCCGCTTACACGCCTATAGTTGAATAACGGAATTGGCTCGATAGTACTATTAGACTCATCATATCTGTTTTGAAACTTAGTTCCTTCAAATTCATACAAGCCTTCTCCCCAGCTACTTGCAAATATATGATTCTGGTTAGTGGGTTCGCTTATGGCATATACAATATCCTGCGAAATAAATCCACTTGGTCCACTTATATCACCGGGATATATGTTGGTCCATTTCGAATCTTTATAAATCGATATACTTGCCGGTTTACCCATTCGGTCGAGGTAAAAACCTCCTCCTGTTACAAGTAGTTGGCGATTTTGAAGAGTTAACGAAAAAGGATAATTCGAGACAGGTCCTGATGGTACTATCCATCTTTTTATATATTCGTAACTGTTTCCATTGATTTTTATTAATGAAAGGTTATTCCCTGATGATGAAGCCCAATATTCACCCGATTTATTGGCATTGGGTATAATACTTGTTATTTCGTCGATATTAATTTTCGTACTTTTATTTATATCCTCAAAGTCCCAAAAAACGTTAGTTCCCAATACAATTAAATGATCATTGTTGGTATATTCCATCGAATTTATTCCATTCCCATTTAATACACTTTTTACGGATGTAGAATTCTCCATTCTGAAAATACCTTTTTGTGGAACAAAAAAATGGAGCTGGTTTTTGAAAGCTACAATATCTCGAATCTCACTATCTGTAAATGTGCTATCCTTTTCTGTATGATCAGTATAGTGTATGCTTACCTCCAGAGTACTCCAAGAGTTAAAGTCTTGTACATTATCAGTGAGATTAATATATAAAATTCCATCTTTGGTGGCTGCGTATAACTTATTTTCATAAGCAAGTATAGAGTAAAAGGGAACATTAAAAACTCCTGATTCTTTGACTTCTTTCTTCGAGAGATTAATTGTCAGAAACCCAAAGTTGGTAGCTATATATGCATAGTCATCATAAAGGGATACTTTATTGATTGTCTTGTCAATATTTTGTGTTGTATTTTTTAAATCGGGGATATTTACATAAGATTTATCATCATAGAGTAATTCAATATTGGCATCAGAGCGTGTTATAACCAAACACTTGTGCTTACTGCTATAGATAATATGTTTTATATCTGTATTTCCTCCATCGATTTTTATGTATGGTTCAATGCTTTCATCTGAATTGTTATAGCTGAAAAGTTTTCCATCAGTAAGGGAATAGATGATATTTCCATTTTGCTCGATGCTTTGGATGTCATTTAAATATGATATCTGAGATGCCCATCTATTTGCTTCTTGTGCTGTAGCAGGAATAAAAAACAAACACAAAATAATAAAAAGGGAGTAAATCCGTTTATTAACCATGACCTTGTATAATATTAAAGGTTATTGATTTAAAATATAAATAATTGACAAAGATAAAATAATACTTTAGTAGTAGATGTCGGAGTTCCCATATTCGTTTAAATATCAACCTTGATATCTGTTTATTAAACTTTGTTTTCTATTTATTATATTATACTTTTGTTAGCCTTTAAATAAAGAAGGCTTAGGTAATTTTATGAAAATAGCAATTGTTGGAACCGGATATGTCGGACTTGTTACTGGTACTTGTTTTTCAGAAATGGGTATGAATGTACATTGTGTTGACATTGATTCTGTTAAGATAGAAAATCTGAAAAAAGGTATTATTCCTATCTATGAACCCGGTTTAGATGATATGGTTGTTAGAAATTATCAGGCAGGGCGATTACAGTTTTCAACAAAATTAAGTGATATTCTTAATGATGTCGATATTGTTTTCAGTGCAGTAGGTACACCTTCTGATCAAGATGGAAGTGCAGATTTACAGTATGTTCTGGAGGTTGCCAAGACAATTGGGCAACACCTGACTAAGTATATACTCGTTGTTACAAAAAGTACTGTTCCTGTTGGAACAGCAAATCTTGTTAAACGAGCAATTCAAGAAGAATTAGATAAAAGAGGCCTGTCGGATTTGATATTTGATGTGGCTTCTAATCCTGAATTTTTAAAAGAAGGTACTGCAATAACTGACTTTATGCATCCCGACCGGGTTGTTGTTGGTGTTGAATCGGATAGAGCTAAAGAAGTAATGGATCGCTTGTATAAACCTTTTACTATAAATAATTATAGGATGATTTATACAGATATTCCATCTGCAGAGATGATTAAATATGCAGCAAATGCCATGCTAGCAACACGTATTAGTTTTATGAATGATATTGCTAATCTGTGTGAAATTGTAGGTGCTGATGTCAATATGGTTAGAGCAGGCATTGGTTCCGATAATCGGATAGGTAAGAAATTCTTGTATTCCGGTTGTGGTTATGGCGGGAGTTGTTTTCCGAAAGATGTAAAAGCTTTAGTGAAAACAGCTGAAGACAATGGCTATAAGATGCAAGTATTAAAGGCTGTTGATGCAGTAAATGAATATCAAAAAACAGTATTATTCAAAAAATTGAATAATTATTATAAAGGCAATTTAAAAGGAAAGACTATAGCTCTTTGGGGATTATCTTTTAAACCTAAGACTGATGACTTACGAGAAGCCCCATCTTTGATATTGATAAAGATGTTATTGGAAGCAGGAGCTACAGTTCGTGCATATGATCCGATAGCTATAGATGAGGCTAAAAAGACTATTGGAACTAAAATAGAATATGCTAGTGATATATACGATGCTACATTAGATGCTGACGCTATTCTTTTAGTTACGGAATGGAATGAATTTAGATTGCCCTCTTGGTCGGCAATCAAAAAATTGGTGAAAACCCCCTTAGTTATAGATGGGCGAAATATCTATAATGGAAAAGAATTACGCGATATGGGGTTTGAGTATATAAGTATTGGATCAAAATAAAAACAATTATAATCATATAAGCTATTAAAAGTGTACATGAACCATATGAAGAAAATTATCTTTTGTTTGTTTCTTTTTTTACTCTCTAGCAATATAATGTTTGCTCAAATGTCAGATGAGCAAATTGTTAACTATGTAAAGCAGGAGGCCGATAAAGGGACCTCTCAGCAAGTTATTGCTACTAATTTGATGAAACAAGGGGTTACAAAAACACAACTTGAAAGAATTAAGCAGCAGCAAGAACAAAAACAGACCTCAGGAGTTAGCAGTACAAAAAGCAGTGCAGAATTAAGTCGTGACAGAAGAGCTAGTGTTGATGATGAATTGAATTCAGGAGATCTGGATCAGGTTAATAGTAATATAAGTCCTGTTGCAATAGAAGATTCTGATACAATTGTTGTTTTTGGAAGAAATATTTTTAATGCTAAAAACTTAACCTTTAATCCCAATATTAATATTCCTACTCCAATTGATTATCGACTTGGTCCCGGAGATGAAGTTGTTATTGATATTTGGGGTGCTTCACAAACTTCTGTTAGACAGGTGATTTCTGCAGAAGGAAGTATTACAGTTGATCGGTTGGGACCACTCTTTCTGAATGGAATGAGTGTGAAAGAAGCAAATGACTATGTTAAAAGAAAATTTGGAGATATATATTCGGGCTTAGATAATGGAGGCGGTTCTACTCAGATAAATTTAACTCTGGGACAAATTAGAACTATACAGATAAATGTGATGGGTGAAGTAGTTACTCCGGGGACTTATGCTTTATCCTCTTTATCTTCGGTTTTTCATGCCCTATATAGAGCAGGAGGGGTAAATAAAATAGGATCCTTGCGTGCTATTAAACTTTATAGAAATGGAAAACTTCTAAGGACACTGGATGTGTATAAGTATATATTAGAAGGTAAAATGAATGATGATATACGAATGACAGATGGGGATGTCATAATTGTACCTCCTTATATCTCACTTGTTAATATCTCTGGAAAAGTGAAACGACCTATGTTTTATGAAATGGCTTCAAAAGAATCTCTTAAAGATATTATTTCTTATGCGGGAGGTTTTACAGGAGACGCTTATGAAAAGAGCATTAGGGTTGTTCGAGAAACTGGTAATGAAAGTAAAATATTTACATTAGGCGAGGATGAATTTTCAGGTTTTATCCTAAGAGATAAAGATGCTATAACTATTGCTGCTGGACTTGACCTTTATGAAAATAGAGTTGAAATAAAAGGTGCTATATATAGGAGCGGTTATTATGAAATTGGTAAAAACATAACTACTGTTAAACAATTAATTGCAGCAGCAGATGGTATTCGTGGAGATGCTTTTCTAAACAGAGCTCTTTTAACCCGAGAAAGAGATGATTATACATTAGAAACAATACCTGTTGATATTCGTGAATTATTATATGGTAATGGAAACGATATTGTTTTAAGAAAGAATGATATTCTTTATGTACCGTCTATAAATGACCTGAAAGAACTTGGTGATTTTATGGTTCATGGTGAAGTAGCACGTCCGGGAACTTACAAATATTCGGATAATACAACTTTAGAAGATTTAATTATACAAGCAGGAGGATTACTTGAATCGGCTTCGATTGTTCGGGTTGATATTGCTCGCCGAATTATTGACCCTCATAGTCAAACTGTAAATAGAACATTAGCTGAAAATTACACATTTAGTTTAAAAGATGGGTATATTGTTGCCGGAGATCCTGGTTTTGTTTTAAAACCTTATGACGAAGTCTATGTAAGACGTAGTCCCGGGTATCATGAACAGCAAAACGTTTTTATAAACGGAGAATTATTATTTCCCGGTGCATATGCTTTAAATCGAAAAACAGAAAGAATTTCAGATATTGTTAAGAGAGCGGGTAATTTAACTCCTGATGCATATGCAAAAGGTGCAAGACTTCTCAGAATGCGCTCGGATGAGGAGAAATTTAGGTCTCAAGCTGCGTTAAAAGTTGCGAATCAGGGAGGAAAGGACTCTATTTCAGTAAGAACATTAGACCTTTCTGATGCATATAGTGTGGGTATAGAGTTGGATAAGGCGTTGTTAAACCCAGGTTCAGATTATGATTTAGTTTTGAGACCTGGAGACCGTTTGATTGTTCCTGAATATGATAATACTGTTAAAATAAATGGTGCAGTAATGTATCCTAATACAGTTGTTTATAAGCAAAATGAAAGATTGGCTTATTACATTAATCAAGCTGGGGGATATTCTGATAATGCTAAGAAAAATAGATCATTTGTTATCTATATGAATGGAACGGTTAGCAAGGTTAAAGGAGGGGATAGAAATGCTATCCAACCAGGAAGTGAGATAATAATCCCGAGTAAAGAACAAGCTCGTAAATTGTCATTACCGGAAATTCTTAGTTTAAGTACAAGTGTGGTTTCTATGGCTAGTCTTATTGGTGTATTGATTAATACAATGAAATAATATGGAGAAAGGAATTAGTTCAGAGGAAGAGTTAGACTTAATAGACTTAGGGAAAAAGTTGTGGCTAAAGCGTAAATTTATTTTAAAAGTTTCTCTTGTTGGATTAGTTGTTGGTGTTGTGGTTGCATTTAGTATTCCTAAAGAATATACAACAACTGTAATTCTTGCTCCTGAAGCCAATGCTGGAAGTACTACTGGTAATGCCGGTGCTTTAGCAGCAATGGCTGGAATAAATTTATCAGGTAATGCTCCTGATGGTGATATAGCTCCGGAACTATATCCTTATATTATAGAATCTACGCCTTTTATTATGGGGCTTTTTAATGTGAGAGTTCAGGACTTGGACAATGAAGTGGATACGACTCTATACTTTTATATTAAGGATGAGCAAAGAAGTGCTTGGTGGTCTAAAATAATGAAATTGCCACGTGGCATAATTGGATTATTTTCAACTGAAAATAAAGCAGTCGCATCACAAAGTATAAATAATTTCTCTTTAACTAAAGAACAAACCGATGTTTTCAATAATCTAAAGGATAGAATCACCCTTACAGTTGATAAAAAAACAGGAATAATAACATTAACTTCTACGATGCAGGATCCTAATATTTCTGCGGGAATTGCTGATACATTGACATCTTATTTACAATCATATATAATAAGCTATCGGACTCAAAAAGCAAGGCAAGATTTAGCTTTTACTGAGACTTTATATGCCGAAGCAAAAAAAGATTATTCAGATGCCCAACAAAAATATGCTAGGTATCTCGATGAGAATCAAAATGTTATTTTAGCGAGTTATAGGGTTAACCAAGAACGACTACAAAATGAGATGACATTGACTTATGGTGTATATAATCAGGTGGCTCAACAGTTGCAGTTAGCAAAGGTTAAAGTTCAGGATATAACACCTGTATATACCACTATTCAACCAGCGATTATGCCTTTAATACCAGCAAAGCCAAATAAAAAATTAATTGTTATAGGGTTTATCTTCTTAACGATTATAGGTGCGTGTGGGTATGTTTTAATACGAAATTTTTTAAAAACAAACACTAATACTAACTAATAATATGAAAGGAATTGTTTTAGCAGGGGGATCTGGAACCCGATTATATCCAATAACTAAGGGGGTAAGTAAGCAGTTGCTGCCTGTGTATGACAAACCGATGATCTATTATCCAATATCAGTTTTAATGTTGGCTGGAATTAGAGAAATACTTATTATCTCTACACCTGAAGATCTTCCTAGTTTTAGAAGATTACTTGGAGATGGTAGTAATTTTGGTGTAAAATTTGAGTATTTAGAGCAACCTTCGCCCGATGGATTAGCACAAGCATTTATTATTGGAGAAGAATTTATAGGAGGTGATTCTGTTTGTTTAATACTTGGAGATAATATCTTTTATGGACATGGGCTAACTTATATGCTTAAGGATGCCGTAAAAGCAGCTGATGTAGAGAATAAAGCGACTGTTTTTGGTTACTGGGTTAGTGACCCCGAACGATATGGTGTAGCTGAGTTTGATCAGGAAGGAAATGCCATTAGTTTAGAAGAAAAACCGATTAATCCTAAGTCTAATTATGCTGTTGTAGGACTGTATTTTTATCCGAATAAAGTTGTAAATGTGTCAAAGAATATAAAGCCTTCTGCTCGTGGTGAACTTGAAATAACGACAGTTAATGAAGTCTTTTTAAAAGAATTTGAACTAAAAGTTCAATTGTTGGGACGAGGATTTGCTTGGTTAGATACAGGTACTCATGATTCGTTGAGTGAAGCTGGCGCATTTGTTGAAGTTCTAGAAAAAAGACAAGGCCTAAAAATTGCTTGTCTTGAGAGTATAGCTTTTGATCATCAATGGATCACCAAAGAAAAAGTAATAGAGTTGGCTCAGCCAATGATCAAGAATCAATATGGACAGTATTTATTAAAATCAATCGATTGACAATTAAGGTATGAATGTTATTAAAACCAATATAGAGGGTGTTGTTATAATAGAGCCTCGAGTGTTTGCAGATGAACGCGGCTATTTTTTCGAATCTTATTCTCAACATATTTTTGAAGAACGGGTATGTAATACAAGATTTATTCAAGACAATGAATCTAAATCAGTCTATGGTGTATTAAGAGGCTTACACTTTCAGAAACCACCTTTTGCTCAATCGAAGCTGGTTCGAGTTATAAAGGGCAAAGTATTGGATGTTGCTGTTGATATTCGTCAAGGTTCTCCGACTTTTGGTAAGTACGCTTCTGTTGAATTGACTGAAGATAATAAACGTCAGTTTTTTGTCCCAAGAGGATTTGCTCATGGTTTTGTTGTTCTTAGTGATGATGCTATTTTTCAATATAAATGTGATAATTATTACTCGCCTCAAAATGAAGGAGCATTAGCTTGGGATGATCCCGATTTAAATATTGATTGGAAACTTCCGATAGATAAAATTATTTTATCAGAAAAAGATAAGTTGAATTCCAAGCTACAAGAATTGGACTATTTATTTGATTATAATGAAAAGCAATATTAGAATATGAATATATTAGTTACCGGAGCTAATGGGCAGCTTGGGAATAAGATGAGAAACTTAGCTCCAAATAGTAGAACTGGGAAGTGTTTTTTTACTGATGTTGAAGAGTTGGATATTACTAATCTATATGCTATTCGAGATTTTATAAAAATAAATCAAATCGATATAATTGTTAATTGTGCAGCATATACTAATGTTGATAAAGCAGAAGATGATATCGTTACTGCTGATTTGATCAATAATAAAGCTGTAGAAAATTTAGCAATAGCAACTAAAGAGAGTAATGCAACACTAATTCATATATCTACAGATTATGTTTTCCAAGGTAATAAAAATTTACCCTACAAAGAATACGATCCAACAGAACCATTAGGTATTTATGGGAGAACTAAGTTAGCAGGAGAGGAAGCAATTCAAAAAGTAGAATGTAATTATTTAATATTTCGTACAGCATGGCTTTATTCTGAATATGGTAATAATTTCGTGAAAACGATGTTAAGGCTTACTTCTGAGAAAGATTCTTTAAAAGTCGTTTTTGATCAGGTGGGTACCCCAACTTATGCCGGGGATTTGGCTTCTGTTATATTTAATATAATAGAAAATGACCAATATAAGAATAAACAAAAGATATACCATTTTAGTAATGAAGGGGTTTGTTCATGGTATGATTTTGCAAAAGAGATCTCCTATATTGCAGGTACAGCATGTGATATTCAGCCATGCTATTCTGATGAGTTTCCGAGTAAAGTTAAACGCCCTACATTTTCTGTGTTGGATAAAACCGCGTTGAAAAAAGACTTTCAATATACTGTTCCGTATTGGAAAGATTCCTTAGTCAAATGCATTAATACTATTAATAAAAAAAACTAGAGAGATGGATTTTAAACGTAATATTTTAATCACTGGAGGAGCTGGATTTATAGGCTCTCATGTCGTCCGATTATTTGTAAATAAATATCCAGATTACCATATTATAAATTTAGATAAACTAACTTATGCAGGTAATCTAGCAACTTTAGTGGATATAGAAAACAAGCCAAATTATAGCTTTGTTAAAGCTGATATTTGCGATTTCGAGACCATACTTAATATCTATAGTAAATATAATATTGATGCAGTAATTCATTTGGCTGCGGAGAGTCATGTTGATCGTAGCATAAAGGATCCTTTTACGTTTGCTCAAACTAATGTAATGGGGACATTGGCTTTATTGCAGGCTGCGAAAGAAATGTGGAAAACACCATATACAAATAATAGATTCTATCATATATCAACCGATGAGGTTTATGGAACATTGGAGTTTGATGGAACTTTTTTTACTGAAGAAACTAGTTATGATCCTCATAGCCCTTATTCTGCTAGCAAAGCAAGTAGTGACCATTTTGTTCGGGCATTTTATGATACATACGGATTGCCGACTATTGTGACTAATTGTAGTAATAATTATGGCCCTTACCAATTTCCCGAAAAATTAATACCTCTTTTTATAAACAATATTAGACATTATAAACCGTTACCTGTATATGGTAAAGGCGAAAATGTGAGAGATTGGCTTTATGTTGAAGATCACGCTCGTGCTATTGATCTTATTTTCCATAAAGGTAAAATAGCAGATACCTATAATATTGGAGGATTCAATGAATGGACTAATATTGATTTAATCAAAGTAATTATAAAAACAGTGGATAGATTGTTAGGAAATCCAGAAGGAACATCAGACTCTTTGATTACTTATGTAACAGATCGTGCAGGACACGATTTGCGCTATGCTATAGATTCAAATAAACTGAAAAATGAATTAGGCTGGGAGCCTTCGTTACAATTTGAAGAAGGAATTGAAAAGACTGTAAAGTGGTATTTAGATAATCAAAGTTGGATGGATAATGTTACCTCTGGGGACTATCAAGAATATTATCAAAAAATGTATCAAGACAAATAATAAAGAAATATATATTCAAAGCGGTTTGTAAATTTATAAGAATGAATAGATTGAAAAGAGTATTTATTATTGGACATTTTGAAGGAGCTTCTAATAATAGAACTGATTTAGAGCTTAAAAGTCTAATTTCGTTAGGCGTAAACTGTGAAAAAATAAACTTATTACCTTATATTAAGTCACGTTCAAAATATATTTTAAGGTTGTTTAAGTCATTTTCTTACTTATTTAAAATAAGCTCGACAGATGTTGTAATAATATATGGAGAATCTCCTTTTTTTGTTATAGATACTTTTTTCATAAGATTAGCTGGGGGGAGAATAATATTTGAAAGAACCGAATATTCAAATGAAGTTCTTTATGGGAAAAAGGAAGATAAAAAGAAAAAAAGCCTGTTTGATTTTTTGAAGAATCTGAAATATGCTGATGGGTTTATAACTTGTTCAGATGCTTTAATACAATATTATCGTCAATTTGTTCCTTCAGAAATAGAAATTCTTAAATTATCTTTATTAGTTGATTCAGGTAAATTTCATTATCAGGGAGAAAGTCCATATAATTTTAAATATATAGCATATTGTGGATATATGGGGGATAATAAAGATGGAGTACCCATTCTCATTGAAGCTTTTAAGAAAATACAGGCAGATTATAAAGAAATTAACCTTTTACTTATTGGAACAGCCTCTGAAAGAGAAATGATCAGTTTAAAAGAACAAGTAAAAGGAATTGAGGAGAGGGTGATATTCACGGGTGCTGTGGCACATGATGCTATGCCGAAATTGCTTTCATCTGCAAGTATTCTTGCTTTAGCAAGACCTGATAACAAGCAAGCTGAGGGAGGTTTTCCTTCAAAGTTAGGAGAATATTTATCAACAGGAAAACCTGTTATTGTTACTAAAGTTGGAGAAATACCATCCTACATTCAAGATGGGGTAAATGGCTATTTAGTAGAACCGGATGATGCAGATTTATTTGCTAATAAATTGAAATATATATTAGATAATTACGATGAAGCTCTTATTGTAGGGAAAGAAGGTTTAAAATTAGCAAAGTATTTTGACTATTTTAATCAAGGACTTATGTTGAAAAATTATATAATGAAAATATAGACATAATATGGAATTATTTAAAGATAAAATTCTACTAATTACCGGAGGAACAGGATCGTTTGGTAATGCTGTTTTGAAACGCTTTTTAGATTCGGGTCTAAAAGAGATCCGAATATTTAGTAGAGATGAAAAGAAACAGGATGATATGCGTCATGCATTACAAAATCCTAAAGTTAAATTCTATATTGGGAATGTTAGGGATAAACGTAGTGTTGATAATGCAATGCGTAATGTTGACTTTATTTTTCATGCTGCGGCATTAAAACAAGTACCATCGTGTGAATTTTTTCCGATAGAGGCTGTAAATACTAATATTTTAGGAACTCAAAATGTTCTAGATTCGGCAGTTGAACATGGAGTAAAACGTGTAGTTGTTCTTAGTACAGATAAGGCTGCCTATCCTATAAATGCAATGGGTATGAGTAAGGCTTTAATGGAAAAAGTTGCTGTCGCAAAAGCGCGTTCCTTAGGTGAGGATGCTCAGACAACTATTTGCTGTACAAGATATGGAAATGTTATGGCTAGTAGAGGTTCGGTAATCCCTCTTTTTGTTGATCAGATGAAGGCGGGTAAGGATTTAACTGTAACAGATCCTTCAATGACTCGTTTTATGATGACATTGGATGATGCTGTAGACCTTGTCTTGTTTGCATTTGAACATGGTAATAATGGTGACTTATTTGTTCAGAAAGCTCCTGCGGCGACTATTGAGACTTTAGCAGAGTCTTTGATAAAGTTATATGCTTCAAAGAGTAGATTACTTACAATAGGTACCCGTCATGGAGAAAAGTTATACGAAACTCTTGTTACTCGAGAAGAGATGGCCAAAGCTCGTGATTTAGGCGAATATTATCAGATACCTTCAGATAATAGAGATTTAAATTATGATAAATATTTTGTAGAAGGAGAAGCCGAAATTTCATCAATTGATGACTATCATTCTCATAACACTACCCGTTTAGATATTGCTGGAATGACCGAATTGTTGTTAAAGTTAGATTTTATAAAGGAAGACCTGAAATAGTATGTCGGAAATTAGATTAATTGAAGGCGAAATTTATCAGGATGACCGTGGAATGATCACTTCTCTTAACGATTTTTCATTTGAAGGAGTTCAAAGATGTTATTTCATTCATCACCCTAATGATAGAGTTATTAGGGGATGGCATGCGCATCAGTTCGAGAAAAAATGGTTTTATTGCGTAAAAGGTTCATTTACCCTTGCTTTTGTTAAGATTGATAATTGGAAAAATCCTTCTGTAAATTTAAAACCACAGGTTTTTAATTTATCAGCTCAAAAGAGTGAAATAATATGTTTACCTGAAGGTTATGCAAATTGTATAAAAGCAAATGAGCCAGATTCAATACTATTGGTATATTCAGGAAAAAAAATGAAAGATGCTCTGGATGATTCATGGCGTTATGATTCTTCATTGTGGGTAGATTGGACTAAATACTAAATTTATAATGATAAAAGTTGGAATTACAGGTCAGGCAGGCTTTGTTGGTACTCATTTATATAATGAGTTAGGATTATTACCTAATGAGATAGAACGAATACCTTTTGAGGATATTTTCTTTTCAGATACCCTTGCTCTAGACAATTTCGTGAGGCAATGTGATGTTATAATTCATTTAGCAGCAATGAATAGACACGAAGATCTTGACTTTTTATATAGAACTAATGTTGGTTTATGTGAACAACTCATATCCGCTATGGAAAAAACCAACTCTAAGCCTTACTTATTATTTTCTTCTTCGACACAAGAAGAATTAGATAATTTATATGGGAAGTCAAAAAAGGAGGGTCGCAGCTTATTTGAACAATGGGCTAAGAGGAATAATGCTTCATTTACAGGTTTGGTAGTTCCTAATGTATTTGGACCTTTTGGTAGACCTAACTATAATTCTTTTATTTCTACCTTTTGTTATAAGTTAACCCATGGAGAACAACCTTCTGTATTAGTTGACAGTTCTGTTAGGTTGATATATGTTGGATCGTTGTGTCGTTATATAATTGAGAAAATCAAGTGTAATAATGAGGCTGGAGAATCTTCTTTAATTGAGCAGGTTTTAGTCCCATATGATTTTGAGAATAACGTAACTGGCATATTGGCCAAATTTGAGATTTTTAAAGAACAGTATTTTGATAAAGGTATTATACCTAATCTTAAAGATGCGAATGATGTGAATTTATTTAATACATTTCGCTCTTATATTGATAATAAAAATTATTTCCCCTTTAATCTTATCCAACATAAAGATGATCGTGGGGTTTTTGTCGAGATAATTAAATTAGGAGTTGGAGGACAAGTTTCTTTTTCAACGACTAAATCGAATGTGACTAGAGGAAACCATTATCATAGTCGTAAAATTGAACGATTTACTGTTATAAAAGGTAAAGCTCGTATTCAGTTACGCAAGATTGGATCCAATGAAGTCCTTAATTTTTATCTTGATGGTTCCGAACCATCCTATGTCGATATGCCGATATGGTATACACACAATATTACAAATATTGGTGATGAAGAACTGTATACACAGTTTTGGATTAATGAGTGGTATGACCCAAAAGATGGAGATACTTATTTTGAACCTGTTGAATAATAAAATATTATGAAGAAGTTAAAAGTAATGACGGTAGTAGGAACACGCCCAGAAATCATACGTTTGGCATGTGTCCTTAAAAAATTAGATGAATCTGAAGCAATTGAACATATATTGGTGCATACCGGACAGAATTATGATTATGAATTGAATGAGGTTTTTTTTGAAGATCTGGAACTTCGCAAACCAGATTATTTCTTGAATGCTGCAGGAAAAAATGCGACCGAGACCGCAGGTCAAATATTAATAAATATTGACTCAGTTTTAGAGAAAGAAGAGCCTGAAGCATTTCTGGTACTTGGAGATACAAATTCATGTCTTTGTGCTATTGCAGCAAAGAAAAGACATATTCCAATCTTCCATATGGAGGCAGGAAACCGTTGCTTTGATCAAAGAGTTCCAGAAGAGACAAATCGAAAGATTGTTGATCATACTTCTGATATTAACTTAACATATAGTGATATTGCCCGAGAGTATTTATTAGCGGAGGGCTTACGTCCGGATAGAGTAATAAAAACAGGAAGCCCAATGTACGAAGTGCTTACTCGACAATTACCTAAAATAGAGAAGTCTACTATTTTAAATAGCTTAAATCTTGCTGAAGGAAGATATTTTGTTGTTTCGGCACATAGAGAAGAAAATATTGCATCTTTACATAATTTCCATAACTTGGTTGATATATTAAATACAATTGCTGAAAATTATGATTTGCCAGTGATAGTTTCGACTCATCCTCGTACACGCAATATGATTGAAAAACATGATATAAAATTTCATCCCAACGTGAAGTTAATGAAGCCAATGGGGTTAAGTGATTACATTGCCCTACAAATGCATTCAAAAGCGGTTTTGTCTGATAGTGGTACTATTAGTGAGGAATCCTCAATACTTAATTTTAGAGCATTGAATATTCGTGAGGCACATGAGCGTCCTGAAGCAATGGAAGAAGCTTCGGTTATGATGGTAGGGCTAAACAAGATTAGAGTATTGCAAGGATTAATACAGCTACAATCTCAACAGGTAGGAACGGAGCGAAATTTCCGTCTCGTTTCTGACTATAGTATGCCTAATGTCTCAGATAAGGTTGTACGAATTATTATATCTTACACAGATTATATTAAGCGTGTTGTTTGGAGTGAGAATATATAAGTAGATGAAAAAAGAGTTACTTATATCGTTTTTTTCTTACGGGCTAACTTCAGCTTTAAGCAAGTTTATAGGTGTTCTATTATTACCTATCTATACTCGATATTATTCGAATGCAGACTATGGAGTAATAGATATGATACAGACGATAATTACGATAGTAATGGTTTTCGGTACATTACAGCTAGAAACGTCTCTACAGAGGTATTATTATGAGGTGGAGGAAAAAGATAGAAAAACTATAGCTTCTACAATTCTTATTTTCACCTCTGTTATATCTTTATTATTAACTGTTATAATTCAATTGTTTGCCTCTGGAATATCTCTATTGTGTTTTGATACCGAAGCGTATGCTTCTAGTCTTATTGTTGCTGCAATAACAATTCCTTTGACAACAATTTCGGTTGTGTCTTTTATTATAATAAGATACATGAAAAAGCCTCTGTTTTTTGCAGGTATTACGTTATTACAAGTTATAGTAACGGCTCTTTCTACGCTATATTTTATACATATTGATGTAGGGGTATTAGCTGTTTTTTATGGGCAAGGTTTAGGATATCTTGTTTTAGTGATTATACAATTTATCTATTTGAGGCACTTTTATTCTTATTCTTTTAATATTAATTTTTTAAAGAAAATGCTTGCCTTTGCATTGCCTCAATTTCCAGCACGTTTAGGTAGTGTGGCAAGTTCATATCTCAATCGCTTTGTAATGTTGGGGGTTTTATCTATTTCAGCAATAGGTATATATTCTGTTGCTCTAAAATGTGCATCTGCCATTTCTATTTTGCAGGCAGCATTTATTATGTCCTGGTTTCCTTTTTTCTATGAAAAGCTGAAAGAGCCTAATCATAAAGAACTTTTTAAAAGTTTTTTTACATATGTATGTTTGGGAGTTGGGATTGTAGTTGCTTTCATGTCTCTATTTGCTAAAGAAATCCTTATTATCATTGCTTCTGCTGAGTTTTTCGAGGCATATCGTTTAGTTGGAGGCCTTAGTCTATACCTCTCTTTATTTATAGTAAAAGAATATATTGATATGGGACCTAGAATAACAAAGAGAACATTGTATATTAGTTATACTTATGTCATCACAGCTATCATAAATTTCGTATTATTGTATTATTTTACTCCTCTAACTGGATTAGAAGGAGTTGTTTGGTCTATGGTATTTACGAATATATTTCTTATTGTGATGTCATGGTGGATTTCAGAACGACTATATTACATTGGATTTTCAAAAATAATTTTTGTGATTTTTATAGTTACAGCACTTGTGTTAGTTTTGATGACTATGTATTGGGAGCCTTCTTTGTTTATAAGGATTAGTTTATTTTCAGTCTTTCTAGTATTAGGAGGAATACAATATTTAAGGTTGAAAAATCACGAAATATTAAATAAAGGATAGCAATACATGCAATATTAATTAGAACAAAACGTTTCATTAGCGAGATGTTTTGTTCTGTTTATTTACTGATATTAAATATTTAAAATATAAATATAATGCATAAAATTCTGGTTACCGGTGGAGCCGGTTTTATTGGTTCTAATTTGAGCGAAGAACTATTAAGAAGAAATTATAAAGTTCGTTGCTTAGATAATTTTGCAACAGGGCATTTTAAAAATATAGAATCGCTATTAGCTAACCCTAATTTTGAGTTGATAGTTGGAGATATTAGAAATATTGAAGATTGTCAGAAAGCTGTTGATGGAGTTGATTATGTTCTTCATGAAGCAGCTTTAGGTTCTGTTCCTAGGTCGATAAAAGATCCTATAATGTCAAATAGTGTAAATGTCGGAGGTTTTCTTAATATGCTTGTTGCTAGTCGCGATGCTAAAGTAAAGCGTTTTATTTATGCTGCGAGTTCATCTACTTATGGTGACTCTAAAACTTTACCTAAAGTCGAAGATGTTATTGGCAAACCTCTGTCTCCATATGCAATAACCAAATATGTAAATGAACTTTATGCTGATGTTTTTTCAAAGACGTATGGTCTTGAGTGTATTGGACTGCGTTACTTTAATGTTTTTGGACGTAGACAAGATCCAAACGGAGCATATGCAGCAGTTATCCCGCTTTTTGTTAAACAATTCATGAATCATGAATCTCCTGTTATTAATGGTGATGGGGAATATTCTCGAGATTTTACATATGTTGATAATGTTATTCAGATGAATATTCTTGCGATGACAACGTCTAATAGTGATGCTCTTAATACAGTATATAATACTGCTTATGGAGAGCGTACTACTCTAAATCAATTAGTACATTCTTTAAAAGAGATTTTGGCTGAATTTGATCCGGAAATAGGGAATGTCGATATAAAATATGGTTCAAATCGGGCAGGAGATATTCCTCATTCCTTAGCTAGCATAGATAAAGCTAAGAATTTGTTGGGATATAACCCCGAGTATAGTTTAAGAAAAGGACTGGAAGAGGCAATTAAGTGGTATTGGGAAAATATTTAATGAGAAAATTATAATATAACATTTAAATAATGAATACAGATATTTCTATCGCAGTTATTGGTCTAGGCTATGTCGGTTTACCTCTAGCAAGACTATTTTCAACTAAATATAAAACAGTTGGTTTTGATATTAATAAGTCAAGGGTTGATACGTTGATGAATGGACATGATGATACTCTGGAAGTTTCGGATGATTTACTTAAGCAGGCTATAAAAAATGGTTTTATATGTACTTCAGATATTAATCAAATAAAAAACTGCAACTTTTATGTAGTTACCGTTCCTACTCCGGTTGATCAAAATAATAATCCGGACTTGACTCCTTTATATAAGGCTAGTGAAACTGTCGGTAGGGTTATAAAAAAAGGAGATATAGTTGTTTATGAATCAACTGTATATCCAGGTGTAACAGAAGATGAGTGTATACCTGTCGTAGAGAAGATCTCGGGATTAGTTTTTAATAGAGACTTTTTTGCAGGTTATTCACCAGAACGTATAAATCCGGGAGATAAAGAGCATACAGTTGAAAAAATAAAAAAAGTTACATCTGGATCAACTAAAGAAGTAGGAAAGAAGGTCGATAACATTTACTCATCTGTTATTATAGCTGGAACCCATTTAGCTCCAAGTATTAAAGTTGCAGAGGCTGCTAAAGTTATTGAGAACTCTCAACGAGATATTAATATTGCTTTTGTAAATGAACTATCTAAAATATTTACAAGAATGGGTATTGATACTCAAGATGTATTGGATGCCGCTGCCTCTAAATGGAATTTCCTTCCGTTTAAACCTGGTTTGGTTGGTGGTCATTGTATTGGAGTAGATCCTTATTATTTAGCTCAATGTGCACAACGTTTTGGATATAATCCGGAAATTATCCTAGCGGGACGTCGTATGAATGACAGCATGGGGGAATATGTTGCTATGGAAGTGATTAAGTTAATGCTAAAAAAAGGTATTCAGGTGCTGAATTCTAATATTCTTATACTTGGATTTACCTTTAAGGAAAATTGTCCAGATGTAAGAAATACGAAAGTTATTGATGTAATTAAGACATTAAAAACTTATAATATCAATGTTCAAGTTTATGATCCCTGGGCTGAATCAGAAAAGGTATTTGAAGAGTATGGTGAAAAAGTGGATAATAAATTACCACAACAAGAATTTGATGCTGTTATTCTAGCAGTTGCACATAATGAATTTGAAAAACTGGATATTAAGCAATTACTTAAATCAAATAATGTGATTTTTGATGTGAAAGGAGTATTGGAAGAATATTCTTCAAGGTTATGATTTCTATTAAGTAAATTTAAAAATTAGCAATCCATATATTTATGAAACCTTATTATCTATTCATTTTTATTATTATATTTAGTCTATATGGTTGTGAGGACAAAAAAACTTCTGAGTATTATGAAACTCCAGATATAGAAATGTTTACTAATGATTCTATTGATTTATCTAAATACTCATCTGATTTAGGTCTGAAATGTGCATTTTCAGAAAAAACGGACTTATTTGGCTTATATAAAGGAAAGCTGTTTGTTAAGGATTTGTCAAAGATAAAACAAAAGCAAAACTATCTCCTTAAGATTAATGGACATGAGGTGAAGGTGAAGGTTAAATTTTGGATTGAAGATAAATATAGTTTAGAGTTATTAGATTCTGATTGTAAATATAGAATTCTTCTAACAAAAGGTGATACTACATTTTTTTTAGATCAATCTAAACTGTACTATTCTGTTGGAAACATGTCTAACAAAACTTTCTGCGCTGATTTACCTTATAATTATCCTTTATATACGGAGTTGATTGCAGACGGTAATCTATATGCATACCGTACCATGGGAGAAATATATGTTAGCCAAGATTTGAAAAACTGGAGAAGAATATATTCAGATAAGCGGGGAATAAAATCTTCAATGGTTATTGTTGGAGATAAAAAACGTTTATTATTTATTGAGTATAGTCCAGGAAAGGAAAGACTTAGACATCATATTTATTCTTATGATTTCGATTCTAAGAAGTTGCAGAAAAAATATACTTTCTATTCCTCTACTGAATCTATACCCGATACTTCTTGTATCCGAATTCGTCATATTCATGTTATTGATAAAGATCCATATACAGGAGATATCTATGTTGGTACTGGTGATGCAGATAACGAGTCGATGATTCTTAGATCAACTGATGATGGAGATAATTTTCATATACTTGGAGGAGGATCTCAACTTTGGAGATCGTTATCTTTTATTTTTACGCCTACTGATGTGTTTTGGAATACAGACAGTGATGCTCCACAATTTTTAACAAGGCTATCTAAGGAAGATGTACGGGATGGAATTCTGATTGAAGATAAACTAGTACGATTTCCATTAACTAACAGTGCATTATGGTGTACAACAAATTACCAACTGGATAAAAATACCCAAATGGTAGTAATGAGCTCGAATAATGAAGGGGGTATTTATGATAATTATTGTAGAACTTATGGTATTATTATCAAAAATAGATTACCGATAGTATATGAATTATATAAAATCCCAGCTAGAATAATTTACACACAACTATTTCCTTTGGGAGTTGATAATGAAGGAAAGATATACCTATGCAATGTTGAAAATTTGAAAATTTCTGTTTTTAGATTAAAACAATAAAGTAGATTGTAAACAAATTATATATAAGATGAATAAAAAAGTAATATATACATGTTTGGTTGGTAATTACGACAATCTTTCTCAGCCAGAGATTATATATGATGATTTTGATTATATTTGTTACTCTGATAACGTTAGTAAATCTCATATAGGTGTATGGCAGGTTAGGGCCATACCTTTTGAATGTGAAGATAAAACTCGTTTGTCTCGTTATGTTAAGATTAATCCTCATAAAGTTTTATCAGACTATGATTATAGTATTTATATTGATGCTAATATAATCATTACGGATGGCTTTTTGCGAGATCGTGTACTTGAACTAATTGAGCATGGTAGTGTTTGGGCACAGATCGAGCATACGTTTATTAATTGTATCTACGATGAAATTATCAGATGTGCGGAGCTTGCAAAAGATAAAATAAAAATTTTATCAGCCCAATATCATTTTCTTAAAAAAGACGGTTATCCCAATGCTTTTGGATTATATGAGAATGGATTACTATTTCGTCAACATAACGATAGGAGGGTTATTAATATATCAGAAGCTTGGTGGACTGCATATATGACTCTTTCGAGAAGAGATCAACATTGTCTTGGTTATGTTTTTTGGAAGTCTCATTTCAAGCCAGATTTGTTATTGCCTCAAGGGCAAGATACCCGTAATCATCCAGGTTTCTTTTATAAACAACATGTAATGTCTTTGAAACAAAAAATAGTTTATAAATTAAGGATTTATAGAAATCAAATAATTATATCTTTATTTAAATCTAAATTGTTCAATTAAAAAATTAGACATTGATAGCGTTTTTAATATTTGTATTCATATTCTTAATTTTTCTCTCATTTTATACCCCAAAGGATTATTCGTTGAGGTATTTTATATTTGTTTTTTTGGGATTATGTTTAAGTTTTGCTGCAGGGATTAGAGAAGGCTGGTCTGATTACCAGAATTATGTAAATGGCTATCATTATGCCGTAGCAGGAGATATTGGGGCACTTGAAGTTTCGTTTTTCTTAATATCTAGATTTGTAGATTTTATTTTTGGAAATATATTAGGATTATTCATTATTTATGGAGCAATAGGTGTTTTCTTAAAGCTAATTTCAATAAAGCAATTAACCGAACTATGGTTTCTATCCTTAATTATATATGTCTCTAATTTTTATATATTGCATGAGTTAATCCAGATGCGGGCTGGTGTTGCGTCTGGTTTTCTTTTACTTTGTATAAAACCAATATATGATAGAAATTGGAAATTGTTCTTAACTTTCTTTTTGTGTGCGTTCTTTTTCCATTATTCATCATTGGTTATTTTACCTTTATGGTTTTTAACTAATAAGCCTCGAAAAATATTCCTGTATTTATCTGTGCCTGTTGCATATTTTATCTATTTTACTAAAATAAATCTGGTTTCTGTCGCTATTCCTATTCCTGCAATACAAGCGAAAATTAATTTGTACCAAGAGATGTTGGCTATGGGCGAACAAAATCAGATTAATGTATTTAATTACGTATTCCTTGTTAAGATTATGATATTTTATATTCTATTATGGAAAATAGACTTACTTCAAAAGAAGAACCAATATGCAACGCTCTTGATCAAAATATTTGCTTTGTCGATCTTTGCCTTTCCTGTTTTTGCAACTATGCCAGTTATTGGCTTTCGTATAAGTGAATTGTTCGGAATAGTTGAAATTATTTTGTTCCCTTTGTTATACTATATTGCTAAACCCAAAGTTATTCCGATCTCTGTAGTTATATCTATTGGATTATTATTATTTTATATTTCGGTATTTTATGGAGAACTTCTTGTTAATAATTAATTGTTCAGAAAAATAATATGAAGATATTAGCAGTAATTGTATTATATAAAAGCCCCCTGGAGGTGTCTGCATCTTATACGTCTTTATTGAAAGGTGGTGATGATCTTGATTATTTTATATATGATAACTCACCTCAGCCAATGCATAAAAAGACAGACTTTAAGGATTATGTGTATGTACATGATACTTATAATGGCGGTATATCTATGGCGTATAATACTGCAGCTGCATATGCTAGAGATAATAGATATGATTGGCTACTATTGCTAGATCAGGATACGGAGTTTCCTGTAGATACAATTCTAAAATATAAAGATGCAATTAATCGGCATTCCGATATAATGCTATTTGCGCCTGTTCTTCAGTTGTCTGATAAATCATTCTTTTCTCCAATTTTAGAAAAACATCCAAGACGTAATGGACTATATTTGAAGTCGGGAATATATAATATTTGTGACTATAAACTGGTAAATAGCGGATTATTGATAAATGTTGATGCCTTTTGGATAAGTGGAGGTTATAATGAAAATGTTCGATTAGATTTTGCTGATTTTCAGTTTATAAAAAGATATCGGAAATATTATGACAGGTTTTTTATTATAGATTGTATTGCAACACAAGACTTTTCAAGCCATGATACAGATGTTGATAAGTTATTAACCCGTTTTGTTCTATATTGTCAAGGAGCTAAGATGTTTGAGACGGATACATTACAAGAGAAAATGAATCTTGCTTATATCGTTTTTAGACGTATGTGTGGTCTTATTTTGAAAACTAAAAGAATAAATTTTTTAAATATATTTTTTAAACATTATCTATGATATCAGTTTGTATTCCTACTTATAATGGTAGTAAATATATAAAGGAGCAGTTAGATTCGATTCTAATCCAGTTATCAGAAAATGACGAAATTATAATATCAGATGATCGTTCGACAGATGATACGATCTCTATAATTGAATCATACCATGATGATCGGATTAAGATATTTATTCATGAAAAGATTAATAATTCTTATAAAGGCCCTTATAAAAATATATATTATGTGTATCGCAATATCGAAAATGCATTAAAGCATGCTACTGGTGATTATATATTTTTATCTGACCAGGATGATATCTGGTTGCCTCATAAAGTTGAGAGAATGATGCAGGCATTCAGTGATGGTGCAATACATATTCAGCATAATAATACCTTAATAGATAATAATCACAATGTTCTGTTAGACTCTTATTTTTCCTTTGTAAAACCAGCGAATACTTTTTCTCGAATTGTCTTGAGATGTTTTATTCAGGGGGCTTCTATGGCTTTTACTCAGACTGTTTTAAAATGGTCATTACCATTTCCTCAAAACCCTATCAGTCACGATCATTGGATAGCTTATAATGCTTATTTTAGAGGGTATGATATGACTTTAATTAACGAGCCATTATTGCTTTACCGCAGACATGATAACAATGTATCGCCAAGTGGAAATAAAAGTAGTAATCCATTATGGTTTAAACTAAGTTATCGTTTTCGTCTAGTTTGGGCCATTGTGACTATTAGATTAAGGATAAATAAAAATTAGAGATGCAAAAAAAGAAAATCTTACATATACAGGTTTTGCCTAAACTCTCAGGAGTACAAACAATATCTCTTGAAATATTTAAAGGGCTATCTAATCTTGAGTACGAAAAGTGGATATTATTTAGTGATAAGACTGATCAAGGAGATATCCATCAATGTATTGAAGAGTTCGAAAAGGTAGGAGTAAAAGTCATCTTTTCGTCTAACCTTAAACGCAATATTGGACTTAAAGATATACCTGCGACTTATGAGATATATAAATTGTGTCGAAGAGAAAAGTTTGATATCGTACATACACATTCAACAAAGCCTGGAATTATAGGTCGTATTGGAGCTTGGTTTGCTAAAGTCCCATTAGTTATCCATACAGTCCATGGTATTGCATTCCATGAATATGTAAAATTTCCTGTATGGCAATTTTATTGGTTATGTGAGATGTTTTCGTCTATCTTCTGTGATAAAATTATTTTAGTTAATAAATATTATGGTAAATATTTTAAGAGGTTTGCAAAAAAAACATTAACCATATATAATGGTCTTGACTTTAAAAAATTCCCATTACAAAGTGACGAAAACCTATTGACGCGTAATGAAATTCCCATTAAAATTCTTTATACAGGGAGATTGGATAATCAAAAAGATCCATTGAGTCTTTTGGCTGCAGCGAAAATAGTATGTGAAAAGCATTCATCAGCACTTTTCACTATTGTTGGAGATGGAGAGAAGTATCAAGAATGCCTTGACTTTATTAATGAAAATAGTTTATCTTCTAATATAAAATTGGTTGGATGGCAAACTGATGTTGCGAAATATTATCAAACGCATAATATTTTTGCAATGTCATCAATATATGAATCGTTTGGTCTGATCTTTTTAGAGGCAGGTTATTATAATCTGCCTGTTGTAGCTACAAATGTAGAAGGTATTCCGGAAGTGGTAATTGATAATGAAACAGGATTTTTATGTGATCCTCGGGATTCAGTCTCTTTAGCTAATAATATTCTAACATTGATAGAAAATAAGTCTCTAAGAAATCAAATGGGAGTTGTGGGACATAATTATGTCCTTACTAATTTCACATCAGATCGTATGGTTTCTGAGTATGATTTGATTTATAAACAGAAGCAATAATTTAATTGGAGATTAAATGAAAAAGATAATAGTGCTAATATTTTGCTTCATACCTATATTTTCCATGTTATCTCAAGTAAAACTTGTAGATGATAAAATTACAATTGTTGCTTGGACAGGTGTTGCTCCTGAGGAAACAACGGTTAAACGTTTTCAAGAATTGAAAGATTGTGGTTTTAATTGTAACTTAACTTACTATGCGAATAGGGATTCTTTAACTAAAGCCATGCAAATTGCTAATGAGGTTGGAATTAAGATGCTTCTTCTGTGCCCAGAACTCTTAGATGCTAGTGCTAGACCTAAGGCAATTGCAGAGCAATTTGGCAATGATCCTGCAACATTAGGATATTTCTTAAAAGACGAACCTCTTACAAATAATTTTCCTTATCTTACACAATTGGCGGCTCGGATAGAAAGTGGTGATAATAAACATTTTTGTTATGTTAATCTTAATCCAATATTTGCTCCGGCAGATATTCTTGGGGCTGCTTCGTATAGCGACTATCTTGATCAGTTTATTGCAATGTTTAAGCCTAAGCTCCTTTCATTTGATCATTATCCTGTAATTCCTGATGGTAATGGGAAATTGTTTTTAAGAAAAAATTGGTATCAGAACCTTGAAATTATAGCTGAAAAAGCCGGAAAAGCACAAATTCCGTTTTGGGGATTTGCTCTTGCTACTGCTCATGCAATTTATCCAGTTCCGACTCTTGGACAATTAAGGGTTCAGGTGTTTAGTAATTTAGCATATGGAGCACAAGGTATTCAATATTTTAATTATTGGACTCAATCAGGGAGAGATACAAATCCTAATACAAAATTTAGAAACGGGCCTATTGATAATATAACAAAGAAAAAAACAAATGTATATTATTATGTAAAAGAAATTAATGAGGAAATAAATAGCTTGATGAAAGTATTTTACAATTCAAAAGTTATTTCTGTTGAGCATATGGGAAGAGAAATTCCTGAAGGAACAAAAGAGCTAAAGGTTTTACCTAGTATTTTTAAAATATTGGATACTAATGGTGCAAATGTCATTGTTTCTCAATTGAATAATAATGATGATTTATATGTCGTAATTGTAAATAAAGATTTTGAGAAAGCAATAGATGTCGCAGTTCAGCTAAGAACATCATCTGTAAAGAGGATTCTAAATAATGGTTCTATTATTTCTGTTTCGAAAAAAAAGAACAATGTGAGTATAGCCCCTGGTGATGTTTTAATATATACTTGGAAAAATAAATAAGCTTTATAATATGACAACACCTAAAATCTCTTGGATAGGATTGGGACACATGGGAACCCCAATGGCTTCAAATCTCCTGAAAGCAGGATTTGATATAGCAGTGTATAATCGTTCAGTTGAAAAACTGAAACCACTGACCGATGCCGGAGCTAAACCTTACACATCTTTAGATGATGTTCGGGATAATTCGAATGTTATTTTCACAATGTTATCGGATGATTCGGCTGTATCCTCAGTATATGCTGATTTATTGAAAGGTTCTGTTTCGGAGAAGCTCTTTATCAATATGAGCACCATTTCTTCAGAACTAACGAAGCGATTAGCAGCAGAAATAGAATCAAAAGGAGGTTATTATTTGGAAGCTCCCGTCTCAGGAAGTGTAAAGCCTGCTATAGACGGAACGCTTATCATATTAGCGGCCGGTAGAGAACCCGACTATGAATTCGCTACAACTTATTTTGAAAAGCTAGGTAAACTATCCTTATATCTGGGAGAAGTAGGGCAGGGAGCCAAAGCTAAATTAGCGATTAACTATTATATGTCTGTCGTTATTGAGGGATTAGCCGAAACTGTCCTTTTTGCTGAGAAGAATGGTATTGATAAAGAAACAATGATGTTTATTGTCAATGAAAGTGCTTGTGGTAGCCCTATGTCAAAGATGAAAACACCTTCCATTATACAAGATAACTACCCGGCGGCTTTTCCGCTTAAACATATGGATAAAGATATACGTTTGGCAAAGGCAGAAGGGTTAAATACCGAAACTTCCAATGCGATGAAGAATATCTATCAAGACGCTATGGAAGCAAACTTGGGTGACAATGACCTTATGGCTGTAATAAAGACGGTAAAATCGAAATATTTTAAATAAGATATATATTCCCTTATAAAGAGAGCAGAGAGTCGTTGAAATCGGCTCTTTGCTCTTTTTGTTTAGAACTTAACCAATCAAGAATCTCTTCAAGTAAATGATTGCATTGCGGAATGAAATCACTGCTACAATCTTTTATATGCTGTGCTGATTGTATATACTTGCCCTCTATTAATTCTTCGGCTCCATTTATAAGCATCTCCTCTAAAGAATCAGTGGTAACTTCTAGGTGAAACTGCAAGCCTAATACTTTTTCATTATATAAAAATGCCTGATTAAGGCACCCTGTACTAGATGCTAACCTGATACTATCCGGAGGAATGCTGAATGTATCTCCATGCCAGTGAAATACCAAAGGGGCAAGAGCATCTTTCTCTAAAATTGGAATTTCTTTAGCGGCATCAGTCCATCGAATGGGCAACCAGCCTATCTCTTTATAATTATTTGTTGTGACTTTTCCACCCAATACATCGGCTATAAGTTGAGAACCTAAACAAAAACCAATTACCGCTTTATTCGATTCTATTGTTTCCTTAATGAATCTCTTCTCTGTCACTAACCAAGAATAAATACCTTCTTCGTAGATATTCATGGGGCCTCCCATTATAATCAGCATATCAAACTCATCCTGATTCGGAAAATTTGCTTCCTCGAAAAGGTATGTATAGCTTAAGTGATGTTTATGTTTATTGGCCCATAATTCAATATGTCCGATTCCTTCGAAGCAGACATGGATCAGACAATGGATTCTCAGGCTGTTTGATTTCATTTACAGATCTTTTATCAGCGTATTCTTTTCTTTTTCATGAATAGTATTCCTGATATCATTGATAACATTCCATTCATCCGTAAACTCGTCTGTAATATCTATATTGAAATCTTCCGAACCAAAACTGTCAACCTTATGGAATAGATAACTTACCGATATTTTGTTAATGTCAAGAGCAGGTATATATGCCGGCACCATGTCTTTCTCCGATGGTGTTTCAACGATAATATTCAGATCAAGTAATAGGTAAATAATATCGCTGGTAAGACGGGTTGGTATTTTATACTTTTCGGATATCTCATTTGCCGTATAAGGCTTTTCGCCTTCCTCGAAACGCTTTACTATAAGCGTTGAAATCAGTAATATGATAAAGTCTTTGTATCTACGGGTAATATCTTTGGTTTCTTTCTCGAAATTAAATTTAGCAATATTCTGATGAGAAAAAGATAGCTCTACACCTATTAAAACAATCAGCCATGATATTTGCAGCCATAATAACAACAAAGGAAGTGCAGCGAAACTACCGTAAATGGTATTGTATTTAGATATCCATAACTGTCCGCTGATATATATTTGTTGGAAAATCTGAAAAGCCACACCGGCAATGATACCTGCAAAAATTGCACTGCTAATTTTCACCTTAGTATTAGGAATGTAAGCATACACAAAAGTGAACAGAAGTATAGTCAGGATAAACGGCAATACCTTGATGAAAGGATTTATAAATACTCCAATGATGTGAGTCTCCAGCGATGAATTTAATATGATAGAAAAACCGGCATTACAAACTAAAAGTACAGGTGCAACAAGAAGCAGCCCGGTATAATCGGTAAATTGACGATAATACGATCTGCCATTTTTGATTCCCCAGGTAGAATTAAAGTTGTCTTCAATATTCGAAACCAGATTTAAAGCAGTGTAGAGTAACAGCACAAGACCTACACCCAGAAAAACTCCACCTTGAGCATATTCCAGTGATTTATCGATAAATCGCATCGCTGTCGAAAGAGCCTGTTCCTGTCCCTGAAAATAACCGAACAATTGGCTTTGAAGGATATTCTGAAATCCAAAGCCTCTTGCGATGGCAAATAATACCGCAAGTAGCGGAACAATCGATAAAAGAGTGCTGTATGTGAGTGCCGAAGCTCGTGTATTAACCAGTGACCAGTTTAGATTTCGATAGGTCAGAACAAACGATTTGATACTATTGTATGATATAGCCCGGAGTCTTCCCAATCCGTTAGTATCTATCCTCCAGATTCCAATAGATAGAAAATGGAGTAGTCGTTGTATAAATTTTGTTACTTTATCAATCATTTTTTTTCTTTCAAATTTAAGTAATTCATCCCAAGTTTTTTAAACCTTTTCTATACTCAGGTTAGTAAAAAGCAAAAGTAGCTATACCTCTAGAATATGGCAATAAATATCTGATATTACTTGGTTATACAATAAGGTGACATTAGTTACCAAAAATACTCAGTAAAGTGCACAAAGGTGACAGTTTAGTATGGCTAGTGTTACTTTTGTTGTTTTTATTAAACTTTTGTAAATCAATACGTAAGCATAAAAAAGGTTACAAAAGTAACAAAAGTAACACTTTTATACTGTTCTTTTTATTCTTTGCATCAACAGTTAGTATTCTCAATGGATAGATAAACCTATTAATAACTGAAATTCTGTTTGGTATGTTGCCTTATTAATATACTTATCAAAAACATCCGTTGAAGGTAAATTGTTCTTTGATACTCGGTCGTGTATAATCTATTTGCTTGTTTTATAGGTGGTTGACTTAGTATTTCCTTTATACAACACCGAAATTATTGAAAGTAGTTTTCAGACCTTTTCTTCTATTTCTTTAAGTAATAGTTCTGTGAACTTAATATTAGACGAATTATTTATTTTAATCTTATTTTTCTCCTTTATGAAAATATAAAATCATTAAAATCTCACTAATTCACTATTGAAAACATAATGAGCTGTTTTGATAAATATCGTTTGAGAAATTATCATATTTTTGCGAATAAATGTAATAAACAATACAATGAGAAACCTTTTGACGGTAATTAGGATCTTTACTCCATTGTTGTTTTCTTCCGGTGCAAAAGGAGGGACGGGTAGTGGCGTAATGGCGAATTCTTTCAAATCAGGAAACAACTCTGTATCTACGATTAATGATGACCATGTTGATGTTAATTTTGATACTAAAGAGAAATCTTTTAATTAAAATTGGCCTTGTAATCTGAATTTTTTAAACACACAATACAATAAAATAATGAAAACTAAATTTTTACTGATTGCAATTAGCTGTATGACATTGTTATTTACTTCCTGTGAAAAGGAAGAAATGGGTGTCGGAGGAAGTACGGGTGGTGGTGGCATGCAGGATGCTAATTCTATAGTGAAGTCTACCCCAGCACCCTCAAATAGTGAAGAGGTTCTTGCTACTGATAGTATTTTAAAGACTGACGAATAGCTTACTCTTTTTTGTAAACCAAATTCAATAAGATTAATAATCTAATTACTTCAATTTTCACACACATACAATACAATAAATAATGAAAACTAAATTTTTACTGATTGCAATTAGCTGTACGACATTGTTATTTACTTCCTGCGAAAAGGATGAAATGGGTGTCGGCGGAGGTACTGGTGGTGGGATGCAGGATGCTAATTCTATAGTGAAGTCTACCCCAACACCCTCAAATAGTGAAGAGATTCTTGCTTCTGATATTATATTAAAGGCAGAAGAATAGTCTAACAGGCACCAATGGAATCTTTACACATCAAACACCCATTAATGAAACTACTACTTAAATATTTATTTTTAATGGTGACAGGGACATTATTGTTCTCATGTCAAAAAGATAACTCGCAAGAAAAATTACTTAAACAAGCTGAAAATAACTTGGTTATTGGTAAGCCTGAAATTACCCTTAATTTATTAGCATCCATTCAAAACCCTGAGAAGATGGACAAGCGCAGTTACATGCAATATATAGTAACCTATGTAGGGGCAAAAAAGGAAACGAAATCTGATATAACATCAGATACCTTGATATTTGAGGCGCAAAACTATTTTAATGACACAAAGGATTATAAAAACTCAGCTCTTGCTAATTACTACGCAGGATGGGTATTTTATGTAAATAATAAGTTGCCTCAATCCTTAGGATCTTTTATGTACGGTGCTGACGCAGCTGACAAATCAAGCAATTATCTTTTAGCGGGTAAAAGTTTTAATAATATCGCATATATTTATTATCAAGGTCACCTTTTGGATAGTGCTATTAGTAATTATAAAAGAGCTTTTCCGTATTATGATAAATTAGAAAATGTCAGCCAAAGAAAGATCGAAATTTTGACAGATATAGGTCGTAGTTATGAAGGTAATAATAAGTTAGATAGTGCTTATGTATACTTTCAAAAAGGATTAAACCTTGCCAAACAAACAGATCATAAAAAAGAAGAAAGACAACTCTACCATAATTTGGGATTAACTTGTTATGGAATGAGTGAATATGAAAAGTCTATTGAGTTTTTTCATTCGGCATTAGCAATGAATACTTCCAGTGAGTCAGAGATTACACAAATAAATCTTTACTTACTCAATATATACAACAAAAAACAAGACAATAAATTAGCCAAACAATATGCTGATTTAGTTATATTAGGCCTTCCCAATATAAGCTACAGTTACACAATCAAAGAAATATATGCTGCTCTAGCTGAATATTATAAGCAGATAGGCGATTACAAACAAGCCTTAGAGTATAGTGAATTAGAAAAAAACACTAAAGAGCAGATTGAAAAAGAAAAAAATGTTCCGGCCTTGTTAGAGGCAGACAAGAGTTTCCATTTAGCAAAAAAAGATCGTGAAGTTCAAGAGCTTAAATCTGATGTTGTTTTCTTTCTTGTAGTTGGAGGAGTTATTATCTGTATTGTATTAGTATTTATCTTCTTTATTTGGAACGATAGTAAAAAAGGGAAAGCCGAAATAAGAGAATGTGCTGAGAGGTACGATGAAATCAAGGCATTATTGTTTTCTATGGGTGAAAAATACCCGAAAATAGAAGCTGAAATAAAATCAATGCTCGAAGACGATTGAATGTAAATTGCTTTCCGACAGTAGATGGTACAGAATAGAGAGCAAAAGTAGTGAGGTTGATAAATAAAATACAGCCGATCTGTAAGCCGGGTTCTGTGCCTCGTAAAACGAAGTGCTTGTCATTTGTCTACTCCTGCTGTTGCCAACAGGCTCTAGCGACCTACCCCCCGACATCGGGCGAGCAGCCCTACATGCGTCGGTATACATGGTCTTGCAACTCATAAGTAGTACGGCTCCCGGTATTGCTACAAGGACCGGTGAGCTCTTACCTCACCTTTTCACCCTTACTCCGATAAATCGAAGCGGTTATTTTCTGTTACCTTACTCTGCCCTCGCGAACAGCTTCCCGTTAGGAAGTATGATGCTCTGTGTTGCCCGGACTTTCCTCTTTCCATCCTTTGCAAGATGGCCAGCGACAAACCGATCTGCTGTATTTCGACTGCAAAGGTAATACAATTTACACCTATTAAGTACATAAAAGTATGTAATGATATATTTTATAGCTGTAATGAATGACTATAGCTGTTATACCGATCAAGCTAACAAGCCATTCTGCTATTTTAAAATTGTTTTTGGTTTTGAAAAATGATGGGTTTTGGCAAATAGTCTTAACTTTGACAATATTTTTCCTGAACTCTATATGGTACTTAATTATATTTGGATAGCCTTCTTTCTGGTTGCTTTTGTTGTTGCATTAAGTCGCCTTATCTTCTTTGGTGATTTCGAAACATTCAATGCAACAGTAAATTCGACTTTTGCCTCGGCCCGGTCGGGATTCGAAATATCCATCGGTTTAACCGGAGTTCTTACCCTATGGATGGGACTGATGAAGATCGGTGAACAGGGTGGGGTAATACAACTTTTTTCAAGAGCTATTAATCCTCTGTTTAGTCGGCTTTTCCCCGATATACCGAAGAATCATCCCGCAGGCGGTTCGATCTTATTGAATATTTCGGCTAATATTCTGGGGCTCGATAATGCCGCCACTCCTGCAGGTTTGCAAGCGATGAAAGAATTGCAGGAAATTAACCCCGATAAGAGCAAAGCATCTAATCCTATGATTATGTTTTTGGTTATGAATGCATCGGGATTAACGCTGATTCCTGTATCAGTCATGACTATTCGTGCACAAATGGGAGCCGCTAATCCGGCAGATGTTTTTGTACCCATTATGATTGCAACTTTTATCTCAACAATGATCGGTGTATTGGCGGTTTGTGTCAAACAAAAGATTAATATTTTCGATAAAGTTATTCTCGGTACATTTGGAGGCGTTGCATTGCTTATAGGTGCAGTTATTTGGGCTTTTAGTAGTATGGGACCCGAAAAAGCCCAGCAAATATCAAGTTTGGTTGCCAGTATAATACTTTTTAGTATCATTATATTTTTCATTCTAAGCGGAGTTCGAAAGAAAATAAATGTATACGATTCTTTTATCGAAGGAGCCAAAGATGGTTTTTCGACAGCTGTACGGATTATTCCCTATTTAATCGCTATATTAGTAGCTGTAGGTATGTTCAGAGCTTCAGGAGCAATGGACTTTTTAGTTGATGGATTGAAATCCTTTGTCGCTTTCTCTGGCTTTGATGCCAAATGGGTAGATGCAATGCCTACTGCACTCATGAAACCCCTCAGTGGAAGTGGTGCCAGAGGGATGATGGCCGATACTATGGCTGTTTTTGGCGCAGATTCATTTGCAGGTCGTTTGGCATGTATTTTTCAAGGGTCTACCGACACTACTTTCTTTGTAGTAGCCGTTTATTACGGTAGTGTCAATATAAAAAATAGCAGATATACTGTTCCTTATGCTCTTTTAGCCGATTTAGTCGGGGTTATAACAGCGATTTGGGTGGCGTATATCTTTTTCTCATAATCTGTACAGGTGTAGTATAATTTACTTATCATAAAATAGGTCTCTGACCTTATTCGAAATATGGCAATAATATATCAAAACGAAGGAGTGAAAGCCCCCTTGATAAAGAAGAGGGAAGTAACGAAGTGGATCAAAGATGTAGCAGCATCTTATGACAAAAAAGTAGGAGATGTTTCTTATATCTTTTGTTCAGATGAAAAAATTCTGGAAATAAATAAAGCATATCTGCAACACGATTATTATACTGATATTATAACATTCGATTATACCGATGAAAATGTAATATCCGGAGATATATTTATCAGTTTGGACACTGTCGAAAGTAATGCTAAAGAGTTTAATACCGATTACTTGGAAGAGCTTCATCGAATCATTATTCATGGAATACTTCATCTTTGCGGAATAAACGACAAGGGGCCGGGAGAAAGAGAATATATGACCGAATGCGAGAATAAGGCTTTATCTCTTTTGGGAAATATTATATTGTAACATGAATGAACAATCAAGAATTAATAAGTATAATAGTTCCCGTTTATAATGTTGAGAAATATCTTCCCAAATGTCTTGATAGCATTATTAATCAGTCGTATCAAAATATCGAAGTGCTTCTGATAAATGATGGGAGTACTGATAATTCCCTTTCTATTTGTGAGGAATATAAAAAATGTGATAATCGGATTACTATTTTTAGTCAGGTGAACTTTGGATTAGCAAGTGCTCGTAATTTAGGTTTGGATAATGCTAGGGGAAGTTTTATAAGCTTTATAGACAGCGATGATTATGTCAGCCCTGATTTTATCTCCGATTTATATTCTTTATTGAAGAATACTTCTTCAGATATATCCATGTGTAACTTTTTGGAGGTTAAAGAATCTGATGTAGATTCTACATTTTCACAAAATATCCCTTTAAACATACAGCAATACTCCGGTTGTGAGTATTTACACAAGTTGTATTCTAAGGAATTCGCTGTAGGTAAGATCGTTGTTTGGAATAAATTATATTCGCGATCCATTTGGGAGGATCTCCGATTTCCTGTCGGGAAATTAAATGAAGATGAGGCCATAATACATTATGTTTACGATAGAGCAAATAAGATAGCAATAACTTCTGAAATTCTTTATTTCTACGTAAAGCGTCAGGGGAGTATAATGAATGTTCGCTTAGACATGCTGATTGAACGCAATCTATATTATTTAGAGGCATTAACTCAAAGGCTTGATTTTTTTGAATTAAGAGGATATTTGAAGTTAAGAGGAGAAACATTTGCCCGTAGAGCCAGGGTTGTAAAAAACATATATAAAAATAATAATAAGCTCAATAATCGTTCTCCAAAATTTGATCGACTTGTATACGATGACTTAAAAGGAAATTTGAAACTTTATCTAACAAGTAACTTTATAAAACTAGATTTGAAGCTAAACCTTCTTTATATTTATATAAAGCAACGAGCTTCTGCTAGTTTTGGAATGTAGTGTTTTATTGTAAAAAAGATCAATGAAAAAGATTATTTCTTTAATTTTTCTACTAATAATATCAGGTGAATATTTTTATTCGCAAGATGTAATAAAAGTTTGGGGCAGTGCCGACCCGCCTACAAGATATAATCTAGACGATGAAGCTGAACTGTTTATATATTTACCCTCTGAAAAAGGTGATCAAAAAACGCCTGCTGTACTCATTTGTCCCGGGGGAGGTTATGCAGGTGTTAGTCTGAAATACGAAGGGCACGCCTTTGCAAAATGGTTGGCGTCTGAAGGTATCGCCGGTATTGTTTTGAAGTACAGATTACCGAATCAACATAAGGAAGTTCCTTTTGATGATGCAGAAGAATCTATGCGAATTATTCGTGCCAATGCAGAACGATGGAATATAAATCCTGATAAAGTCGGTATTTCAGGTTTTTCGGCAGGAGGACATTTAGCTGCCATTTTATCGAATCGTTATTCAAAAGAAGGATTATATACACATCCCAACTTTACGATTCTTTTTTATCCTGTAATATCATTTGAAGAAGTAACCAAGGGAGGAACCCGTACCAATTTGCTTGGAAAAGATCCTTCTTCAACCGAAATTTATTCTTTTTCAGCCGATAGGCAGGTGACGGCCAACACGCCTCCGACTATTATTTTTGTAAGTGATAACGATCATTCTGTCCCATCAGTTCACAGTACTATGTATTATAATGCATTGAAGAGAAACGGAATTCCTGCTACTCTTTATGTATTTCCTGAAGGAGAACATGGCTGGGGAATGATCGAATCGTTTAAATATTACGATCAATCCTTATCTTTACTCAAAATGTGGTTGGATACAACCGTCTTTAATCAGTAATTTTAAGTAAGGCGGAATATTCTCTATGGTTTTAAGGTCACAGACCTTTTTATTGCTTTGGCAAGTATAACAAATATAGATTGTTACAACTATAAAATATACCAATAAATTTTATTCTTTACTTAAATATAACGAAGGGTCGCAGACCTTGATTTTAATAATAAGTAGGTCGCTGACCTAAAATACAATACTCTTATGAAAAACCTTTTTCTTGTATTTTTATTTTTCTTATCAGTCATTAGTATGGATGCACAAAAAGTAGTAAAGCTTTGGGAGAATACTCCTCCAACCAGTAACGGATTATCAGAAACCGAATTAAATGAAGACGGACGAATCTCTAATGTGACTACTCCTGAATTGACTGTTTATTTACCCGATTCTGCCGTAAATAAAGGAATAGCAGTTATTATTTGTCCGGGTGGCGGATATGCCCGACTAGCTATAGATCACGAAGGACATGATTTTGCAAAGTGGTTGCAATCGCAAGGAATTGCAGGTATAGTTTTGAAATACCGTATGCCTAACAAAGTGAAACAAGTTCCATTAGAAGATTTCAACCAAGCCATAACCTATGTTCGGTCTAAAGCTTCGGAATGGAAGATTTCTAACGATAAAATCGGAGTTGCCGGCTTTTCGGCAGGAGGGCATCTCGCTGCCACAGCATCCACCCATTTTTCCTCAAAGGAATTGAGACCTGATTTTTCGATCTTATTTTATCCCGTGATTACAATGGGTGATTTTACTCACGAAGGTTCACGTAATAATCTGCTTGGCGAAACACCTTCGGCATCAGAAATTATGTATTATTCGAATGAAAGGCAAGTAAATGAGTTTACTCCTCCTGCAATATTGTTATTAAGCGACGATGATACAGCGGTTCCACCGAAGAATTCAATAACTTATTATAGTGCTTTAAAAGACAATAAAATCCCTGCAACAATGTATATTTTCCCTTCTGGAGGTCACGGTTGGGGAATGAGAGATAATTTCGAATATCACAAAGAAATGCTTTCTTTGCTTAGTTCATGGTTAAAAACATTGTCGTTTTAAGGCAAGATAAATATTAAACAGATTATGGTAAAGGTGTCACGAGAAAAGGTTTTTCTCTGTGATGCCTTTTTCTAAATTTAATAAGAATTGTTTTCGCTCCAATCCACCGGCATATCCCGTCAATTTTCCATTGGTGCCGATAACCCGATGGCAAGGAACTATTATAGCAACTTTATTCATGCCGTTTGCGTTGGCAACAGCTCTTATACTTAGAGGATTTCCCATAGATTCCGATTGTTGCATATAACTCACCGTTTTTCCATAAGGAATAGTCAGTAATGCTTGCCATACCTTTTTCTGAAATTCTGTTCCCACAAGATCGAGAGGTACGGTAAATGCTTTCAGTTCACTTTTGAAATAAGCTTTTAATTCTTTTTTAAGAAGATCAAAATGTTTGCACTCCTGTTCTATAATATCTGAATTTAAATCTTTTGCCAGTTTTTGAAACTGCCCATCCAATTTTTTTCTGTCATTAAACTCTAAAAGGCAGATACCCTTATTTGTCGCACATGCAATCATTTCACCCAAAGGTGTTTCTATATAGGTTTGACTTATACTCATTTTCTTTCATTTAGTTATCTAAAAGGTTTAAAGATAATTTATTTTGGTTATAGTTAAGGTCTCACGCTTATTTATTGTTCATTCAAGTATAACAACGATTGATAGTTATAGCCCGTGGTGCATTTAAGCGATTCGGATTTTTAAGTTGTTTATATTTCGATCATTTAATTTATTTATCAGTAGTATAGCTGTCAAAGCCATAATCTTAGATAATATTCTATTTTTGAATCTATCAAAGGATTTTCATAGTCTTGTTTACAAATATAGTACAGCGAGAGCTTCTACTTAATTTACAAACCTCAAAAGGCATGCTGTCCACAATATAATAATTAGAAGAGATAATCTGTGATGCTATTTGTTTTCCAAGTTGTCCTCGATAATAAAACAAACCTGTTTTTCTGCGATTATAAGCACTACGCTCTATCTTTGAGATTAAAGTAAGCGGAGGCTTTCTAAACAAATCTCGCTCCGAATCAATGCCCATGAACTCAGATGTCAAGTCAATGATGATTAGCTCAATATCGGATACGCTTGGTTTACGTTTTTGATTCAGAAAATTCATTCTTGTTTCTACTGATTGTAATGTTTCCAATATTTTTCGTAATTTCGAGTATATTTGTTGATATATTTAATCGTTTGGTCGACAATTAAATATAATCATTCATTTGATAATGAACAACTTCTTTTTTACTTATTCATTATTTATTAATGCACCACGGCTTAATTCATATTGTAATTTTGATTAAAACTAAAAATTCATCTGGCATTTGCTATGATCAGAAACAAAGAAGAAATAACCGCTTCCCGATGTGAATAGTTTCAACCAAAACCTTTAGCAAAAATGCAGTACAAAACATTTGAACCAAGCAATGTCCTTAAATCATTAGTTAAATGTTACTGGACGTTGGAAGTTCCTGCCGAAAAAAACGCAGACAAACAACGAATTGTACCCGACGGCTGTTTGGAAATGGCTTTTATTCTCGGAGATGATATTAGACGTTTTACTTCCGAATGTGAATTTATCCTTCAACCTCGTGCAATGGTTCTTGGTCAGATCATCGACCCTTTTTACATTCAACCAACAGGCTATGTAAATACTTTTGCTGTTCGTTTCTATCCTTATGGTTTTGCAAATTTTGTAAAAACGCCTATCAAAAATCTTGCAAATAAGGAAACCCCGATCACTGAGCTTTTTGAAGTAACAAAAGCAAACGAGTTGGAACAAAACATCATTCACGCAAGCGACACGCAACAAAGAATTAAGATTGTCGAAACTTTTTTATTGAACAAAATCAACAAGAAAACCACAATCGACAATATTGTAAAATCAACTATTGATACACTTTTCTTAACCAATGGAAATTCATCGATCAGTACAATCCTAAAAGAAAATTTATCCAAACGCAGACAATTGGAAAGAAATTTTATGAAGCAAATCGGAATCAGCCCCAAACAATTAGGAAAAGTAATCCGATTGCAAACTGCCCTGAAAATGTTACTCAACCACAAAACCGAAACACTCACTCAAATCGCTTACGAAAACGAATATTACGACCAGGCCCACTTTATCAAAGACTTTAAAGAATTTACTGGAACCAATCCTAAAGAGTTTTTAGAAGACAGACAAAATGTGCTGTCATCCCTTTTCTACCAAAAAGATTAAAGCTGTCGCATTTTTACAATTTCGAAGATTTACGTTATTTTATCTTTGCAATTTCTAATCAATATAATTAACTAAAATAATAAAAGATAAAAAATTATGCGTAATTTAATTTCAATAGTAGAAATTCCAACAACAGACTTTTCAAGAGCAGTTCATTTTTATCAAACGCTCTTAGGCATTACAATCGAAGAAGTTGACATGGACGGAACACAAATGGGTGTTTTGCCTAGTGACGGAGAAACCGTAAATGTAGTTTTAGTCAAAGGCGATGATTACAAACCGACAAGTGATGGAGCAGTTCTTTATCTGAATGCAGGAAATGACCTACAACCAATGCTCGAAAAGGTAAGCGAAAATGGAGGGCAAATCATTGTACAGAAAACCCAAATCAGTCCTGAAATGGGATTTTTTGCACTGTTCATGGATACAGAAGGAAATAAGCTAGGACTTCATTCAGCACAATAAGCAGATGAAATTTTAATCATTTGGTAGACAGTTGAATATAGTCATTCAGTTGATAATAAACAACTTCTTTTTTACTTATTCATTATTTATTAATTGCTCCACGGGTAATCATAACTTTAAAATACGACATTAAACACTTGCTGTTACCTGAAGTCTATCTAAATTTTCCACAAACCTTTTATTGGTAATAGCAACAAAAGGTAGGATCGCTTTATATGAAAAAAACTTTTACTTTCTATTAAAATGTTTATACCCAAAATGGTGTTAAACGAATATAAAACTGTTTTTAGGTGTGTAAATGCTTTTTGTTTAATAATTTATAGATGTTATTAACAAAAAGAGCGAGTTATCAACAATTCGCTTAGTGTTTAACAGCTCAATCTTAATACTGCTATAATTTATTTGTTTCTTTGTAGCCGAAATAAAGAAATAACTAACGAATCATGGGTAAAATAATTGCTCTGGCAAATCAAAAGGGAGGGGTTGGAAAAACTACTACCACAATAAACCTTGCAGCTTCATTGGCTGCCTTGGAAAAGAAAGTATTGGTTGTGGATGCAGATCCGCAGGCGAATGCTTCTTCCGGCTTAGGACTCGATATTAAACATATAAAAACTACAATTTACGAATGTCTTATAGGTGAGGCTACTGCCGATCAGGCAATTGTGCCAACGGCATATGAACGTTTGGATATCATTCCATCGCATATTAATCTGGTTGGAGCAGAGCTCGAAATGCTGAATATCGAAAACCGTGAAAAACGTTTGGCTGCAGTGCTTCAAGCTAAGAAGGCTGATTATGATTACATTCTGATTGACTGTTCTCCATCTTTGGGTTTGATTACCGTAAACTCTCTTACTGCTGCCGATTCGGTAATTATACCTGTTCAATGTGAGTATTTTGCATTGGAAGGTATCAGTAAACTGTTGAATACAATCAAGATTATCAAATCGAAGCTTAATCCTTCACTAGAGATAGAAGGATTCCTGCTTACGATGTATGATGCACGTCTTCGTTTGGCAAATCAGATATACGAAGAGGTAAAGAAACATTTCCAGGAGCTCGTGTTTACAACCGTAATTCAACGAAATGTGAAGTTGAGCGAATCTCAAAGTTTTGCCCAACCGGTATTGGCTTATGATGCAGCCTCACGTGGTACAGTAAACCACATGCAGCTGGCAAAAGAGCTTATCGAAAAAAATTCTTAACTTTGCTACTTAAGTAAAAGAAAGTATTGTATACAATGATTGATTTAACTGTCAGTTGTATATATACTCGTCGAAGTAATAAATAGGTCTGCGACCTTAACCGTAAAAAAGAATAATTATTTATGGCAAAAAGACCTGCTTTAGGAAGAGGGTTAGATGCTCTCATTACAATGGATGATGTGAGGACTGAAGGATCTTCGTCTATAAATGAAGTTCCATTGTCACAGATTCAGCCAAATCCTGATCAACCCCGTCATGTTTTTGATGAAGAAGCCTTGCGTGAACTGGCTGTCTCTATCAAACAGTTGGGCGTTATTCAGCCGATTACTCTGCGTAAGATCGATGATGAAAATTATCAGATCATAGCAGGAGAGCGCAGATACAGAGCATCGATGATCGCTCAGTTAAAATCGATACCTGCCTATATAAAAACTGCAGATGATGAAAACGTCATGGAAATGGCGTTGATCGAAAATATACAAAGAGAAGACCTAAACTCCATAGAGGTTGCTCTGGCTTATCAGAATCTGATTGAAACATACAATCTGACTCAGGAACAGCTGAGTGAGAGAATAGGAAAGAAGAGAACTACTATTGCAAATTATCTGCGATTATTGAAGCTTCCTGCCGAAATTCAAGTAGCTATCAGAGATAAAAGAATAGATATGGCTCATGCACGCACTTTGGTAACTATCGAGAACCCCGAAGTGCAGCTTGAGGTGTATAAGCTTATATTAAATGAAGACCTTTCGGTTCGAAAAGTCGAAGAATATGTTCGGGCAATCAATAAAGGAGATACTCTGGAAGAGATTATTCAGGAGAAAGAAGTAGTCAATTTAGCTAAGAAGGGTAATATAAACAAAGCCACTCCTGAAGAATTTGATATTTTGAAAAAACACTTGTCGAAGTTTTTCGAAGCGAAAGTACAATTATCGTGCAATGACAAGGGTAAAGGAAAAATAACAATTGCTTTTAGCTCAGATGAAGAATTGGAAAGAATTATTACTAAATTTGACCAAATAAAAAAATAAACTAACCAAGTTTTTACAAAATTATTTATTGCAGTAGTAACAAGCATAAGGCAATAGATAGTTGTAATTTTAGAATATAGCACTAAATATTTTCTGATTTATATTACGGTTGATAAGTAAACAAATTCATTGATAACTGTTTGCTGATAACTGTAGAAAAGCTTGGGTTCTTAAAAAATATATGGTAAAGAGATTTTTTGTAAGTATTGTAGCTGTGTATTCTTTGGCATTTCCGGTGCTGGGGCAAATTAATGATAGCGTACAGACTCCTAAAATTTCGCCACGTTCTCAGAATATAACTAAAAGTGATACTATAGCTTGGGTTGATGATAAACTGATGGTAGATAAGTCTGCCGACAAAGTTATCAAGAACTCGATACCCTTTAAGCCCGATCCTAATAAAGCCGTTTTGTATTCGGCTATTTTTCCAGGCTTAGGTCAGATCTATAATCGAAAATACTGGAAACTACCCATTGTATATGGAGGTTTTTTGGGACTTGCGTACGCTATATCTTGGAATGGTCGAATGTATAACGATTATACTGCAGCCTATAAAGCCATAAAGAGTGATGATCCAAGAAGTGAAGCAAATTTTCGTATTTGGGGTCCATTTGTTAGACGGATAACAGATCCTTCTCAAATAACAGACTCTGAGATCACTACATATCAAAATTCATTTAAGAGAAATAGAGATTCCTATCGTCGATACCGTGATTTAAGTATTATTGGAGCTGTTGCTCTGTACGGATTGTGTATGATTGATGCATATGTTGATGCTCAATTATTCGATTTTGATATTTCGCCAGATTTGTCTTTGAGGGTAGAGCCTCAAGTGCAAACTGATCCTTTTGCCCAAAAATCTTTTGGGGTTCAATGTAGTTTTAAATTCTAGGTCATTGTTCTTAACTGCTTAACAGCAAGTGTTTAATGTAATGTGTATATTGCTATAATAACGAAACAGGTTTTGAATCTTAATGTCCCGAAAAATAATGATTTATGCTAAAAAAACTCTTTATTGCCGGTTTTATTTTAGGGGGTAGTATTACTCTGTATGGGCAGGTTCACAAAAGTGGACTATCTATAAAAGATACTATAACAGATAGAGAACTGACTATCCCGGAAGATATCGAGAGAAATTTTGATCAACTTTTAGTCGATTGGAAAAAAAATCTGAGTCCTTCTCTTTCTTGTAAGTCAAACTTTGATACGGACGTTGCTTATCCTGATTCCGTATATATCAACAGACTCTACTGTTTACCTACCGAAATGGAGTTGGTATATAATCCTGTAGTAAGATCATATATCGATATGTATACAGGACGAATGAGAGGAAGTGTTGAATACTTTTTAGGAAAATCAGATTATTACTTTCCGATTTTTGAACAAGCACTAGATAAATACGGTTTACCACTCGAATTAAAATACCTGCCTATTATCGAATCAGCCCTCAATCCTACAATTGCTTCGAGAATGGGAGCAACCGGACTTTGGCAATTTATGATTGGTACAGGTAAAATGTATGATCTTGAAGTAAATACGTTGGTTGATGAGCGACGCGATCCTATAAAATCGACGGAAGCAGCAGCCCGATATTTGCGGGATTTACATAATATTTATGGAGATTGGAATTTAGTAATTGCAGCATATAATTGCGGTCCCGGTAATGTAAATAAAGCCATTAAACGGAGCGGAGGTCAAAGAGATTATTGGGCGATTTATCCCTATCTTCCGAAAGAAACCCGAGGATATGTGCCTGCATTTATTGCGGCAGCATATGTAATGAACTATTACTCGGAACACAATATTTGTCCATTCGAATATAAATACACACACTCTACAGATACTATTCTTGTTGATAAACAACTCCATCTACAGCAGGTTGCAGAGGTATTAAATGTTCCTCTTGACGAATTAAGAACACTCAATCCACAGTATAAGAAAGACATTGTTCCGGGTGAATTTAAATCATATGTACTGAACCTTCCTTCGATGAATGCGGTTGAATTTGAACTTCAACGCGACTCAATATTTTCTTATAAGGCAACTGAATTTTTAGCTCATCGAAAAGTCGTTACTCCTAGTGGATATACTGCATCTGTTGGAACTAATGCAACAAGATATAAAGTACGCAGAGGTGATAATTTGGCTTCTATCGCCAATAAACATGGAGTTTCATCAGCTCAGATAAAAAGATGGAACGGGCTTAAGTCAAACCGATTAAGAGCCGGTCAGATATTGGCTGTTTCAGCAGGAAAACCTGTTGAAAATGAGACACCTCAAGTAACGAACGAACCGGTAACTCAAAATTTAGCTCAAAATACAAGTTCGGTAGCATCGACCGAAAGTTCATCTTCTTCAAACTCACTGTCTGACTATTTTTCAAAATTGCAGGAATATGCAGCAGGAGCAGAACCCGATCCCGAGCCAATTGTTGAAAAAGTAAAAGAAGCTTCGACTGTTGATACATCAGAGATTCACGAACCCCAAATAGCTGAAAGCAGAAGTCGCGATATACAAAGAGTTCAGACTATTTATCACAAGGTACGTATCGGAGAAACTTTAACTCAGATTGCTTCTAAGTATAATGTGGATAGGAAGGATATTTCTTCTTGGAATAAATTAAAATCATCGGTACCCAAAGTAGGGCAACGATTGGTTATACATCTTCCTGCTGAAAAAGAAAAACTAGTTGCAGAAGAAGTACCATCTATTTCCGAAGAGTCTATCGAAGAAGTTGTTGCTGATGTAAAAACATCGGTTCAAAACAATGCTGCTACTAAGGCATTGGCATCAACAACACCCATGAGTACATCTTCAACTAAAACTGTAACTGTAAAAAAAGAAGAAGTTACCAAGGTTGAAAAGAAAGTAGAGCCAAAGCCTAAACCTAAACCCAAGAAAGAACAGGCAAAACAACCTGCGACTCATGTTGTTAAAAAAGGAGATACTTTAGGGCATATTGCCGTATTGTATGGTGGGAAATTAACACCGGGAGACATAAAAAAGGCAAATAATCTTCGTTCGGATAAATTGAGTATTGGTCAGAAACTAAAGATACCCAGATAACTAACAGTACGTTTAATGCAGTATTGGTTCGATTGATTATAATGATCGGTAATACGCTTGATTAAATAATAAAAAGGTCTGAGACCTTAATTGAAAATTATGGCATTCATTTTTAATTTTACTCTTTTTCTATAATTTATGGATAAAGATACTAAAAAGCAGGACGATGATTTGATGGTCGAAAATGAGTTTAACGCTCTTATTGATGACTATCTTAAAAGTAATCATAGACGAAAAGTCGAGATAATAACGAAAGCTTTTCATTTGGCAAAAGAAGCTCATAAAGGAGCAAGACGTCGATCGGGTGAGCCATATATAATGCATCCGTTGGCTGTGGCGCGTATAGTTTGTAGCGAAATCGGACTGGGATCTACATCTATTTGTGCAGCACTGCTTCATGATGTAGTAGAAGACACCGATTATACGGTAGAAGATATTAAAAAGATTTTTGGTGATAAAGTAGCCGAAATTGTGGATGGTCTGACTAAAATATCGAGTGGTATGTTTGGAGATCAGGTATCATCCCAAGCCGAAAACTTTAGAAAGCTGTTGCTTACAATGGCAGACGATATCAGAGTGATACTTGTAAAGATTGCCGATCGTCTCCATAATATGCGAACATTGGGTTCTATGGCTCCTGCCAAACGCCATAAAATAGCAGGCGAAACAATGTACATATATGCTCCACTCGCTCACCGATTGGGGCTTTTTGCTATAAAAACCGAGTTGGAAGAACTCAGTTTTAAATACGAAAATACCGATGAATACAATGAAATCGTCTCGAAGTTAGAGTCATCATTCAGTATACGGAAAAATATTTTCGAACATTTTGCAGATCCGGTTATTCAGAAATTAGATCAACTGGGTTTCAAGTATGAAATAAGAGCAAGAGATAAATCAGTATATTCTATTTGGAATAAGATGAAATCAAAAGGAGTTCCTTTTGAAGAAATCTACGATATTTTCGCTGTTCGTATTATTTTCGACTCCGAACCGGGAGTCGACGAAAAGAAAAGATGTTGGGATATATATTCGGTGATTACGGACATTTACAAGCTTCGTCCTGATCGTATCAGAGATTGGGTGAGTCGTCCCAAATCAAACGGTTACCAAGCTCTGCACCTTACCGTAATGGGACCCGATGGCGAATGGGTCGAAATCCAGATAAGAAGCCGTAGAATGGACGATATTGCAGAAAAAGGCTTTGCAGCTCATTGGAAATATAAGGAAGGTAAAATCGAAGAAGATAATGAGCTTGATAAATGGCTGAAAACTATTACTGAGATATTGGAACATCCCAATCCCAATGCAATAGATTTTTTGGATACTATCAAATTAAATCTGTTTTCTCAGGAAATATTTGTCTTTACTCCCAAAGGAGATTTGAGAACAATGGCTCAAGGCTCTACAGCATTGGACTTTGCTTATGAGTTACATACAAATATAGGAGATCATTGTATTGGTGCAAAAGTAAATCATAAACTGGTTCCGCTTAGTCACAAACTGAACAGTGGTGATCAGGTTGAGATTTTGACATCCAAATCTCAGACTCCACAACCCGAATGGCTTGGTTTTATTACAAGTGCCAAAGCCCGTACTAAACTGGAATCTACTCTCAAAAAGCAAAAGAAAGAGGTTGCTAAAAAAGGAGAAACTATATTTAAAGAAATTGTTGGAGAAACAGAACTTTCGACATCTACTATCGATAAATTACTCGACTTTTATAAAATAAGCAAAAAAGAAGATTTCTTTTATGCACTTGGAAACAAAACAATTGTTCTACCTGCCAATCTTGATAAGCTCTTTAATCAAAAAGACAAGGATAATTCCAGCAATATATTTATGCGATATATGAAGCAGGCTTTCCGGGTAGGTAAAAAGGCTGAAGCTGATTTGGAGCAATTGGATACGGATAATCTGGATACAATAGATAAGAAGAAAACATATATTCTGGAAGAAGATTCTTTTAAGAAGAACTTTAGAATAGCATCGTGTTGTAATCCTATTCCGGGAGATAAAGTTTTTGGTTTTATTACAGATAATAATGAAGTTCAGGTACATGGAGTTAATTGCCCCGTAGGCTTGAAGCTAAAAGCTAGTTTTGGTGATAAAATACTGACTCTTGAATGGGGTAGATATGCACAATACTCGTTTTTATCGACAATAATCATTCGGGGGATCGACCGTGTAGGAATGCTGAATGATATAACCAAAGTTATAATTACAGATTCGGTAAACATCAAAAGTTTGAATATTGAATCGAATGATGGTATCTTTGAGGGAAAGGTCAGTCTTTTTGTGCATAGCGTAACAGATGTACAGAAACTCTGTTCTCAGATTTTAAAGATAGAAGGAGTTCAGTCGGTGAACCGATTGAGTTAAGGTCATAACAGACCTTGTAAAGTTTTAAGATGAATTAAATAAATGGATGCATTCGATATACATGACGAGAAATTAGACGGAACAGAGCGTGAATTTGAAAATGCTTTGAGACCTCTTAGTTTTAATAGCTTTAGTGGTCAGGATAAAGTAGTGGATAATTTGAAGGTATTCGTTGCGGCAGCTCGTATGCGTGGAGAATCTTTAGACCATACCTTACTGCACGGTCCTCCGGGATTGGGTAAGACTACATTATCCAATATTATTGCTAACGAATTGGGAGTGGGTTTTAAAATAACCTCGGGTCCTGTTCTCGATAAACCGGGCGATTTAGCCGGCTTGCTCACCTCTTTAGAACCAAATGATGTCCTTTTTATCGATGAAATACATCGCCTTTCGCCTATCGTAGAAGAATATCTATATAGTGCTATGGAAGATTATCGCATTGATATAATGATTGATAAAGGACCAAGTGCACGTTCGGTTCAGATCGAATTGAACCCATTTACGCTGATTGGTGCTACTACACGAAGCGGTTTATTGACAAGTCCTCTGCGTGCCCGATTCGGGATAAATATGCACTTGGAATACTACGATAATGACACTTTAACGGGAATTATTAAACGTTCGGCAAATATATTGGATGTGCCTTGTGATGATGATGCCGCCAAAGAAATAGCATTACGCAGTAGAGGAACACCTCGTATTTCGAATGCACTTTTGAGACGGGTGAGAGACTTTGCTCAAGTAAAAGGATCGGGAAGTATTGATAAGGAAATAGCCAATTATTCATTGGAAGCTCTTAATATTGATAAGTATGGTCTCGACGAAGTTGATAATAAAATACTGTTAATTATCATAGATAAGTTTAAAGGAGGTCCGGTTGGTATCTCTACTATTGCCACAGCTTTGGGTGAAGACGGAGGAACAATAGAGGAAGTATATGAACCTTTTCTTATCAAAGAAGGTTTCATGAAACGTACTCCACGAGGCAGAGAGGCTACAGAATTGGCCTATAAACATCTGGGAAGACATAAGGAGACCGAGCAAGGGTTTCTTTTTTGACCTCCTGGCAAGAACTAAAAGTTCTAGATCTTGTTAAACTTCTTAGCAACTTATTCCGATTGATATGACAAATGACGACAATAAGCGTTATACAATTATCCTGTATGGGTTATTCCTTATAGGATCTTTTTTCTTTTTATCCCTTGATTTTTATCGGGCTTTTTGGTATGACGAAGCTTATACAATAAATCTTGTACGGCAATCCTTCGGATATTTATGGTATGTAACTGCCAATGATGTACATCCACCCCTTTATTATATTCTGCTAAAACTGTATACCTACATTTGTGGTGATTCGGTAGTAGCTCTGCGTATTTTTTCGGCTTTACCCATGATTGGTATTATGCTGCTTACTTGTACCCATATACGGCAGAAGTTTGGAAATAAGACTGCCTTAAGCTTATTGGTGGTGGTAATTTTAATGCCCGTTAATCAATATTTGGCTTCCGAGATTAGGATGTATTCATTCGGAATGTTTTTTGTTCTTCTGAGTGCTTTATATGCTTATCAAAGTTATACAACCTTTCGTCGTTCCGATTTAATCAAATTTACACTGTTTTCTCTTGCAGCAGCATATACCCATTACTATGCGTTGTTGGGTGTGTTCTATATTTATTTGTTGTTTTTCCTTGTTGTTATCTTGAAGAAGAGAGATAAAATACTCCCATTTATCGGTTATTCGGTTCTATTTATAATCGGCTATTTACCTTGGCTGATTAATTTACCCGGTCAGGTTTCACAGGTTCAGGACGAGTATTGGATTAATGCTCCCCGATTGAAGGATTTCGTAATCTATTTCTATTATCCATTTGCACAGGAATTAGACCTTACGGCAACAGAATTACCTCTTTCGCATTTTGCCTCTGCATTTTATATGCTTATCGTTTTTATTGTTTTATTTGTTTATGTCGTTATTTCCGGAAGAAAGGCAAACTTTACCGATAAGCAATTGTCCGTTAAACGGGTTTACGCTAGCCTCTTGTTTTTAGCTTTCGTACTTACATTAGCTACTGCAATTACATATTCTCTTTTATCGAAGCCTGTATTTGTTACCCGATATATGACACCAATTCTAGGTTTACTTTATCTGGGCTTTGCCATTTTTCTGGCCTCATTCGATTGGAAGAAAACACAGAATAAGGTCGTTCTATTTCTGATGTTCCTTATCCTTGCTTATTTTTCTTTCGATCACTATTCATTGCAATACAGAACGAATCAGTATAATGAACGGGTACAAGCAAAAATAGTAGATTTTGCAGAGGAAAGACTTGATGATAAAACCGCTTTTGTGTATTCCGATACCCGAAGTTTTTCGATAGCAGCCATACCTTTATTCTTTCCCGATTCAAAACATTATATTCGAATACGATTAACAGGTAAGTACTATAAAAAATATTTAGAAAATTTTAAATCTATTCCTATCTTTGATTTTGGCGATATTGATACTACTTATACCAAAATTTTGGTAGTAAAGAATATCGATAACGATGATTCTTTTATGAAAGTGGCAGAAGATTCGATTGAAATCGTTAAGTACTTCGATATAATCGACAGACAAGATATTGAAGGGCATGTCGTTTACCAGTTGCAGAGAAAGAATAGAAATTAACAATATAGCTGATTGAAGTACAATTTAGTCAGCAAAACTAAAAAAGTGCTAGACCTCGTTTCATCATGGCTGATATATCCAATACAGACATAAAATACTTACCCGGAGTTGGACCTAAGAAAGCAGAAATACTTAACAAAGAGATTGATGTTTTTTCGGTTGAAGATCTGTTGCATTATTATCCCTATAAATACATTGATAAGAGCCGCATCTACTATATTCACGAAGTAGATGGTAATATGCCTTATATTCAGCTAAAAGGTCGGATAACGGCTTTTGAAACAATGGGGGAAGGTCGAAATAAAAGATTGGTTGCCCATTTTACCGATGGGACAGGTTTTATTGATCTGGTTTGGTTTCAAGGAGCACGTTATATAGCCGATAAATACAAGGTAAATCTTACTTATCTGGTTTTTGGAAAACCAACCGCTTTCGGGAATAAATTCAATATAGCTCATCCTGATATTGAGCCTTATATCGAAGAGAAGGTAGAGCAAACCAATCTGCTTGGGTATTACAATACTACAGAGAAGATGAAAACGCATTATCTGAATTCAAAAGCAATTCAAAAGATAATGATGAGTGCATTACCCTCGGCACTGCCTCATGTGGTTGAAACTCTTCCTCAGTCGATTATTGATACAGCTAAATTATTACCATTAAAAGAAGCAATCCGCAATATTCATTTTCCCCTTAATCCTTCCATTCTAAGAGATGCACAATACCGCTTAAAATTTGAGGAACTGTTCTATTTACAGCTCAATATTTTAAGATATACTTCCGATAGAAGGGCTAAATTAAAAGGGTTCGTATTTTCTTTAGTCGGTGATTACTTTAATTCTTTCTACGAAAAGAATCTTCCTTTCGAATTGACTAATGCACAGAAGCGAATTATCAGAGAGATTCGTCAGGATATGGCTACCGGAGAGCAAATGAATCGTTTGCTGCAAGGAGATGTGGGTAGTGGAAAAACACTGGTGGCGCTAATGATTATGTTGATCGCCATGGGAAATGGCTTTCAAGCTTCTATGATGGCTCCCACCGAGATTTTGGCTAATCAGCATTTTGCTACTATTCAGGAATTTCTGTTCGGATTAAATATCAATGTTGAACTCCTGACAGGTTCCACTAAAAAGAAGAAACGTGAAGAAATTCACTCCCGTCTTTTGACAGGAGATATCCATATTCTTATCGGTACGCATGCGTTGATTGAAGATACTGTCCAATTTGGTAACTTAGGATTGGTAGTTATCGATGAACAGCACCGTTTTGGTGTGGCTCAAAGAGCAAAATTGTGGACAAAGAATGTAAATCCGCCACATATGTTGGTAATGACGGCAACCCCCATACCCCGTACATTGGCTATGACTGTGTATGGTGATCTGGATGTGTCGGTTATTGACGAATTGCCTCCCGGACGTAAGCCAATACAAACCATACATCAGTATGATAAAAGACGGGGAGCATTGTATAATTCGATCCGCAAACAACTCTCAGAAGGTCGTCAGATATATTTTGTATACCCTTTGATCGAAGAAAGTGAGAAAATAGATCTGAAAAACCTCGAAGAGGGATATGAGCATATTTGCGAAATTTTTCCCGAGTACACAGTTTGTAAAGTGCATGGAAAAATGAAGCCTGCGGAAAAAGATGCCGAGATGGCTCGTTTCGTAAAAAACGAAGCTCAAATTATGGTGGCCACTACAGTTATCGAAGTTGGCGTAAATGTTCCCAATGCATCGGTTATGGTTATTGAGAGCGCTCAACGCTTTGGACTGTCGCAGTTGCATCAGTTGAGAGGTAGGGTGGGTAGAGGTGCCGATCAGTCGTATTGTATCCTTATAACGCCTTATGAGCTGTCGGCAGACTCTCGTAAGCGTATCAATATAATGGTTGAAAGCAATGATGGATTCGAAATTGCCGAAGCCGATTTAAAACTCAGAGGTCCGGGTGATCTCGAGGGAACACAACAGAGTGGCATTGCTTTTAATTTGAAGATAGCCGACATTGTGAGAGATTCTCAGATAATGGGCTATGCCCGTGATGTGGCAAAAGAAGTTATGGATAGCGATCCTGCTTTTGAAAAACCTGAAAACCAGATTCTAAAGAGACAATTACGTAAATTAGGCGGTAATCGATATAATTGGGGCTTGATCAGCTAATGTAAAAAAGAAACAAACCTTTAAGGTTTGCTTCTTTAATTCTTAATGCGTAATAACGTAATTCTTGTGTCTTTTAAATAAGGCTCGACTCATTAGCTCTTTTATTGCTTTTATATAAGTCTATCAGTTCACCTAATGTTATCTTTAAAGAATTCATGGTTGCAAAGAACTCTGGTACTTGATTTTCATAAAATGACCTTCTCATTAGTTCGAGAGCATTCTTGTAAGAATCTTTTGTGAGGAAGAGACCAACACCTCTTTTTGACATTAAAATATCTTCTGATTGCAAAAGTTCGAGTGAGCGCATCAGGGTATTATGATTTACCTCTAATTCTTTTGCAAGCTCTTTTACGGTAGGGATTTTAGTTTCTTCTTTCCATTCTTTAGATACTATTCTTTGTGAGATTACATCCACAATTTGTAGATAGATTGGTTTGTTTTTATGAAATTCCATTGTGTTGTTAATTTAGAGAGTTACAGTACAAATATAGCACTAGTTTTCTATATAAATAGTTTGTTGATTAAAATTTTTGGCAATATAAGGATTTTTTAATTGTAAATAATCTGTTTAATTTCAGAATTTTAGATAAAAACAGCACTCTATATATCTGTAATTTGTTGAGGTGTGTTAACTTTTATCCCTTTTTATCGGATAAAATTCAAAATGAGTAATTAACATTAGAATCAAGAATTGCGAGCGGTTAAATTAACCAATATTAGTAATTCATAATCGAATATAAATATGACTGAACAGTCAACAAAAGTTAGTACCTGGAAAATACTTATACCCACTCTTCTTGGTGTTGGGGTAATTATTTATATGTTTTCAAAAGACTTGTTGGGAGAAGAAAATGCTGCCCAATTAGAAGAACTTAAAAATATAAGTATTACATGGAATACTATATTTTGGTTTTTTATAGCCTTGCTTTTGATGGTAGGTCGTGATCTTGGTTTTACCATTCGGTATCGGTATCTGACCGAAAAGATGCTTTCATGGAAACAATCGTTAAAGATAACACTGCTTGCCGAATTTGGTACGGCAGTAACCCCATCATCGGTTGGAGGATCGAGTATGGCGGTGCTGTTTTTGTCGAAAGAGAACATACCCGTAGGAAGAAGCACGGCTATGGTTTTTGTAACGATGTTGCTTGATGAAATGTTTTTTGTAGTAACCTTCCCTTTATTATTACTATTTGTACCCGTTGATACACTATTTCCCGAGATTAACACTATACAAATGGGGGTGATTACCTTATTTGTTACTGCTTATATTATAAAAGTGGTGATTTGTATTTGTCTTATCACCGGCTTATTTTTCAAACCTCAAGCGATAAGATGGCTCCTTATCAAAATATTCAGGTTGCCTTTTCTTCGTCGCTGGTATAGAGGAGCCGTAAAAGCAGGAGATGATCTTATTATCAGTGCCAGAGAAATAAGAGGAAAATCATTCTCTTACTGGTGGCCCATAATCCTGGCTACAATTCTGTCTTGGTCTTCCCGCTTTTTGGTAGTTAATGCTCTTTTTATGGCATTTTTCTCCGTATCGGATCATATGCTGATTTTTGCCCGCCAATTTGTAATGTGGGTATTGATGATACTTAGCTTTACACCCGGAGCAAGCGGTTTGAGTGAGTTGATATTTAAAAACTATTTAAGTGCTTTAATCCCGATCTCAGGACTTGTTCCCGTTATCATTGTATTATGGCGATTGTTGAGTTACTATAATTACCTTTTTATCGGAGCTATTCTCGTTCCACGCTGGGCAAGTAAAGCTTTTAAGAAAACAGAAAAAACACAAGAAGTATTATGAAAAACAAAGTTTCGTACCGTTTTGCTTATGTATTATTACTATTAATCATTGGTAACACATTCTCACTATTTTCACAGCAAATAGATACTGTTGAGGTATATAGTCCGAAAATGAATCTGGAGGTGAAGAATGTAATTATTTTACCGGATGGATATGATGCTCAATCAGACAAAACATATCCCGTGGTATATCTTCTGCATGGATATGGAGGTAATCATTTATCATGGCTTAAAACTGTAAAACCAACCTTGCCTCAATTGGCGACAAAATTGGAGTTTATCATAGTTTGTCCCGATGGAAAGAACAGTTGGTATTGGGATAGTCCGGTGAACCCAAAATCTCAATACGATACATATGTCAGTAATGAGTTGGTGAGCTATGTCGATGATCATTATAAAACGATACAATCGCCGAAGGGTAGGGCAATATCGGGTTTTAGTATGGGAGGACATGGTGCCTTGTGGTTAACCATACATCATCCTGATGTATTTGGTGTTTGCGGGTCGATGAGTGGTGGAGTAGATATCCGCCCTTTTCCCAACAATTGGGAAATGTCTAAAGCTATGGGTCGCTACGCCGATAATAAGTCTCTTTGGGATGCGAATACTGTCATTACAAATGTCGATAAGCTGGCAGGTATACCTTTGATTTTTGATTGTGGTCAGGATGACTTCTTTTTGGAGGTGAATGAAAATCTACATAAACTTCTTTTGACGAAGAAAATTCAACACACTTATATTATGACTTCGGGTGAACACAATGCTCAATATTGGAATAAGGCGGTAGAATGGCAGTTGGATTTTTTTGCAAAATTCTTTTCTCTTGAAAAAAGTAATTAAGTTCTCATAACTATTTATTGCTTTGGCTGTAGGAATGAATGAACCTGTGTGTTCACCTATTCAAGGCAGACACATAGATCTGCCCCTACCAATAAAGATATATCATTAAATATTTCCTTTTACTCATTTAAGATGGCTGAACAACAAAAAAAAGAAAAATCTGCCGCTATTTTAGCATCTAAAACGCGAAAATTGGTGGTGTCGGAAGATAACGGCAAATGGGGATTTTTAGATCCCGAAACAGGCGAAGCAGTTGTACCGTTTATATATGAATATGCTCATTCTTTCTCAGTAGAATTGGCATTGGTTCGATTAAATGGTTGGTGGGGTTATGTAGATAAAACAGGGAGGCTGGTTATTCCGTGTATATATAATCCTGCATGGTCGTTTACCAAAACAGGATTGGCTGCAGTATGTATAGAGGGAAAATGCGGTTTTATAGATCAAACAGGTGAAGTTATTATCCCGTTGGTGTATGATGAAGCCCGATATTTTAATAAAGAAGGTAAGGCAAAGGTAAAGCTAGACGGCGAAGCTTTTTTTATAGATCTGAAAGGAAATCGAGTCGAATAGATGTGAAAAAAAATGAGTCACGCTTTAGGCGTGTGTCGCAGACTTATTTATCTATATAACAAAATATTATAATGAAAAAACAAGACAAAGAGTATAACTACAAAAATGGATGTCACTTTTGTAATCTTTTTGGGTTTAATTTTTTGATTTACATCGTTTTGATTGTTGACAAAAAACTAACGATTTTGTCACCTTTTTGTATATAATTTGTCACCTTTGTTTAATCTTTTTACTAATATATAGATGAATTGGAATCCTATAAAAAGCAAAAACTATGAATAGAATAGAACTAGTATACTCACCCTATAATTTGATGTTGAAATATCCGTTTACGATTTCAACATACTCCCGAACTACAACACCTGTGGTTTTAGTAGAACTACATTATGATGAGTATATTGGTTACGGTGAAGCCTCTTTACCGCAATATTTGGGTGAAACACAAGAAAGCGTTATCAGTTTTTTGAAGCAGGTCGATTTGACTCAGTTTTCAGATTTATCTGATATTGATACTATTTTAGATTATGTTGATCAAATTGCTATCGGAAATACAGCAGCAAAAGCCTCGATAGATATAGCATTACATGACTTAATCGGAAAAATAAGAAACCGGTCGTGGCACGATATCTGGAATCTGAATCCGGAAAATACGCCTAATACAACATACACGATTGGTATTGATACGGATGAAATTGTTAGAAAGAAAACATCTGAAGTGGCTTCCGATTTTAAGATACTCAAAGTCAAATTAGGCGGCAACGATGATAAACGTATGATAGAAGTAATCCGGTCTGTCACAGATCTCCCATTAGCTATTGATGCTAATCAGGGATGGAAAGATCGATCCGAAGCATTAGAGATGGTTTATTGGCTGAAAGAACAAGGAGTTGTACTGATAGAACAACCGATGCTTAAAACCGATTTGGAGGCTAGTGCCTGGCTTACGGCACATAGTCCTTTACCCATTTTTGCCGATGAATCGGTGCAAAGGTTTGCGGATATGGAGAAGATTAAAGGAGCTTTCTCGGGAATCAATATTAAGCTGATGAAATGTACGGGTATGAATGAGGCTTATAAAATGATAAACCTTGCTCCATTTTTAGGCTTTGATGTTATGTTAGGCTGTATGACGGAGACTTCGTGTGCAATATCTGCTGCATCTCAATTATCTCCCGCTGTAAGCTTTGCCGATCTCGATGGGGCTTTACTTATTACGAACGATTGTTTTAGAGGAACCTCAATAAAAAACGGGAAGATTATATTAAATAATCTCCCCGGTATAGGTGTCGAAAAAATATAAGATACAGATTAAGTTCCCAGAAATTAAATATTTTCTTTTACTTAATTAGAATCCTTGTCTCTCATATCTAATAATCTAAAATCGTTGTATCGGATTATTAAATCATCTTTATACTCAGTTGCTCTAATTAGATTTGCAGTATCGACAGTGGTTTCTTCTGTTTTTTCAAACAAATCACAGGAAATTGTTATCCATCTCAAAGCTTCTTTCAGTTCATCAGATAATTCATATGCCAAAGCAATATTATTTGCCAGTCTGGCTTTTTTCTTGATATTTTTTGTTTCTTTCTCATAAGCAGATTTCCATAAAGAAAGAGCACCTGACCAGTCACTGTTGCTCATCATTTTATTAGCTGCTTTTACATCTCCGAAATACCACCTTAATTCGCTACTCCAATAAGGTGCAAGTGCATCGGCTACCTTTTCGGCCATATAATGAGCAGCTTCTTTCATCGCTTGCTCTCTGCTGGGGATAGTGTCTGATAATGGAATATCCTCACTGTAGGTCGCGACCCAGTAAATGCTGTCATTCAGATAAAATGGCGGTGATATGGCTGTTCCTTTATTAGAGTATACTTGAAAGCGTACATCCATTTTCACATCCAGATATTTTATTGTGGTTCCGAACTCGAAATCATCTTCATTAGAAATTGTGCTGACCAGAAACCGATCTATAGAAATTATAGCATCAGCTTTGTTAGCAATACAAATCTCTTTGGCAATTGTTGTATCCAAGGGAAATATATCTCTAAAGTCGCCATTTTCTCTTATAGGTTCGTCATAAAAAATAACATCATCGAAATACTCTTTATCGGCGAGTTCATCGAACAGATTAGCTGCAAGGATATAGTTTACACTGTCTGCATTAACCGATATTTGAGAATTGGTTCTTTTGCCTTTAATATATTCGGCATGCCCTATATCTTCGGGTTGTGGCATTGTATTATCTACAATCACAATATTATCTATGTGATTGGGTAATGTTATCTGTGCAGGCTTTTCTACATTTACTACCAATGTATCCAGACTCGTACAACTCGTTAGCAGGCATAGTCCCGAAAATATCCCCGAGTATAAAAATAGTTTGGGGAAGAATGAGGTCATAGACCGGTTTGTTGTTTTAGTAAGTGTCATAAGTAAATTATTTTAGAGCTGAATATTATTAAGAGTAAGTGCTTTTTTACTTCAGTGTTTAAAGTATTTAGTGATACATTTCTGAACTATAACAAGCTATATTTGTTATGGTTAACAAAGAAATAAAAAAGGTCTGCGACATTAAATACTTTTTATTATCTTCAAATTTAAATTTAATTTTCGATATAGGATTATATTTGTTGTATGTAAATTTAAATTTATCTAAGTTTAAACCTCTATTTCAAACAAAATGTTCACAGAATGGCAAAAAAAGATCAATCATATACCGATGCAATACAAGAATTGCAGAATATACTCGATAAACTGGAGTCGGGAGACATGGATGTTGATGTATTGACTGAAGAAATAAAAAGAGCCTCCGCTTTATTGAAACTTTGTAAAGAGAAGCTTTATAAAACAGATGTTGAGATAAAGAAAATATTAGATAATTTAGACTAAAAGATTAATATTCAATCATAAAATTGGTGTATTATATAAATAAGCTCAGAGTTTCTTGATTGATTCGTTTTTAGAGAATAGTCTTCACTTAAAAATTCATATATGAATAATGTAATTATAGTTGCAGGAGGCAAAGGTTTGCGAATGGGAAGCGAATTACCTAAGCAATTTCTAAGTATAGGAAGAAAACCTGTTTTAATGAGAACCATCGAAGCCTTCTATAATTTCGATAAGTCGATTCGTATTATTGTTGCATTGTCTGCGTCTTATCGCGAGCATTGGTCTAAACTTTGTGAGGGCTATGGCTTTTCAGTTTACCATGAAGTTGTTGATGGTGGAGAAACTCGGTTTCATTCAGTCAAAAATGGTTTAGAGCTTGTTGGCGATGGTTGGGTAGCCGTACATGATGCCGTTCGCCCATTTGCCTCTGTATCGTTATTGAAAAGCTGTTTTGATGCAGCAAAAGAATACAAAGCAGTAGTTCCGGTACTTGAAGTAACAGATAGTTTGCGAGAAATTTTCGATGAAAAGGATAGTAAAATAGTAGACCGTTCCAGATTTCGTTTGGTGCAAACACCACAAGTTTTTGATTCTGCTTTATTGAAGAACGCTTATGAAGCCGATTTTTCCGAGTCTTTTACGGATGATGCTTCTGTTGTAGAGTCTTATGGGCATTCGATACATTTAGTTGCCGGAGAAAGGATGAATATAAAAATAACCACTCCTTTTGACTTAGATTTAGGAGAGGTAATTTTAAGTAAGTAAGAAATATGGATATATGTATTGATTTCGACGGAACATGCGTTACGCATGAATTTCCACGCATAGGAGAAGATATTGGAGCTGTACCCGTTCTTAAAGAATTGGTTGCAGCCGGACATAAGCTCATTTTATTTACTATGCGCAGCGATCGCAAAACAAAAAAGAAGGTGGAAGGGGAGACTGTTGTAGTAGAAGAAAATTTTCTGACAGATGCAGTCAATTGGTTTGCTGAAAATGGAATCGCTTTATATGGTGTGCAGAAAAATCCTAAACAGCGTTTCTGGACGTCTTCTCCTAAAGCTTATGGGCATTTATATATTGATGATGCAAACTTAGGATGCCCCTTAATAGTTCCAGAGAAGGGCAGACCTTATGTAAATTGGGAAGAAATACGTAGTTTTCTGGTGGAAAGGGCAGTTTTGTAATAATTTATAGCTTACGATTCATTTTAAGCATATATAATGTCTTTTTTGATAAAAGTGAATCACTGTTTATTCTTGAACAGTGATTTTTTATGCTCCGTTTATTTACTCTTTTATTTGATTCCTGATGTAATTTTTCTCTGCTTTATATCTATTTGAATAATTAATTTTGTGAGTTTTCTGTTCGTTATTTTATCTTATATTTAGGAATTTATTAGAGATTTTTCTGCCTTATATCTTATTGTCATAAACTTAATATATGTTTAATAGTCTTGTTATCTATTTTGGTGTATTATATATAATCTTAATAATTAAATATATAGTTTTATTTTATGTGTAATTTAAAAGTTAATTTGTGTTTTTAATTATTCTGATATATAATGGTGTGGTATTTTTCATAGCTACTAGAATTACAATCCCACTTTGATTAGAGGAAAATTATTTTTAAATGATATTTTTATGACTTTCTTGTCTGTTCCAGATCCCGATTATTAACAATAAGCTCTGTTGTATTTTGTGTTTTTGCTGTTAATCGAAACTTTTCAATTTTTGTTCTATATAAATAATCTTGAGTTGTATGATTAATATATAAGAGGATACGAAAGTATTTATTATTTTTGTGTATAATATTAATTGTCTAATATAATTATGGCTCTCAAACAACAGCTGCAACAAAAGCAACAACAGCGTTTATCACCCCTACAAATGCAGGTGATAAAGCTGACTGAATTGCCCAATGTGGAATTGGAGGAGAGGATCAAACAAGAACTTGTCGATAATCCTGCTTTGGATGAAGGACGTGAAGAGTCTGATGACCCACAGGATATTATTGATGATGTCAATTACGAAGATTCGGATAATATAACACAAGAAGATATTGCTCTGGGAGATTACCTTACAGAGGATGATATACCTGATTATCGTTTGAATAACTACAGTTCGTCAGATGCAATAGCAAAAGAAGATATACCCTTTTCATCAGCAGAATCGTTACATGAATCGCTGATTGAACAATTGCGGCTTACCGAGCTGGATGAAGAATCTACAAAGGTTGCCGAATATATAATCGGTAATATCGATGAAAATGGCTATCTTGACAGACCTTTGAGTGCAATATCGGATGATTTACTCTTTCAGCAAAATCTGGATATACCATCTGACCGAATTAAGAAGATTTTGCATGTAATCCAGAATTTTGAACCGGCAGGTATAGGTGCTTGTGATTTGCAGGAATGTCTTTTGCTGCAGTTAAAACGAATGAATGAATCGGATGTTGTTAAGCAAGCAATTACTGTAATTGAAAAATATTTTGATGACTTTTCCAAAAGGCATTTCGATAAAATAGAAAAGGGGCTGAATATAGATGAGGATGAATTAAAGCAGATTATTCATCTGATAGTAACTTTAAACCCTAAGCCGGGAAATAATTGGGGTGATGCACTCTCGCTGACGATGAATACGATTATACCCGATTTTATCGTTGAAACCTATAATGGAGAATTATTTCTTAGCCTCAATAATCGCAATATCCCCGAATTGAAGGTCAATAAAGATTATTCGGAAATGCTGAGAGGATATTCCGAAAATAAAAAGAGCATGACATCCGAAGCTAAAAATGCAGCTTTGTTTGTGAAACAAAAGCTTGATTCGGCTCGTTGGTTTATCGATGCTATTAAGCAAAGGCAAGAAACACTTCAACGTACGATGCAGGCTATTGTAGATCTTCAATATGATTTTTTTCTTACCGGAGATGAATCGAGTTTAAGACCTATGATCCTGAAAGATGTGGCAGAATTGGCAGGATATGATATCTCTACTATATCCAGAGTGAGTAACAGTAAATATGTACAAACGAACTTTGGAATTTATCCTTTGAAATATTTTTTCTCTGAATCGATGCAAAACGATGCCGGAGAAGAGATTTCATCGAGAGAAGTAAAAGCAATTCTCAGGGAATGTATCGAGAATGAAGATACAAAGAAGCCTTTGACTGATGATAAACTTACGGATATTCTGAAAGAAAAGGGATATGTAATAGCAAGAAGAACGGTAGCGAAGTATCGTGAACAAATGAATATTCCGGTGGCACGATTGCGGAAAAATATATAAGGTTTCGGATCTTTCTATGAATGATACCGGTGTAATCGGTAATTATTATAGTATTGAGAAATGCAATATTACAGTTGAAATTACTTAAATTATGTGGAGAATAGGACAAAATATAGCAAAATTATTTTCAGCGGTTTTTCAACCGCTACTGATGCCGTTTTATAGCTTAGCACTACTGGCTGTGTATACTAACTTTTACCAATTATATGCAGGACAGATTCTGAGGTTTTTGATACCCACTTTGCTTTTTACGCTGTTAGTTCCTGCTCTGTTTATTTTTGTTTTAAGAAAAATGAGATATATAAGGGATTATAATTTAGAATATGGTCCTGACCGAACATTACCTTATATGATATTTGTTATATCGAATATAAGTTTGACGTTGTTTTTCTATAATTCAAATGTATTTTATTGGACACTTGGCCTAATTGCTGTTCCTGTTTTCATAGCATTTGTAGGAATGATTATCAATTTTTTCTGGAAAATAAGTGCCCATATGTTGGGTATAGGTGGATTGGTAGGGGGAGTGTTATCGGTTTGCTTTAATGTCAAAGGATCTAACCCGATGCTGCTTTTTGCTATCTTATTTGTTTTAGCAGGTCTTTTGGGGGTTTGCCGACTATATCTCAGGGCCAATACTGCAGCTCAGGTTTATGTGGGCTTTATAATTGGATTTGTTTTGGCATATGCATCTGTTTTTGGAGGATTGTTGTTGATGCTTTCTTATTTGAAGTAAGGTCACGACCTTTTCAATTAGAAATATAGCAATATCAATACGGATTACTTGATTTAGAATGAAGTTCATTTAGTTTAAATAAATATATAATATAGCTTAGTATATGAAACCACTTGTTGCAATTATCATGGGAAGTACTTCAGATCTTCCGGTAATGGAAAAAGCTGCAAAATTTTTCGATGAAATGGAGATTCCATTTGAGATAAATGCTTTATCGGCTCACCGTACACCTCAGGAAGTCGAAGTATTTGCGAAAAACGCAAGAGAAAATGGTATTAAAGTAATTATTGCTGCTGCCGGTATGGCTGCTCATTTACCGGGTGTAATAGCCTCTATGACTACACTACCTGTAATTGGAGTGCCTATTAATGCTTCATTGGACGGATTAGATGCCTTATTGGCAATCGTGCAAATGCCTCCCGGAATACCTGTGGCTACTGTTGGGATAAACGGATCGTTGAATGCTGCAATTTTGGCTTTACAAATTATATCAACGGATAATGCAGAGCTTCAACAAAAATTATCAGCTTACAAGGAAAACCTGAAAAGTAAAATAGTAGAAGCAAATCAAGAATTGTCTGCAATTAAATACAAATTCAAAACAAACTAGGTCTCAGGCCTAGTTGTTTCTTTTAGATTGTAACTATATGATTAGTTATACCTAAAGGAATGAATCGGATATTCACGACTTTAATAATATGTCAAGGAAGTACACAGCGAAAATATGAGTATAGATGATGTAAAAGCGATCTTAAAAAAAGAAGCTGATGCGATTTTAAATATTCCGGTAACTGATGCCTATAATAAGGCAAGTGATCTGATAGTAGACCATGTTCACCGGAAAAAAGGTAAATTAGTGACCAGTGGTATGGGTAAAGCAGGGCAAATAGCTCAAAATATTGCCACGACTTTCTGCTCTACCGGAACACCGGCTATTTTTTTACATCCAAGTGAGGCACAGCATGGAGATTTGGGAGTTCTTCAAGAAGATGATATCATCCTTATGATCTCAAATTCAGGCAAAACTCGCGAAATCATCGAACTTATAGGCTTGGCAAGACATTTAAACCCAACCATTCAGTTTATTGTTATAACAAGTGATCCTGAAAGTGTATTGGCGCAAGAAGCTGATGTATGTCTTTTGACGGGTAATCCAGCTGAGGTGTGTAAATTGGGACTTACTCCAACTACTTCAACCACTATGATGACCGTGATAGGAGATATCTTGGTTGTTGATACTATGGATAAAATCGGATTTAATGCTGCCGATTATGCAAAACGCCATCACGGCGGATATCTTGGCGATAAATCACGAAGCCTTAGTAAATAGGTCACAGACCTTTTTTAGACTAAATAAGTATAGACGCTATAGTAAGTTTTAAGTATAAAGAGATGAAAGTATCTGTTTTAATTCCGATGTATAATGCTGAGAAATATATTTCGGCAACTATCGAGAATGTACTTAAACAGACTTGGGCTGATTTGGAAGTTATTATTGTAGATGACGGTTCTACCGATAATAGTTATGATTTAGCGAAGCAATATGAGTCATCTAATGTTCATGTTTATAGACAAGAAAATAAAGGAGCAAGTGCTGCCCGAAATCTAGCCTTTGAAAAATCGACCGGAGAACTGATCCAATATCTTGATGCCGATGATTTTTTGTCTTACAATAAAATCGAAGCACAAGTAAAGCTTTATAGCAAAATAAACGATAGAAACGCGATTGTTGCATCAGGTATTCTTTTGTTTGATGGTGATTTGATGGATACCATTTGTATTCCCCATCGACAAATGTCTACTAACTCTTATAATAAGCCGGTTGATTTATTGATTGACATTTGTCGTGAAAAATATATTGTACAATCTAGTATTTGGTTGGTGCATCGAGATTTGTTAGCCAGAGTAGGAGCCTGGAACGAGAAGCTTACCTTAAATGATGATGGTGAATATTTTTTTCGTGTAGTCGCGCAATCTTCCGGTGTTTACTTCTGTTCTCAAGGAGCTGTTTTCTATAGAAATACACCGCAAAGTTTAAGTAAACAAGTTTCTCAAAAAGCCATAGAATCTCAGCTATTAGCAACTCAGGTTATGACACAGGTTATAACGGGGCTTGAGAACAGCAAACGAGCCAGAGGTGCTTGTGTGAATTTCTATATGCAATATATTACACGTTTTCATAGTAATTTTTATAATGAGCAGGCGGCAGTAGAAATAAAGAAGCTTGGCTTTAATATTAATACGTTCAAAAAAAGTACTTTGTATAAGATCGCATATGTGATTCTTGGTCAAAAGTTAATTAAGAAATTATCAAAAATCTATCATAAAGAATAATTGCGAATGTTTCGCTGTTTTCTATTAATTGATTAAAAAGTGACTGTTTATTGAGATCGTCAGTTTGTGTTGACTATCTTTTTTATACTTATTCAAGCGACAAATCGGTCTAATACTCGAAAAGTGTAATGACCAATTAAATTTATTTTCGATATGAAGAAACACTATTTTATGACCCTTGTTATAGGGGCCCTTGGGTGTGCACCTGCTATTTTCGCCCAATCGTCCGCCTTTAAGGGGTTAGAGCATCTTTTTACTATGCCCAAAAATTACGTTGCCGGATACACGGCTACACCTCCTGTTATTGATGGTAATATCAATGATCGCGTCTGGCAAAATGCTCAATGGAGCGAATCTTTTGAGGATATTGAAGGAGATCTTAAACCAAAACCTTATTACGATACGAAAGTGAAAATGCTTTGGGATAGTACCTACTTGTATATAGCTGCAAATCTGGATGATGAAAATGTATGGGCATACCTTACTGAAAGAGATCAGGTAGTCTTTTTCGATAATGATTTTGAGGTATTTATTAATCCGGTGAATACTTCACATCAGTATTTCGAATACGAGATTAATGCGTTGAATACGATGTTTGATCTGTTTTTACCGAAGCCATATCGTAGTGGGTCGGGGGCTCTTATCTCGTGGAATAGCAATCGGCTGAAACATGGTGTTCATATATATGGTTCATTGAATGATCCCGGTGATAAGGATAAAGGCTGGACCGTAGAGTTAGCTATTCCTTTCAGTGATATTACAGTTGCCAATATACCTAATATTCCGAAGAATGGTGATATTTGGCGGATAAACTTCTCACGTGTTCAGTGGGAAACTGAAGTTTCAGGTGATAAATACGTTAAAAAGTGTGACAGTAATAATAGAGTCTTGCCCGAAAACAATTGGGTGTGGTCTCCACAAGGAATTATTGACATGCATGCTCCTGAAAGATGGGGTTATCTTCAGTTTTCAACTAATGAACCAGGAACTAAACTTCCCGAATTTGTTTTGCCATATTCCGAATTGCAAAGGCAGTATTTGTGGCTTGTTTATTACAAACAACGTCAGTATAGAGGTGTAAATGGTAAGTTTGCTAAAAACTTGAAGGAATTGGGTATCTCCGAGAATATTTCGATTGAAGGGAAACAGAATAAACTAAGGATGGAATCGACCTCTTCTCAGTTTTCAGCTATTATATCAGCCGCTGATTCTAAAGAGATACGGATTAACGATGAAGGACTTATACGCTGACTGTATTTTCCAGATTATTTATTAAACCAACAAAAAGGTCTTGTATCTTAACTATTTAAAAATACCAATCATGAAGAACAGAGATTCTAAATTTTTTATAGTTTGCCTTATGGCATTACTATTTACTTTTCCGTCTCAGATATTTGGAAAAGACACTAAAAGTGAAAAATCCCAAACCGAAAAAACTCACAAGTTTTGGGTTTGGCTTAATCCAAACGATAAAGACACCGATGAAGATCTTGCTATCAGGTATAAAAAATACTACGATGCGGGTATAAAAGGTATCTTTTTTGAAGCGGATAACGAACGCCATTTTAGAATTGCAAAAGCGCAAGGTTTAGAAACCCACCGATGGATGTGGATTATGAACCGAGGTGAGCAATATGTAAAAGAGAATCATCCTGATTGGTATGCGATTAACAGAAAAGGCGAATCTTGTTTCGATCAACCGCCTTATGTAGATTATTACAGATGGCTTTGTCCCTCTCGCCCCGAAGTAGTTGACTATTTAAAAAAGGACGTTGAACAGGCACTTTCTAAAGATTATGTGGATGGAATTCATTTGGATTATATCCGTTACAGTGATGTTATATTAGCCGTAAATTTGTGGCAGGTATATGGAATCGTACAGACACAGGAACTTCCTCAATACGATTATTGCTATTGTGATGTTTGTAAGAAAAAATTTCAGGCTGAATATGGTGAAAATATCGATTCTATCGAATATCCTTCTGAAAGCCTGTCGTGGAAAAAATTTAGATACGATGCTGTTACAAATGTAGTGAATGAACTGACTAAAGTGGCGAAAAGTCATGATAAGGCCATTACAGCAGCGGTATTCCCGACTCCTGATGTGGCAAAAAGGTTGGTGAGACAAGACTGGACTAATTGGGATTTGACTGCTATTTATCCAATGATTTATCATGGATTTTATAAAGAGCAAACTCCTTGGATCGGGACTGCTGTAAAAGAAGGTTTGAAAGGTCTTAACGGACGTTTTCCTCTTTATGCCGGATTATATGTTCCCGATTTTAGAGATAAGAATGACTTGCGTGATGGAATCAGATATGCTTTAGATAGTGGAGCGGCAGGAGTTTCTATTTTCGGACAGGTTGATGATGAAATGCTGGCTCTTCTTAAAGAATTTAATTAAGAAATTAAATCTTTAATATAAAACGAAAAAAGAGTGTAATACAATCAGTATTACACTCTTTTTTCGTTTCCATCGTAGTTAATGGAGACTATATTTTCTTTTTTAGGAATATCAGAAGATTAAACGTTCTATAAAGAACTGATAGATTGTAAGAGGCAAATTTAGGCTTCCAGATTTGGTTATACTTCTTTTGAGAGATACAAAGTACAATCCATCTACTCCACAAAAATGCAATGAGAGACGCTTCGTTGTATTTCTGCTTGTTTTTGTTTGAATCTATTATTTTCCAGAACCAAGAATCTAATTGAGAGTAATCTTCAAATTTCTGTTTTACTACTTCTGTTTTTGAATCAAACTGCTGAAAAGTTATTTTGTGTAGGTATAATTCTTTTTCCGAAGGTTGAAGTCCTATATTCTGTAATTCCTTACAGATTATCTTGTTTTTGATATTTTCCTGTATTTGGGAATAGGTCACCGAAACATTGTTCGTATGCCAACGGTATCTCAGTAAATAATCAGGGATATTGGCTATTTTATAATTATTGGCAATTCTGCACCAAAGTTCATAATCTTCCGCATGCTTATATTTGGGATCGAAGTAATTATTTTTCAAAACCTCTCTCCGAAACATCATACTTGGGTGTATAAATGGAACCGAGAAAAGCAGATTTATCTGGAGAAAATCATTTGTTTGAAGGTTTAAAATCTTACCTGTTTCATTGTTATTCTCATCAATCACTTTTGCGTATGATCCGCACATCGCATACTCCTTATTTTCTGCGAGAAAAGCAAGCTGAATTTTAAACCGGTCTTTTTCAGAAATATCATCTGCATCCATACGGGCAATATAATCTCCTGTACAAATATCTATTCCTTTATTAAGAGTTGAGATTAACCCTATATTCTGGTCGTTTCTGTGATATTGAATCCGTTTATCAGTATATGATTGGATGATATTTTCGGAGGAGTCGGTCGACCCATCGTTAATGATAAGCAATTCCCAGTCAGTAAAACTTTGCTGAATAATACTATCAATGGCTTCACGCAGATATTTTTCTGTGTTGAATACGGGCATTATGATAGATAATTTGGGCATATATTGTTTTAAATAACTGTTTTATAAAGTGATCCATTCTTTAGGTAAAAAACCATCAGGATATATTCCAGTATCGCCTTTATACCATTTTTGAGGGGCTACTACCAATTTGCTCGGATTGTTGTTGAGCCATGCCGCCCACCAACTGAACGAGCTATTTGCAATAATGTTGTGTTTGCATAAACTCATAAGTTGCATGTCTCTGTAACTATCCTCATTCATGTTCCAATCAATGAACTCATGGTTGAACTTTGACAGATCCAGATTTGTCTTAACCCACTCAATTCCATCAGAAAAGATAAAGAAATAAGGGCTATCGATTTGAGATGTAATATATTCTATTGCCTTTTTATAATATGATAAATCTAAAACCGGCAAATTAGAGTTGTTATTTATATAGTCGCCTCTTCGTATATGGATAGATACCGAGGTCATTTGCTCTATCTTGTAGCGTATTTTATCGTTTTCTCCGCTTAGTGGTGATCTGAACGTAAAATCTACTTTTAATTGCTCTGAGATCCCTTTAAAATAGTTTTCATTTTGAAAATAGCCGAAAAGAGTCGTATTCTTCGATAGTAATTCAAATCTTTTATCGTAGTACTGTGCCTTTTCATCACGAAATATACCGAATTTATCAAGAAATGAATGCCCTATAGTCTTTGAACGGATAGCTCCGAATACTTTAATTGCTATTTTGTTCAGTATTGATTGGCTGATAGGAGCTTCAATGTTAAAAACAGAAAGTTCGTAACTTCTAATTGTTGCTTTTGTTTTTTTCTGAAGTAGGTATAAATCAACGAATAGGTCGGTGTCGTAACGCATGGATAAAGCTCGCCCGGCAGCATATTCAAACATTTGATTTCCTAATCCTCCCGAAAGAATGAGTTTTATCATCGAATAATTTTATTTCATTATTTAAAGTTTAAGACTTCCTATTCGTCTATTTGGAAGAATGTCTTAATGATTTGCAAATCAATACGCTTTGTTTAGACCTTTATATTTACTTGTTTTCAAAGATAAAAAGAAATTGGAATATAAGAATTGTAATTTTTGAGATATTTTTTCTTTTTCCTTTCCTGACTGTTCAGGTTATAAATTTATTATTTTCGTTTATATTTATCGCTGATTTTATTGGTTGTTTAATAGTTTTAATTTATTGATTATTTGTTGCTGTAAAGACTTATTTTTCGACTTATAATTATCTAAAATAATTATTCTATATTTCCTTATTTCATTTATAATTTCTAAAATTAGATTTTATTTAAGAATAATCATTGTTTATAATGCCTTTTTTATCTCAAATGAATTTTTAATATTTAAGTTAAATATATTATATAAGTATTCTTATATAGAATGTTATATTAGTTAGTATTTTATAAAAGAAATGTTTATGTTAAATATAGTATTTACTATAAAGTTAAATAAGGTATAATATTATAATAATATATAGTGCTATAAATATTTTTATTTTATTGAGGCAATCAATATTTTAAAATTTATTTTTTATTAATTTTCTATTTAGAAAACTATCTATTAAATATGGATATATAAATATTCTACATTCTACTTTCAAAAAGCTCTTGTTTAACTTTAATTATTGAAGCTGTTTTTTATATTTTGATTCTTTTTATTAGAAATGATTCCTGCTAAAATTCTTCTGATTTTAAAAGAAAAGATTAATTACTCTTTGCGTTTGGGTTGTTTTTTTACCTTTGTTTTTTTAAACTATTTGATAGAACATCGCAATTATGGCTAAAACGTTAAAAGATCAGACGGTTTCAGCTCTTTTTTGGAACTTTATGGATAAGGGGGGACAACAGATTTTTCAATTTGTGTTCATTTTTGTGCTTGCAAGACTCCTTAGTCCCGATGAATTCGGTTTAATTGCTGTATTGACTATTTTTACTACTGTTGCTAATATATTGCAGGAGAGTGGCTTTTCATCTGCCCTTATTCGAAAGTCGGATGTTGATGAAACTGATTATGCATCTATCTTCTATTTTAATGTCTCCATAAGTGTAATTATATACATACTCTTTTTCCTATTTGCTCCTGTCATTGCTAATTTCTACCATAAGCCGGAGCTTCTAACATTATCTCGCTTTTTATTTCTAGCATTCTTTTTTAATGCTTTAGGTGTTGTTCAGAATGTGCATTTGATCCGAGAGATGAATTTTCGTGTTAATACGCAGGTTTCTCTTATTGCTGTTGTGGTATCGGGTGTTATTGCCATTGTGATGGCATATCGCGGATATGGAGTATGGAGTTTGGCTGCCCAACAGGTGATTCAAGCTTTTTTACGTTCGCTTCTGTTGTGGCTTTTTGTAAGATGGTATCCTAAAGCCCGATTTAGCTTTGTAAGAATCCGTTCTATGTTTTCATATAGTGGAAAGTTGCTTCTAAACTCTTTATTTAATCAAATTATTGCAAATATCTATCCATTGGTAATAGGTAAACGATTTTCGTTCTCAGATGCTGGTTTCTATTCGCAAGCTCGCAAGTTGAACGAGATACCTCAGTCAGTTATTGCTTCTACTTTACAAGGTGTCGCGTTTCCTCTGCTAAATAAATTTGATGATTTAAAACGGAAAAAGCGTATTTTCAGGAAAATTGTACGTGTAGTAAGCTTCGTGTGTTTTCCGATAGCTATATTTACTATTATTGCGGCGGAACCGATTGTTTTGATCGTTTTGCAGGAGAAATTTCGAGGTGTGATTCCTCTTCTTCGAATATTGGTCGTAGGTGGATCCGTTTTTCCACTACTTTATATATTATCCTCTTTATTGCAATCATTAGGAAAGTCGGGATTATTACTGACCATTGAGTTTATACGTAACGTCCTCTCGGTATTGGTAATACTTATAACGGTAAACTATGGTGTGAATGCTGTTGTTATGGGTGCGAGCTTTGTGCTTATTTTGTCTTTTGTCATTTGTTATTATATAACAGGAAAGTGTATAGATTATACTTTGACCGAGGTATTTAAAGATATTTATCCATATATAGTTATTGCCTTAATATCTTATGTGCCTGTTCATTTTTTGTCGTATATCATAAACAGTATGCTTCTTCTTGTCATTTTCCAATCATTAATAGGTACTGTTATATACTTGGCTCTTTTGAAAGTGTTTGGTTCGAAGGTAATGGACGATTTTCTTCGGATAATCAGGCGTAAACCTTTCCATTGATTGATCGCTTCACTTTACTTCAGAAACTACGTCTCCATCGTAGAACCGGTTGGTAATTGTATCTCCCTCCTTCAGTTCTAGTGAGCTTTTTACAATTTTATTATTTCTTATAGTCAGTGTATATCCTTTTTTGAGGATGTTTTCGGGGGAAATAAGTTTTAGGAATTGTTCTTTGTTAGTTAATCTATGCTTTTCTTCCTGAATGACTCTTTTTGTGGCATTCTTCAACCTCTCTGTAAATGTGTTGATCTTGTTTAGTTGATCCTTTGTGTTATCCTTTATTATATAGGAAAAATGAGTGGCTAATGTATTTAGAAATACCGTTTCTTCCGTCAATTTCCGATTTGTGGATGTAATGATGGATTCTTGTAATTCATACATGACTATAGCTGCTGATTGTATCCTTTTTATCAGAAATTCGGCAACCGCTGTAGGTGTTTTTGCTCGTGTATGTGCTACAATATCCAAGACTGTATCATCTCGTTCATGACCTATTCCTGTAATGATGGGTAAAGGAAATTGGGCACAGTTGGCAGCCAGAAGATACGAATCGAAACTGCTAAGTTCCGAAGTTGCACCTCCTCCTCTTATTATAATTACAGCGTCAAACTTATCAACATGTTCGTAGATTCGGTCAAGTGCCGATATAATTGATTCTTCGGTTCTTTCGCCTTGCATGATTGCCGGAAATAAATGGGCATAAAATACGAATCCATCGGTATTATTTTCCAATTGATTACAGAAGTCCTCATACCCTGCAGCCGTAGGTGATGATATTACAGCTATGCGATTGGTGACGGTTGGTAACTCTAATTCTTTATTAAGAGTAAGTACGCCTTCTTCTTCGAGTTGTTTTAAAATTAAGGCTCTGTTACGAGCCTGATCACCTAGCGTATATGTCGGATCAATATTATGCACATTGAGGCTATATCCATACAATTCGTGAAATTCAACACTTACTTGTACCAGAACTTTTAGTCCGGAGCTAAAAGCCTGCCCTGTTTCCGATTCAAAATATGCTTTCAGTAATCTGAAAACATTGGCCCAAATGCTTCCTCGTGCCTTTGCTATGATATTGCGATTTTTGCTGTCTTTCTCGATGAATTCGAGATAACAGTGACCATTTTGTGCGACTCTGACATCACTCATCTCGGCACGAATCCAGAATGATTGAGTGAACGTATTGGCTATAACGCGTCTGACCAGATTGTTTAGCTCGTATAAAGAAATTACAGCTTGTTCCATTGGAATGTGATCTTTAAGTAACGGGAAGTGTATAAAGTAACCTATTTAATGATAACATTATACTGTCCAAAGTAATAAAAAAGGTTTGAAAACTTAGAATATAATTTTATACGACTCTTTTACTCCTATTCCTGAGATGGCTATGATTTTTACCTGTTTGGGATAATCTGGCAAATAAAAGCTTTGTTCTTGTTCACGAAGCGTGTCTGTCATTATTACTTTCCCATCGAGAGTAAGTACTCTGATTGTGTATGTGCTATTGATAGTTTCTCTGTTTTTCAAGACACTAAAATGACCGATACTATCAGATTTTATCTGAAATAAAGGTTCTTTATTTAGAACTTCATCTTCTATTCCACTTGGAGTATTTCCTGCCAGTAAAAAAGCAGTCTTCATATTTGGGATACCATACCCGTATACCCCGTCAGGGGTTGCATATCTATCGGAAGATTTTCTAATAATATCGAGCAATTCTATATTGGTTAGATCCGGAGCCGATTGCCATAAACAGGCAGCAAGTCCCGACATAATAGGTCCTGAAAATGATGTGCCGTTTGCGAGATCTACTTCTCCTGTACTTGCTATTACTGCTGTTGAGAACCCTACGGCTACAACATCCGGCTTTATTCTGCCGTCTGCCGTTAGTCCTCTCGAGCTGAAATAAGCTATAGTAGAGTCTCTGGCTATTGCTCCTACAGTGAGCACATTTGCAGCATCGGACGGAAATGCAATTTTTCCCCAAATATTTGCACCATCATTGCCGGCGCTTACTTCTACGAATATTCCCTTGGATGCGGCCATATTGGCTGCTCTTGTTATATACGCGGTCTTTCCGTCAAGTTGTTCATGCGTATAGCTTTTTGCTGGAGCATTAAATGTATGATAGCCGAGTGACGCATTTATAATATCGACTCCTATACTGTCGGCATATTCGGCGGCGGCAGCCCAGTAATCTTCTTCAATCGGGAATTCTGACCGGCTGTCTTCTGAGCGTAATAGCCAGTATTTAGCTTCCGGAGCCGTTCCTACGAAAATATTAGGGCGATTCGAAGCCAATACAGATAATACCTTTAAACCATGATCGCTGCTTTCAAAGATATTATTCCCATTAAAGACAAAGTCTTTAACCCCTTTTATGGAAACATTGTCAAGAAGTAAAATCTCCTTTAGGTTTGTAAACCCGGCATCGATAACAGCTATTTCCATTCCTTTACCTTTGTAGCCTTCTTTATGGAGAAAGTCCCCATTCACCGTTTTTATTTGAACATCTCCGTATCCATATTCGTCTTTCGGTTTTTCTACAAGTCGTTTGCTTCTGGGTAATTCTTTTACAGTTGTTCTGGCGGTGTCCCCTTTCCAAACAAAGGTGGTGCTGTCTACAAAATCGAGGTTGTTTATCTTATCAACAAATAGGCTGTCGGCACAATAGATACTGACAGTTTTAAGCCACTTACTTTTAGCCACTACAGTGCATCCCAGCTTTTCTATTGCGTTGATATATGTCGATGAAATCGGCAAATCGGAATTGTCGATACTTATGTTTTGTCTTTTTCGGCGTTCAATAGCTCGTTTCGAAAGGAACTTCTCAGGCTTGTCTATTGTATAGTTGGTTTGTCCCTTGTCCTTAAGCTGTATTCTGAACATATAGCCTTCTGAGGCAAATGTATTTAAGTTGCATAGTGTGAATATGAGTAGAAATATATATTTAGCCATACGTAGTGGAGATGTTTGATCTTGTATTAATTATTTACCAAGTGTATTTATAACAAGATTCTTAATTTATATTATAATTGGAACAAATATATGGATGATTCGTAAGATCGCCAAACTTTGAGTTTTAGATGAGAATAATTATGATTATCTTGCGGGCTTGTTTTAAGGTCACAGAACTGATTCAGATTCTATATGAAAGATTTTTTACGTATTCTTCGTCGATTTATTCCTCCTTACAAGAAAGAACTCATACTGAGTTTTATTTTTAATATTTTGTCGGCATTAATGAATGTGCTATCATTTGCCTTGATAGTGCCTATTCTTAATATTCTTTTTAAAATTAATGAGGATAAATATGAGTTTATGCCTTGGATTAAAGCTGATGCAACAACCTTGATGCAAAAGATCGAATCTATCGTAGATGTTGCCCAAAATAACTTTTATTATTTAAGTACAACTTATATTGAACAATACGGTGCGTCTAACACCTTACTGATACTGGCTTTGTCATTGGTTGTGATGACTCTTGTTAAGACAGGTGTTACTTATTTGAGTTCTTTTTTCCTTATTCCTATACGAACGGGTGTGGTACGTGATATTCGAAATCAAATAAATGATAAGATATTGTCTCTACCCCTGTCCTTCTTCTCGGAGGAGAGAAAAGGAGATATAATCGGTCGTATGACCGGTGATGTTGGCGAAGTGGAGAACTCCATTATGAGTTCTTTGGATATGCTTTTCAAAAATCCGATTCTTATTTTGGTATATTTCACCACGATGTTGGTTATTAGCTGGCAGCTGACCATTTTTGTGTTGGTGCTTCTCCCCGTATCCGGATTTATAATGGGTAGAGTAGGGAAGACTTTAAAACGTCAGTCTAAAGAGGCTCAGGAAAAATGGGGAGAACTAATGGCACAAATTGAAGAGACATTAGGTGGGCTACGCATTATCAAAGCTTTTAATGCTGAAAGAAAAGTAGAAGACCGATTCCATAAAGAAGGAGACGAACTTCGCAGAATGTCAAACCGGATCAATCGTCGTCAGCAATTGGCACATCCTATGAGTGAATTTCTGGGTACGGCAACTATTGCAGTCGTTCTGTGGTATGGTGGTAATCTTATTTTAGGACATGATGCTTCTATTACTGCATCCAGTTTTATGTTCTATCTGGTTATGTTTTACAGTATTATAAATCCTGCGAAAGAGTTCTCCAAGTCAGCTTATGCCATACAGAAAGGATTGGCCTCTATGGAGCGAATAGATAAAATACTGGGAGCTAAAAGTAATATCGTTGATCCCGAAAACCCTGTACAACTTTCTTTTAATAAAGAAATTGAATATAGAAATATTTGGTTTAAATATCAGAATAACTGGGTATTGCAGGATATCAATCTGGTTATACCTAAAGGAAAAACAATTGCTCTTGTGGGACAGTCGGGATCAGGTAAATCGACTATGGTCGATCTGCTTCCACGCTTCTATGACGTTGATAAGGGTGAAATCTTAATTGATGGAGTTAACGTTAAGAATGCCAAAGTAGTAGACCTGCGTTCATTGATGGGAAATGTGAATCAGGAAGCAATCTTGTTTAATGATACATTCTTTAATAATATTTCTTTTGGTGTAGAAAATGCTACGCTGGATCAGGTAATAGAAGCTGCCAAGATTGCCAATGCACATGATTTTATCAGTGCTACGGAAAATGGTTATGAAACCAATATCGGAGATCGTGGAGGAAAGCTTTCGGGAGGACAACGTCAACGTGTGAGCATTGCCCGTGCTATCCTAAAGAACCCACAGATACTTATTTTGGATGAGGCAACTTCGGCACTGGATACCGAATCGGAAAGGCTGGTACAGGAAGCTCTCGAAAACCTCATGCGTAACCGTACTACCATTGTCATTGCCCACCGCTTATCTACCATAAAAACCGCCGATGAAATCTGTGTAATGCACGAAGGGCGAATTGTAGAAAGAGGTCATCACGATGAATTGTATAACCTGAGTGGTTATTATCGAAAACTATGCGATATGCAACAGTTCTAAAGATCTAAAATATAATTGAGAACAAAAGTTCTATTAATCAGCGATTAATAGAACTTTTGTGTTTTTATCAGATAATTTGCGATATGTACATATTATTTTTTTGCCTTCATCCGTATTGAAGAATGTTATTATCTCTTTAGGCGATTTGTTTAAGATACTTTGGTTACCCGATATTTCATAATCTCGTTTTATAATTTCTATAGCTGTAGAATCATTATTTACAATACTTCTAATGTGATTAAAAACTTTTGGGCAATTTCCGCACATAAAAGAATCACTGCTACTGTTAGATTGAGAGTAAGCAGAACTTGCTATATAAAAAAGGAAGACAATTGGAATAATATGTTTTTTCATACTCAGAATAATTAGTTTAAATTAAGCATGCCAACCCCATACCGACCCTGCGACATTACCACTGGGATCGAACTCATAAAAGATAGTACAATCCGCATCTTGGTACATATTCAATTTTCCACCCTTTAATACATTTTAAAATTAAGAAATCAAATCTAGTCTCATCATAATATTTATCTAAATAAAAAATCCTTTTTGTGAAAAAACGATTTAATGTTTATTTTCTTACGATTTTTAAATTCCCTGTATAGATACAATCAATAATTGATAGGCAAAGGAATCCGTTCTTTTGCCTTTTCTTTGCACCCATTCTGAATATTATTTAGAATCATTCTATTTGTAAATATAACTTAAACTATTGTATAATATGCAACTGTACAATTTGATGAGTGCTGATGAGAGGGCTAAATTGATAGATGAAGCCGGAGTTCAGCGTCTTACCCTTTCCTTTTATGCCTATGCGCATATAGCCGATCCGCAAGCTTTTAGAGATGACTTGTTTCTTGAGTGGTCAAAACTCGATGTCCTCGGACGTATCTATGTAGCCGAAGAAGGCATCAATGCCCAACTATCTTTACCTGCGGCAAATATGGCGGCTTTCAAGAGCTATCTGGATACTTATCCTTTTATGAAAGATATTCGCTTGAATGTGGCTGTTGAACATGATAATAAATCATTCTTGAAACTGACTATCAAAGTTCGTGAGAAGATAGTAGCCGATGGGCTCAACGACGATACATTTGATGTTACCAACATAGGTGTGCATCTTAAAGCCAAAGAATTTCATGAAATGATGGCTGATCCCAATACCGTGGTGCTGGATATGCGTAATCATTACGAAAGCGAAGTCGGTCATTTCGAAGGGGCGGTAACGCCCGACGTAACTACTTTCAGAGAATCCCTGCCTATTATCGACAAAATGCTCGAAGAGCATAAAGAAGACAAAAACCTCTTGATGTATTGTACAGGCGGTATTCGCTGCGAAAAAGCAAGTGCCTACTTTAAACACAAAGGCTTTAAAAATGTCTATCAACTCGAAGGTGGAATAATTGAGTACACAAGACAAGTAAAAGCCGAAGGCTTGGAAAGTAAATTCATCGGTAAAAACTTTGTGTTCGACAATCGCTTAGGCGAACGTATCACCCAAGATATCATTGCTCATTGCCATCAATGCGGTAAACCCTGCGATACCCATACCAATTGTGCAAACGAAGGTTGTCACCTTTTGTTTATACAATGTCCCGAATGTGCCGAGTCGATGAAGGGATGTTGTTGCAACGATTGTAAAGACATAGTTATGTTGCCCGAAGAACAGCAAAAAGCACTTCGCAAAGGAAGGCGTAACGATGCCATGATTTTTAGAAAAGGAAAATCCCAAAGCTTGTTTATATCTAAATAACAAGCCAAAGATAATAATTGCATAAGATAACAAAGGTGACAAGAGTAACGCTCGATTGTCACTTTTGTTGTTTTGTTAAGTTGTTGTTTGACAGTGTTTAAATGCCTAAAACATTACAAAAATGACAAATATTACATTCGTAATCCGTTTTGTTTGTTGGTTTCTTGTAAGTTGTTTGTTGTTAATGTTTTAATCTGTTTTGTTTGACTAAAACATGACACTTGGTGTCACCTTTGTTATCTTCTTGTTCCTGTTTTGTAACTTTATTTCAACTTGCTTCAAAGATCGCTTCATGATATAGATAAACTGTGTTTTCCTATTTGAATATGTCTTTGAGCCGACTCCAAAAACTCTTTTTTGTATGTGGGTTTGCCAAGTTATGATTATCAATTTCTTGATCTATTGTATTTTTGTTCTCTTGTCTCTTTAACTCTTCAAGAAATTGGGAGGCGTCTTCAATCAGCATCTCTCTTGTATATTTCATTTGGTCGTCCATATAATAAATCAATGCTCTGCTTTGATCTATTAGTGCAATAGATATGAGTCCAATACAAAGTCCTGCCGCAAAATCTGATCCCCAAATAAATGAAATTGCGGAATCTTCATTTGTCAAGTCTTTTTGAATCCAATTTTCATCAATTTCATCTACATTGGCAAGATAAGTTTCAAAATAGGTCTGGTGTCCATTAATGCTACAACTGAGTCCCTCTTCATCGATTTTTTTATCAAGATTTTCACCTATTTTGAAGTCGTAACCCATATTTTGGATAGTTTCCTGAAGTTGTCTGTTCGTTGGTATTTCTGCTTTTCTTAAAAAAGCCATTTGAGTCATTGACATAATAATAGTTTATTTAAATAATTAGGATAGGTATTATGCTTTTATTGTAAAGGTAAATAATATTTTCTTCGATTACTTAAACTTGAAATTATGGTCTAAAAAATAGTATATTTGCCCCTAAAATATACACTATAAGCTAGATATAATGTCGAGGATTAGCTGTTTTGTTATCTTGATTGGTATTATTGCAATGTTTGGCAGCTGTGCCGAAAAGAAACTGCAAACCCGTGATTTTGAAGAAATAAAACAATCGGGCGAATTAACCATTATTACCTTAAGTAGTTCTACGTCCTATTTTATCTACAAAGATGAGCCGATGGGTTATGACTATGATCTGGCAAAAGATTTTTGCGATCATTACGGTCTGAAATTAAATGTAAAAGTAGCGGAGAATTCTACCCGCCTACTTGAAATGCTCGAAAATGGAGAAGGAGACCTCATAACCAGCCCCATCTCTGTTCAGAATGAGTTGAAAGATTCCATTTTATATTGCGGACTAGAGCAAGTATCTCATCAGGTATTAGTCCAAAGGACCAATAAAAAAGATTCGATGGTTACCGATGTTACTCAACTGATCGGAAAAGAAGTTTATATTAAACACAATACAAAATACCACAAGCGTCTACTCAATTTAGATGCCGAACTCGGAAATGGTATCATCATCAAAGATGTAGAGAAAGATACAGTTACAGTAGAAGACCTTATCGAAATGGTCGCTCAAAAAAGAATCGACTATACTGTGGCAGATGAATACATTGCAAAACTCAACAAAACCTATTATCGCAATATTGATGTATCTATGGCTCTTAGCTTCGAGCAGCGTTCTTCGTGGGCGGTTCGTAAAGACACACCCGAACTGGCAAAAGCATTAGATGAATGGTTTGCAGATAATAGTAAGACCCGCGAATATAAATCGATCCTGAAAAAATACTTTGAGTTAAGTAAACAACCCGATTTTGACGCCAATGTTTTAGTAAACTTACCGAAAGGAAGTGTTTCTCTTTATGATGCCCTTTTCAAAAAATATGCCGCTGTTTCGGGTTATGACTGGCATCTATTGGCATCGGTTGCTTATCAGGAATCACGTTTCAAACCCGAAGTTGCTTCGTGGGCGGGTGCAGTAGGATTAATGGGGTTAATGCCCCGTACTGCCCAAGTCTTCGGTGTGTCGGGTGATGAACTTAAAAATCCGGAACTCAGTATAAAGGTAGGAGCCGAATTAATAAGTAAACTGGATGATATGTTTGCAAAAGTTCCCGACTCCGAACAACGCCTTAAGTTTATATTGGCAGCTTATAATGGAGGAAATGGACATGTTACCGATGCTCAGGCGTTGGCTCGAAAATACAATGACAATCCGTATGTTTGGGATGGGCATGTCGAAAAATACATTGAATTGAAAAGTAAACCCGAATATTATAATGATTCTGTCTGCAAAAACGGTTACCTTAGAGGGTCGGAAGTGGTAAAGTATGTAAAACAAGTTACCGCTAATCGCGAGAGATTTAAATCTATTGAAACTAAGTAAGGTTATGCAGACCTGTTTTTGTTGTATTTAGGGATGAAATTTATTTGTCCCGATAATTTGTGTATCATGAAAATTTATTTGTCGATCTTTTTATTAAGTATTTCATTAGGAACTATTTTTGCTCAAAAACCCGTTGAGAAAGGTCTGAACTCAATCACAGAAAGAGATGCGAAAGCCTCTGTCGGCTTTTTGGCAAGCGATGCCCTTCAAGGGCGTGGGGCAGGTGCTTTAGGAGGAGAAATAGCCTCCGAATATTTGGCTTCATACCTAACTTCTTTGGGAATTCAGCCTTTAGGCGATACTTATTTTCAGCCTTTTGAAGCATATAGCGAAGACTTTAAACAAAAGAAAAGATATCAGGTAAATCCCGATTCGATAGCTAAATATAAACAGGGTGTACATAGGGTGCTGAATCTTAGAAATGTGCTGGGAATGATTCCCGGTATGAATACAAATGAATATGTAATAGTGGGTGCCCACTTCGATCATTTAGGGATGGATACTAATTTAGTGGGCGATCAGATATACAATGGTGCAGATGATAACGCTTCGGGAGTATCGGCAGTGATGCAGATAGCAAAAGCTTTTGTTGAAAGCGGTGTTCAGCCTCAACGAAATGTGATTTTTGCATTCTGGGATGGCGAAGAAGAAGGATTGTTAGGCTCGCGATACTTTGTCCAAAACTGTTCCTTTATCAATCAGGTAAAAGGATATCTAAATTTCGACATGATAGGTCGTAATACAGACGAAACCAATCCCTCTCATGTAGTTTATTTCTATACGGAAGCAAATCCCGCTTTCGGGCAATGGCTCAAAGATGACATTCAAACATACAATCTGCGATTGAATCCCAAGTATCATCCGTGGGATAATCCGCTTGGAGGAAGCGATAACGGTTCGTTTGCTAAAGTCGGCGTTCCTATTATCTGGTATCATACCGATGGGCATCCCGATTATCACAAACCCAGTGATGAGGCTTCGAAAATAAACTGGAAAAAGTTAGTTGAGATAACCAAAGCTTCTTATTTGAATGCGTGGAATCTTGCAAACGAAAAAACATATTAAAGCCACAAGGTAAGTTCGCAGAACTATTTATTGCTTTGGCAAGTTAAAAGCAATAGATAGTTATGATTTTAAAATGTGTTATTAAATAGTTGCTTTCACTTAGTAGTACAATGGAATTCAGAAAAAAGGTAGAAGTGCCGAAATCGGAATTAAGAATTACCCATCAAACCAAGATGGTTTTGTTCGGGTCTTGTTTTGCCGAAAATATAGGAAAACAACTTCTCGAAAATAAATTTGCTGTCAATGTAAACCCCTTTGGAGTTCTTTACAATCCGGCTTCCATATCTCAGGCAATAAAATTGTTACGAGAGAATAAGATTTTTACAGAAGAAGATATCTTTCTCAATCAGGGAGTTTTTCGTACCTATTTTCATCATAGCCAGTTTTCGAGTGCCGATAAAGATAATTTTCTGCAAACGATAAATGAAAAAAGAGACAAAGCATCTGCCGATCTAAAAGAAGCCGAAGTACTTCTTGTCACTTTTGGGACAGCGTATGTATTTAACCTCAAAGAAACTGCTCAGGTTGTTGCCAATTGTCATAAACAGCCCTCCGATATTTTCAATCGAAATAAACTTTCTGTATCGGAAATTGTTTCTTCTTGGACTGAACTTATAGAAGAGTCTATAAGAATTAATCCCAATCTGAAAATCGTATTCACAGTAAGTCCTATACGTCATTGGAAAGATGGAGCTCACAACAATCAATTGAGTAAAGCCTCATTGCTTTTGGCTATAGATGAGCTGGTAAATAAATTCCCGAATTTGTACTACTTTCCCTCCTACGAAATAGTGTTGGACGAATTGAGGGATTATCGGTTTTATAACGAAGATATGATTCATCCCAATGATATAGCTATACGATATATTTGGGAAATTTTCAATGATACATATTTCGAAGACGAAACTAAAAAACTATGCGGTCAATGGCAGAATATAGCTCGGGCAATTGCTCATCGTCCTTTTAATGAGGATACTGAGGAGCATAAACAATTTTTAAAACAAACTTTGTTAAAGCTCCAATCTATCCGAAATAATTATCCTTACTTTGATTGCGAAAACGAACTTCTACTGCTGGAGAGTAAGCTTTCTTGAAGGAGCAATAGCAACTAAAAGAGTGTTGATTATATATCAATTGATTACATGCTTTGGTTAAGCAGAATTAAAGAAATAAAAGGGTTTCGAACCCACAACTAAAAATAGAAATGGCATACTCTATCTCTGAAATAGCAAAGGTCTTAAAAATAAAAGATATCCATAATCCCGATTCGTCTATCACACATTTGCTTACTGATAGCCGAGAGGTGTTTAATCCCGAACAGACACTGTTCTTTGCACTGAAAACTCCCAATAACGACGGGCATAAATTTGTAGACGAACTTTACATTCTGGGAGTACGTAACTTTGTTGTGCAGACCATACTTCCCGAATGGAAGAACCTCAAAGGTATTAACCTGCTCCATGTAAAAGACTCTTTGCTGGCTTTGCAGAAGGTGGCTACTTTTCATCGCGAACATTTCAAAATACCCGTAATAGCGATAACTGGCAGTAATGGTAAGACCATTGTTAAGGAATGGATTTATCAAATGCTAGGCTCAGAGAAAAATATTACACGGTCGCCCCGAAGTTATAACTCACAATTGGGAGTGCCTTTGTCGGTTTGGCAATTGAATGAAAATTCGGAGCTGGGACTTTTCGAAGCCGGTATCTCTATGCCCAATGAAATGACCCGCTTGCAAAAAATAATACAGCCGACCATCGGAGTATTTACCAATATTGGAGATGCACATCAGGAAAACTTTAGGGATCTGAAGCAAAAATGCCTCGAGAAATTAGAGTTATTTGTCAATTGCGATGTTATAATTTGTGAAGAGGGTAATAAACTTCTTGACGAATGTCTGGAGGCTACCTGTCTCTCTCAAAAAAGCTTTACTTGGTCTTATAACAATCGGTCGACCAGTCCTTTGCTTATTCTCAAAGTAGAGAAGCTCGAAACAAAATCGCTTATTACCTATTCTTTCCTAGGCTTGCCTTTTACCGTAGATTTGCCCTTTACGGACGATGCTTCTATCGAAAATGTAACCAGCAGCATAGCCGTAGCTTTGTATCTGACTACATCTATCGAAACAATAAAAGAAAAGGTCAAAGAACTTGAACCCGTTGCCATGCGTCTGGATGTACGTAGAGGGAAGAACAACAATATAATTGTAAACGATACATACAACTCGGACATTAATTCGCTGAAGATTGCCTTGTCTTTCTTAGGACAACAATCCGCTGAAGATTCTCCGAAACGTACACTTATTCTTTCCGATATATTGCAGTCGGGTTTTTCCGATGAGGCACTTTATCAGTCTGTTTCCGATTTAGCCGATTCAGCTAATATTGGTCGTATTATCGGTATAGGTCATCACATATCCGATCAGCAGAAATTATTTGCCAATATTCCGCATATATTCTTCGATTCAACAGAAGATTTTATCAGTTCGGGAATCTGGAACGAGTTTCATGAAGAAACAATTCTTCTGAAAGGCTCGCGTCACTTTGAATTCGAACGCATAACCGAGCTTATTGAGCAAAAGAACCACGAAACAGTATTGGATATTAATCTGGATGCCATACTTCATAACTATAAGTTCTATCGCTCGCGGATGAATCCCCAAACTAAAATCATCTGCATGGTTAAAGCAGATGCTTACGGTTCGGGTTCGGAAGAAGTTGCCAAGATACTTCAATATCACAAATGCGATTATTTTGCTGTTGCCATTGCCGAAGAAGGAGTAATTCTGAGAAAAGCGGGAATAAAGACTCCCATAATTGTACTTAACCCCGAAGTCGCAGGTTTTAATCAGTTATTCGAATCGTATCTAGAGCCCGAAGTCTATAATTTCAGAATTTTGGATGCCTTTATAAAAGAAGCACAACGCAGAGGAATTTCTGATTTTCCGATTCATATAAAAATGGATACAGGCATGCATCGTCTGGGCTTTACCGAAGAAGATCTGCCTTTATTGCTCGATCGTTTGAATTCTCAGCAAGCATTGAAAGTAAAATCGACTTTCTCGCATTTGGCAGCAAGCGAAAGCTGGGCATTTGATGATTTTACTACAGAACAAATTTCGCTTTTCAAGAAACTGGCTTCTACATTGCAAAGCGGTTTGGATTACCCTATCTGGCGTCATATTCTTAATTCGGCAGGAATAGAACGTTTTCCCGAGGAGCAAATGGATATGGTGCGGTTAGGTATTAGTCTCTATGGTGTAAGTGCCAGTGGGCAAGATGGCTTGCGTAATGTTTGTACTTTAAAGACAACCATCCTGCAAATAAAGCACCTCAAAAAAGGCGAAACCGTAGGCTACGGTAGGAGAGGACAGCTCGATCATGATGCCTCTATAGCTACTATTCGTATCGGGTATGCAGATGGGGTGAGTCGTCAATTTGGCAATAACACAGGACATGTGCTTGTAAAAGGCAATTTAGTGCCGATTATTGGAAATATCTGCATGGACTTGTCGATGATAGAAATTACAGGACTCGATATTAAAGAAGGAGATGAAGTGGTTATTTTTGGCGATCAACTATCGGTTATCGATCAGGCAAAGAAAATAAATACAATTCCGTATGAGATATTAACTTCAGTATCAGCTAGAGTTCGGAAAATTTATTTCAGAGAATAATAGACTGTATTACACATACATTCGAAAGAATCGCCACTGCTTTAAATCAATTTTTTAAAGCAGTGGCGATTTTCGTATAGCAATGTTTAAGCAATTTTTCTTTAGAAGATATATCCAACACCAAATCTCAGATTTGAGATTTTAGCACTACGATCTTCATAATAGTTATCATAGCCTCTCAGACCTTTTTTATAGTTCGTATATATATTTATTTTCTTGATTCTATAAGAAACTTCAAATTGCATACCTAAATCGATTCTATTTTCTGCATCAAACTTTATATTCTGCTTATCGGAAGAACCTGACTCATTATCTCTGCTTCCTGATATCGCATATGCTATATAGGGACCAGTTTTTAAAGACAATCCTTTAATAAAGCCATTAGAGATTGTATATTTAGCCAATACAGGAAGTTCAATATACGAGAGGCTTAAATTATAGAAATATTGGGCATGATGGGCACCTTCCTTCGAAAACAAAAGCCCTGGTTCCATTGAGAAATTATCATTAATATTAAACCCGTACATAACTCCAAAATGATAGCTTAACCTATTACTTGCTAAATAATTAGTCAAAGTAGATGAGCCAAGACCGCCTCTCACTTCAATTTGCGAAAAGAGACATACGGGAATCAATAAAAACAAATATAAGCTAAAAATCTTCTTCATTTGAATAAGATATTAAAAAGATAAGGGTAAATAAATAGTGAAAAATGTGTTTTTTTCATACTTCCTTTACTTTAATTAAAGAATGTGCAAGCCTGAGAATGTATGTAAATATAGAAAGAAAACCTGATAGTTTGTTCTCCTTAATTAATCCCTTCTTTTAACTCAATTTAAATATTCCTAGCCAAAAGAGGTATTTAAGTGTTGTATATGTAGTCTAAACAATGTATTTTTGCCTCAATTTATTGTCTAAACAACTAAATGGGTTGGTTTTTATTTATTGTATTGTTAAGTATTTCTATAAAAGTTAATTATAATTAGAAATAGTATGCAATAAATGTTTTACTTTACGTTACCTATTTAAAATGTACACAACACATGAGTAAAAGAAATTTTCTCTGGATTTTGTTTTGCGTTGGAGCCTTAAGCAGCAATATATCAGCACAAAGAACACTAAGTCTTGAGGATGCCCGAAATCTGGCAATCCAGAATAATAAACATCTGAAGATGGCTTCCGAAGAAGAAAAGGTGGCTTATTATGAAAAGAAGGAGGCTTATTTAAAGTATTTTCCTAAATTTTCGATTGACGGACTTTATATTCGAAACCAAAAGAATCTAAACTTGATAGGCTCCTCGGCTATTCCGGGATCTATTACCATTCCCGATTTGTCAGGTTTAGGAATCCCTATTCCTCCCGGAACTCAGATTCCCATCCCTCAGGAGTTTTCCGATAAAATACGATCTATAGGTGAGGTCGACATAAAAAACATCTGGCTGGGTGCTATATCGTTAACCCAACCTCTGTTTATGGGTGGACGCATTGTCGCTTATAATGATATAATGAAAAACGCTCAGGAGTTGGCAAAGTCAAAAAAAGATACTGAACTTCAAGATGTTATTGCCGAACTGGATGCTTCTTACTGGCAGATTGTCTCTTTAGCATACAAAAAAGATCTTGCCGAATCGTACCTCAAACTATTGCAAAAAATGCATTCTGATATCAGCATAATGGAATCGGAAGGAGTTGCCACGAAAGCAGATGTATTATCGGTATTGGTCAAAGAGAATGAGGCAGATATGACCTTAACGAAGGTTGAGAATGGACTGAGTTTGGCACGAATGTTTTTTAATCAGTTGTGTGGGCTTGAAATAGAAGATAAGATAGCATTAGCAGATGAAAATAGAGAAATGCTGATTTCGACAGAAGCTCCCGTTGCTCCTTCGATTGAAGAAGCATTTCTGAACCGACCCGAAATAAAGAGTCTGGAGCTGGCAACCAAGATATATAAAGGCAAAGAAAAAATTGAGAGAGCCGAATTGTTACCCGAACTAGGCTTAATTGCAGCATATACATGGACTAATCCCAATGGTTTCGATGGTCTCCAAAATACATTTGGCGGAATGTGGAATGTAGGAATAAAGCTTAGCGTACCGCTTAATTTTATGTCGAGTTCTGCGAAGCTGAATGCTGCAAAAGCTCAAACCCGAATTCAGGAATATCGAGTGGAGGAGGCGAAAGAGAAAATCGAACTCCAAATCAATCAATCGGCTTTTAAATTGAATGAAGCTCACAAGAGGTATGTCTCTTCAGAGAAGAATATGGAAAAAGCTAATGAGAACCTTAGATATGCTACCGTCGGTTTCGAAGAGGGTGTTATCCCTGCATCCGATGTCTTGGCTGCAAATGCCGCTTGGTTATCGGCACATTCTGAAATGATAGACTCACAAATTGATGTGAAGCTTTGCAACGTATATTTAAATAAAGCATTGGGCAGAAGTTTAACCGATATAAAACAGTAAAACAGGTTTGTTACCTTAAACAAGATAGAATATGAGTAGAGAAGATAATAAATCAGGATCAAAACTTATTCCGATTCTCGGTTTTGCAGCAGTTATAATTGCTGTTGCCATATATGGTTTCTTTTTTCTGAATCAGGAAGACAATACATTGCAGGGAGAAGCAGAGGTTACCGAAGTACGTATTTCGAGTAAAGTGCCCGGTCGTATCGAAAAATTCTTTGTAGAAGAAGGCGATTCTGTTCGTAGAGGCGATACTCTCGCTATACTAAGTGCCCCCGACGTGTATGCTAAACTGTCGCAAGCTACTGCTGCCGAACAAGGAGCTGCTGCACAAAGCAACAAAGCTCAAAAAGGAGCCAGAGTGGAGCAGATTAATAGTGCTTATGAAATGTGGCAAAAAGCAAAAGTAGGAGTTGATATAGCTCAGAAGTCTTTTACACGTGTTCAGAATCTCTATAATAAAGGAGTAACAACCGCTCAGAAACGAGATGAGGCAGAAGCAAATTATAATGCAGCCGTGGCTACCGAAAAAGCGGCTAAATCTCAATATGATATGGCGAAAAACGGAGCCGAACGTGAGGATAAAGAGGCAGCATTGGCTATGCTAAACAGAGCTAAAGGTGCTGTTGCCGAAGTTGATTCTTACATTACCGAAACATATCTTATTTCGCCTGTTGACGGACGTGTTTCCGAACGATTCCCTAATGTGGGAGAATTGGTTGGCACAGGCGCACCTATTATGAATGTCACTGATCTTTCTAAAAAATGGGGAACTTTCAATGTGAGAGAAGATCGTTTGGAAGATTTCAAAATCGGACAAACCCTCACAGCTTTTGTTCCCGCTATAAATAAGGAAGTGAAGCTAAAAGTATATTATATGAAAGATCTGGGCTCGTACGCAGCATGGAAGGCAACTAAAACCACAGGAGGCTATGATCGTAAAACATTTGAAATAAGAGGTCACTTTGTCGAAAACCAACCGGATATTTTACCCGGAATGTCACTTATAATAAAAGAATAGAAGTAGGGGCGTATTGCATACGCCCGAAAAATAAATGGGCGTATGCAATACGCCCCTACAACACTAAATAAAGAATGGCTTCAGAAAAAGGTATGTGGGTAGTATTCATAAGGGAATGGAAACGTATATTATCTTCCAAAATATGTATTTGGGGGATGATTATAGCTCCATTGCTTACTTTTGGGTTGCTTATGTATATGATGAATGCCGGTTTACCGACTCAAATTCCTATTGCGGTAGTAGATTTAGATAATTCTACCACTTCACGATCATTAGTTCGCCAATTAGATGCCTTTGCTAAAACGGATATTAAATTTAAAAGCCTTTCTTTTAAAGAGGCACGTACCGAAATGCAGCGGGGGCAAGTGTATGGCATATTTACGATTCCGCGTAATTTTGCAAAAGATGCCGTTTCGGGCAATCGTCCCAAAATAGTATTTTATACCAATAATGCTTTCCTTATATCGGGTTCACTGCTGTTTCAGGATATGAAGACGATCAGTGTATTGGCTTCTGCCTCGGTTGGTCTTCGCATGGGTGAGGCCAAAGGATATACTCAGGGGCAACTGATGCCTATATTGCAGCCGATAAGCATAGAAGCTCATCCTGTAGGAAATCCAAGCCTTAATTATTCGGTATACTTGAATAATGTGCTTACTCCCGGTATTATCTTTCTGATCTTGGCGATGTTTACTATTTCGAGTTTCGGATCAGAAGTGAAGATGGGTACCGGGCGACAGTTTCTTGATTTAGCCGGAGGCTCAACGGTGAAAGCTGTTTTTGGGAAAATATTACCTTACACGATTCTGTTTTTTGTATTGTCTCTCTTTTTCATGTCGATACTTTACAAATACAATAATTTTCCGTTAAACTCAGGTTTCTTTCCTATGTGTTTTGCTTACCTGTGTCTGATATTATCGGCTCAGGGATTTGGATTGATGCTGCTGGCTGTTTTCGGAAATTACCGTCTGTCGTTGAGTGCTGCCAGTTTGCTGGGGATGATTTCGTTTTCGATAACAGGATTCTCCTTCCCGTCGATAGCGATGAGTCCGGTTCTTTATGGGCTTAGCTTTTTGTTTCCGCTCCGCCATTTCTTCTTGATCTATATCGATCAGGCACTTAATGGAATAGCATGGCAATATTCGGCTTACCACTATGCCGCTCTACTTGGATTTTTCCTTTTAGGATTAATCTCTATGGGGCGGATTAGAAACTTTATGTACGAAAATGTATACGAAGAATGAAAAAACTACTGCTTGATATATATTATGTGTGGCTAAGCGAATTGAAGGTGGTCTTTCGCGATCCGGCGGTAGTTCTGCTGTTTCTGATTGTTCCGCTTGGCTATCCGGTGTTATATGCCTTTTTGTATAATAATGAAACTGTTCATGAAGTAAAAGTTGTTGTCGTAGACGAATCTAATACAACTCTTTCTCGTGAATTCACCCGAAAAGTGGACGGTGCTGCCGATGTAAATGTAGTTGCACATGTCTCCAATATGGAAGATGCCCGCGAGGCATTGAGACGTAAGGAGGCTTATGGAATTATTTATATCCCTAAATCATTCAGTACCAATTTGAATAGGGCAGAGCAAACTTCTGTATTGGTCTATTCCGATATGAGCAGTATGCTTTTTTATAAAGCCATGTTGCTGACTTGTACGGAAGTGTCTTTGGAGATGGGAGCAAATATTCGTGTAAACGATATGGGGCATGGTACACAGGAGCAGGATGCTTCGACTATGAAGGCTGTTGACTATGAATGGGTGTCTTTATATAATGTATCTAATGGTTTTGCCAGTTTCCTAGTTCCGGCTATTCTTATATTGGTTATTCAGCAAACCCTTCTGTTAGGAGTAGGAACTCTTGTGGGTACGCATAACGATAAGAAACGTTTTACAGTTGCCTCACATACCGGAGACGGGCGAAATGTTCATCCGTTGAAGCTGACTATCGGAAAAGCATTCTGTTACAGTACACTTTATATCGTGACATCAGCCTGGGTGCTGAGGGTAGTTCCCTATTTGTTTCATCTGCCTCAGGTAGGCGATCCGTTAACAATAGCTGTATTTCTCTTTCCGTTTATACTGGCTGCAACCTTCTTTGCGATGACTCTTTCGTACCTCTGTTCTCAGCGTGAATTTGTGATGCTGCTAGTTGTATTTACCAGTGTACCCTTTCTGTTTATGTCGGGTATTTCATGGCCTTGGGTATCTATACCTCCTATGCTGAAAGCAATTGCTTATATATTGCCGTCAACACCGGGTATACATGGTTTTGTGAGTATTAATACCATGGGAGCCTCTTTGACTGATGTTTGGTTCGAATTCGTAGTACTGTGGGTGCAGGTTATCTTCTATTGCGTAGCTGCAACTGCCATGTACTATTGGTGGATAGATAATTACGATCCCAAATATAAAGGAAAACACCCTTCTATAAGTAAATTCTCAGATCATATTTAGACTTGTTTCTATCATATAGCCAACTTAAAAGTCCAGTATTAAACTCTTAAGTTGGCAGATTATTTTCTTCAACTGTTGATTAGTCAATAGTTTTTCATATTTTTGCAAAAAGCATATTGATTATGGATAGTCTGTATTCACTTGGATTTTTATTAAACAGAGCTTCGTTCTCATTGGATAAAATGTTGAGAGTTGAGCTTAAGCGTAATAACTTAGAATTGCCTCATTCGCAATTTATCGTATTGCGCTGCTTGTACTATAAAGATGGATTGAACCAGCAGGAAATAGCGACTTTGCTTTGCAAGGACGCAGCTGCTATAAAACGCACTATTGATAATCTCGAAGACAGAGGCTTGGTGTCCCGTGTGCATGTTTCGCAGAGAGAAAACTCGATCCGGATTACAGAGGACGGAAAAAACTTGATGCCTTTGGCTCTCAAGTGTGGTGATTTAGCTCTCGATAAAGTGCTGAAAGATATAGAGACAGACGATTATGAACTACTCAAACAATTACTGCATCGTATTTATTTGAATGCTGAACAAACTTGATATTTTTTTACTGCAAATATTGACTAATCAATTATTGAAATCTGGATATGAAAAAATTAGGATCAAAAGGACTTAAAGTATTAAAAACACTTCACCTCATATTTGCCATGGTATGGACTGCCGGAGCAATTGCCATGGTATTAATCACTTTTTTGATAAAAGCCCAGTCGGGAGATGAACTGCATGTAAAATACAGTATACTGCTTTTGATTGATAACTGGCTTATAATTACAGGAGCAATGACCAGTCTGGTTATTGGTATTGTGTATGGAGTATTTACCAACTGGGGTTTCTTTAAACAGCGATGGATTGTGGTTAAGTGGATAATTACCGTAGCACAAATATTATTCGGGACATTTGCCTATCATCCATGGCTTACCAGAAATCTGGAAATTATAGGTGAATTGAAAGAGCAGGCTGTGTATCATGCTGAATTTATGGCTAATAACAGATGTATGGAAATCAGCGGTTTTTTTCAGTCGGGCTTGCTGTTATTTATGATTGTAATTTCTGTTTTCAAACCGTGGAAAGCTAAAAAGCGTTAGACTTAATTTATTCTATATATAAACAAAGAGCTCACATTATGTGAGCTCTTTGTTTGTTTTAATATACTGAAAAGGTATAATGCCTTAATGTTTGAACCAGCTGTCCGGGATATCTTCTATGCCACCTCCGTTTATGCTGTACTGAAGTTTAAGAGTATATCCGCCTCCGCCTTCAAGAAAATCGATTTGGAAAGGATGCATACCTTTTTCCAGAGCTATTTGTCCGCTTTTCATTACAGCAGAATGTTGTCCGTCATTATCAACAACAGTTTCTCCAGCAATATATAATACACCTCCATCATCACAATTGAAGAAGAAGCTGTAAGTTCCGGTTTCGGGAACATCAATATATCCATTGAATTTTAAACCGAATGAATTGGTCTCTTTGGGAGCTTTGATATTGGTAACTACAAAGGTTTCACCAGGAGTACCTTGTATTTCCGATGTGTTTTTGTAATACTTATCGAAGAAACCGCAAAGAAGCCCTTGCAATGGGTTTTCTACAAGTACCGCTTTCTTTAAAGTAGAAGGTTTGAAGTTTAAAGTATATATCTCACCTCTTACGCCGCTTGAGCTGAATAGAGCCATTTTAAGTAGTGTAGGTTGAGATATTGTAAGTGGTTGCAACAACTTGGCCGAATTGACAGTTGGCGTGCTGCCATCGGTCGTATAATGTATAGTCATGCCGGCAAGTGGACTCTGTACAAAAAAGTCTGTCGCATCAATAAATACATTTTCTTGAGCAAAACCTTCAATATCGGGCAGTCTGTAATTTACTCCCATAGCATCTAGTCTTGGATACTGTTTTAATAAGCGTTGAGAAAAATCATCGAATCTGTTTGTGTTGTTTGTCCATACACGTTCGGCCAGTGCAATCATACGAGGATACATCTGAAACTCGGCTTGTTGTTCTGACGGGATCATTTCCGTCCACAAATTGGCCTGAGCTCCTTTTATGAGATGCGCTTTGTCTGCAGGTACATCACTTGGAATAACCTCCATGTGATAAACATTATTTACGCTGATATTATTATTTACATAATCGAAGTACAGAGGATTGGTTGGAGTCATAATAACTTCACTGTTTCCTAATACTGCTTTTTTGGGTGAGTCTTTTACCCAGCCTCTCCAATACATTACTGTAACATTTGGGTTTGTTCCTCCATCAAGAATCTCATCCCAGGCAATTATTTTTTTACCATGTGCTTCAACAAACTCTTGCATTTCATGTACGAAATGGCTTTGCAGCTTTTCTACATCCTCAATGTTATTCGTTTTCATGAATTCTTTACATAATGGAGAATCTTTCCACGACTTTTTGTCAACCTCATCTGCTCCTATATGTATATATTTTGACGGAAATAGATCTATAACTTCCTGTAATACATCTTTAGTAAAAGTATAAGCCTCTTCTTTGCAGGCACAAACCGGTGTAGAAAAAAGTTCTCCCCATTCTGATTTTTCGCCCTCAATAAGATACGGATATGCGTTTATAGCCGCCATCATGTGACCGGGAACATCTATTTCGGGAATAATCTCTATGTGCTTCGATTGTGCATAAGCTATAAGATCTTTCATTTCTTCCTGAGTATAGAATCCTCCATAAACGGTTTTACCATCTTTTTCATGAATAAAACGAGGGTCTATTTTGAAATTTGGATTCTCTTCCGCTTTTTTCATACAAGCAGAATCTTGATTGTTGAAAGTACGCCAAGCCCCTTCATTGGTAAGTTTGGGGTACTTTTTTATCTCAAGACGCCATCCTTGGTCATCAGTTAAATGTAAATGAAATTTATTGAATTTGTAAAGAGACAATCTGTCGATATGTTTCTTCAGGTAGTCAAGTGTGAAAAAATGGCGTGATACATCCAGATGCATTCCTCTCCAATCAAAAGCAGGGCTATCCTCTATCCGAAGGCTTGGGATCGAAGCAGATGCGGGTACATTATAACTCGCCGATTCAATATTCGCAGGCAGTAATTGTCTGAGAGTTTGTAATGCGTTGAATGCTCCATGTCCGTCACTCGCTAAGATTTCAATTCTGTTGGGATTAACATTCAGAATATACGCCTCGGCTTTTTCCAATTGAGAACTGTATTTTATCTCAATCACATTTTTAGAACCTTTTTTAACAATGGGAATGTTTTTGCCGATAGCCGATTTTAGCAGCTCCTGTAAATAAGTGGCTTCATTGTTAAATTTGTCCATATCTGAAACGACAATTTTAGTCTTATCGTTGATGACAAAATTTCCATTATCTATTTTAATATTCGAAGGGTAGGGAATAAGAGGTAATTCTTGTGCATTCGAATTTTGTGCACAAAGAATAAATCCACTTATCAAAAGTAAAAACACGTAAAACTTTTTCATGATTGGTAAATAGGTTTATAGTATGAGTATGTAAATATACGATTTTTGCCCCAAAGGCAGACTTAACTATATCGGTCTTTTGATTTTTATAGTTAGTGTTATTTTGACAAATAATCAATATATTTGAAGTCCGAATAGTCAAATGTTACACTATATAAAATATTAATATCGATGAAAAAAACATTCGCAACAGCTTTTGTTATGGCGTCGGCCGTTTTAAACCTGATGGCTCAAAATCCGGCGATAGAAAAACGGGTAGATGACCTGCTTAAACAAATGACGCTCGAAGAGAAGGTCGGACAATTGAATCAGTATACAGGAGATTGGTCTGCTGCTACAGGTCCTATTACTAAAGATGGTGATAAACAAAATCAAATTCGCACAGGACAGATTGGTTCTATGCTAAATGTAAAAGGAGTGGAGCATACACGCCAGTGTCAGGAAATGGCAATGCAATCGAGAATGAAAATTCCATTGCTTTTCGGACAAGATGTAATACATGGTTATAAAACAACATTCCCTATTCCATTAGCAGAAGCTGCCAGTTGGGATCTGGATGCGATTGAGCTGGGATCACGTATTGCTGCTGTGGAAGCTGCCGCAAGTGGGATACACTGGACTTTTGCTCCTATGGTAGATATTAGTCGCGATCCTCGTTGGGGGCGTGTAATGGAAGGTGCAGGAGAAGATCCATATTTAGGTTCTTTGATTGCCAAAGCCAGAGTAAAAGGCTTTCAAGGTAAAAAGTTGGGAGATACAAATAGTGTAATGGCTTGTGCCAAACATTTTGCAGCCTATGGTGCTGCTGTTGGCGGACGCGATTATAACTCGGTTGATATGAGTGACCGTATGCTCTGGGAAGTATACCTTCCTCCCTTTAAAGCGGCTTTGGATGCGGGAGCTGCTACCTTTATGAATTCATTTAATGACCTCAATGGTGTTCCTGCAACAGGTAATGCCTACTTGTTACGCGATATTCTCAAAGGTAAATGGGGCTTTACAGGCTTTGTTGTATCGGATTGGGGATCGGTTGGAGAAATGATACCTCATGGTTTTGTAAAAGATGGAAAAGACGCAGCTTTAGTAGCTCTTACCGCAGGGAGCGATATGGATATGGAGAGCAGATGCTACAAAAATAACTTGGCTGATCTGGTTAAAGAGAAAAAGGTAGACATTGCTTTGGTTGATGATGCGGTAAGACGTATTTTATACAAGAAATTTGAATTGGGTTTATTCGAAGATCCTTATAAATATAGTGATCTTAAAAGAGAAAAAAGGGAACTTAACAACCCCGAGCATACTAAAGCTGCCAGAGAAATAGGAGCTAAAAGTATTGTACTATTGAAAAACGAAAATAATGTTTTGCCTCTGTCTAAAGAAACTAAAACAATTGCTTTTATAGGACCTTTAGTAAAAGAGTACAGACAAAATCTAGGTTTCTGGTCAGTGGAACTGGATGATGTAGACTATGATAAATTTATAGTATCTCAATGGGATGGGCTTCAAAATAAAGTGGGTAAGACCTCGAAGTTGCTTTATGCTAAAGGCTGCGAAATAGAAGGTGACGACAAAAGCGGATTTGCAGAAGCTGTATCAATAGCTAATCAAGCCGATGTGGTAATACTAAGTATCGGCGAAAGACGTGATATGAGTGGTGAGGCAAAAAGTCGTAGCGATATTAGCCTTCCCGGAGTTCAGGAAGAATTGGTAAAAGCTATTCAGGCAACCGGAAAACCTGTAGTCGTGTTGATAAATGCAGGTCGCCCGTTGGTATTTAATTGGACTGCCGATAATGTTCCCGCTATTCTTTATACATGGTGGTTAGGCTCAGAGGCAGGTAACTCTATTGCAGATGTATTGTTTGGGGATGTAAATCCTTCGGCTAAATTACCTATGACTTTCCCACGATCGGTGGGTCAGATACCTATCTATCACAGTTATTTTAATACAGGTAGACCTGCAAAAAATGAGAATGACCTGAATTATGTATCAGCATATATTGATTTGCCTAATTCACCTAAATTTCCTTTCGGATACGGGCTGAGCTATACAACATTCGGTTATTCCGATTTGAAACTATCTAAAAAACAAATCAAAAAAGGTGAAGCTATCGAAGTTACTGCCCGTATAACCAATACCGGAAAATATGCAGGTGAAGAGGTTGTGCAATTGTATCTGCGAGATAGGGTAGGATCGGTTGTTAGACCTGTCAAAGAATTGAAAGGCTTTGAAAAGATAAAACTAAATGCAGGAGAGAGCAGAACGGTGACTTTTGTTATTGATAACGAAAAACTATCTTTCTACAATCAAAAGCTGGAGTTTGATTCTGAACCGGGTGAATTTGATCTTATGATTGGTTCATCGGCTGAAGACATCAGATTGAAGTCCGAATTTGAACTGCTTTGATCAGCAGGATATGGAAAAAAGAAAAAGTCTGAAGATATCTTCAGACTTTTTCTTTTTGCTCTCCCTCTTGGACTTGAACCAAGGACCCTCTGATTAACAGTCAGATGCTCTAACCAACTGAGCTAAGGAAGAGTATAAACTCTTAGGTAATACAATAAAAAAAGCTCTCCCTCTTGGACTTGAACCAAGGACCCTCTGATTAACAGTCAGATGCTCTAACCAACTGAGCTAAGGAAGAATGTTTTTTTGTTGCTTTTCTCCAAAAGCGTAGCAAAAGTAGGGCTTATTTCCGAATTATGCAATATCTTTGCATGAAAATTTAAGAAAAATGAAGGTATTAGGAATGGGAAACGCCTTAGTGGACGTTTTAGCATTGATAGACAACGATATTCTATTAGAAGAATTGGGGCTTCCAAAAGGAAGTATGCAGTTAATTGATGAGGCAAAAAAAGAATCTTTGCATCTAGCAATGGCTGACAGAGAAAAATTTGTGGCTTCGGGAGGTTCTGCCTCTAATACAATAAATGGTCTTGCCCGCCTCGATATTGCAACCGGTTTTATCGGACGTGTAGGTAAAGATTTCTACGGAACCTATTATAAACACGATCTTGACAAATGTAAAGTAACATCACATCTGATTATAACCGATGATGAGGCTTCGGGTATTGCAACTACCTTTGTTTCGAAAGACGGACAACGTACTTTCGGTACTTTCTTAGGTGCAGCTGCAGGGTTAACTGCTGAGGACCTGAAAGAATCGGATTTTGTAGGATATGACTATTTCTACATTGAAGGATATTTAGTTCAAAATCTCGATTTGATTCGTAAAGCTATAACATTGGCTAAAGAGGCAGGATTGAAAGTTGTTCTGGATATGGCAAGTTATAATGTAGTAGAAGCTAGTCGTGATTTTCTGCTTGAGATTATCCCTAACTATATAGATATTGTTTTTGCTAACGAAGAAGAAGCCGAAGCATTATTCAATTTGGATGCAGAGCAATCATTAGACCTTTTGGCAAACGATGTGGAGATTGCTATCGTGAAAGTAGGAGAGAAAGGTTCATGGATAAAGAGGGGCGACGAAAAAATATTTGTGCCTGCTTTGAAAGTAAACTGCATTGATACTACGGGAGCCGGTGATTTGTATGCTGCGGGATTTTTATATGGTTTGATTAAAAATCAATCTTTGGAGAAAAGCGGAGAAATGGGTACATTACTTGCCGGAAACGTAATACAGGTAGTAGGTCCTAAAATGGATGACGCCAAATGGGATGAACTGATTATTGAATTAGCGAAATAAGTTTTAAGCGAAATATAATAAAAGGGGAAAGGAATTTCTCCTTTTTTTGTTTCTGTAATGAGGGAAGGGTATAAAGCAAAAAAAGGTTGTCATCACGACAACCAATCTTCATTGTTAACCTTAAATCTAATACCATGAAAAACACAGTACAAATATAATGGATTTTATGTTATAAAACATACTTATAGATCATTATTTTGTCGTCATTAATGTTATTTAACGATTTTCGGTGTTTGGAAGCTCTTTTTGAGGCTTTATTCCTAGTTCCTTTAACATTTCTGCTTGCCTTATTAAGTTTCCGTTACCATCTTTGAGTTGTATAAAAGCTTTATCGTAGCTTTTTTGTGTACGGTCTATATTCTTTCCTATTTCTTGAAGGGTCTCTACAAATCCTGCGAATTTATCATATAAAATAGCACCACGTTTTGCTATTTCCTGAGCGTTACGGCTTTGTGCTTCTCTTTTCCAAAGATCGGCCACTACTTTAAGCGATGCGATGAGATTGGTAGGGCTGATTAGCAAGATACGCTTGCGGTAAGCATAATCCCAAAGCCCCGAATCTAATTGCATAGCCAGTATATAAGCCGGCTCGTTGGGAATGAACATCATGACAAAATCCAGAGATTCGATATAATCCTGATACGCCTTGCTGCTAAGTTCATCAATATGTTTCTTGATGGAGATAATGTGCTCTTTTTCGGCAATAATTCTCATCTCATCCGTATCAGCCTCTACATATCTGATATAGCCATTGAGAGAAACTTTGGAGTCTATTACAATTTTTCGCCCACCCGGATACAGAATAACAATATCGGGTTGAAGAGCTTTATTTTCATTATTCAGTATCTTTTGCCCGTTTTCGTCGGTAAGCATATCCTGCGAGAAATACTCCTCCCCCTTCTTTAAGCCCGATTTTTCGAGTATGGACTCTAATATCATTTCACCCCAATTGCCTTGTATTTTATTATTTCCTTTGAGAGCCTTAGTCAGATTATTGGCATCTTCACTGATCTGATGATTGAGTACTACCAGTTCGCGGATACGTTCTTCGAGCGAGAAACGTTGTTTCGATTCTTTGTCATACGTTTCTTCTACTTTCGTTTTGAATTCCGTTAACTTCTCACCTAAAGGCTTTAATATCGATTCCATATTCAACTTGTTGATGTCTGTGAAACGGCTCGATTTTTCTTCCAGAATCTGATTGGCTAATATCTGGAAATCCTTATTCAGTTGTTCCCTTGTATTTATAAGTTCCGATTGTTGATGCTTTAGTTGCTCTTCTTTGGCTTGAAGATTAGCTTTCAGGTTTGCCGATTCGTGTACCGCCTCAAGTTGTTTAGTCTGTAAGTTGGCTACCTCCGAGTTGAGGCGTTGATTTACACTCTTTAACTCCTTTATCTCTTGTTTTCCGGTAGAATATATCCACCAAATAATAAAAATAGAAAAAACTACAATTATTGTGATATAAATAAACTCCATGGCACTTTTTTTGTTCTAATCTATATGTTGAAAATTATAGGCAAAGGTAATAAGTATAGAGGAGTAAGCGTTTAATGCAACAGAATTTAATTACAACCGTCTGCTGTATTCGTGCTTGCCGAGGTAATAGATAGGTCTGTGACCTGAAAGATACTTTATTGTGATTACTTTTGTCTCAAATTAGCTGTTGATGAAGATATATTATAGTAACTATTTTCCACCTAAAGGTTTTGCCGCAATTAATCTGTTTGGCATTATAATCGGGCGGAAAGAATATGGCAGTTTGTCAAAGTATGAACTGAATCACGAAAAAATACATTCCAGACAAATAATAGAGATGCTATGGGGCTTTTTTTATTTAATTTATCTTCTCGAATGGCTTTTTCGTTTGATTCAATATCGTGACAGAGTTGCAGCATATTATAATATCTCGTTCGAAAGAGAAGCGTATGATAATGATACAAATCTTAATTATCTGGACAATAGAAAATGGTATGCATTTTTAAATTATATGTATAAAAAAGAAAGGTAGGTAAACCATGTCAAATTCAAATAAACGTGTAAATACGATTTTAAAATATGCAATCGCACTGGCTTGTTTCATGACGATGCAGGTTTCGTGTGCACAAAAAAACGAAAATTTAAAACAAGACAATATGAATTATAATAAATTGACCCCCGAAGAAGAGCGGGTGATTATCCATAAAGGAACTGAGTATCCTTATAGCGGTGAATATGTAAATAATAAACAATCGGGAACATATGTTTGTAAAAGATGCGATGCGCCTCTTTATAAATCGGCTGATAAGTTTGATTCACATTGTGGTTGGCCGTCTTTTGACGACGAAATTCCCGGAGCCGTAAAACGGGTTCCTGATGCGGATGGTATGCGTACAGAGATCATCTGTACCAATTGCGGTGCTCATCTCGGACACGTATTTCTTGGCGAAGGTTTTACCGCAAAAGAGACTCGTCATTGTGTAAACTCTATTTCTCTGAAGTTTATCCCTGATGTAAATAAAAATATCCGTAAAGCATACTTTGCTTCGGGCTGTTTCTGGGGAACTGAATATTATTTTATGAAAGCCAAAGGAGTAAAACATACCAACGTCGGTTTTATGGGCGGGCACGTAGATCATCCTACATATGAACAGGTTTGTACAGGAAAAACAGGACATCTCGAGCTGACAGAGGTTGAATATGATAGCAAGCAAACCACTTATGATGAAATGGTGAAACTGTTTTTCGAAACTCACGATTTTACCCAAACTAATGGGCAAGGACCCGATATTGGCTCTCAGTATCTCTCTTGTATATTTTATAGCAATGAAGAAGAGAAAGAAATTGCTCAGAAATACATTGCAATACTAGAGAGTAAAGGTTTTAAAGTAGCTACTATGTTGAAACCCGTATCTACCTTCTGGAAGGCAGAAGATTATCATCAACAGTACTACGAGCATAAAGGAACAACACCCTATTGCCATTCTTATAAAAAAATATTTTAATAATATGCTGATTATTAAATGATTGATGTTTTTGTTTGCTTGGAGTGTTTTTATATTACAACAATCCCATTATTTTTGTGATTCGTTATAATGCATAATAAGCAAATAAAAGCATATAATGAACTATTTAGGAGCTGACAACCTAGGGGTGTAATAGCTGCCAAAGTATGAAGATGTGATTAAACGGTAAAACTAAAAATAAAGATTATGTTGAAAACTATTTTATCTGTATCCGGTAAACCTGGATTATTTAGACTCGTGTCAAATGCTAAGAATATGGTTATTGTTGAGTCATTAACAGATAAAAGAAGACTTCCTATCTATGCAAGAGATAAGGTTGTTTCTTTAGGTGATATTGCAATGTATACCGATGAGGGAGAAGTTCCTTTGAGTGAAGTATTGACCAAGATTCAAGTAAAAGAGAATGGAGCACAAGCTTCTGTTGCTACCAACTCTAAACCTGACGTATTAAAGAAATATTTCGCTGAGATACTTCCTACTTATGACAGAGATAGAGTTTATGATACCGATATCAAGAAATTGATCAGCTGGTACAACCTCTTATCTGCTGCAGGAATCGCTTTTGCAAGTGAAGAAGAAGCCGCTACCCCTGAAGTAAATGAAGAAGCTCCGGTTGCAGAAGTTGCTGCTAAAGAAGAGGCTCCTCAAGAAGAAAAACCAAAACGTAAGCCAAGGGCAAAAAAAGAGGATAAATGATCGTTTAGGATTGATATAGTGAAAAGTCGCCATCTAAGTTCTTAGATGGCGACTTTTTGTTTATCTGAAAATAAATATCTCGAATATTATAAATGAAGAAGCGAAGATTCTGTTGGATCAAAAAGAATAGCCTATGCCTCCATTTATGCGATATCCAGACCAGTCTACTCCTTTGTTATTCATTTCCGAAATTTTGGAACCAAAGTTTATTTCATATCCTGTGTTGACAAAAAATAAGATATGCGATGTTATATTATATTGAGCACCTAATTGAGGCAGCAAAGAGAAGCTAACATTATTAAGATCCCTATTGTTTGGAGGAGGCAAGATTGAATTTTCAGGATACATTTCTTCATTAATTTTTATTTTCGAGAAAATAATGCTTGGTGAGATATCTCCATAGAAAGAGATTTTTTGCTTATTTTTAATATTTAAACTGTAAAAATGATACCTATAAAAAAGTCCCTGCTGATAACCGTTAATGGTAATTTTTGTACTTATTTTGCCTGAATAATCAGCATAAGAAATTTTGCCTGCAGTAGATAAGAAGTTGCTGTTAATGCCAAATTCATGTTTCTGCATTTTATATCCTAAGCTTAAGGACTGTATTTGATAACCCGGAAAATTATCTGTGGTTGCAATGTCTAGTCCTGGGACTATATTTAATATAGAAGAGCGAACATCAGATAGGTAATCTTTCATGTCTGACATATTGTAATCGCCATAACCAAATGAATATTTTATGGATACTTGAGAATTTATTTGCATGCAAACAATAAATAAGCAGATGAATGTCAATAGTGTATTTTTCATTATTTCAAATATTTAGATAGATTTTTATAATAATTATAGGTCATGTGGTCATTGTTGCTGCCTATAAGTACATTGTTAAATAACTCAACATTATAGTTTTCTCGAATATGAATCTTATTTAAGTTACTGCTTAGATCCGGTTTTATTATATTTACTAATAAAGAAGACGAATAATCGGGGGCATAATATAGAATGTTCCCGGTAAAAGGATCTGTTGATAGGTATGTTCCTTTTATTGAATTTGATTTATCTTGAGTAATTATATTATAAATATAAAATGCACCTGCTTGTTGTATTATGATTTTTTCTTTATCCACAGGGTGGAAATTACATTGTTCTATATTTTTAATATTTTGATC